>NZ_JBALNQ010000002.1:31888-41552 GCF_036961885.1 Neobacillus niacini | reverse complement strand
GCTTCGCATCTGCGGGGTCTCACTCAGCTCGTACATCCCGCAGGAGTCGAGCACCTTTCGCTCCAATCAACAAGTTCTAAAATCAACAGTTTTTATTAAAAACAATTAAAATTTAAGCTACTTCCCCACAGACTGCTTTTTCCAAAAGTTCTGCGACGTCATAGGTGGAAATCTTTTCTTCTACTTCTTTTGCCTTTGTGCCGTCTGATAACATCGTTAAGCAGTACGGGCAGCCTGAGCTGATTACAGACGGATTTACCGCTAGCGCCTGCTCGGTTCTAGAAACATTAATGCGGTGTCCGGTTTCTTCTTCCATCCACATTAAGCCGCCGCCTGCGCCACAGCACATTCCGGTTTCTCTGTTTCTTTCCATTTCCACAAGTTGCACACCCGGAATCGATTTCAAAATCTCACGCGGTGGATCATATACATCGTTATAACGACCAAGGTAACAGGAATCATGGAAGGTGATCTTTTCGTTAACGGCATGTTTTGGAACAAGCCTGCCATCACGAACAAGCTCAAAGAGAATTTCTGTGTGATGGTAAACCTCGGCCTCTAAGCCAAAGTCAGGGTATTCATTTTTGAAAATATTGTAGGCATGCGGGTCAATCGTGACAATCTTCTTCACCTCTGCCTTTTCAAATTCCTCAATATTCTTCGCTGCAAGCTCTTGGAACAAGAACTCATTGCCAAGACGGCGCGGTGTGTCACCTGAGTTTTTCTCTTTATTCCCTAAAATCGCAAACTTCACGCCTGCTTCATTCATAAGCTTGGCAAACGATAGCGCAATCTTCTGGCTTCGGTTATCATAAGATCCCATCGAACCCACCCAGAATAAGTATTCGAACTCTTCGCCTTTCTTGTTCATTTCTTTTACAGTCGGGATTTCAACATCCTCACGAACTTCACGCCAAGTTTCACGCTCTTTTCTATTCAAGCCCCACGGATTGCCTTGACGTTCAATATTGGTCATCGCCCGCTGTGCATCGGCGTCAAGCTTTCCTTCTGTTAAAACAAGATAACGACGCAGGTCGATAATTTTGTCCACGTGCTCGTTCATAACTGGACATTGGTCCTCACAGTTTCGGCACGTTGTACAAGCCCAGATTTCCTCTTCGGTAATAACCTCGCCAATCAAACTTGGATTATAAGCCAGTGTCGCTGCTGTTTCTTCGGCACCTTGGCCACTGGCAGCTAGGGCAATCCTGTTGCCTGTTGTGTTGCCAAACGCAAAAGTCGGCACCCACGGCTGTTTGGATGTAACAGCTGCTCCATGATTCGTCAGATGATCCCGCATCTTCACGATTAAATCCATTGGTGACAGCATTTTGCCTGTTCCTGTTGCTGGACACATATTCGTACAGCGGCCACATTCCACACAAGCATAAAAATCGATCATCTGGTGCTGGGTAAAATCCTCAATTTTTCCAACCCCGAAGGATTCTTGTGACTCGTCCTCAAAATCGACCTTCTTCAACTTACCTGGTTTTTCTAAGCGGTTAAAATAAACATTTACCGGTCCGGCAATTAAGTGTGCGTGTTTGGATTGCGGAACATAGACTAAGAAGGTTAATAGGAATAGAAGGTGGGCCCACCATGCCACATAAAAAATGACAATTGAAGCGGTTTCACCAATTCCTGAAAAAATAAGCGCAATCAGCGATGCAATTGGCTCTGTCCAAGTAGCTTCGTGAACGTGCCAGATGATACCCATACCGTTTCCGACTAACACTGAAAGCATTAATCCTCCGATAAAAATTAATACAAGACCCGATTTAAAATTACGCTTTAAGCGGACAAGTTTTTCAACATAGCGTCGGTAAAATGCCCAAATGACCGCAACTAAAATCATCAGTGTGACAATTTCTTGGAAAAAAGTAAACCCGGCGTACAGTGGTCCCAACGGTATATGAGAACCCGGCACTAACCCTTTCCAAATAAAGTCAATCGCACCAAATTGCACGAGAATAAAACCATAAAAGAACATCACATGCATAATTCCGCTCTTTTTATCCTTTAATAGTTTCTTCTGGCCAAAAACATTGACCCAGATTTTCTGCATTCGTTCTTTGACTTTATTGTCAAACTCGACTTTCTTCCCCAGCTTAATGAATGCAATCCTCGTTTTAACAACGTATACGAACAGACTGATCGCGTAAGCGGTTACAGCAAGGAATGCAATGAGGTTTACCCATAAAAGCCCATTCATTCAATACGCCCCCTTTGTTATGTTCTTATCTCCAATGTCATTAGAAAATTTTAAAACAATAAAATTTTCAGAATACTATTATTTCTATTATATAATGAATGAGCATTCAGTCAAATGTTTTTTCTCAATATTCTTTTAACTTTTATTCTCATTCATACTTAACACTGTATTTGGCAAACCTAACAGAAATGATTGGAGGAACATTTTGTATGAATTTCCCTGACACAGTAATCGCTCTTATACTTCTTATCATTGTCTGGTTATATCTTGATTTTAAGCTGGGAAGAAGCAAGCACCTCAGGATTTTCCACCAAAGGACAACACCGATTCTTTATGGCAACTTTGATATATTTCCACATGGGAAAGAACTGTTTGCCGATTACTTTGATGAAATCATTCATGCTGAACACCACATTCATATTTTGTTTTATATCGTTAGAAATGACCATTTTAGCCAAGAGTTTTTTACTCTTTTAAAAACAAAGGCTCAGGAGGGCCTGGAAGTCAGGCTGCTCATTGACAGACTTGGAAGTATCCAGGTTAAAAAGGAGATTTTGACCGAATTGCGGAAGGCTGGTGTTCAAATCGCTTTTAGCAATCGGATTAAGCTCCCCTTTCTCTTTTATTCCTCCCAGGTACGGAACCATCGTAAAATTTCAATTATTGACGGAAAAATTGGCTATCTTGGCGGCTTTAATATTGGCAAAGAGTATATCGATGAAGATCCAAAGCTCAGTCCTTGGCGTGATTATCATTTGAAAATCACGGGTGAAAGCGTCCCGTTTTTACAAGGTGAGTTTCTCGTTGACTGGAAGGAATACGCCCAAGAAAATTTCGTGAATGATTCGGCTTATATTTTAGATCAGCCCAAAGGAAGTGTTCCACACCAAATTGTGCCAGCAGAGGCAGGACTCCTGGAAATGGAATATTTGACATTAGTCCGTGGTGCAGCCAAGTCCATTATGATCGGATCACCCTACTTTATCCCTAGTAAAAAGCTAATGAAAGAACTCCTGCTGGCGATAAATCGTGGAGTTTCAATTACCGTCGTTGTCCCTTATACAACGGATCATATCCTCGTACAGGAAGCATCATACCGTTATTTACGAACACTATTAAAAGAAGGTGCACGTGTTTATCAATATAAAAAAGGTTTTTATCACGCTAAATCACTTGTCTTTGATGATAAAATCTGCGATATTGGTACTGCTAATTTTGATAAACGGAGTTTATTTTTAAATAAAGAAATTAACTGCTATTTTCATGATCCTGCATTTGTTCAGCGATTTAAGGATGTGTTACAGAAGGATATCCTTGATTCTAAACCATTGACGTTAGCAGATCTCAATCAACCAAACCTGTTTAGATCGTTTAAAGAGGTCATCGCTGGCGCTGTGTCATACTTTTTATAACAAGGAGTTCGTGAAATGAAGATTCGGTTCGGATATGTTTCGACGGCTATTACCCTATGGGATGCGTCACCGTCGAAGACACTCACGTTTACACGCTATCAGCAATTATCCAAACAAGCGCGGACGGAAAAATTATTGGAGCTCACCAAATTAAACCTTGCTCATACGTTACGAATGCTTTATTTCAATTTAGCCCATGAAATTGAAGTGTATCGGCTTTCGAGTTCGCTCGTTCCGTTAGCGACACATCCCGAGGTGTTTTGGGATTTTGTCACTCCTTTTAAAAAAGAATGGAAGGAAATTGGTGATTTAATAAAAAAGCACCGATTGCGCGTGAGCTTCCATCCAAATCAATTTACGTTGTTCACCTCTCCGCAAACGAAAATTACCGATAATGCGGTGATCGATATGGAATACCATTATCGCATGTTTGAAGCGATGGGGGTGGCGGACACTGGAATGATGAATATTCATATTGGCGGTGCCTATGGTGATAAAGTGACGACGATTGCCCGGTTTCATGAAAATCTAAAAAAGCTTCCATCCGATATTAAACGCTCGATGACCTTGGAGAATGACGATAAAACCTATAATGCGGAGGAAACCCTCCTCGCTTGTGAACAAGAAACCGTCCCGTTTGTATTTGACTATCATCACCACATGGCCAATCTTTGTGAACCTCCGCTTGAGGAATTGCTGCCGAGAATTTTTCAAACATGGGATCAGGTGGACCTGGTTCCAAAAATCCATATTTCCTCGCCAAAGGGTGACAAGGAGTTCCGTTCCCATGCCGATTTCGTTGACTTAGAATTTATCATGCCATTTTTAAAAATGGTAAAAGAATTTGGGCAGGACGTCGATTTCATGATTGAGGCCAAAGCAAAGGATCAAGCTGCATTGAAATTAGTAGAGGACATCAGCAAAGTTCGTGGTTATAAACGGGTCAGCGGCGCTGCCATTGAGGTCAAATAAACTTGCATTTTTTCTAATGGGAATGGTTAAAGTAACAACAGATTCAAACAAGGAGGGATTGTCGATGGAAAGCACGAGCCAATTCGTACAAAGATTAGCCGAAAACCAAAAAAAGCAAGAAAAAAATAGAAAGCGTGGCAATAAGCACCCTGAAAGCAAACTACCAAACCATAAGCATTCACAAGGTGTTTAATAGAGAAGAGTCTCCCTTCAAGGAGACTCTTCTCTATTCTTCAATTAGATTCAAAACTGGGACATCCCGCTCATTTTCCGGATCTGTCTTCGAATAAATCCGCGCCATTCTTGTACTCTCATCCACATGTTGAATAATCACTGGGGTCCCCTCATATGTTACCTTAATCATATCCATCGACTCAGCAATTTCCTTTGCTCTGCCCACATTCATTTCTTCAAGCCACCCTCTCAGGAAGAATTACCTTTTTACTATTTGCCACTTTATAGGTGGTTATGCATCCACCTTTCCACAAAAGAAAAAACTCCCTTGTCATTAAGGGAGCCTGCTTATTACATTCTTTCAGGTGCAGATACACCAATTAATTTTAATGCATTTTTTAAGGTGATTTGAACCGCATTGATCAACGCGAGACGCGCCTTCGTACGCTCTGGGTGCTCGAGATCAAGCACTTTTTCCGCATTGTAAAAGCTGTGGAACGTTGACGCCAGCTCCATGATATAGTTCGTTACACGGTGCGGCACACGCTTTAACGCCGCCTCGCTAACTGCCTGTGGAAACTCCCCAAGCTTTTTCAATAAATCGATTTCTTTTTCCGCTCCGATTAAGGAAAAATCAGCGGTCTTATCAACTGGCATCCCCTGTTCCTCGCCAGAGCGCAAAATACTGCAAATTCGTGCATGTGCATATTGTGCATAATACACAGGATTTTCATTTGATTCCGATACCGCTAAATCTAAGTCGAAGTCCATATGGGTATCCGAACTTCTCATCGCGAAGAAGTAACGGGTGGCATCGAGGCCAACCTCATCGACCAAATCACGCATCGTCACCGCTTTACCCGTACGCTTACTCATCTTCATCTTCTCACCGTTCTTATATAGGTGGACAAGCTGAATAATTTCAACCTCAAGGGCATCACTCGCGTAACCTAGTGACTGAATCGCAGCCTTCATCCGCGGAATATAGCCGTGGTGGTCCGCTCCCCAAATATTGATGAGTTTCTCAAAGCCACGGTTAAGCTTGTCTTTATGATACGCGATATCTGGCGTCAAATACGTATACGACCCATCCTGCTTAATAAGCACGCGGTTCTTATCATCACCGAAATCCGTTGAACGAAGCCAGGTTGCTCCCTCTTCCTCATAAATAAAGCCGTTGTCACGCAGCACTTTTAATGCCTCGTCAATTTTGCCATTTTTATAAAGGGACGTTTCCGAGTACCAAACATCAAATCCAACACGGAAATCCTCAAGATCCTTCTGTAATTTCGCCATTTCAACTTTCAAGCCATATTCGCGGAAAAATTCAAAGCGTTCCTGCCCATCCACGTTCACATACTTATCGCCAAACTCTTCCGCCAGCGACTTACCAATCCCGATGATATCCGCACCATGGTAGCCGTCCTCCGGCATTGGCTTATCAAGGCCTAACGCTTGGAAATAACGCGCCTCTATAGACACGGCAAGATTATTAATCTGGTTCCCGGCATCATTAATATAGTACTCTCGGGAAACGTCATAGCCCGCTTTCGCTAAAATATTGCTAAGCGAATCGCCGACTGCGGCACCGCGCGCATGACCAAGGTGGAGGTCACCCGTCGGATTCGCCGAAACAAACTCCACTTGAACCTTTTGTTTGCCGCCAACCGTTGTTTCTCCGTACGCATCCCCTGCATCCAGAACCGTCGGAATCAAGTCCGTTAAGTACGCATTATTCATATAAAAATTAATAAACCCTGGACCCGCTAACTCAATTTTTTCAATCGAAGCCTTGGAGCGGTCGAAATTCTCAATCAGTGCTTCTGCAATCATCCGCGGCGCTTTCTTCGCGACACGCGCCAGCTGCATCGCCATATTGGTGGAGTAATCACCGTGTGCCTTCTCCTTCGGTATTTCCAAAATCACATCAGGAATCTGTTCTTCTGTTGCTAGATTAGCCTTCACAACTGCCGCCCGGATTTCCTCTTTTAACTTGCTTTGAACCTGCTCAACTATGTTCATTTATTCTCCTCCTGAAACTCTATTTCTAACTGATATGTATTCGAAGGGGCACCTTCCATTGAAAAATCATAAACAACACAGAAGCTGCCTTTTCCATTTTCATAGGAATAGTCTATCTTTTTTGCCATGATCTCGGTTGCAAACTGACCAAACGGCATTTCATAACTGCCATTCAACTTACGATTGAGCTCAAACGGCAGGCGCATCTTAATGGCACCGCCCCGTAAAATCAAAGCATCATCCGCAGCCATTTTCACAATCGTCCGCACACTTCCCTCTTCCATTGCTTCCTCATAACGAAGATAAGCTGCATTTCCTTTTTCAAAGTATGTACCAAATACCAACAATTCAAAAGTCTCATCTTGGTCAATTGTCGTCTTCACATTAATTTTTACCGGTAATTCAGGGATTGACAACCTTCATTCCACCCTTTTTTAAAAGGCTTGTTTTCGTAACGATTGTTGTTAAAGTCTTAAAGCCGACTTTAACGTGGCAATAGTTATTTTTCGCCTTTGAAATTAGTTTGCAGCTCTTTTCTTAGTAAATTTATGCTATTTTCTGCAAAAACACAGTACAATACCTAATCTTTGATTATAAAAGCAACAAAGTCTAAGAAAAGAGCCTTAAAAATGAACCTTATGCAGGTCCTAAGAATTTTCTAGTTTGCCGACTAGGGCACTTTTTCTATTATACCTATAGTATGGCTACAATTCAAAGATGCCTGCCCCATGTTTAGGACAGGCACCAAAAAAATTTTTATTTTACCCAGCCAAGCAGCATTTCACGAATCAACTTGCTGGCGGTATTAGCGGTTTGTTCTGATGGATCATAAATCGGAGCCACTTCAACAAGGTCACAGCCGACGACGTTTACACCAGATCGGGCAATTTCATGGATAGAAGCAAGCAGCTCTTTAGACGTAATCCCGCCGGCGTCAACCGTACCTGTCCCAGGCGCGTGCGCAGGGTCGAGGACATCAATATCAATCGTTACATAAACAGGGCGTCCTGCAAGCTCTGGAAGCACTTCTTTTAACGGCTCGAGAACTTCGAACTTCGAAAGATGCATACCATTTTCTTTCGCCCATTGAAATTCTTCCTTCATCCCAGAACGGATCCCAAAGGAATACACGTTTTTTGGCCCGATATGTTCAGCAATTTTCCGAATCGGCGTGGAATGCGATAATGGTTCGCCTTCATACTGCTCACGAAGATCAGTATGAGCATCCATGTGGATAATCGCTAAATCCGGGTATTTCTTATAAACAGCCTTCATCACCGGCCAGGACACTAAATGCTCCCCGCCCATGCCAAATGGAAACTTTCCAGCAGCAAGGACTTGATCGACAAACTCCTCAATCATATCAATACTTCTTTGCGCATTTCCGAATGGAAGTGGAATATCGCCAGCATCGAAGTATTTAACATCCACATCAAGCTCACGATCAAGATAGGCACTATATTCCTCTAAGCCAACTGAAACCTCACGAATCCGAGACGGACCAAAACGCGAACCAGGGCGGAAACTAACCGTCCAGTCCATCGGCATACCATACAGAACCACCTGACTCTCCTCAAAATCCGGGTGACTCTTAATAAACACATTACCAGAATAACTCTCATCAAACCGCATCTAACTTTCCCTCACTTCTATGTAATAAATCAGAATACACTTCTTTAGTTACCGTAATTCCTTTTCAAACACATTTCGGTCACTATAAGCTCTCTATAGTTACCGTAATCCCCTTTTTAATCACCTCTCGGTCACTATAAGCCCTCTATAGTTACCGTAACCTCATTTTCGAACACGTTTCGGTCACTATAAGCCCTCTATAGTAACCGTAATTCCTTTTCAAACACATTACGGTCACTATAAGCCCTCTATAGTTACCGTAAATCCCTTTTCGAACACATTTCGGTCACTAACTGTCCGCCTGGGGTGGACAGTGTCCACGAGCGGTGACAGGCACCGTGAAAGGCACCGAAACTATTTCACTAATTCCCCAACAAACCTAGGCAGGACGAAGGCTGCTTTGTGTAGTTCTTTTGTGTAGTATTTGGTTTCGATTTGGTGGAAGCGGTCTGCGCTTACTTCCAAGGGGTCGTATTTTTTGGATCCGATGGTGAATGCCCATAGTCCGCTTGGGTAGGTAGGGATATTCGCTACATACAAACGGGTAATCGGGAATATTTCACGTACATCACGCTGAACGTTCCGGATCAACTCGGCCTTGAACCAAGGATTATCAGACTGGGCTACAAAGATACCATCTTCTTTTAATGCCTTCGAAATCCCCGCGTAAAAGCCCTTTGTAAATAAATTCACAGCCGGCCCCACTGGCTCTGTGGAATCAACCATAATCACATCATACTCATTTTCACTTTTTGCAATATGCATGAAGCCGTCATCAACACGCACGTCCACACGTGGGTCATCAAGCATTCCAGCAATTTCCGGTAAAAACTTCTTTGAGTACTCGATCACCTTACCATCAATATCAACAAGTGTAGCTTTTTTCACGCTTGGGTGCTTCAAGACTTCACGAATTACGCCGCCATCACCGCCACCGACCACTAAAACATTCTCTGGGTTTGGATGTGTGAACAACGGAACATGTGCGACCATTTCATGGTAGACAAATTCATCTCTTACAGATGTCATCACCATATCGTCTAAGAGAAGCATATTACCCCATTCTTCTGTTTCCACCATATCAAGCTTTTGAAATTCTGTTTGTTCCGTATGTAAAGTCTTATTTATCTTCATGGTGATACCAAAGTTTTCGGTTTGTTTCTCCGTGAACCAAATAGACATCTTCATCTTCCTCCCAGATTTTTTTTAAAAAAGTTGTGTTAAACTTGGCTGTTGATTT
>NZ_JBALNQ010000002.1:0-31840 GCF_036961885.1 Neobacillus niacini | reverse complement strand
GCTCACCCGTGAGCCTCCTCGGTCGTTCCCACCTGCGGGGTCTCACTCAGCTCGTTCTTCCCGCAGGAGTCGAGCGCCTTTCGCTCCAATCAACAGGTTCTAAAACCAACAGTATCCATAACACATCTTTTTAAAAAGCTATTATGAGCTTTTATGACCATTATTCGTTCCATTTTTATAGTACCCAAACTATTGAATTACAATCATAAACAAAAGTATAGCAAAATCTATTAAAATTCCTATAATTTTTTTCATTTCAATCGTTTAAAACCTCTATTTTGTCTCAATACTGATAATAAGGAAATTTAAGTCATGGCGAAGGAGGGTATTCTTGTGGAATTAATGACCAATCATGGATTTCGAAAAACGATAAAATACTTGCGTGCGTTTATTATCATTAGTTTGATAGGCTTTGGCTGTATGATGATTGTTTTTCTTGGAGTTCTTGGTTATGCCAAAATTCTCGGAGCACCGCCGCTCGCTGTTCCACAATCGACTTTATTCTTTGCCAGCGATGGGACGCTGATTGGAGAGAGCAATAGCGGTCAAAAGCGCTACTGGGTTCCCCTCGAAGAAATCTCACCCGATTTAATCCATGCGACCATCTCGATTGAAGATAAAAATTTTTACGAACATAATGGCTTTGACTATAAACGAATAGCCGGTGCCATTCTTGCTGATATTCAGGCCATGGCGAAGGTTCAAGGCGCCAGTACGATTACCCAGCAATACGCACGGAATCTCTTCCTTGAACACGATAAAACGTGGGCACGGAAATTACATGAGGCTTTTTATGCGATCCGAATTGAAATGAATTATTCAAAAGAAGAAATTCTTGAAGGCTATTTAAACACAATTTACTATGGTAACGGTTCTTATGGTGTCCAAGCAGCCAGCCTATTTTATTATGGAAAAAATGCCTCAGACTTATCCCTAGCTGAAAGCTCAATGTTAGCGGGTGTCCCAAAAGGTCCTGGGATTTTTTCACCGCTGGCGTCATTGGAAAACGCGGAAAAGCGGCAAGCAATCATTTTAAATTCTATGGTTGAAAACAACTATATAAAAAAAGCCACAGCCCAAACGGCTAAGGCAACTCCGCTTACGTTTGTCGGGAAACATCCACATAAACGGGTCGAGGCAGCTCCATACTTTCAGGATGCTGTAAAAAACGCTTTAAAAAATCAACTCAAGCTTGATGAACGAACGATTGCCCTAGGCGGACTAAAGGTTTATACCACTCTCAATTTAAAGCAGCAGGAAGCGGCGGAAAAACAAATCCAGGAAACAATCGCAACTGATTCTGAAATTCAGGTTGGTCTGATTGCCATGGACCCAAAAAACGGTTATGTCAAAGCAATGGTCGGCGGTCGCGATTATGAAACAAGCCCGTTTAACCGGGCCGTTCAAGCTATTAGACAGCCAGGATCGACGATTAAGCCGATTTTATATTACGCGGCCCTAAGCCAAGGTTTTACACCATCCTCCACGATGAGAAGCGAAAAAACAACCTTCAAATTCGATGATGGCCAAACCGATTATGCACCACATAACTTTAACAACAAGTATGCGGGTGGCGAAATTACACTTGCTCAGGCGCTTGCAGTGTCTGATAACATTTATGCCGTTAAAACCCATTTGTATATGGGCGCGGAAACATTGATCAATACGGTCAAAAGGTTTGGGATTTCAACGAAAATGGACCATGTTCCGTCACTTGCCCTCGGCACCTCAGGGGTCCGGGTCATCGACATGGCAAATGCCTATAGTCTCTTTGCGAATGGCGGGAAAAAGGTTACACCAACACTGATTACTAAAGTAGAAGACTATAACGGAAATGTTATTTTTGAAAGTAAGCACGAAGCAGTTCAATTGTTAGATCCAGCGAAGACCTACGTCATGGCGCACATGATGACTGGAATGTTTGACGCGAAACTGAACGGCTATGCCAAAGTAACGGGTAATTCCCTTATTGATGACATTACTCGTCCATATGCAGGGAAATCCGGTTCCACGGAAACAGACAGCTGGATGATTGGCTTTACACCGCAGCTCGTTACGGCTGTTTGGGCAGGTCATGATGTCGGTAAGCCGATTACACTTACCGCTGAAAAAAGCTATGCAAAAAATATTTGGGCGAAGTTTATAGAGGATTCTTTAAAGGGTAAACCAGTCAAAGGCTTTAATCCTCCGAAAGAAGGGGTGATTGGCGTTTACGTGAACCCTGAAAATGGCAAGCTTGCTTCAAAGGATTGCCCGGTCCGCCGGTTTACTTACTTTGTCGCTGGCACCGAGCCAACAGAATACTGTACGGATCATTTAAAACAAGAAAATCACAAACCAACGAAGAAGAAGCAGGAAACAGAGAATCCTTGGTATAAGAAGATTTTCAACTGGGGTGCCTAAAAAGCGGAAGCGCCTTGCCTAGGGAAAAATGTAGTTCAATTTTTCCTCGGCGATGTGGCTGGATTGAATGAGAAGAGCTCCGGAGTTTAGGTCTCCGGAGCTCTTCTCGCGTCCTAGTTTAACAGTGTTGACACACTGCATATATTTTACAACTTATTTAAAAATAATGCTATTGTAAAAAATGATTTTTATCCCTCTGCCAAGCCCTTTTTCAACTCTTCAGCTGAGTTATTCCACATGTCTTGATTATGATTTTGGAGGAAGTCTGCTAGAATTTTTTTCGATTTATCGTCCATATGATCGACGATGATGTGTCGTTTTAACGATTTATCCATCCGGTTAACGTGCTCCGGAAGTGATTTGTAGCCGCGGCGGATTTCCCGGTCGACTGTCATTTCACAGGCGGTCACGCCAGCATAATAGGGACCTTCTTGTTTCCGATCAACCGTTACCCACACTAGCCAGTAAGGTTTTGCATTGGGAACCTCTTCCTTCGTCTTAAGGAATTTAATTCCCTTCTCGACCACACTGCGGGCATGCATCGCTCCGACATCAATGACCGCATCGCCGGCTTCGACATCGATGATAACAGGTGACATATTATCTAGGCTTAACGCTCCTTTGCCAAAGCCTTTATGTCCATCTGTTGGATCCGGTTTTATAATATTAAAGCCAATTGGTTTTTTCTGCATTATAACTAGTAACCTCCTATTTTAAAAAAACAATTGATAAAAGAAATTGTCAATCCCTTGCCAAAGTCCCGGGAGAATAAAATTGAAGATTGGCCGGATCGTATATTGATCAAGTGGCGTAATGACAATAATCAAAAAGATTAATACTCCGTACTGCTCATATTGGGTCATTTTTGCGCGAATATCATTGGGCGCCAAATCCTCTAAAATCCGATACCCGTCTAAAGGCGGGAACGGCAGTAAATTAAAAACAAACAGAACTAAATTCAGCCAATTAAAAATGTCCAAGAAATCATAAAAACCAGTGAGATTGGCAGCCAACCCTGTTTGCGCCAGTCCATATCCAGCTAAAAAGCCTAGCAGTGCCAGCACCAAATTACTAAACGGACCTGCAACAGACACTAATACTCCTGCAAGGCGGGGCTTTTTAAAGAAAAAGCGGTTCACTGGAACCGGACGTGCCCAGCCAAATCCCGCAATAAAAATCAATATCGTTCCGAATGGATCGAGGTGCTTCAGCGGATTTAACGTCAACCGGCCCTGCTTTTGCGCTGTCATATCCCCAAATTTATAGGCAACAAAGGCATGGGCAAATTCATGAAACGTAAATGCAATCATTAACGTAATCGCGACATAAGGAATATCGCTGAGTGAATAGGCAAGAAATCTTTCCAATCCTTCCAAATTCGGTTCCCCTTCTCCTCTTTTTTTCTATAAGTATACCTTAAACTGGATATAAAATGAAAATGTTTGCTAAACTATCCTTGTAGTAATTAAAGGGGGACTCAATCATGCCATATGTAACAGTAAAAATGCTTCCAGGACGCACGGATGACCAAAAAAGAGCGCTTGTTGAAAAAGTAACTGCTGCCGTTACTGAAACAACAGGAGCTCCGAAAGAAGCTGTTGTCGTTTTTATTGAAGAAATGCAAAAAGAACATTACGGCGTTGCCGGTGTCAGAGCAAGCGACAAATAGCTTAAAAAGCTAAGCCCCATGATAGGAGCTTAGCTTTTTCTTTTAGTGAACAGCTTTTTCTTTTAGCGATTCAATATAAGCATAGGCTTGGTCAATTTCTTCCACGGTGTATTTCTGGCTGCTTTTTAAGGTAAATATTTTATTCGTTACTTCGTCTTTGGAAAGATTATCAAAATATAAAATAGTCGAAACCAGCTCAAGAAATCTAGCATTTTGGCCATTCATATCACAGAGGCAGTTCTCTAAAAATGGCATTTCCACTTCGTTTAAACTTAAAAATTCTTTTCCTGTGTCTGTCAGCGTATACCGATATTGAAAATAACTGCCCTTTTTCTCTTTGATCTCATTGAGAAAACCCATATTACAAAGTTCTTCCACTCTTAATGTCAGTTCCTCCGAATAAGGGCCATAAAAATGAAACTGGAACCGCTCATGGAATGGGAATTCCACCTTTTTTGCAATATATATCATCTTTTGCAGCTTTTTTCTCCCGATGATTTCTCCGGATACTAAAATCGCCTGCATCAGCTTGGCGTGATCCTTTAACACACTCCTCATCTCCTACATCCAAGATTATATCTCCAATAGAGCACGTATTTGGTTCTTTATATCTTTTTTCGAGGAGTTGTCCTCTAAAAAATCCGCTGGATAATACAGTTTATGATCCGTTCTCCGCTTACCTGAGATCGCCTCAACAATTTCGGATTCCCGAGATAGCTCCCTTAACTCGCCATTTTTCATTAATAAATGAATCGGCAAACGTTCCTCTTCTTCACCCGGTCGATAAAAGTCGTACGGTAAATCAGACGATGAATCGACCACTAAATAATATTCTGGGTCAATTCCTGCTTTTTCAAAAAGACGGGTCAGTTCAGCGTGTTTTTTATATTCCTTTGCCGGATCAAATTCAGCATATTTAAATAAATTTCGATTCACAAATCGCCGGCACAGATCACTTAAAATTGGATCATTTTCTTCCTGCCAAATTTGGAAATAATACATAATAATCGATTCATCTAATTTTAAATAGTCTTCTAACGTCCCTTTATCAGTAAAAAAAGAATAGAAGTGAATCGGTTCATATTTAAAAGAATAATGGTTTTCATTTAGCTGCTTCGCGCGGTGAAGTATTTTTGTCAAAATAACCTCTGCACTACGGGACACAGGATGGAAATAGACCTGCCAGTACATCTGATAGCGGCTCATAATATAATCTTCAACTGCATGCATTCCACTTTTTTTAATCACGACCTGGTCTTCTTTTGGTCTCATGACGCGCAAAATTCGCTCCATATCAAATTGACCATAGCTTACCCCAGTAAAATAAGCATCGCGTTGCAGGTAATCCATCCGATCGGCATCGATTTGACTGGAAATGAGGCTGACTACCAGCTTTTTTTCCGATGTTTTCGCAATCACTTCCGCTACCTGCTGCGGAAAATCTAGACTCACCTTTTTTAAAATCGCATTGACCTCAGTGTTTCCTAGCACAATTGCCTGTGTAAAATCCTCATGGTCGAAGTCAAATACTTTTTCGAATGAATGGGAAAATGGGCCATGTCCCAAATCATGAAGCAGTGCGGCACAAAGGGTGAGAAGACGATGATCGTCATTCCATTCAGGTCTGCCATGAAACACATCATCAATGATGCGGCGGACAATTTCATATACTCCGAGAGAATGGTTAAAGCGGCTGTGCTCTGCACCATGAAAGGTTAAAAAGGTGGTTCCGAGCTGTTTAATGCGGCGCAGGCGTTGAAACTCTTTCGTTCCGACCAAATCCCAAATCACTCGGTCACGCACGTGAACGTAGCGATGAACGGGATCTTTAAACACTTTTTCTTCACTCAGTTTTTCCGCCGAATAATGCATTGCTTTCCCTCTTCCTCTAAACTTTCTTCTATTATATCCCAATTTCCAACAAATTTCCGCAGGATTTTTCGACAATAATAGGAAAAGAAAAATCACCTAAGCACTCGCGTCATAGGTGATTATTTCAACTTTTTATTAATCTTTTCCATTAATTCCTCTTCGGTTAGGGCAGCTAGCGGACGGTTATTGACAAAGGCAAATGTTTTTTTCCGACCAGGTCCACAATAAGATTGGCAGCCAATTTTTACTTCAGCTTCGGGATCCAATTCTTTCAAACGAGGGATTAATGTCTTGAGATTCACGGCCTGGCAATCATCACAAACACGGAATTCATTTGACATTACTTCCACCCTTTCTATTTATCCATACATTTATTTTATCCAATATGATTACGAATTAACTCCTTAGGTATTTTACAATTTCTTTCCTCCCATTGCAAGTTGCCTTTGTAAGTCTTTCATTTAAAAAATCTAGTATCCTTGCAACATTTTGGTATAAAGCTTGAAAATCTTGTCAAAGATAAGACTAGAACTTTTAAAAACTCGTCATGAGTTCATTGTTATTATTTTTAAGGAGTTGAAAGATATGAAAGTTCGGCAAGATGCCTGGACAGATGAAGATGATCTTTTGTTAGCGGAAACCGTCCTTCGCCATGTACGCGAGGGCAGTACCCAGCTAAACGCTTTTGAAGAGGTAGGTGACAAGCTCAATCGGACCTCTGCAGCCTGTGGTTTCAGATGGAATGCCGTTGTGCGCCATCGCTATGAAAAAGCCTTGCAATTAGCAAAAAAACAACGTAAACAAAGACAACGCGTGTTAGGGAAAGACCAAGGTGGAAAGAAAAAGTTACTCTATAATCCTCCTGTAACAGCTGCTGATGATTTTGAATCACTAGCAGCCCCAGTAGAAATACCTATGGAGACTAGCTTTGAAATGCCAGATTTAACAACAGAAGCAGCGGCTGAACCGTATGTAAAGCCTACAGTATCAACTTACAGACCAGCTGCTAAACAATCCGCAGCAGGTTTATCACTTGATAGCGTGATTGATTACTTACAAAACTTTAATCATGCCAATCTGCAAAATGAAGCATTAAAAAGTGAGAATGAAAGATTGAAACGCGAAATTTCTGAGCTGCGCAAGCAAAATGATGAAATGGCTGCAAAGATTGAAGGTCTCACGCAAAATACCGAAACCATCCAGGAAGATTACGAGACACTCATGAAGATCATGAACCGCGCTCGTAAGCTTGTACTATTTGAAGAAGAAGAAAGACCTGCGACAAAGTTTAAAATGGACCGTAATGGGAATTTAGAGAAGCTCGCAGAGTAAAACGTCGAAAAGCGAAAGCTAGACAAGAAATTTTGGGAGAAGGACAATATCCTCTTTTAGAGAGCCGTAAATCCACTTGGGTTTACGGCTTTTCACATGTCATCCAGTTTTTCATTGCGCTCAATGATTCTCTGATAATAGCCGGGAAGGAGTTCCAGTTCCAGATCATTCAACTGTCCGGCGTAGAGATGGTCGCTGTTATTTTTTAATTGGGTTAATAGGCGCAGCATGACATCCGAAATCGTAAGGTGCGTTCCCAAAAGTTCAGATAGCGAAGCCATCACTTCAGGTACAATATCAGGATAGGTGAATTTTGTCTGCTGCTCTTTTTTGGCAATCTGATAAAATTGCTGGATTAACGTTGCTCGGTCACTGCCGCTGCCATTGACACACAAATAGATTTGCACAGCCACCCCTTTTTTGAGGCGGCGCTGGGAAATACCGGCGAACTTTTTCCCCGCGATACTAAGATCATAGCTTCCTGGGCAGTACGATCCGACGATTTCTCTTGCCTCGATGTGCTGATTGTATTCCGCAAACATATTTTGAATCAGCTGCCACATCGTATCATAGCCGCGGTTAATATCTATCCCTTTTTCTGTTTCTGGTAAAATTAACGAGATATTGAGGACCCCTTCGTCAAGTACTACGGCTAATCCACCTGAATTGCGGACAATCGACTGATAGCCTCTTTCCTCGAGAAATCGCCTTCCTTCTTTTAAGAATGGCAATTTTGTATCCTGTATCCCAAGTACGATGGTATTATGATGGACCCACGTCCTGGCAGTTGCCGGTGCCTGTCCAGAACCAACTGAGGCACACAGCGTATCATCGGTGCCAAATGATTGTAATGCATGAAAATGGCGGCCAACCGTAGATTGATCAATGATCCGCCATTCGGGCTGCCGAAGTAAACCTTCCATATTGTTTTTCTCCTCTAATGAATAATAAGCTTATTTTAGCAAAAAGAATTCATTTAAAATAGTTCCTGAATTCTCGGTTTGTTTTTTCCAGATATTGTCTAAATGTCCAAAAGTCTTCGAAAAGTGTTCATAACTCTTCTAAAAATGTCCAAAACACCATGAAAAGTGTCCAAAACCCTTCTAAAAATGTCCAAACCCCACCAAAAAGTGTCCAAAACCAAAAAAGCCAGCCCCATAACCACGGACTGGCCTCTCAATATCCCTCTATATTCCTTGCGCTGCAGTGATTAATGCCAGCTTATAGACATCTTCTTCGTTACAGCCGCGTGAAAGGTCGTTAACAGGGCGATTTAACCCTTGAAGGATCGGTCCAACTGCTTCGAACCCGCCTAAACGCTGTGCAATTTTGTAGCCAATATTTCCAGCTTCAAGACTTGGGAAGATAAATACATTCGCATCCCCTTGAAGTGGTGAATCCGGTGCTTTACTTTTTGCCACAGAAGGTACAAATGCTGCGTCAAACTGGAACTCGCCATCGATCACCAATGCAGGGTCACGACGTTTAGCTTCTTCCACCGCACCTGAAACTCTTTCTGTTTCTGGAGACTTCGCAGAGCCTTTTGTTGAAAAGCTTAGCATCGCAATACGTGGGTCAATATCAAACATAGCTGCTGTTTTCGCACTTTCGACCGCAATTTCAGCTAAATCATTGCTGTCAGGTGCAATGTTGATCGCACAATCAGCAAACACATATTTCTCGTCCTCACGAACCATAATGAAGACACCAGACGTTTTCTTAACGCCTTCTTTTGTCTTAATAATCTGAAGTGCCGGGCGAACGGTATCAGCTGTAGAGTGGGCTGCACCACTTACCAAGCCGTTTGCTTTATTTAAATAGACGAGCATCGTGCCAAAATAATTTTCGTCCAATAAAATTTTGCGCGCATCTTCTTCTGTTGCTTTCCCTTTACGGCGCTCAACAAATGCTGCCACGAGCTCGTCCATTCCTGCATAGCTTGCAGGGTCATAAATTTCTGCTGCTTCTAAGGAAACGCCAAGTTCCTTGGCCTTTGCCTGAACCTGTTCAATGTTTCCAATTAAGATCGGTGTTAATCGCTTTTCCTCTGCAAGTCGGCTGGCTGCTCTGACAATTCGTTCGTCCAAGCCTTCTGGAAAAACAATTTTCATATCACGACCAGATAATTTTTGTTTTAAGCCTTCAAATAAATCCGCCACATTAAATCCTCCCTAAATAAATCTTCCTTATTTAGCATACTTTACCTGCAAAGAAATTCAAATTAGATAGCGTTTTCATTACAAATGTTTTTTAATTCAAAAAACTCCACACATCCTTTACTATTGCCTATTTTTTTAAAAATATCCATGGTGTTTATCTGAGCGTGTCTTGGTCAAACTATGTTATAGTAAAGATTGTAAATAAGAAGAATGATTATTTAGGAGTGATTTTAATGAGTGAAGCAGCTCAAACGCTTGATGGCTGGTATTGTTTGCATGATTTCCGTACGGTTGATTGGACTACTTGGAAAATGCTTTCCAGTGATGAACGCCAATCGGCCATTCACGAGTTTTTAAGTCTAGTTGAAAAGTGGAATCACACGCAGGAACGTAACGAAGGCAGTCATGCTTTATATACAATTGTTGGTCAAAAGGCTGATTTTATGATGATGATTTTACGTCCAACGATGGAAGAATTAAATGAAATTGAAACAGAATTTAATAAAACAAAATTAGCAGAATTCACGATTCCTGCACACTCCTATGTGTCTGTTGTCGAGCTTAGCAATTACTTAGCTGCAGGTGAAGATCCATATCAGAATCCACAAATTCTCGCTCGTCTTTATCCGAAATTACCAAAGACCGCTCATGTTTGCTTTTATCCAATGGACAAGCGCCGTCAAGGCAATGACAACTGGTATATGCTGCCGATGGATGAGCGCCGTAGTTTGATGCGCAGCCATGGAATGATTGGCCGTACATATGCAGGAAAAGTAAAACAAATCATTACCGGTTCTGTCGGCTTTGACGACTACGAATGGGGAGTAACATTATTCGCTGAAGATGTTCTTCAATTTAAAAAGTTAGTCTATGAAATGCGTTTTGATGAAGTGAGCGCACGCTATGGAGAATTTGGAGCTTTCTTTGTCGGCAACCTATTAGAGGAAGACAGAGTATCTAGATTCCTGCATGTTTAATCTCAAAGTTCTCAGTTTTTGCTGAGGACTTTTTTTTGTAGGTTCCCTATGTCATATTTACCCTTTCCTCTTCATACTAATAAAACAGCGAGTCTTAAGTTTTAGCTCCGAATCATTTCATATTAGGACTATCTCACTTGTCACCAATTTGGTTTTGCAAAGTATGAATAAACTTTTGGGTCATGTTTTAGTTATTTTTAGGAGGGGAAAAGATGAGTCAATATTATAATCAACAAGGGTACCAAGCTTATCCCGCAAGGCAGCAGGGAGCCACTCCATATCAGGGGCAAGGGCAAGGATTTTTTCCTGGTCAGCAGCAGCAGCCATTTCCACAGTTTCCGCCAGCAGGTGCACCACAAACACCTCCAGGAACAGTGCAACCGCAGGGAATGCTGCCCCTCGAGCAATCGTACATCGAAAATATTTTACGGTTAAACAAGGGTAAATTAGCAACGGTTTATGCAACTTTTGAAGGAAACAACCAGTGGAATGCTAAGAAATTTGTTGGGCTTATTGAAGCCGCAGGAAGGGACCACCTTATTTTAAGTGATCCCCAAACAGGTCAGCGAACGCTCATTCCAATGGTAGCCTTCGATTATGCTACATTTGATGAAGAACTCGAATATGAATACCCGTTTGGGGCTTCACCTGGTTTAAGTACTTTTCCGCCAAGGTAAATAGTATGATAGAACACCAATTGACGATCAATTGGTGTTCTTTTTGTTGATAAGGACTTCACAGATGCCAACTATCATATAGGGTGATTTTTACTAAAAAAAATCAGGACTGCCTAAAAAGACAATGTCCTGATTCACTTTATAAGAATTATTCTCCATTGAATAGCTGTAAGCCACAAGATCATGAGGGGGTATTGTGGGGGATACTGCTTAGAAATGAAGAATAGTTCAACTAAACATCAGTAGGGAGGGAAGGAGACCCCTACTGATGAAAGTTTCACTTTTTCCCGTCCGTATTAACGTGCCGTACTTAGGCTCTCTTTTTTAATCCTGTATACTGGACAATCTCATTCACAAGCTCTTCTATATCTTGATTAGAAAGATGCTTGGTTTCAATGATGTTATGCTTTGCATCAAACTCATCCCATTTATCCGTCAGGATCTTAATACCCAGTTCCTCTTTGTTTCGATAGAAGTGTGTTCCAGGATATGGTGATGTGTAGGACATATAAATTCTACTGCCGCAATCATATAATTTCTTGATAAACTCTTTAGTTTCTCTTAATGTTTCTTTGGTATCCTGAGGAAATGGAATCATAAACGAGGATGCCACGTTAATATCCAGTTTCTTGCAGGTTTTAATGACTTTTACTACTTGTTCTTTGGTAATTCCTTTCACAGAATCGAGAATTCTTTGAGATCCTGATTCCACCCCAAACTGGATGGACCGACAGCCTGCACTCGCCATATCTGATAAAAGTTCCTCATCCACCACGTCAACTCTTGTTGCGCAGCCCCATTGAATTGGATACTCTAATTGATTAATAAGTTCTAGTAATTTTTTTACCCATTTTTTATTAATTGTGAAAAGATCTTCCGAGAAAAAAGTATAGGTTGCCCCACGTTTTTCGTATAGCATCCTAAGTTCTTCGATGATATTCTCCGGACTTCTTGGTCTACGACGCCCCTCCCAAATAAAGGATGCTGAGCAGAAGGGACATTGAAAGGGACACCCCCCCCTAGCCGTAGATATATTCCATTGCTCTTCATAAAATTCTAATGGAAACAAGTCCCTTGCTGGATATGGTAACGCATCTGGATCAAGAAGTTCTCGGCGCTGATTAAGGTTTATCTTCCCATCAGCGTCCTTATAGCCTATCCCTTTAATATCTTCAGGCTGTCCCTCTCCATCTACTAAGTACCGTACCAGTTCAGACATGGTAGCTTCACCTTCTCCGATGGCAACATAATCAATCGCATCTTCGAGTAATACCTGTTCGGGAAGAATCGAAGCATGGGGGCCTCCCAATACTATGCTAATGCTGTTATCCAATTCTTTAATCCTTTTCGCTATGATTAGGGCATTAGGATATGTTTCTGTATGGGCAGAGATTCCGATTACTGACGGTTTTTTCTTAACAATATTATCGACACGGCGCAGATTTAATCCACTGATGTTAAAGTCAATCGCACTAACTGTTCTTCCTTCTTGAATTAGTACGGAGGCTATATAAGCTAATCCTAATGGTAATGCTAATTTCGAGTGTGGACTGACTTTTGTTACAGGTGCATTAATGAGTACGATTTCCATTTATAACATCTCCGTCTCTGTAGGTAGTAATCAATGCTTAGACACTTTCTCAAAAGCCCACTCCGCTATAGCAAACATAGAATTTCGCAAAAAACTATTCAAAGCCAACCATTAACAGAAGAACAATTCCACGAAAATGACCCGGGGAGATTAAAATCCGATGAACAATTACATCGTTTACTCCCGATTATTCCTTTCCAAGTAAACTATTCTTCTCAAGCTCATCTGCCACATGATTTAAACCTAATGTTTTCAGTGCAGATCGTGTAGGCCAACCAGTCTCCGGGTCCCAACCTTCTAACTTATAGTACTTAGATTTCCATTCCTCAAACTTATCTCTATCTAGTTTTCTACCCTTTGTGTCAATATACTTCCACTCCCCATTTTCAATTGCAGGTAAATAGTAGCTGCCCATTAGGCCTCCATCATACGGAATATCATAGATATAGTCAGCAAACTTAACCATATCGCGGTGACGTCCTTGCAGGGTATATATCGCATTATCTAAGTTCCAAATTTTCCGGCCAATCTCCATACCCTCACTGAACGTCATATTTCCTCCTATGATGGCATTTAGGAACTTAGGCTCACCTTCATCTCCTGTGAGGCCGCTATTATCCGGATCGTTAGGATTATAAAGATCAGGCCATCGCCAATCACAGAAAAGCACCGAATTTTTCCAAAATCTTCCGTATATTTGTGTCCAGGAAACCAATTTCGCCATATCTTCTGAATAAGCATTCTCAAGGCTAAAATCTAACATTCTTGGATTATTCTCAAAGGGTACCAGCTTTTCGGCAATTACTTTTGTGACCTCTTCCGCAGATAAATATGGTTGTTTTCCTCCCAAAATGTCTTTTGTTGGATCCCAGTACAACCCATTAAAATCGTGCTGGTTCATATCTCTGTCACCAACTATTGATGCAAATCCCCACTCTATTTCTGCGCGCGGGTCATACATGTGATCAGGACAACCCCAATAAGGATAAAACAGAATTCCTGTTTTCCAGTCCTCTTCCAATCTACCCCAACGTTCTGCAGCCCGTACGAATCCTTCTGCAAAATCATCACCAATGCCCTCCCGAAAGGCGGTCATTCGTAAAAACTCTTCAGCAAATTCAGATGTCCCTAATTGCTCAAAATCTAAAGGACAATCAATTTCTTTACCTGGGCCTAACACACCCAATTTATACAACTTTTCAAGATATTCTAACCCTCGCCATGCCTCATAGGCATTAATTCCATACTTTTGTAATAAGTCTGTTGCTACATACGCATCCCTTGTCTGCTTTCCAAATTTCCTCCTGTTGAAATCAGCATAAAAAATGGTTTCTACACAGGAAGACTCACTACCAAGACCCGAAGCCGTCCTAGCACGACAACCAGCGATACATCCCATACAGGATTGTGGCCGCGATTCCTCCTCACGCTCATAAAATCCACCCAGAGTAGGAGACGAACTAAACCGATTCCAACCAACTTTAGGATCATCAAAGTTATAGGCATAATTATTTTTTGCGGCAATCCGAGCCTCAATTAGGGCATTAGGGTCATCTGTCTCAATACTACCTGTACCAATCACACTGATCGCTTTCAAATTCTTTGAACCCCATACACCACCAAATCCACCTTGACCTGCACCATTACCAGCATCATGTATTAAACATGCGGATCTACCTAGGTTTTCACCTGCCTGTCCAATTGCAAGAACGGCAGGCTTTTGCGTGGTAAATCCTGCATCTCGGCTAGAACTGATGGCTTTCCAACCATCCTTGGTAACAGACTTATTTACTATTTCCCAAATTTCTTCTTGTGCTTCCCAGGTGCTAAGTCCCCATAACCCATCTGCATCTCGAATTTTTACGTCGCTGTTTCGGACATCGATCCATACAGGCTTATCTGCTTTTCCCTCAATCACAATACCGTCCCAACCTGCATATTTCATCATTCCGGAAAATCTTCCGCCGAAATTACTTCGTGTATACCATCCAATCGGATAGGACTGTACTCCGATTCCCGTTACTTCACATCTACCTGAACCAGATGGAGTAATTGTTCCGGAAATTGGTGAGCCCATAATCGTAACTACATTCGCTGGATCAAATCCATCAATTGTCTTATCCTTACACAAATCCCAAAATATTGCAGAACCAATCCCATGACCGCCCACATATTCTGCATATTTTTTCGTTTCTATATTAGTAATTTTTCTATTTGATAGATCGACTCGTAAAATCTTACCCTGATATCCTTTCACTTTTCCCCCAACCTTTCATTGTTGTTTTTCTAACTAATTGGGTAACCTAATTGTTTCCATGATTCGTCTCGTAAATTGACTTTGTAACCTCCATCTCCTGCTTGAACAGGAATCTCTTTGGTAAAAGCAATCGCATTTACCGGACATACCTGCACACACGCTTGTTTCCCATTCGGTCCGCCTTGCTCCTTCCAGAATGGAGTATTTAAGCAAAGATCGCATTTATGACCATTTTTATCTTCATGATTCCAGGCCGCATTGGAAGTTTCATACGGACAAGCCTCCATACAGCGTTGACACCCAATGCATTTATCCGGAGATACAAGGCGGACACCGGTCTTCTTATCAGCATGCAAAGCTTTTGTTGGACATGCCGTTACACAGGCAGGATAGGCACATTGCCTACATTGATCGATCTTTATATCATCTGGAAATGATTTAAACGGATTTTGTTGTACCTGAATTCTCCCTAATGACAGATTTTGTTTTCCTTCATGAGCTAAAGAGCATACAATTGTACAGGTAGAACAACCTTGACATTTTTTCGTATCGACTAATAGGTAACCCTGGGAAGCAGGGATTGCATATACTTCATTTTCTAACCATTTTCCTCCAGGAATTAGAGCACCTAAGCTTAATCCAATGACGGATGCACTACTAATTTTTATAAAATCCCTTCTCGAGGATTTTTTAGGCTCATTTGCCATATTATTTGTCTCCCTTCTAAAAAACTCCCACTTCGTATCCAACCAATCTTATCAATCCCATTCATGATTATCTTAAACTAGTAATTCTTACATACTTATGAATACATGATGGATTGCTATGTATTGATCGATGGTACTTTTTCTTTATTTGATTTGGTTTCAATTATGGAACCTTTCAGTTCTTTCTCATTATTTTTGATTTCTTCATACCATTTTTCATGATGTTGTTTTACATATTTCTCCGTTACCTTACCGGTAATCATCGAACGAATTAATGGCCAAGAAGCTGGTAAAATTGCTCCTGCTATAACGTGCGCAATTAACATTAAGGTCATATAGATAGCAAAAACTCCGTGAAGGAACGTCATTACACCCATGAACCCCTCTGGTAACAACAAGAAATGGGTAACGATTTTAATTATTCCGGTCAGGGTTATTCCCATAACCCCAATAATCCACATTGGGAACACAACACGTTCAGCAGATAAAAACTTCTCTTCCTTAGGAGCCGCTCCTCCAAAAAACATTGCCTTATAGTGACCAATCATATTTGTTAGATCGCCTTTCTTTGGCATCATGTGCTGGATTTCACCAGTAAACAAGCCTTTCGTGACATAATAGCTCGCCCCGAAAAAGAAAAATAACACACCAACAAAATGTAAATTCATTGCAAATCCAATATTTCCAACTGTCTGAATAGTCCTAGGAATAAAGAGGAAACCTAAGACAAACCCTGTGATAATTAAAATAATTATTCCGATTGCATTTGACCAATGTTGGAGAAACATCAGTTCATCATGTCGTTCAATTTTTCCTTCGATGACCTTAACTTGCTCCTTTCGGTACCTTAACGTACCAAGGAATACACCCAAAAAAGCAGCAACCGGAATGGCTAGCACTGCAGTATCAAATAATAAATTATTTGTAAGTATGCCTGCTCGCCCTGCTTGAAAAACATATAATTGGGCTGAATCATAAGCCCAGTAAGTACAAACAATCAAAACTGCCAACAAAGTTATTGTTATGGGTAACCTTGTTCTCACTTTACTCCCGCCTTTCTACATAAAAAATTACTCCTTTTCCGTATCCACAAATCGCAAAACCCTCTTCATTACCCCCTATCAACTTCTTTCCCCCATTTTAATAATCTGAATCTCTCTATAGACATAATAAAAAACCAATGGTTAACAGAACGGACTTAACTTACAGTCCATTCTAAAAACCATTGGTCTTTAATTAGAGCTACCTATTGGTGTCTCTTTTAACTCCCAATATTGCCTTTATTTAGTTTCTATCAATAACTTGTCAAAAACCATGACGTGGATCCAAAAGTCCTTGTCTGCTTCAACGTCGAAGGTTTGATGAATACAGCTTGCGCCTAAGAACTCTTCAATATACGGGACTTTATCGGTGGCAAATTGTTTGGCAATCTCCATTCGCGATTCCTTAACCAGATTAACACCGCTGACTGTCGTGGCGATAAACCTTTCTGGTTCTGTTAAAAAGCCTTCACACCTTAGTATCATCATATCATCCCAGATTACAACTTTTGTATGATCTGAACCCTTCCCTATTAACCCCTTTGCATACTTTTCCATATGCAGCTTAAATTCATGCTGCAGCTGTTTTCTTTGCTTATTTGTAAAGGAACCTACATGTAAACCTTTTTCTTGTTGATGGTACTCAATGGCTTTACTTTTTTGAGGATAACTTAAAGCTGCCACACCCTCAATCCCCCTTGTTATCACACTTGGTTTATCGGAAGCGCTTGCTTTATCCAAGAAAAATAGTATAAGGACTTACCCTATTCCTATTATTCTCGTATTTATATTTATAATTATAGCCTAGTTACTATCTTTTTTTAGCGACTAAGGTCACTCCAAATTGCCAACTTGTGGTTACTTTTTGAACCTTCTTACTTTTTTTAATTACAAAAAGGGGCTGTCCAGTAAGCCGAATTTTCGACTTTTGGATGCCCCTTTATCCTAATTAAAGATCTTTAACTGTACCTATTATCAGTAAAACCCAGCCGGCTAAGAAGCAAACCCCACCTATTGGAGTAATAGCCCCTAGAACCCCTACCTTTGTTAAGCTTAAGAGGTATAAGCTGCCGCTGAAAAAGATAATTCCAACCAGCATTAACCAGCCAGACCAAGTAAAGTATGAGCTTGCTGCCACTTTACCCATTAGGATTCCAATCACTAAAAGGGCTGTCGCATGAAACATTTGATACTGAACTCCAGTTTTCCAAATATCCAAGTAATACGGATCTAGCCTATCTTTAAGTCCATGAGCACCGAAGGCTCCGAGTGCGACAGCTAAAAATGCGTTGATCGCACCAATAATAATAAATGTTTTCATGGTTATTTCCCCCTAAAAATCAAATAATGAATCCCCATTTGCTTCGTCTTGCATTTCTAGTTTTTTTGGTTGATTCAGTGATACTGGCTGCTGTTGCTGAAAAGCTGGCTGGGCCATTACAGGCTGCTGGTAAGCAGGTGGCGCGGCTGGCGTTGCAACGTGCAGATTCTGCTTTTCATCTAGGATCAGCTCGCATAATATTTTAATAGAGTATACTTTTTCCCGCAAGTTTTCTTGCTTCGTGCTGTTCTTTGCTAATTTTAATTCGTCTTCTATTTTCGTTAATAATTTTTCAACTGAAATATTCACGATTTTTAAACTCCTCTATTACAATCTCTATATCATCATACCAAATTCGCCAACCAAATTGAAATTCGACATGTTTCACGTGAAACATGTTAAAGTTTGTCATAAAAAAAACCGTATCTATTCGATACGATTTTAATGTTTAGCCTAATATTCTTTGGTAAATGGATTTTGCATGGGTTAAATCTTTTGTTCCATGGATGAGTGCACGGCCATCATTAAAAATGACCATTCGCTCACTGCCCATTTCTACTGATAAAAGATAAGGATTTCCTTTAACGGAATACCCGAGTGTGCCCAGCTGTCCTGCCAGTTTTTCAAGCGATAGTTCACCTTGCGCGGAAGGACGGACTTGGACCGTATCCCTGCCGCATAAAACTGTAGTCTTTGTCATATTTTCCTGATCGAGGTATGGATACGTCCTTTCCTCACCACAGGATAAACAGCCGGAATATTTAGCTTTGCCCATTTTCAAACTGGTATATTGGTTTCGCCATAAATCGAAGCTAACAAATGAAGTTCGCACCGAATCCCAATCCTCGACGAGAATTTTGAGGGCCTCTGCACTCTGATGGGCGATGACCATTTGGACCGCTGGAGAGATTATTCCTCCAGTATCACATGTTAACCCCTGCATCGGAATCGTCCGTAACAAACAGTTTAAGCAGGGAGTTTTCCCTGGAATAATGGAAAAACTCATCCCATAACTGCCTACGCACGCTCCATAAATCCATGGTATCTTGTACTTTTGCGAAATATCATTGATCACCATCCGTGTTTCAAAATTATCGGTGGCATCAATAATAAGATCAACATCTCTGACCAAATCCTCTAGCATGGCTGGAGTGGCATCACCGATAATCGCTTTAATCTCAACGTCTGAGTTAATCGCCCTTAGACGTTTTTCAGCAGCCGCAGCCTTAGGTAGCTTCTCAGCGACATCCTCTTCCGTATAAAGCTGCTGGCGCTGAAGATTGCTAGCCTCAACATAATCGCGGTCAACGATTGTAAGCCTGCCAACGCCTGCCCTTGTTAGGATTTCTCCGTTACCTGAACCAAGTGCCCCGGCCCCAATCATTAACACATGCTTCGACCTGATTTTATCTTGTCCTTCTTTTCCGATTCCTGGAAAGAGGACCTGCCGTGAATATCGTTCGTCCATACTATTAACCTCTTTTCAAAAACGGCTTCAGCCGCCGCTTACTGGCGGGATAAAGGCGATTTCATCACCGTCTTGAATTACTTCGTCGTCCTGAGCAAACTCCTCGTTAACTGCAGTCATAACCGTGTCCAATTTTGGGAGATCATAGCTCAAAGCCAATTCTGCTTTCAAGTCCCCAACGGTTTTCCCCGTTGCATCTACCTTCAAAAATTCTTCGCCGACCGCATCGCGTAAATGAGCAAAAAATAATACTTTATTCATTTAAATCGACCTCCTCCGGTTTGCCACTTGGATAGGCGACGGTTTCGAGCTGATTGCCCATCCACTCTTCGCCATCTTCCCAATGTTCTTTTTTCCAAATAGGAACAATTTCTTTAATTCTCTCAATTGCATAGCGGTTTGCTTCATAGGCATCGTTACGATGAGGGGTAGAAACAGCAATGACCACCGCAATATCGGTGATGTCAAGCCGGCCCACTCGGTGGGTAATCGCTACCTGAGCACCTTCCCAGCGCTCTTCAATCTCTTTGCCAATTTGTTCAAGCTTTTTCACTGCCATTGCTTCATAGGAATCATAGATTAAGAAAAGCGTCTTCTTACCCTTTGTTAATTCACGAACCGTTCCGATAAACGTTGTAATCGCACCAGCATTTCGCTGAACAACCTTATCAATTACGGCTTGGATATCTATCGGTTCTTTCGAAATTTGAAAATTCATGTGTAAGCACCTCTTTTATTCGAAACTCTTTGGCTCGCCATTTTCAACCACTTCATATCCGCCAATCTTCTCAACCCTCTGTTTAAAATCAGTAGAGTTGATGATGTCTAGCATCAATTTGCCGCTTTCGCTTTCATAGAAGCTTCTAGTCATCAATAAATCATACTCTTCATCACTAACAGGGAGAAAATCTAAATCCATCGCCTTTGCCGCTGGATAGATCCCCAGTCCTGCTCCCTGATTATCCCCATTTACTTCCGCAGCTACCGCTAAGTGTGAAAACATTTCGCGGTCATACCCTGTAATGTCTTCAGAAGATATATCCTTTTCCTCTAAAAGCATATCAAAAAGGATTCTAGTACCGGCTCCTTTTTGGCGATTGACAAAGTGGGCTTTTTTCTCAGCAATGTCGACCACTGATTCAATCTCCATTGGATTACCCTTTGGTAAAATCCAGCCTTGCTTTCTTTTTAGAAAAGGATAGAGAACGACATCAATGCCTGCTAATAACTTCTTTACATATGAGATATTATATTGCTTTGTAAGGGGGTCAAGCAAATGAATGCCCGCTACATGGGCCTCTCCTTTTCGAATTGCCATTATACCAGCCATGCTGCCTACATGTGCAGAAACGATTTTCATATCCGCACGAACACGTTTTAACTTTGATGATAAAAGGTCGATCGTCAAATCATGACTGCCGCAAAACATAATCGCATTCTTGATTTCCTCTAGTGGTCGTAAAAGCTCCACCTCGGCAAACTCACCCTGTTCATAGCCAATTATGTTGGCTGGTACGACAAGAAGGCCATCTGCTCTTACATACGACATCGTTACTCCCGCTGCTCTAGTCAACGGATTGGCAACAAACTGTCCATTCACATAGCCGATATTCATTCGTACAAAATCCTCAGCTCCCATACCCGAAACAATTCGGCGGCTGAGCTTGACGGTTACTGTTTGTCGCTTTGGCTCTGGAATTTGCAAATACTTGCAAATTAGCGGGCGGACAAACCACTCTAATGCTAAATAGGCGGAAACCGGATATCCTGGCACACCTACCACCATTTTTCCATTAATTTTCCCTAAAATAACTGGTTTACCTGGTCTGGCTGCAACACCATGGGTAAACACAGTGCCAATTTCACCAATTATATGGACGGTGTAATCCTTTGAGCCTGCAGAAGAACCGGCATTAATCACGATAATATCCGAGGTTTCTGCTGCTTCTAGTAAGACATTCTTAATTTTCTCAGGATCGTCCTTAACGATGGAATGAAGCTTTGGCTCTCCGCCCCAATCCTTCACAAAATTTGCAAATACCGTTCCGTTAAATTCAATAATATTTCCAGATGAAAGCTTGGCGTCTGCCTCAACAAGCTCATTTCCTGTTGGAATAATCGTTACGACTGGCTTCTTAATAACTGGAATATGAAGCTGCTGACCCGCTAAAAGTACGCCTAAATCTGCTGGCCTTAAAATATGTCCCTGTGGGAACAGCATTTCCTCCTGAACAATATCCTCTCCAATAGGACGGATATGCTGCCAAGGTGTCGCCGGCTCAATAATTTCAATCGTTTCCTCATCGATTACATCGACATGTTCAATCATGATCACGGCATTATAGGGAGCAGGGATCGCATTTCCCGTATCGACAATCGAAAAATCTTTACCCAGCTTCAGCTGCAGTGGACTTTGCTCATGTGCGGAGTATGTTTTTTCAGCGATAACCGCAATCCCGTCCATGGCGGATGCATGGTAATGAGGCGTCGAAACATTGGCAAAAATCGGCTCTGCTGTAACACGTCCTAGTGCATCATTTATCGAGATTATTTCCTTTTCAAGGGGCAGCTCAAAGTTCTCGAGAATCTCTCGCTTCGCTTCCGATCGGGGTTTGTCCTCTAAATATATTTTCCTTTTATAACGTTTTTGGTCCATTTATTTGTTCCCCCTCATCGTGTTGCAATCACAGGTACATAGTCTCCCTGTGAAATACCCTCTTTTTCTGAAGTAATCTCAACAATTCCATCACTTTTCACTAGTGTCATAATTAAACCTGATTTTCCGATGATAGGCTCTGCCCACCATTCTCCTTCTTTCTCAACCAAACGGACACGAATATAATCGGACCGTCCCGGTGAAGAAGGGATATTTTTCGTAATTCGGGCAAAAACTCGATCTGGTTTCTTATCAATTTTTTCGCCTGACAATTTTTTTAGAATTTTTCCGCCAAAAAGCATGAAAATAATCATGGCTGATGCGGGATGTCCTGGCAGGCCAATGACAGGTTTGCCATTTGCCATCGCAAGGATTGTTGGTTTACCCGGTTTAATAGAGATGCCATGAACAAAAACGCCAGGTGAACCTAGGGACTCAATCACATCTGTTGTGTAGTCCTTTGCACCAACAGAGCTTCCTCCAGAAAGAATTAAGCAGTCCACTTCATCATATAACTGCTGTGCTTTTTGCTGAAACTCTTGGAAGTCATCTTTCACAATCCCCCCGTAGACAACCTCGATATTCCATTGCTTCGCAAGGCTGGAGATGGTCAGAAAGTTTATATCACGGATTTGCCCTTCTGAAAGTTTTTCAGTTTGATATGGAACAATCTCATCACCAGAAGATAGGTACCCAACTTTAAGCTTGCGATATACCGTTACCCGACTAATACCTAGAGCCGCAATTGCGCCTAACTCCTGAGGTCTGAGCCTCGTTCCTTTTGGAAGAAGAATTTCTCCTTCACGGATATCCTCTCCTGCACGAATAATATTTTCACTAGGAGCAACGGACTTATAGGTGTTTAACAGACCATCATGATCTTCACAATGTTCAATCATCAGCACACTGTCACTGCCCGGTGGAATCATTCCGCCTGTCGGGACATAAATGGCTTCTCCTTGGCCTACAGGAATAGCAGCTGACTCACCCATCTTTACCTCTCCAACTACCGTTAAAAAACCAGGCATCGAATCGGATGAACCATAAGTATCCTTTGCTTTAACCGCATAGCCATCAACCGTTGAGCGGTCAAAGCCTGGAACATTTTCTTGGGCAGTGACGGACGCCGCAAGGACATAATCAAGAGCTTCTTCTAATGAACGTTCTTCCATATCTTTTATCGCTGGAATCTTTTCTTCTATCATGGCAAAGGTCTCTTCGACTGTTTTTACTTTGAAAAATTGCACGGTGCGTAACATCCTTCCTGCTTAATCAGCTTTTACCCACTTTTTTGCATCCTCATACTCATGTGGATGATTCATATTGAAAAAGACACGCTCTATATCTATGTTACTATAAACTTGCAAATCTTTTTCAGATAAATATAGGACGTTTAAATGATCAAGCAGATGTTTTATTGGAAGACGTCCATTTTCAATACATTCTTCAATTTTCGTAACGATTTTCTTTTGGAAAACACCACATAAGGTTTGCTTTTTTCCATTTATAACGGGTATTAAGGCATCATAATGTTCAATCTTTTCGACAAGGGTCGCCGCAAGTTCTCCAGAAACAAAAGGCATATCACAGGCTACAATAAAGTTCACATCATAGTTCGAGGCTTTTAACCCCGCATGGAAGCCAGCCAGCGGCCCCATTCCTTGATAGTGATCGGGCACCATTTTCACGCCTAAAAACTGATAGGCATCCGTTTCATTGGTAACGAGAATGATGTCATCAAAATATACCTTAAGAGTATCAACCATTCTTTCTACTGTTGTTTTCTCATTTAGTTTTAAGAGGGCTTTGTTGGTGCCCATTCTACTTGATTTTCCACCTGATAAAATAATAGCCGCAGCTTTCATGAAAAAAACACCTACTTAATTTGTTTGTTTGGGTTCGCCCACTGCCTGGTAGCCTTGTTCTTGGGCTACAAAATCTAGATGAATGGTATTTAAATCCAGCATCGCGGCAGACGGCTTGCTAAGATATTGTCTTGTATCTAACACTTTAATATAGCCCGTACACTTTTCGCAAACTTGTATTTGTGAGGAAGCATCGCCTTCAATCGTCAAGTTCTGAATGGTATTGTGATCATCATTACCACAGTGTGCACATTCAACTCGTTTGGCATTCCAATGAGCGAGACAACGAGGACACGTCATTACTTTTTTTCCTTCATCTTCAAGAACGGCCAGTCTTGCAGGTTCTCCACATACTGGACAGCCTGCTCCAGGAACAGCATGAGAAATTTCGTGCTGAATCTTTTCTGCTGTTAACTGTAAGTAAGGTCGTAGAGCTGTTTCTGCAAGAAATTGCGGGATCCACTCTTCTAAGCCATTTTCCTTAGCAAAGTCTGTAAAATAAACACTGTTAAAAGAAAAAGCCTCGTCAATCCAGCGAATGACTGTTTCCTCGTTTAATAGATTTAAAACACCAGCAAGCTTTGTTTCATGTTCAGGGTTGTTTTTGATTAAAAGTGCATTTATTTCCTCTATCCACTGTAGGAATAGTGGAATTTCGAAATTAATAGACGTTAATGCCGCTGCAGGCACTCCTGCTGACATTGCCGCTTTATCTAGTTTAGGAATAATGGATTCTGGATTAATACTCTCTTTCCAATTCGCTTGAAGGGCGATAATATCCTTCTGTAACTTCTGATATTCTTTTGAAACAACGGATTTTTTCATCGTTGTGCACCTCTTTTATTTTTTTGCTGCTACCTATCATTCCTATTTTCCTTTAAATAAAGGCTGTCCTGCAAGAGACAGCCTTTATTAATATAAAGTTTTTCAAGAAATGTCTAATGTCTAGCTACAGCGCCTAGCCCCTCGAGGTCACTTCGGTCCTGTGGATGAAGTCAAAGAGCGACTTCACCCACAGGACCTCCAGCGCTTGTCGAGGCTGACCAAGGCGCTTCCGCTTTTCGGTATTAAGCGCCTTTTTTCTTCTTTTTGTCTGGACTAGTTGGTTTTTTTGGATTGCCATCTTTATCAATTTCAGGGAAGTTGCCTTTTGCAACTTCTTCGTCATACCAGTCTGGATAGTGTTCTTGTGCCCACCAAGCAGGTACTTCACCTGTGATAACTCCAGAATATCCTGGTTTAGAGTTTTTGTGAATAACAGATAGGTATACGTGTCCTACGACTACCGCAATAGCTAGGCCGAAACCAACGTTGTGCAATAAATATCCCCACTGGACAACCGCTCTTGGGAAATATTCAGAGAACCACATTGGGATACCTGAACCAATAATCAAGAGTGCAGTGAAAATTTGAATGATCGAGTTAATCTTTTCACCCGCGTTAAAGAATGTTTGTCTAACGTGCTTGAAATTGAAACCGAAAAGCTCTTTAACAAATTCGGTAAAGAATTCAAGGTCGCGTTTTTTCCAGGTAACAAGCTCTTTCATCCATAGCTTGAAGCCTTTCCAGTCAAAGATGACCCAGATAAAAGTTGGTAATACAAATGTTACTGCGAAAATTCTGTGCAGAAGACGTGCACCCTCTGGTCCGCCAAGAACTGGATATAACCAGTCAAAAAACTCAGTATACATTGGTAAAGCTGTGATATAAAGAGCTAGGAATGAAATCGCATTAACGCCATGCGCCCAAACAAACGCCTTCGAAAAACGTCTTACCTTCACATTCGACTTTTGAGGTTTACTCATGGTGTTCACCTCCGTCCTCGTTTTTACCATTCTTCTTACTCATAAGCGTGTTAGTAATGAAGGCACCGACAACTGCCATCGTCGTTGCACCAATCATCATTTTACCAATTGGCTGTGCATAATCCTTCCAAACAACTGCAGATGTTGGAACTTTAGGATTTTCAGGTAAGCCGTAAACTGATGGTTTTTCAGCAAGTACATAAACTGTATGTGTACCGCCAACACCTTGTGGGTTATAAACCATTGCGTTCGGATAACGGTCTTTAATTTGGCTAACACGTTCTTCTGCTTTCTTAATCATCGCAGCTTTGTCACCGAACTCCATTGCACCTGTATGACAAGTTGTTACACAGGCAGGCTGCAAGCCTTCTTCCAAACGATCTGTACACATTGTACATTTGTTTGCCTTACGATATTTATCGCCATTTTTATCAATGTATTCCTTAAGAGAAATAACTTCAAATGGACAGTTATTTACACAATATCCACAGCCGACACATTTTTCATGGTCAATCACAACTGTACCAAATTCAGTGTAGCTGATGGCATTTTCTGGACAAACCTTTTCACAGGCAGCGTCTGTACAGTGGAAGCATGCAGAGTGGCGGAAAAGATAGTCAAGATCGCCTTTTGAGTTTTCGTGCTCAATATATTGCAATACATTCCACGTATCAGCCGTTGTTTTTGTGTGAGACTGGGCGCTTCCTAAGAAGTCCTGTGGTTCAGCCGGAAGGTCATTCCAGTTTTTACAGGCAACCATACAGGCGCGACAGCCGTCACACTTGGTCACATCAACAAATTTTACATATTCAGTGGCCATTAGTCAGCCCTCCTTACATCACAGAGGAATGCCTTATATTCAGGAATGGTTGTATTCGCATCCCCGATATGAGGTGTCAGACGATTTGCTGTCTCCCCAGTTGCAATACCTTTATAGCCGAAATGCCATGGCATCCCGATTTGATGAACATTTTTGCCATCAATTTTATGTGGCTTAAAGCGTTTTGTTACCATTGCAAAAGCTTTTACCTCACCGCGTGCTGAGCTGACAATGATTTTATCTTTATTTTTAATACCTTTTTCTTTTGCTAACTCTTCACTTATTTCCACATACATATGAGGAACTAGCTCTGATAACCATGCTTGGTTACGAGTCATCGAACCAGACTGCCAGTGCTCACTTACTCGGTAAGTGGTTGCAACAATTGGATAGTCTGCTTTAAAGCCTCGCTTATTGAAGTCACCCTCAATTACTACAGCGGCAGGGTTTAATTCTTGACTTGAAAAAGGATTTGGCATTGGACTTTCAAATGGTTCGTAATGTTCAGGGAACGGACCATCATTCAATGTTGGTGCATATAGTAATCCTACTCCATCTTTGTTCATGATAAATGGATCGGTTCCTGTTGGGTCAGTAGGAGCTTTGGCTGGTACAAAATCTGGTACGTCATGTCCAACCCATTTCTTTTGGGTATCATCCCACCAGATAACAGCCTTATCCTTGCTCCATGGCTTACCGCTTGGATCTGCTGAAGCACGGTTATAGATAATACGGCGGTTTGCTGGCCATGAGAATGCCCAATTAAGGTAATTGCTCATGCCTGTATCTTTATTGTCACGGTTTTTAGAACGGTTCTTTCCTTCTTCAGGATAGAAGCCTGAATAAATCCAGTTACCAGAACATGTTGATCCGTCATCTTTAAGAGCACCAAATCCAGCTACCTGTTTACCAGTATTCACGTCATAACCGTTGATTTCCTTACAAACTAGGTCGATATCTGGATGGTGACCTTCACCATAGTTCCAGTAAAGAGCATTGATTGGAGCAGCTGCAGGACCAGCTTCATTTTTATAAAGGCCCTTAATTCTGGTTGCAAGCTCATGGATGATTTCTATATCTGGCTTTGATTCACCTAATGGTTTAATTGCCTGCCAGCGGTACTGCATCCAACGGCCGCTGTTCGAGATACTGCCTTCTTTTTCATAAGAAGAACATGCTGGTAAGAAGAATACTTCAGTATTAATCTTAGCTGGTTTGCTGCCAGCTGATTCTTGCCAGAATGCAGATGTTTCTGTTTCCCAAAGATCAACCGCTACTAACCACTTTAGATTGCTAAGAGATTCTTTTTCTTTTCCAGCATTCGGACCGCCTACTACTGGATTTGTTCCGAAAAGAAAAGCTCCTTCTATGGTGCCTTCATACATAGCCTTAAACAAGTTAATATGTGAGTAGTTTTTATTGCCTTTTGGCAGGTATTGATAACCAAATTCATTGTCTACCGTTGCATTCGGTCCATACCAAGCTTTTAAAAGACTGGCAACAAATTTTGGTTTGTTACTTTGATAGCCTGTTTTCGGTGTTTCCTTTGCATTATAGCCCTCAAGTGTAGCATGCTCTGGAATTGCTTTAGGTGCTGTTAAGTAGCCCGGAATTGTATCATACAATAAAGCGAAGTCCGTTGATCCTTGTACATTGGACTCGCCGCGCATTGCGTTAATTCCTCCGCCAGGAAGTCCGATATTTCCAAGCAGCATCTGAATGATTGCGAAAGCACGAACGTTTTGGGTTCCAACCGTATGCTGTGTTGTTCCCATAGCATACATAATGGTTCCAGATTTACCAACCTGACCAGTTGCACAGAACGTTTCATAAACCTTTAATAAGTCTTCTTTTGACGTTCCAGTTACTTTTGAAACGGTATCAACATCATAACGTGAGTAATGCTTTTTCATTAATTGGAAAACAGAACGTGGATGCTCTAAAGTTACATCCTTTACTGGAGTTCCATCTTCATTTGTTTCCCATGCCCACTTTGTTTTATCATAGGCACGTTTAGATTCGTCATAGCCTGAGAATAGACCATCTTCGAAGGTAAAGCTTTCTTTTACGATAAAGCTTGCGTTTGTATATACAGCAACATACTCTTTGTGGATAAGATTATTATCAAGGGCATGTTTTATCATCCCGCCCATAAACGGAATATCCGTTCCAGAACGAAGTGGTGCATAAACATCTGCCATTGAAGACGTTCTTGTGAAACGTGGGTCAACAGAAATAATTTTTCCGCCTTTATCCTTTGCTTTTGTTAACCATCTAAAGCTAATTGGATGGTTCTCAGCAGGATTTGCACCCATAATCAATGCACAATCAGTATACTGCAGATCATTCCAATGGTTAGTCATTGCTCCACGACCAAATGAAGGTGCCAGACCGGCAACCGTAGAACTATGTCATATTCGTGCCTGATGCTCTAAATAGGTAACACCAAGCCCTCTCATCATTTTTGCGAGCAGGTAACACTCTTCATTATCAAGAGCAGCTCCGCCAAGACTGGCAATCGCCTCGGTCTTATTTACTGTTAAGCCATTTTCTGTTGCTACAAATGTTTTATCACGTGTTTCCTTTGCGCGCTTGGCAATGGTTTCATACATCCATTCCCAGTCTTTCTCTACCCATTTATCACTGCCTGGTGCACGATAAAGCGGTTTCTTAATCCGTTTTTCAGAAGTATATAATTGCCTAATTGTTGTTCCTTTACTACATAGCTTACCTTCGTTAATTGGGTTATCCGGATCCCCTTCCGTATAAACCACAGTGTTGTCCTTTGTATGGACTAAAATTCCACAACCTACGCCGCAAAAGCAGCAAATGGTTGGTGTTACAGTTGATTTAGCTATCTTAAATTCTTTTGTGCTGGCATAAGCTTTTTTCTCATCAAAGCCTAGTTCAACAACAGCTAACGTCACAGCAGTAGCACCAGACAACTTCAAGAATTGCCGGCGGTTTAAGTTAATTTCAACCATTTTTCTATCTCCTTCCCATAAATGAATAGATTATCCCTTTTTTTATCTAGTCTAGACTTGTTTGCGTTTACTCCCCCCTTCAATGCATCTCTACAGCGGGTTCTTGCACTACATCATTTTGGACTCTGCCTGTTGAGGTATAAATATTAGCCATCTTCCCTCGTAAATAGCCAATAACCTCTATGTTTAAATATTTTGCTAGTTGAACAGCTTGCTTGGTTGCTGCTGTTCGCGAACCAATAACAGGAAAGCCAAATTTCGCTGCTTTGGAAAGCATTTCATATGAAACCCTTCCGGTTGTTAATAGCGTCAACCGTTCAGGCTGCAACCCACTTCTTAGTGTGTGGCCAATGATCTTATCGACTGCATTGTGCCGCCCAATGTCTTCACGGACGGTGATATTACCCGCTTCATCGACGATGCAGGCTCCATGCATTCCGCCAGTTTCCAAGTAAAACGGTGAATTTCGAGCAAATTCACTCTGTTTTTTCAATAAATAACTCAATTTATAACTATTTTCAGAAGCTACCTTTTGAAAGTTCTTCACGTCTGTCATCGAGAAAAATGTGACCCCACGACCACAGCCTGCTGTATAGTGCTTCTTCTTTGTAAATAACTGTTCTTCATTAAAACCATTCAGAAGTGAAACGTGGATACTGCCCATTTCTTCATTTATACTAATGGATTCAATTTCACTCGCTTCCTGAATAAATCCTTCTGAAAACAAATAACCATAGGCCCAATCCTCTAAATCACTTTTCGTTAGTTGAAATACTGCAATTTCATAACCATTTAAGATCAGGGTAATGGGATATTCATCAGGACACCCTTTTTGGTACATTGTTTTCCCTCCTTTCAGGAATTAACCTTCTTAGCGTTTCAATTGTAATAATGTTCCTTTGCCTTCTCAGCGACATTTGTCACATCCAACCGCAATAAACTATGCTTCTTAAATTTATAATAAATAAAAGCGCTTTACTTATGAGTGTTTGACAAACATCAGACGTTTTTGTGTCGAATTATCGAACTTTTTCTTTTTTTATCGATATTAACACTATTAAAAGATTGTTAAATTAACATTTGTAAGCGTTTTCTCGAAGAAACTGTTTCTATAGTACTATCTTACGATGAGTCTTTTTTCACGGAAGTAAGATTTATCACATTTAACTATCTATATAGTGTAAAAACCGTCAATTGTCACTTTTCCGTCAAAAAGAAGGGTTTTTTAAATTTTTTACTATATTTTCAAGTTTGTTTTATAATAGGAATAGTTGTTTTTTCACCAACTAGGTTTTTAGGAGGGTATACATATGACAATCAAAAAGGTTATGACAATCGCAGGTTCGGATACAAGCGGGGGCGCTGGAATCCAAGCAGATTTAAAAACATTCCAAGAACTCGGCGTCTACGGGATGACTGCGCTGACTACAATCGTTACGATGGATCCAAAGGATTGGCACCACAGCGTGTTTCCAATTTCTGTTGAGACACTAAAGCCGCAAATTGATACCATCCTGTCTGTCGGAATCGATGCAATGAAAACAGGAATGCTCGGTACGGTTGAAATTATTGAGTTAGTGGCTAAGGTTATTGATGAGAATAAATTAGAGCGGGTGGTTATCGACCCTGTTATGGTTTGCAAGGGTGAGGATGAGGTATTAAATCCTGAGACTGTAGATGCGATGCGCGAACTACTATTACCGCGTGCCTTAGTTGTGACCCCTAACCTATTTGAAGCAGGTCAATTAGCTCAAACCGGCCCGGTTAAAACATTAGAGCAAATGAAGGAAGCAGCTGTTAAAATTCACGATTTAGGCGCTAAAAATGTTGTCATTAAAGGTGGCAGCAAGCTTTTAACAGAGGAAAAATCCATTGACCTTCTGTATGACGGTAAAAACTTTACAATTTTTGAATCGGATAAAATTGAAACGAACTTCACCCATGGCGCAGGCTGTACCTTCTCATCCGCGATCACAGCCGAGCTAGCAAAAGGTAGTTCCGTTGTGGAAGCTGTCGAAGTTGCAAAAGACTTTATTTCAGCTGCTATCAGCCAAGGCTTCCGTTTAAACGAATTTGTCGGACCTACATGGCACGGCGCCTACCGCAGAACCAAAACAGAATACTGCATAGATTGTTAAAAAGAAAAGCGGAAGCGCCCTCGGACCAAGCCAAAGTGCAGCTTGGCCCTGCGATGATTATTCTAGGTAGCTTTCCTTAGTGGTCAGCGGCGTATGGCC
>NZ_JBALNQ010000019.1:3947-34517 GCF_036961885.1 Neobacillus niacini | reverse complement strand
TTAGTTTTCAAAGAACAAATTTGGAGCGGGTGAAGAGAATCGAACTCTCATCATCAGCTTGGAAGGCTGAGGTTTTACCACTAAACTACACCCGCATATAATAAAATAAAATTGAATTGAATGGTCGGGAAGACAGGATTCGAACCTGCGACCCCTTGGTCCCAAACCAAGTGCTCTACCAAGCTGAGCTACTTCCCGTATATATGGTGCGCCCGGCGGGAGTCGAACCTACAACCTTCTGATTCGTAGTCAGATGCTCTATCCAATTGAGCTACGGGCGCCTCTTTCAAGGTCAACTTTTATATTGTATCAAAATGAATTTGATATGTCAATACTTTTTTTGGTGCGGCCGAGAAGAGTCGAACTTCCACGGGGTTGCCCCCACTAGGCCCTCAACCTAGCGCGTCTGCCATTCCGCCACGACCGCATATATTTCAGCGACATTTATAATCATATCAGATTATCAACGGATTTTCAAGAGGAAATAATTGGTGCGGGTGAAGGGAGTCGAACCCCCACGCCTTGCGGTGCCAGATCCTAAGTCTGGTGCGTCTGCCAATTCCGCCACACCCGCATATAGCAAGTTATTTTGCTCACGCAAAAAACTTAATGAGCCATGAAGGATTCGAACCTTCGACCCTCTGATTAAAAGTCAGATGCTCTACCAACTGAGCTAATGGCTCAAACCTTAATAGTTATAATGGTTGTTGGCTGGGCTAGCTGGATTTGAACCAACGCATGTCGCAGTCAAAGTGCGATGCCTTACCGCTTGGCTATAGCCCAATATTACTAAACGTTTAAATAAATGGCGGTCCGGACGGGACTCGAACCCGCGACCTCCTGCGTGACAGGCAGGCATTCTAACCAACTGAACTACCGGACCATTTTTTGCATTAAATAAGAAACAGGAAATGAGCTAGTATCATCTCCCGTCCCTGATGACCCCTACGGGATTCGAACCCGTGTTACCTCCGTGAAAGGGAGGTGTCTTAACCACTTGACCAAGGGGCCTAATTTTATGGCGGAGAAGGAGGGATTTGAACCCTCGCGCCGGTTACCCGACCTACACCCTTAGCAGGGGCGCCTCTTCAGCCGCTTGAGTACTTCCCCATAAAATTGGCTCCGCAGGTAGGACTCGAACCTACGACCGATCGGTTAACAGCCGATAGCTCTACCACTGAGCTACTGCGGAATAATAATTGATTTTACTCATCGAAAAGACACATTGCCTTGTCGACTCTTTACATTATAATGAGCATGTATCATAAAGTCAATATGATTTATCGATAAAATCAGCTGCAAAGTCTTTCCTTATTGTTCAAGTAATTCTTTCACCTTTGTTAGCTTACCTTTACACTTTCCACAGACATAACGACTCGTATTAATACTGCGTTTTCTTTTATATTGCTGATGGCATTTTGTACATTTATAAAGGAGTATTTTAGTTGATGAGCGTTTCTTAGGCTTGTCTAGAAGCGGACTGCAAAATCTTGGAGCACCTACCTTTTTCAAAAGCATTTTAAATTCTGGATCTCGGTGCTGGTATCCTTTTCCTTCTAGGTGAAGATGGTAATGACAGAGTTCATGTTTAATAATACCGATTAATTCGTTTATACCCAGTTGGTCTAGATATTTTTTATTGATATCAATATTATGAGTGCCGAGTAAGTATCTACCACCAGTAGTTCGCAGCCTGCTATTGAAGGAGGCTTTATGCCTAAAAGGCTTACCAAAAGCGTCAATCGAGACTTTCTCGACCAATTTTTGTAGTTCTTTTTCCTCCATTTAGTATCTCTCCCTAATAAAGCGAACGTGACAACCTATTATAGCATATATTGTATATACCTATAATGAACTACTTTTCGGGAGGTTTAATTTATGCCAACTTGGTTTCAAAACCAAATGAAAAGAGCTTTCTACGAGAAGGACCGCTACCAAATTAGACTGTTAAACCAATGCTGGTTTTTTTACAGAAAGAAGCATATTTCGTAAGGGGAATTGGAACTGTTATTTAGTGTTATTAGTTATAAGATGCAAAATCAATTTTGGTCACTTCATTTATGAGTGACCTCTTTTTCTTCTTTTCACTGTTTCTGGTCACTCATTCACCCTATGAGTGACCTCTTTCTCTCCTTTTTACTATTTCTGGTCACTCATTCACCCTATGAGTGACCTCTTTCTCTCCTTTTCACTATTTCCGGTCACTCATTCATACTATTTATGAGTGACCAATTCACTTTTCTTATCTCCTCCTCCCACTTCAAAAAAACACAAAATGACCAACTAAAAAGTTGGTCATTAATGTACTGCTATTATTTAGATGGAGGAAGCATCGTTAAAGCTACTCTCCCTTTTTTCATATCAACAGAGTCAACCCAGACTGTTACTACATCACCAACAGACACAATATCTAATGGATGTTTCACAAATCGATTACTTAGTTTTGAAATATGAACTAGACCATCTTGCTTCACACCGATATCAACAAATGCTCCAAAATCAACTACATTTCTAACGGTTCCCTGAAGCTCCAGCCCTGTACTTAAATCTTCTAATTTAAGGACATCCTTCTTTAATAGTGGACGCGGCAAATCATCACGCGGATCTCGTTCTGGTCTAACTAGTGCATCAATGATATCCTTCAACGTTAATTCACCAATCGACAGTTCCGCAGAAAGGGCCTTAAAATCAAGGCCATGAAGCGCCTCTTTTAATTCAGGTGTTCCAAGGTCATCTGTTGAAAATCCTAGTTTTGCTAATAGTTTTTTCACTTCATCATAACTTTCCGGGTGAATCCCGGTTCGGTCTAAGGGTTGCTTTCCATCTAATACACGTAAGAAGCCAATGGCTTGTTCATATGTTTTAGCACCTAGGCGCGGGACTTTCTTTAATTGTACCCTGCTAGAAAACTTTCCTTCCTCTTCCCTTTTCTTCACAATATTATGGGCTGCTGTTTTTGTTAGTCCGGCAACATATTGCAATAAAGAGGCTGAGGCTGTATTTACGTTAACTCCCACATGGTTTACAGCTGTTTCGACAACAAAATGCAGTGATTCCGAAAGACGCTTCTGGGTAACGTCATGTTGGTATTGGCCAACGCCTACTGATTTAGGGTCAATTTTCACTAACTCAGCAAGCGGGTCTTGTAATCTTCTGGCTATTGAGACAGCACTTCTTTCCTCAACTTGAAAGTTCGGAAACTCTTCTCTTGCAAGATCAGAGGCAGAGTACACACTGGCACCAGCTTCGTTAACAATAAGATAATAGATTTCTTCATTCATTTCCTTTAGGATATCTGCCACAAATTGTTCCGTTTCTCTCGAAGCCGTTCCATTACCAATAGCAGCCATTTCAACTTTATAGTCACGAAGAATTTTAATGAATTTCTCTTTAGCTTCCTTTGCTTTTGATACAGGTGGATGCGGATAAATAACATCAATTTTCAACACTTTACCTGTTTCATCCACAACTGCAAGCTTACAGCCTGTCCGATACGCAGGGTCCACACCTATGACCACTTTTCCTTTTAACGGTGGTTGCAATAGTAAATTACGAAGATTTTCAGAGAATATATGAATAGCCTGCTCTTCACCCTTATCCGTTAGCTCTCCGCGAATTTCTCTTTCAATCGAAGGCTGAATAAGACGCTTGTAGCTATCTTCGATTGCTTCTGAAATAAGTGGTGCTGCAGGTGAGTGCAGATTGGAAATCCATTTTCTTGATAGGTAAGCAATGATTAAATCCATGTTTACCTTAATCGCGACTCTTAAAATCTCTTCCTTTTCACCACGATTCAAAGCAAGAATTCGGTGAGGGACGATTTTATTTACAGGTTCTTCATATTCATAATACATTTCATAAACCTTTTTCTCATCCTTATCTGCGTTTTTCACAGCAGATTCAACTTTACCTGACTTAAAGGTTTCATTGCGAATCCATTTCCGTCCCTCTGCATCATCAGAAATCATTTCAGCAATGATATCCTTCGCTCCCGCAATTGCCTCTTCAACCGTAAGGACTTCTTTTTCATCAGATAAAAATTCCTGTGCCTTTTCCTCAACAGGTGTCTTAGGGAAGGTTAATAACCACTCCGCGAAAGGTTCCAGCCCTTTCTCCTTTGCGATTGTAGCCTTCGTCCGACGTTTTTGTTTATACGGCCGATATAAATCTTCAACCTCTTGAAGCTTTTCTGCTTTTGTTATGTTATGTGAGAGCTCATCGGTTAATTTACCTTGTTCCGCAATGATTCGAAGGACTTCTTCTTTCCTATGCTCAAGGTTTTGTATGTATTGCCAGCGTTCCTGAATATTTCTAATTTGAACTTCATCAAGCGCACCTGTCATTTCTTTGCGGTAGCGGGCGATAAACGGTACTGTGTTTCCTTCATTTAATAAAGAGATTACACTTTTGACATTCTTTTGGGAGATTGTTAATTCAGAAGCAATTTTCCCAAAAATCTGTTCATCTTTTACGACTGTATCATTCACAACACAAACCTCCATTCCTATTACCATATTGTATCAAATAACAACCATCGATTCATTCGAGAAACAATTTTATTAAATGAATGGCTGTGTTAATGGATATTGTTGATTTCAGAACCTGTTGATTGGAGCGAAAGAGGCTCGACTCCTGCGGGATGTACGAGCTGAGTGAGACCCCGCAGGTCGGTGTACGACCGAGGAGGCTCACGGGCGAGCCCGCGGAAAGCGTAGCCTCTGTAGCGCAAATCAACAGCCAATTTTAACACAGCCAAATAAATAAAAAAATAGCAAGCTAATTAGCTTGCTAAAAGCAGAAACAATTATAAGGTCAGAGCATACGTATAAAAAAAACGCTCTTTCCAAGAAGAGCGTGCATAAATACTAAAATTCGATGAGACCTATACTTACGCGCAAGGCTTCATCCACTTTTTCCATCATTTCGTCATCGAGATGGGTTATTTTATCGGTTAACCGCTGTTTATCAATTGTACGAATCTGTTCTAAAAGTATGACTGAATCTCGTTCAAAACCGTAGCGCTTCGCATCAATTTCTACATGAGTGGGAAGCTTCGCTTTTTGAATTTGTGCTGTAATCGCTGCAACAATAACTGTGGGACTAAACCGATTCCCGATGTCGTTTTGAATGACAAGTACAGGACGGACGCCGCCTTGTTCAGAACCAACAACTGGGGATAGGTCCGCGAAATAAACGTCACCACGCTTGACAATCAAGGGATTACCCTCCGCTTACAAGACGTTCAACTGTGTGTTCTGCCTCAAATTCTGCTTGAAACATTTCCGATGCAATCGTTAAATTGATCATCGCCATTTCCATGTATCCACGTCTCATGGATTCGCGAATTTGTCTCTTTTTTCGTTCGCGTAAATACATTTTAGTTGCTTGATAAATAAACTCGCTCCGGTTAACGTTTTCCAATTTCACAAAACCATCTAACTCGGTTAAAAGATGTTGCGGTAACTTCACTAAGATTTCCGTAGTTGCGCCAGAATCAGACACAAACATACACCTCCACCATCACTACACACCATATTTTCTATCTACCATATTTAATAATACCACTTAATGCCCAACATGCAAAGACAATTTCTAATACTACTGTATTATAGGCCAAACAAACTATCTTTTATGCACAAAAAAATCCCACATTACCATAAATATGTTTTATTTTTATTATTAGGCCACTTATTTGTTAAGAAGATAGTTTTTTAATACGACAGTTTTCCCGCCTTGTTTATAGAGGCGAGGTACCCTAGTTGAAATGATACAAGGCACTTCGTAATTGATGGTTTCTAGTTTTTGAGCAATTTCATTAACGGAAATGAATTCATTATTCTGTTTACCAATTAACGTAACTGTGGTCCCGACTGGAACAAAATGCGGTAGTTTTACCATACATTGATCCATACATATCCTGCCAACAATTGGCACCCTTTGCCCTTCAACCAACACTTCTTGTCCTTGGAGACGACGAATCCACCCGTCCGCATAACCAATTGGAATCGTCCCAATCCACTCCTCGCCTTCTGCCTCATAGGTAGCACCATAACTTACCTTATCGCCTTTATCGAGTTTTTTTACATGGACAAGCCTTGAACGCAGAGAAAATGCCTCCTTAAGAGGGAAAGGCAGTTCATGCTCTATTTCTGGAGAAGGTGTCAATCCATACATAGCAATCCCAAGACGAACAGCATTAAAATTAGCTTTTGAGAAACGTAAAGCAGCAGCACTATTACTGCAATGGATATATTTGGGCTGCTCCTTCATGACCGATAGCAAATCATGAAATAACGCTAATTGTTTATCCAGGTAGGTTTGGTCTACTTCATCCGCTGTGGCAAAGTGTGTGAAAACACCTTCGATTGCCAGCCGTCCATCTTTTGAAATCAATTCCACAACCTGTGCTAACTCTTCCTTTGTACGAATACCAATTCTCCCCATTCCAGTATCAAGCTTTATATGAACTGGAAGTACCTTTTCTTTTGGAAGATAGGATTGTGCTGCTATTATCCAATCCAACTGAAACACAGTAATGGTAATATTAAATTTAACTGCCAGCTCGACATCCTCTGGACGGGTTGCACCTAACACTAGAATAGGTGCACGTACTCCTTTATTTCGGAGAGCGATTGCTTCATCCATAAATGCTACTGCTAAATAGGTTGCTCCCGCTTTAAGTGCACTCTCAGCCACTTTAAAGTCCCCATGACCGTAAGCATTTGCTTTTACTACAGCTATGATCTCCACTTTGGGAGGCAATAGTTTTTTAACAGAGGTCACATTTGAGAGTATATAATCTAAATCAACCTCAGCCCATGTATCTCTGTAAAAATAGCCCTGTTCTTGCATGTTTCCACTTCCTACTAACTAAAGTCAATACCTATTTTTCGTTTACCTTTTGATTATTATCAAACTAGTTTTATCATATGTCAAATATCATATTTGGAATTGAGGGTAATTGCTACACCGCTTATATTTCAGATACTACCGAGTGTTTTGGCTTTGAAATATATACTTATACCCCAACACTAATATGTTTAAATAAAGTAACATCAAATAGTCCTTTATCTGTAAGTTTTAATTCTGGGATGACTGGTAAACATAAAAATGATAAAATCATAAAAATATTTTGTGAGTGATGGCCTACAATGGTTTCTAGTATTTCATGCATGTATAAAAGTTTATTAACGATCACTTCATATGGTTGATTAGACATTAATCCTGCAATCGGTAATTCCACTTGGGCTAAAATTCGACTATTTTCTACAATGACTAACCCCCCTTGTGTGTTATGTAATGCCTCTATTGCTAGGATCATATCCTTATCATTCGTACCTGCAACGACAATATTATGTGAATCATGAGCAACGGTAGAAGCTATCGCTCCACACTTTAATTTCAAACCGTGGACAATACCAAGTCCAATATTCCCTGTGCTTCTATGCCTTTCACATACCGCCATTTTCAGATAATCCTTTTCTGGATTGCTTTGAAAAACACCCTCTTTTATATCTACAAAATCAACCCTTTTTAATGTAATAAGTTTTCCTGGTAGGATTTCAATGATATTAGCTTTTTGTCCTTCTTCAAGAGGAATTCGCAGCATCTCTTCAGTAATTTTAGGAGTTTTTACCGAATTCATGATAGTTTTTGGAATTTCAGCTTGTTCTTTCACTGGCTGGCCCTCGAAGTTAACGATTTTTCCACTTTTGATTACTTTATGAATGGTCAAATCAATGAGATTATCCACTATTAGCAAATCCGCTAAATACCCTGGAGCAACAGCCCCTTTATTTTCAATCCCATGGCATTTTGCATTGTTAATAGTGGCCATTTGAATGGCAATCAGCGGGTCTAACCCATTATTAACAGCTATTTTTATTGCATGGTTGATTGTGCCTTCATTAACCATTTCATCAAGATGTTTATCATCTGTACAAAAGGAAAATCGCGTACTATTTTTTAAAGTTATGGCTGGTAAAATAGCCAATAAATCCTTCGCAGCAGAACCTTCTCTCACCAATACCTGGAATCCTTTTCTAACTCTAGTTAAGGCCTCATTGGCATTTACTGCCTCGTGATCATTGCGTATCGAAGCAATACTATAAATATCAAGCTTATCATCGCTCAAACCTGCAGCATGGCCATCAATGACTAATTTCTTGTTTTTGACCATTTTAATCTTTTCCATCATATCTTGTTCGCAATTTATGACTGCCGGATAATCCATCACTTCGGCTAATCCAATTACCTCATCATATTCTAAAAGTTCTCTTAAATCATTGGAAGTGAGAGTTGCTCCATTGTTCTCAAATTTAGTTGCTGGAACAGAAGATGGCAATTTCATTAATATATCTACTACAGAGTTTTTAGCATCATTTATCATAAATTTGATACCTTCTATACCAGATACATTGGCAATTTCATGCGGATCGGTTACGACTGTTGTGATTCCATGTTTTATGATCGCTCGGGAAAATTCAGATGGCCGGACCATGGTCGATTCAATATGAATATGCCCATCAATTAACCCAGGTAGAATGTACTGATTGGATACATCTATGGCCTTTTCGCTCCATTCAAAACTTCCAATTCCAACAATATACCCATTATAGATGGCAACGTCTCCTTTATAGGTTTCCAGCGAATAAACATCAACAATCTCACCATTTTTCAGTACTAAATCAACTTCCTTAATGTTTTGGGCCTTTTTAATTAAATCTGAAATCATCGCCTTCATGATTATCCTCCACAGTTTAGTAAAGGCTGTTTTCGTAACGATTGTTGTTAAAATCTTAAAGCCGATTTTAACGTGAAAATAGTTATTTTGAGCCTTTGAATATAGTTTGCAAGCTCTTTTCTTATTAAATTTCTGCTGTTTTCTGCAAATACACTGCATAATCATTAATTTTTGTGATATAAAGCAACAAAGTTTAAGAAAAGAGCCTTAGTAAAAAAAGAAGGTGGATAAGTGATCCTGTCTCATAACTCTTCCACCATACTTATTATTACTTAATTTAGATTCGCTAATCGCTTTTTAACTTCTACAACAGACTGCATTCCAACTTCTCTACTGAAACAGACAAGAAAACAGGCCCTTTAAAGGAGCCTGTTTCAAAAACTTTTATTTTTCCACATCACCTTGTACCGTCCGAGCTATTTCTACGAGTTCTTTTTCTGTTAAGTTGTTTGAGGCAATCATATAGTCAACACCATCCACGGTCCAGGTGATGGAGCCATTAGAAACAGCACCAATGGTAATCCCTAAGTCAACTAGATCTCCATCCACATAGGTTGGTGTCGCCGAGGCTTCTTTAACCGTTACCTTTTCTTGTACAAGTGTAAATGACTTTTCACCTTCGTAGGTTAGAACTACTCGTTTACCATTTTCAAGTTTCACTTCTTTTTCATCTACTAATTCCGCATCTATGTCGGCAGTAGGATATTTAACGGTAAAGGCTGTATCCTTACTATCCGCCATCACCGGCAGGTTAAGATCCGCGCGAGTCATATTCTTTTTCATATCAAAATCACTGTCATCAAAGCTGGCATTAAATTTGACCTTTGAAAATTCCACCGTCACTAGCGCATTTCGATCGGGGTCCATCACTTTTACTATTGCAGGTGATAAATCATTTTTATTCAGCTTGATTTCCTGGATTGGCAGCATACTATTGTTTTGATAGCGGGTTTTGGTTTCAAATATATAATGATCCTTTGTATCGGTGAATTTGGATTCTTTATCTTCAAGGATGTCTTTAATTAGCGATTCGTATAAATAGGCCTGGCTACTGTTCTGCGGCCAATCGCTTTGGAATTTAAAGCTCTTTTTAAGAGCAGGTGTTAATACGAAAACCCCTTCTTTATTTCGTAAAATCATCTGACTTTGGTCTTTTTCAGCATTTTTTAAATTGACGCGGTAAAATGTTGGGTCTTTATGCCAAATCTCTACGTTATAAACTTGTGAATCTGTGCCCATTTTTAATGTCATTTTCGCATCCACTTTATAGCCCGTTAAATCATTTAGTTTCCCATTTAACTCTTTCACCACATCGTCTTTTGACTTAGAGCCACAGGCTGCTAGTAGAAAGATGACCAGCAACCCCGTAATCACCAGCAAAAACCTTTTCTTCAATTCCTTCAACCCCTTCTTGTCTCATTTTCATATGAATATAAAGAAGACTTGTCTCTCCCATTTCCCTATGAATATATGAGACAACCTTTTGGAATATGATAAAAGGTTTGTCCGGCGATTATGATTTTTTCTTATACATCTTCAATAATGACCTGAGCGACGGCATAATCTCTACTGTGTGAGATGGAAATAAAGCCTTTTCCTTCTGGTTTGGCAATAAAAGGCTTACCTAAAGGATCCGTTTCAATTTCAATATCGAGGAAGGATAACTCCTTGCCAATTCCCGTTCCCACAGCCTTAGAATACGCTTCTTTCGCCGCAAACCTGCCGGCTAAAAATTCTATTTTTCTTCGTTCGGGAAGCTGTTCAAACGTGTGTTTTTCATTTTCAGTAAGGATGCGGTCAACCAATTTTCTTTGTCTCGAGACAATTTCTTCAATTCTTGAAAGTTCAATAATATCAATTCCTATCCCTTTAATCATGCTCTATGTCCCTTCTATATAAAGTAAGCAACGCATAATAGTACTACAAGAACCCATTTCGGTTTATGATAATAAGTAAGGCTGTTTTCGTAACGATTGTTGTTAAAATCTTAAAGCCGATTTTAACGTGGAAATAGTTATTTTGCGCTTTTTGAATTTAGATTGCTAGCTCTTTTCTAATTAAATTTATGCTGTTTCCTGCGAAAACACTGCACAATCATTAATTTTTGATACAAAAAGCAACAAGGTTTAAGAAAAGAGCCTTAAGTAAAGAAACTAAAGGAGGTACTTATGTTTACGAGAACAGAAAGTTTTCGCGAATTTATCCGCTTTTATCCTGTTATTTCTATTATTATTGCCATCCATTTCCTTTTATATCTGTTTACTGCCTTACCTATATTTCCAAACTTTTGGTTTAAAGCTACTTTTTCCGGAGTAAATCTATATATTATGGAAGGTGAGTACTGGAGACTGATTACCCCGATTTTTATGCACGGCGGATTTGCCCATGTTCTATTTAACAGCTTCTCACTTGTTCTATTTGGTCCTGCACTTGAAAGCTTGCTCGGTAAAGGCAGATTCATACTAGTCTACCTTGTTTCCGGTATCCTAGCGAATGTAGCTACCTTAATGCTTGAACCTTTAACCTATGTACATGTTGGTTCAAGTGGCGCTATCTTTGGACTATTCGGTTATTATATAAGCATTATTCTCTTCCGTAAGCATATGCTGTCTCAGCAAAACTCGCAACTCATTCTTACCATTTGTGCGCTTAGCTTAATTATGACGTTTATCCAGCCCAATATTAATATAACAGCCCACATATTTGGCTTATTAGGAGGATTTTTACTAGGAGCAGCAACATCTAATAAAAAGAGGGATTGAGACCGAGGTTCGGTTCAATCCCCCTTTTCGTCATCCCTTGAAAACCAAGAGTAGATTTTTTTCACATCGCTTTTTTCCATATCGATCACCCGGCCCCCAGCACCCCCAAAACCAACTTTCACGAACGCCTCTAAGGTTGCCAGCTCTTTCCTTCTTTGAAAATAACTTTCTTTCACTTCTAGACTTTGTATTTTGTTCTTCTTTATAAAAACAGTTGTTCTAACAATGTTCCGGTAACGCAGAGTCAATTGCTGCTGTTCAAGACTCCAGCCCGCATCTTTATATTTTAATAGCCCCCAAAAAGTAAACAGTACAACAAAAATCAACGAAACAAGCCCCCACATCTTAAAAAAAGCAATCGCAATTGCCGCAATCGGAACGATAACGAACCAACTCCGTAGAATATAGCGACTCCTAGCTCTTTTTGGAACAGGGATAAAATGTGGATCCCATTGATAATCTGTTAGGTACGGCTTTAATATTTGTTCAATGCTTTGAACCTTAACAAGCGGCAGCAGCAAAACTTTTGAACCATCCTTATTCCTTGCAGAACCGCCGGCACTTTCCACGATAACCGATCCGTATCCAAGCCATTGGCGAACAATATTTTCATTAATCCGTATGGCTTGAATTCGTTTTAATGGAATTGTAATCTGTCTTTTTTCTAACAGCCCTTGAGAAATAACCAAGTCATGTTCCGTTTTCATGACGTTGAAGTTAGCATACTTTAACATTGTGCCAATCAGCGCTAAGATCCAAGCAACTACAAAACCTGCAAAAACAACGATAGCAATCAATATGATATTACCAACCGCCCACTGTTCGACTCCACGAAATAGCTTTTCATAAGGAATAAAATCGTCCAACTGTGATAAAAATGCCAAAACAGCCGAAATAACTACCCCTACTCCCCCAGAGGTAAGCGAAAGTAAAATTAACTGGGATGGGGTGATTTTAAATACCGTTTGTTGTGGAGCGTCTTCATACACCTCAACTTCAGGAACGGAACGATTTTTAGCTGCCGCAACATATTCCTGGATAAAACGTGCCTCTTCTTTGGAGATGGCCGATAGCACCGCTTCAGCTTCATCTTTTCCGCTGCCTCCCGCCGTTTCAATCTGAACCTTAACCATCCCGCATAGCCGCTGAAGAATGCCTTCTGTTATATCCAAGCTTTGTATTCGCTCTAATGGAATATATCGTTTCTTCCGGACAAAAACTCCATATTCGATCCGAAGTTCATTTTCTTCTAATCTGTAGGTATACCTCAGCCAGGACAAGATACTTGTCAGGATAATCGCAATGATCGCAATCGCTGAAACGGCAATCAGCACTAACTTACCACCCTCACCTTTATTCCAGATAAAAAACAAGGCAATAAAGGTAAAAACGAAGTCCTTTATTCTTTTACCTATATTCAAGACAATGACGATTGGATGAAGTCTTTTCGGCTCAAACATCTTCATCCGCCACCCTTGCCAGATTTGAAATAAAGCGTCTTAATTCTTCCGCTTCACTCTCTTCTAATGCAGGAATTTCATGGGCCGTTGCAGCTGTATTCACAATGACAGATGCTAGGTGGTATTTGCGTAAGAGGGGTCCCTGAACGGTATCGACATGCTGCACGCGAATCATCGGGATTAACGTCCGCTTTACAATGAAGATTCCTTCCTGTAGTTCAATTTCTTCTTCTCTCACATCATACCGCCACCGTCGCCACTTTAGAGATGGAATTAGATAAATACTAAAATAAGTAAAGATAAGTTCAACTGCAATTAATAAAACGATGATCCACAACGGAACATGAAACCTATGTAAAAAGAAGATTACTACGGCTGCTAAGATCCAACTAATAGCAACTTTAATGAATGCAGAAAATCTCCAAACTGTTAATGCTTTTTCAGAAATTCTCTTCTGCGGCTCAAGTATCATACTGTTCCTCCCAATTCCTGTCTATCTACAGCACTAGTATACCATGGAAGGAAACATCATTTGTTAAACAACTTCAAAACTCGATTGATCTAGGAGTTTTATCCCTGCTCGTCCCTGTAACTCCTCTATTAACCGAAATAAGGCAGCATCCTTTTGTTTTGCTTCAATCATACAGTGTATCTCTGGGATCGTACCTTTTATTCCAATTAGGAATCTCAAAAACATATCAGGGTCAACATAATCAGCATGAGCCCGATACTCTTTCTCAGAACGCGGGCTTGAAATATGCATCTTCACCGGGAGTGGCGAATGCTTCCACGTGCCGACGATCCTTTCCCAGTCTTGCTGCCAATCCTCTTCTTCATGGTTTGCCAAATGGTGATGATAATCAAACACCATTGGTATCCCTAACTTTTCACACAGGTATAGCGTCTCTTTCACCGAAAACGTTGTATCGTCATTTTCAAGCATTATCATTTGTTGAATCGCAGGTTGGATGTATCCCCAATTACGAATAAATTGTTCAAGTGCCTTTTCCTTATCCTCATAACCGCCGCCTACATGCAGAACACAACGGTGTTCTGTTCCAATGCTCATGCCCAAAAGCAGCTTCTTGTGCATTAAAAGCGTCTTTAGCGCATTGGTAAGTATCCCCTTGTTCGGTGTATTAAGCACAACAAAGTGGTCAGGGTGAAAGTCGATTCTGATGGGGTGCTCTTTTACATAATCACCGATTTTCATTAAGCCTTCATTCAGAGGTTTGATATAGTCCCAATCAGACAGATCCTCATGATTAGCCAATGGAATTAAGCGAGAACTTAAGCGAAAAAAATGAATTTGATTACCTACATTATGTTTTAATAACCTCAAACAATTTTCTAAATTGGATTGTGCAATTCTCTCTAGCTTACGAATCGCAGCGTCCCGGTCTTTAATCTTGTTAAATTGCGCAAAAGTCATCGTTTGCGATGGTGATGCATTTTGCAGTTCCACACTCATGGCCACATATCCAAGTCTAACAATCATTCTTATCACTCCTAAAAAAGCTGTTTCTATTACTGTTCCCATTAAACAGCCATAAAACAGAAAAAGAGAGCACAGACTTTATGTCCATGCTCCCTTACATATTTATTAACGATTAAAACTTCTTGGTTTACCAGAAGATGTGCGCTTTTCACCCGTTCTCGGCTTAGCAGGTCCCTTTTTACGATCACGATCGCCACCGCGTTCGCCGCCACCACGGGAAGAATTGTAACTTCTATTGTCACTTCTTCTACGGTCACCACCCTGTGGCTTTCTGTCCCTCTTAGAATGAGCCGGTGCTTCTTCCGTTAACTTCACTGGAGTAGTATCTGGTTCTTTTGTTAACATTTTTAAAACAGCAGCAATTACAGTTGAAGCATCATTTTCTTCAAGTAATTCGTTAGCAGCCCGCTTATAATACTGAAGATTGTTTCCTTCAATTGTTTGCACAATTTTATCTACAACTGCACGTTGTTGACCTTCCAACGCTTCATCAAGTGTTGGAGCAGTCATTCTTTCCATCTTACGTTTCGTCGTTCTTTCAAGTACATTAAGGTAAGATTTTTCACGTGGAGTGATGAATGTAAGTGCCATTCCTGACTTACCTGCACGTCCAGTACGTCCAATACGGTGAACGTAGCTTTCTGGATCTTGTGGGATATCAAAGTTGTAAACATGGGTTACACCAGAAATATCGAGTCCTCTTGCTGCCACGTCTGTTGCTACGAGTACATCAATGGTGCCTTCTTTAAATTTGCGAAGGACTTGCATACGTTTTGCTTGTGTTAAATCTCCGTGAATTCCTTCAGCTGTATAACCTCTTAACGTTAATGCTTCAGATAATTCATCCACCCGGCGTTTTGTCCGGCCAAAAATAATCGCTAATTCTGGTGATTGAATATCGAGAAGACGTGTTAAGACATCAAATTTATTTTTTTCCATGACTTCAAGGTAAAATTGTTCAATCGCTGGAACTGTCATTTCCTTTGTTTTCACACGAACAATTTGTGGGTCATGCATAAACTTTTCAGCCATTCTTTGAATTGGACCCGGCATTGTCGCTGAGAAAAGTAATGTTTGGCGCTCTGACGGTGTAGCAGCAAGAATCGTTTCAATGTCTTCAATGAATCCCATATTTAACATTTCATCTGCTTCGTCAAGAATAACCGTATTTACTGTATCTAAGCGCATTGTTTTTCTATTAATATGATCCAATACACGCCCAGGTGTTCCTACAATAATATGTGGGTATTTCTTTAATGAACGAATTTGGCGGCTAATGTCCTGTCCTCCATAAATGGATAAAACGCGAACTCTTTTACCTGAACCGATTTTGTAAAGCTCTTCCGATACTTGAATCGCAAGCTCACGTGTTGGTGCGATGATGATACCTTGAATCGCATCCTTAGTCACATCAACTTTTTCAACTAAAGGGATACCAAATGCAGCTGTTTTACCCGTTCCTGTTTGTGCCTGCCCGATCAAATCCTTATTTGCGAGGCCCATCGGAATTGTTTCTGCCTGGATTGGTGTTGCTTCCTCAAAACCCATTTTGAGGACAGCTTCTAAAGTGGCCTGACTTAGGCCTAAATCTTCAAACTTTGTCAATGTTTTCATTCTCCTTCATCTATGTGAAAATATTTTTAAAATTGCTGAATATTTTCGCCCGATACTCAGTAATGCGCAATGCGTCTCGCTCAGGGGCGAAAAGCGCTTTAGGGCGTGACGTTAAACTTCTTTTTGACTCATCGTCGGAACAAAGCGATCGATAGCCCCTAAGCGCGCAGCTAGACACGCATCAAAATGCCGTAACTAGGTAACATCTATATTTTACCAAAAAAGGACATTCTCCTTCAAGGAGTATGCCCTTTATTCATCGTTCTTTAGACACGTTGCTGATAATCATAACACTTTTACATCCTATTTGCAATTAATGCGAATTAGAACAAGTCCAACCAGCATTAACTTTCCATCAAAAAGTCATATACTTGGGAAAATAGGGCCTCTTTTTCCTCACAGTGACAAATATGATGGCTAGAATCCTTAATATACGTAAGCCTTTTTGTTTTTGCACTAATCGTACGATATAAGTACTCTGCACTTTTAGGAGGAACAATTCCATCACATTCCCCCTGCGCAATTAGTGTTGGCACTTCCACTTGTGGCAGAAGTGGTTTGATATAGGATACAAGTCTGCGAAATTGTAAAGTTGCTTTTATGGGCGTTGATTTTATTTTTCTTCTATACCGCTGAAAAAATTCATTGTTTTTTAAGTTTCCTTTAAAAGAATCAACCAGCATTGATTTTATTTCGCTGGCCATTTGTTTCGGATTGACATAATATGCGGCAGCACTGAGTAGTACAAGCTTGTCCACCGGATACTTTGCAGCTAATAGACTTGCAATCATACCACCCATAGAAAATCCGATTACATAAACCTGATCACAGGTATCAATTAATTTCTTTAATTCTGCTTCTGCGTGTTCAATCCACTGTTGATAATAGACACCTTTTAGGGAAAGATTTTCGCCATGACCAGGAAGAGTCGGGACACTGAATATCCAATCCGTTTGCTTCGTTAAATACTCAGCAAGCGGCTCGACTTCATAGGGTGCCCCTGTAAAGCCATGAATACATAAACAGCCAATCATATTCTCTCCACCTGCTTTGCTTTGAATATTTTTCTTTAGTGTTCCATTAACAGTATTTTGCATACGATGATATTTTGTGCTTTTATTTTTTCTGTAGTGCTGTAACAATTTCCTCTAATTTCATTCCTCTTGAAGCCTTAACTAGGATTAAGGTACGATCATTTACATGCTGTTCGAGTTCATTGATCAACACATTTTTATCGATATAAGCAAAAACTCTGTCTTTTCCTAATGTGGAACGCGCTCCTTCAGCAATATGTTCTGCTAATTTACCAAAGGTGAATACCAAATCAATTTTATCTGGATTTAATCCGACACCTATTTGTTGATGGTATTGTTCTTCTTGGGGTCCTAATTCAAGCATATCACCAAGAACTAGAATAATTTTTTCGTATCCCTTAAGATGTGAAACCAGTTCAATTGCTGCCATCATCGAAGTGGGGCTTGCGTTATAAGCATCGTTTATAATCTTTTCACCATGAAAACCTTCAACTAGCTCCATTCTCATATTGGTTAGCTTAACGCTTTTTAAACCCTCATTCATTTTTGTAAATGGAACTTCAAAACAATGAGCAATCATCATCGCTGCTAGTGCGTTTAATATATTATGTGTACCCAATACAGGAAGTTCGAAACTTTCCGAGGACTTATTTATTTTAAACCTATTTCCTTGTTGTAACTGGACGATTTCTGTTGGAAAAAAATCATTAGAATCACTTCTTCCAAATGTTTGAACATTAATATTCCCTTTGTATTTATTGATTCGCTCCATCAGAAGCGGTTCATCACCATGGAGTACTGCCAGACCGCCATCTTTTAGACCTTGCAAAATTTCCAGCTTTGCTTCTGCAATTCCTTCTCTTGAGCCAAGGTCAAGCAGGTGCGATTCGCCAATATTTGTGATAACAACAGCATCTGGGGAGGCCAGCTTTGTGAGAAATTCGATTTCTCCTCTACCGCTCATTCCCATCTCCAAAACGGCAATTTCTGTATCCTCATCCAAACCCAAGACGGTTAAAGGTAGTCCAATATGGTTATTGTAGTTCCCTTCTGTTTTTTGAACTTTATAGGTGGTGGATAGCAGGGAAGCCGTCATATCCTTTGTCGTGGTTTTCCCGTTACTGCCGGTAATGCCAACCACTTTTACTGGCAGCTGTTTTCGATATTCTCTCGCTAATTCCTGCAAAGCTTCCAAGCAATCATCAACGATAAGGATTGGTAAATGCACGGGTGGGTTCGGCACATCACTTTGCCACAATGCCGCAGATGCTCCCTTCTTCAGTGATTCCTCTACATATTTATGACCATCCGAGTTTTCGCCTTTAAAGGGAATAAATAAGTTTCCATTTTCAATTTTCCGGGAATCGATGGAAACACCCGTGATTTCGATAGCAGCAAAGGAGGTAATCTCATTTTCCACAGGAATCATTTCTGAGACCTGTTTAAGGGTTCTTTTTATCATGTCAATCCTCCAAATTTGGAAAGTTTAAATAAGGCTGTTTTCGTAACGATTGTTGTTAAAATCTTAAAGCCGATTTTAACGCAGAAAAAGCTATTTTTCCCCTTTGATTAAAGTTTACATGCTCTTTTCTTATTAAATTTTCGCCATTTTCAACAAAAACACAGTATAAATATTAATTTTTGTTATAAAAAGCAACAGAGTTAAGAAAAGAGCCTTAAATAAAGACACGGCGCTAGAGCCGTGTCAAAGTATTCTAGATGGTATATTTAATGTTTTGTTTTTCATCATGTCTTTCTTTTGCTAGATTGACTAGGGTCTCAATCAATTGTGGGTACTCCACACCTGTATGCTTCCATAATAATGGGAACATGCTAACCGGGGTGAAGCCTGGCATTGTATTTACTTCATTTATTAAAGCCTGCCCATCCTTCGTCAAAAAGAAGTCAGCACGCACAAGACCAGAGCAATCCAACGCTTTGAATGCATGAATAGCCATCTCTTTAATTTGCTGATACTCTTCAGTGGAAACATCTGCCGGAATAATTAAAGCCGTATCTCCGTCCTCATATTTCGCTTTATAATCATAAAAATCCTTCTTCGGAACAATTTCACCTGCTACCGAGCACTTCGGTTCATCATTGCCAAGGATCGCTACTTCAATTTCACGGGCTATGACACCTTCTTCAATAATTACCTTACGATCAAATTGGAAAGCCTCTGCGAAGGCAACCTCTAACTCGGAGCGATTTGTACATTTACTGATTCCTACACTTGAACCGAGATTGGCTGGTTTCACAAAGCAAGGGTACCCAAGTTTCTCTTCCACTTTTACATAAACTGACTCTTTTGCCTTTTCCCATTCTGTTCTAATAAACGCAACATAATTTACTTGCGCCAGACCGGCTTGCGCAAATACATTTTTCATCATCACTTTATCCATACCAGCCGCGGAGGCTAATACACCATTACCTACATATGGCAAATTCAACAACTCCAACAACCCTTGAACTGTTCCGTCCTCACCATTTGGTCCGTGCAGCAGCGGAAAAATCACATCCAATGAGCCAGTATCCTGTTGTTCGATTTTGGTAAAAATCGATGGTGCCAACGATAAAGGTGATAACTGATTTTCATTTGAAAATTCTAAGGCTTTAATGTTATCAACCGGTGCATGAAGCTGCGGACCTTTTATCCATTGACCTTCTACATTTATGTAAATCGGATGAATTTCATATTTTTCAAGATCGAGCGCCTTAATGACCGCAAGTGCAGTTTGTAACGACACTTTATGTTCAGCGGATTTACCGCCATATAATAACCCAATTTTCGTTTTCATACGTAACCTCCATTTTCGCATTCACAATTTTATTTTACACCTTATCGGGTAAAAATGAGACTGTAGAAGTCATGTTTTTTAGCGATTTTTTTCTTACTGTTTCCTAATCATTATTTTATGAAACTTACAGCTTGCTTAAAAACACTCAATTATCATTAACCTAAAAAAATCCCCCCAAATAAATGGAGAGATTAGATGACAGTAAGCTTCCATTCTTTTGTTTTTTTATCAAAGATGATTTTAGCATGACAGTTTTCATCGGAAATTTGTTCGTATTCCTCATACATATCATCCATTGTGGCAAAATCACCTATCACCCAGATCGGAATTTCCAGTCGAGTACGCTGATGATCCACATCCCTTAAAGAAATGCAGATACCCTCCTTCATAAAAGGAGTTAACGATAGGAGAATCTCCTTATTAATCGGTGGATATACACGTTTTTTCCTAATTCCAAGAATTGATTTTTCAAGCTTCAAATCTCCTAGTTTGCTTGAAAGTGAATGACTTAAGAGATGAAAGAAGTCCTTAAAGCTTCGATAATATATTTTATTAAAAAGACCATCTTCATGTGCCAAATAAACAAAACGGTTCCCTAGTTTATTATAAAATGGGAGCTTTAAATGCTGCTTTTGATGACCCAAATATAAAATTTCTGCTATTTCCTGACCAGTGAGTTCATTTAAACCCTCTTCTTCAACAAAGTCAATCCAGCAAAAATCCCCGTAGCTATATACATCCTCCGCCGCTAATCTTTTGATACTGTCCTCAGGACAATAGTCGAGCAGCGTGTGCATATTATAATCACCCTCATCAAAGCGATGCTTTATTAAAAGTAAATGGTTTAATGAACCCGATAAAGCAGCTGCAAATTCAGCAAATTCAATCCCATAGGATAGGACATACTGATCATTTTGATTTAGATGGACATAGACGAGGTCCGGTATGTCTTGATGATGCCTTTTCAAAGCCAACTCCTCCGATCAGGGAAAATTATATCTATAATAATGAGTTAGGTAGTACTCCAGTATAACAATATCACCAATATTACCCAATCCTTCACCATTTTATCATTAATAGTTCAAATAGCTTATTTCATTTGTTTTACATTTCATATGATATTTGTGATACTTTTGAAACAGTAAGCTTGATACTTATTCGAATAACACATACTAGTCTTACATTCCTTCCTAGTATTTACACGACTATTATCAAAAAATCATTTTTTTACATACTTGTTATAGAGAGGAGCGTGTACAGGATGATTAAGGATATGACTCAAAACGAAATTAGTTTGCATATTATTAAGTTATTAAAGGAAAACAAAAAGTCAGACTTTATTACTATCCTCGAAGAATTACAGCCCTATGATACAGCAAAAATATACGAAGATTTACCAGATAAGCATAAACTTCGATTCCTCCTATTCTTAAATTTCGAGGTACTGGCTGACCTGATGCAGGAACTCGAAAAAGAGGAACAGCTTGAGGTTTTAAATAAGCTTGGGATTGAGAAATCCAGTAAAGTCCTTGATTTAATGGACAATGATGATTTGGCCTTGCTCCTAGATGAACTCTCGCCAGAGAAGAAACAGTCATTGCTTTCTGGTATGAAGGTAGAAGAGTCTAAAGCGGTAACCGATATCATGAATTATCCGCCTGAAACGGCTGGAAGAATGATGACCAATCGGTTTGTCTGGATTCGAAATGATTATACCGTTAAAGAAGCTGTAGAAAAGTTAAAGACATTTGCCGAGTTTGCCGAGTCCATTAACTACCTATATGTTGTCGATGAAGCGAGAAAACTAGTAGGTGTTGTTTCTTACCGGGACTTACTATTAGCGGATCCTAATGAAAAAATTAATACGATTATGTACGAACGCGTTCTGTCTGTTTCGGTTACAACCGACCAAGAAGTTGTTGCTCAGATGACAGAACGATACGATTTCCTTGCTATTCCTGTTGTGGATGAGGGAGATATCCTTGTCGGGATAGTAACCGTCGATGACATTATTGATGTAGTCATTAAGGAAGCCAATGAAGATATAGAAAAATTATCTGCCTCTGGGAAATCGATTGACTTTGAAACAAAGACATTGGTCGCTGCTGCTAGAAGGCTACCATGGCTGATATTGCTTTTATTTATCGGCCTCATCTCCGGCAGAATCATTAGCAGCTTTGAAAACACCCTGGAACAGGTGGTTGCCATTGCCTTTTTCATGCCGATGATTGCTGGCATGACTGGAAATACAGGAACTCAGTCACTTGCAGTGGTGGTAAGAGGTTTAATTTCACATGATATTAATAAGAGCGTGATCGTTCGCTTAATTGCCCGAGAACTGGGTGTTGGCGTGACAATAGGGATTACCTGCGCTATTCTCATATCCATCATTGCTTATTTCTGGCAGGGCAGCTTTATCTTAGGCGCAGTTGTCGGAGTATCCTTATTTTTAACCCTCATTATTGGAACTCTGGCCGGTACAATCATCCCGCTTATTTTATTCCGTTTAAATATTGACCCTGCCGTAGCTTCTGGACCATTGATTACGACGATTAATGATATTTTTTCGTTACTTACCTATTTTGGTATCGCAACGATGTTCCTAAATTATCTTCTGTAAACACGGTTTTTAAGAACGTGTTTATTTTTTTGAAACCTTTATACTGATAAAATCGTCTTACCTAATAGGTTTGTAATAATTTTCCTAAATATATTGTTCCAAAATCTTTTCTTTGTTAGCATAGCACTATATAAACAGATAAAATTGGGTGTGGCATATGGACAATTTGACAAAAAAAGTGGATCGCTTTGATTGGACGTTAACATTAATTCTTTTTCTATTTTTCTTAGTGAGTTGTGCAGGTATTTATAGTGCCCAAAGTGCTGGACAGTACAAAGATAATTTCTTAGTTAGACAAGCTTTCTGGTATGTTGTTGGTGCAGTGATCATTTCAGTCACAATCCTTTTTGACAGTGATCAATACAAGCGGCTTTCTTGGTACTTGTATGGATTTGGACTTATTTTACTTATTGGTGTTCTTGTTGCACCGTTAGATATCGCACCAATTAGAAATGGAGCAAAAAGCTGGTTCATCACTCCTGTTGGTTCCATTCAGCCCTCAGAATTTGTAAAAATATTTTTGATTTTAACCCTAAGCCATGTTGCTACTAAGCATCATGAAAAATATCTCGTGAAGACTATAAAATTAGATTTTTGGTTACTGCTTAAATTAGGAATCACCACTGGGATTCCCATTTTCTTTATTATGAAGCAAAATGATTTAGGTACTTCACTCGTGTTACTATCAATTTTAGTGGGTTTCATTATCGTCACAGGCATTACATGGAAAATTATTTTACCTATCTTCACTACCGGTGCCTCACTTGGAGCGTTTATTATTTACTTAGTGGTGCAGCGACCGGATATACTAGAAAAGTATTTGCATGTCCAGGAGTACAAATTTAATCGCATATATGCATGGCTCGACCCGTTTAATCATTCAAGCAGCTCAGGATACCACTTGTTAAAATCATTAAGTGCGATTGGGTCTGGGTTGATCACGGGAAAAGGCTTCGGAAATCGTGAAGTATATATTCCCGAGGGACATACCGACTTTATTTTCAGTGTAATCGGAGAGGAATATGGATTTGTAGGCGGCAGTATTGTCATTGGTCTATTCTTTCTATTAATTTATCACTTAATTAAAACGGCCTTGGATACCAATGAACCGTTTAATACATATATCTGTACAGGAATCATTTCGATGCTTACTTTTCATGTTTTCCAAAATGTCGGGATGACCATTCAGGTACTCCCGATTACAGGAATTCCCTTACCCTTTATCAGCTATGGCGGCAGTTCATTGATGGGGAATATGTTTGCCATGGGACTCGTCTATAGCATTCGTTTTCATCATCGTAATTACATGTTCTCATCTTCCAAGTCCTTAAGCAGCTAAAATAAGCGCAGCGGAGATTTCCGCTGTTTTTATTTCTTTCTTATCAGAAGTGGTATAAACTAAGAAAAGCGAATAAATATTTACATAAAGTGATGGTGGATTATGAAGGAATTTATTTTTTCCGTTTTGGAGTTCTTATCCGAGTTAGGTTACTTTGGAATTGCACTAGGATTAATGATAGAAGTAATTCCAAGTGAGATAGTTTTAGGATATGGCGGTTATATGATTTCAGAAGGTATTCTCGGTTATCCTGGAGCGATTATTGCTGGGACCATCGGTGGAACTTTTGCACAGCTATTCCTTTACTGGGCGGGATATTACGGAGGACGCCCGTTTTTGGAAAAGTACGGTAAATATGTCTTAATTAAAAAGAAGCAAATTGACCTATCCGAAGAGTGGTTTAGAAAATATGGAGTTGGCGTTATTTTCTTTGCCCGATTTATCCCTGTTGTCAGACATGCGATATCCATTCCCGCCGGGATTGCGAAAATGTCTGCAGCAAAGTTTACCATTTATACGGTAGCAGCCATTATTCCTTGGACCATCCTCTTTCTTTATTTAGGACATGTGTTAGGGGAGAATTGGTCACATATTAAAGAATACGCTGCCCAATATACGCTGCCTATTCTCATCGGAGCAATTCTACTTGGTGTTATCTATTACTTAATAAAGAAAACAAAAAAAACAACCACTGATTAATTTCAGAGGTTTTTTTTCTGCCATTAAACCTACATTGACAAAAGGATAGGTTTGAAAATAAAATAGACCTTACATGTATTTTTTGTCGAAAATACTAGATATAAGTCGAAAGGATTGATACTTTGAAAAAATTCGGACTAGCATGGCAAATTTTAGTAGGATTAATACTCGGGATTATTGTTGGAGCAATATTTTACGGAAATCCTGATGTTCAAACATATTTACAGCCTATAGGGACCATCTTTATCCGCCTGATAAAAATGATTGTCATTCCGATTGTTGTCGCCAGCTTAATTGTGGGTGTAGCAGGTGTCGGGGATATTAAGAAACTTGGCACTTTAGGTGGCAAAACACTTCTTTACTTTGAAATTATTACTACCGTTGCTATTATTATCGGTTTAGGTGCCGCAAATCTTTTTCACCCAGGTACTGGAATTAATATGGACAACCTGAGTAAAAAGGATATTGGCGGATATATCGCCACTACAGAGCAAGTGGAAAGCCACAGCCTGGCAGAAACATTTATTAATATAGTCCCTCAAAATCTATTTGAATCCCTCGTAAAGGGCGATATGCTGGCCATAATTTTCTTTTCCATCTTTTTTGGTCTCGGTGTCGCAGCAATTGGTGAAAAAGGAAAACCAGTACTGGCCTTTTTCCAAGGAACCGCAGAAGCGATGTTTTACGTGACAAACCTAATTATGAAATTTGCTCCATTTGGTGTTTTTGCCCTTATTGGTGTAACAGTTTCAACCTTTGGTGTTTCCTCATTAATTCCATTAAGCAAGTTAATATTTACAGTCTATGGGGCAATGGCATTCTTTATTTTAGTGGTCTTAGGACTTGTGGCAAGGTTTGTCGGAATTAACATATTTAACTTAATCCGCATATTAAAAGATGAATTAATCCTTGCCTATTCAACCGCAAGCTCCGAAACCGTTTTGCCAAAGGTTATGGAAAAAATGGAGCGTTTCGGCTGCCCTAAAGCCATTACATCCTTCGTCATCCCGACTGGCTATTCGTTTAATCTTGATGGCTCCACGCTATATCAAGCACTAGCAGCTATTTTTATCGCTCAAATGTACGGCATCGATCTTTCCATTAGTCAGCAAATATCGCTTATGCTTGTACTTATGGTAACGTCAAAAGGAATCGCTGGAGTTCCTGGAGTATCCTTCGTTGTATTACTTGCTACATTAGGGACTGTTGGAATCCCGTTAGAAGGTTTAGCCTTTATCGCAGGAATTGACCGAATTCTTGATATGGCTAGAACCGTTGTAAATGTGGTCGGAAACTCACTGGCCGCAGTCGTCATGTCAAAATGGGAAAAACAATTTGATACAGAAAAAGCTGAAAAATATTTAGCTGAAATCAAAGATGCAAAACCTGCTATTCAATAGGAAAAAGGCTGCCTAGATTAATCTCTGGGCAGCCTTTTCTTGATATTTTATAGCATCATACTTGTTATCGCAGCTGTTAATAAGCTTACAAGGGTTGCTCCGTAAAGCAATTTCAACCCAAACTTTGCTACAAGATTTCCTTTTGCTTCATTCAGCCCCTTTACGGCACCTGAGATAATTCCAATCGATGAAAAGTTCGCAAAAGAAACAAGAAATACTGAAATAATTCCGACTGTTCTACTTGATAGAGAATCTGCTGCTTTTACTAGATCCATCATGGCTACGAATTCATTGGACAGTAATTTCGTTGCCATAATCGTACCAGCCTCCACCATCTCTGCTGCAGGCACTCCAATAATAAAGGCAAGCGGTGAAAACACATATCCCAGGACCATCTGGAAGCTGATCCCGAAAATGGCCTCAAATACATGGTTAACCATACTAATCAACGCAACAAAACCGATCAGCATCGCTCCCACAATGATGGCAACCTTGAAACCGTCTAAGATATACTCCCCTAGGACTTCGAAAAATGTTTGCTTTTCTCCTTCTTGGACCTCAATAATATCTTCCTCATCTTTTACATCATAAGGATTAATAATATTGGCAATCATGAATCCGCCAAATAAATTTAAAACAAGCGCTGTTATCACGTATTTGGGGTCAATCATCGTCATATATGCCCCTAAAATCGACGCAGAAACCGTTGACATGGCTGAAGTACACAATGTATACAGGCGATGTTCAGGAATATAGGGAAGCTGTTTTTTTACAGAGATAAATACCTCTGACTGGCCAAAAACAGCAGACGCAACAGCATTATAGGATTCTAATTTACCTAATCCATTTACCTTGCTTAAGATAACACCGAGGTAGCGAATGATAATCGGAAGGACCTTAATGTATTGCGCAATTCCAATTAGGACAGAAATAAAAACGATTGGAAGAAGTACATTTAAGAAAAACGGTCCAGCTCCTTCATTCGCCATTCCTCCGAAAACAAAGTTGATTCCCTCTGCTGCATAACTTAATAAATGATCGAACAAACTTGCGACTGCAGAAATCATCACAAACCCGACTTCTGTGTTAAGTAGCAAGAAGGCAAATACAATTTGTATTACTAACATAGTAACCAGGGGTTTAACCTTGATCCTTTTCTTATTGTTACTCACGATGTAGGCTAACAAAAAAATGATTACAATCGCTGCCAGAAATAGTACATACTTCAAAAAATATCCCTCTCCTATTCATGTTGCTCTATCAATTATGTAAGAAGATAGAAAGCACATTTATTTTCGACAATTATCGACGTTTTTCTCATCAATGACCCAGTAGATTATAAAAGTCCTACTAAAGAGTGTCAATCGATTGAGTGAAAGTAGTAAAATTCAGGTTTTTCACTTTTTATTATTCCGCTTCTATTTTTCCTTAGTCTCTCACAAAGGCTCTTTTCTAAAACTTTGTTGTTTTTAGGTAGAAAAACTAATATTTGTGCTGTATTTTCGCAGAAAACAGCCTTCACAAAAAAAAAAACCACCAAATGGGTGGCTTTTAAACAATAACTGTATATTTATTTTACCGCTGTTTTAATCACACGTTTCATGGCTTGAATGTGTCCCAAGTGCAGGTTCTCATGGAAAAGGGCAAAATTTATTAGTTCGCCAAACGTTTCCTGACCTAGAAAAGGCTCTTTCAACTTTTCACTAAATCTTTCAACTGGAATTTCCTTCATTCTATTTAATTGATCTTTCAACTGACTAATCAAGACCGATACAGAAGGAACATCCCCTTGCCAATCTGCTGGCTTTGTCCCTTTAGCAAATAGCTCCGTATAGTTGGCTGGTAAATGGCTTGTATTTTTAGGATATCCAAACATAAAGGTCTCAGCTGTCGTTAACACATGTCCAATATGCCAATGAATATTGTTATTAAAACCCTCTGGTTGCACGTCAACCTGGCCTTCTTCTAACGCTTCAACATTTTTAATAAAGAAACTTCTCGTTAACCCCATATTACTTAACAAAAATTGGCTCATACTATCATTCCTCCCCTATTTGTCCCTTGCACTTCTTTATTTTATACCAATTTCAACCAAGTTTTAAGTGTTATTCTTACATTTCCTCAGGAGCTTCAATTCCTAATAACCTCAATCCTTCCTTTAGAACAACCGTAACAGAATAGACTAATGCTAGGCGAGCCTGCTGCTCGGCATTTTCTTCAAGGATTTTTACCTCAGCATAATATTTATTAAAGGCTTGCGCCAGATCAACAATATATTTAGCAATTTGCGATGGATCAAACTGTTCAAATGACCTCTTAACCGCATTTGGAAACTCTGAAAGTAGAATGACAACCTTCCATTCCTTTTCCCAGGATGGTGAAGAAATTTTTAAGTCGGATCCTGTTTGCCACGTTGCTTTTCGTAAAATCGAGCAGCCCCGTGCATACGTATATTGGACATACGGACCCGTTTCACCTTCAAAACGGAGCATTTCTTCCAAGGAAAACTCAATATCATTCATTCTAAAGTTTTTTAAATCATGGAACATTACCGCCCCAACCCCCACTTGTTTCGCAACTGCATCTTTGTTTGTGAGATTAGGATTTTTTTCTTCTATATTATTTTTCGCCATCTCGATCGATTCATTTAAGACTTCTTCTAATAAAACAACCTTCCCTTTTCGTGTTGACATTTTCTTTCCGTCTTTTAGCATCATCCCAAAAGGAATGTGAATCATGTTCTTTGCCCATTGGCAGCCCATTTTTTCTAACACGGCAATTAGCTGCTTAAAATGAAGGCTCTGCTCATTTCCAACGACATATAAAGATAAATCAAAATCATAATTTTCTTTACGATAGAGAGCTGCTGCTAAATCGCGTGTCGCATAAAGGGTGGCTCCATCAGACTTTTTTATTAGACATGGAGGTAATTCTTCTTCAAGTAGTTCTACCACCTGAGCCTGATCAGATTCAACCAGCAATTGTTTATCCTCTAATAATTCAACTACTCTATCCATTTTATCATTATAAAAAGCTTCCCCTGCAAAGGAATCAAATTGGACGTTCATCAATTCATAAATTCTTGAAAACTCCTGTAAGGACTCATCACGGAACCATTCCCAAAGTGCTATTGCTTCCTCATCCCCATCTTCAAGACTTTTAAACCAGCTCCGGCCCTGCTCTACTAGTGCGGGATCACTTTCGGCTTCCTCATGAAACTTAACGTAGAGGGTTAATAATTCCTTAATTGGGTTTTGTCTTACCTTTTCTGCATCTCCCCAAAGCTTATAAGCCGTAATTAATTTACCGAACTGTGTACCCCAGTCACCAATATGATTGATTCTAATTGGCTTATATCCGCATTTTTCAACAATGAAAGCTAGGGCATTTCCAATTACCGTTGACCGTAAATGGCCCATTGAGAACGGCTTTGCGATATTGGGCGAGGACAAGTCAATGGTTACATTTCGGTTATCACCGAGGTTATGAGCACCGTAATGCTCCTTTTGCTCCATAATTTCAGCTATGATCGCTTCCGAAACCATTCTTTTATTTAAAAAGAAATTAATATAGGCTCCCACCACTTCTACCTTTTCTATTGTTGGTGATTCAATCTTTTCACTTACTTCTTGCGCAATAACAGTTGGCGATTTTCGCTTCACTTTTGCTAATGTGAAACACGGGAAGGCTAAATCACCATGCACCTGACTTTTTGGTTTTTCGATTAACATTTCAAGCTCTTTGACATTCATCTCATGACCTAGGACTTCAAATAATATTTCAGCAAGCTCCTGTTTATAATTCATTTTTACGACCTCCAATTTCTCTCTTTTGTCCAGCTTCAACGCCTAGGGGCTCGAGGCGTTTCCACATTTCGTTAAAAAAAACAAAAAACTCCCGTCTCTATGTTGAAGAGACGAGAGTTAACTCGCGGTACCACTCTACTTGTTCCAAAGAACCAGCTTGGCTTGTTAACGGAGAACTTCTCCGGTCTGCCCTACTGCTTTCAGGCAGACATCTCAAAAGTGCGCTTCATTCTCTGATTTGTATCAGGCTCACACCATCCCTGACTCGCTAGGACATTCCCAGAAAACTACTCTCTTTTTCATTGATTTTTCCGACTAGATTTTGTTGTTATTATACTGGATAAGAATGGTTTTATCCAGTCATTGGAGATTATTTTTTAAAAATAGGCAACCCTAATCGTTAAGGAGGGATAACAATGGCTAGAACAAATAAAATTCTTGTCCCCGAGGCAAGAGATGGCTTAGATGCCTTAAAGGCGAAGGTCGTTCAGGTACATAATCCTGAGGATGCCAAATTTGAAGCAGCAGAAGAGGTTGGTGTTCCTTTGAAAAAGGGTTACAACGGCCAGCTCACTTCTCAGCAAGCCGGAAAAGTCGGCGGCAGGTTAGGCGGCAGCATGGTCAAGGAGCTAGTTAAAATGGCACAGGAAAACATGATTAAAGAATAGCGGAAGTGCCCTGGTCAGCGGCGTTTGGCCTCCTCGAAAAAGCTAACGCTTTTTCTTCGTGCGAAGTCTATGCTGCCGGAGCGTTCCCTTGTGGAGCGCTTCAACTGAGATAAAGGAAACACGAAGAGC
>NZ_JBALNQ010000019.1:0-3928 GCF_036961885.1 Neobacillus niacini | reverse complement strand
GGACACTAGCCGCTAGGGCCGCTTGCGCTGGACAGTAAACTAAGTTCAAAAACTTTTACTTTCTTATCTTTTAAAAAAGGTAGGCAGCGGGTGGGGCTTCCCACCCCCTGCCTTAAGACCCGGTCGAACGATAGTGTCTGACCCCAAATTGCCATATAAAAAAACAAGGAAGAATAAAGAGACTGCCTGCGACAGGAGTGAGCATATATAAGACTTCGTTGCCCTCTGTTTTTCCGAGAATAAATAGTAAAGGCAAATAATTGACCGTTCCAAAAGGAATGACATAGGTGAATATTCGCGCCACCCATTTTTGATAAATATTTAATGGATATTGGGCCATCTCTCTGCCGCCATCCGTAAAGATATTTGCAATCTCGAGGCCCTGAACTGTCCAAAAACACATGGTAGCTGCAAGCATATAGATTCCTGTAAAAATCAATACCCCACTCGTAACCATAAAAAGCAGAGTGGCTGCCTTTAGTAAGCTCCATTCAATAGGAAGATTACCCAAAGCCCATAGTAAGACGAGGACGCTTTGAAGCAGCCGCCCAATCCGAGTAAACTCAAATTTGGATCCAAGAACTTGAAGGAATGTACTTCGCGGACGAACCAGCACGCGATCAAAGTCCCCCTTTATAATAAGGCTGGAAAAAGTGTCAAATCCCCTAGCAAAACACTCACTTAATGAAAAAGCCATGTGGATCACAGCAAAACAAAGGGCTACCTCAAAAAAATCCCAACCTTTTATTTGCCCAAATCGTTCAAACAAAAAGTAAAGACCCGCAAAAATCGAGAAAGGAATAAAAAACTGTCCAATCGATAGCAGCCAGAACGAGGTCCGGTATTGCATTTGCGATTTAAATAATATCAGTAAATACTTAAAATAAAGACCCATTTTTCACCTATCCCCCCTGTACGACGACTCTTTTTAATGCAGCGTTAAGTGCCAGTTTTCCAAGCCATAGAAGACCCAAAAGGTAACCCAATTGAATGAAAACTCCAACTAGTGCTTCTGTTTGTGTGATATGTCCGGAATATACACGAAATGGAAAATCTGCCGTCCAGCGAAATGGCAAAACGTAGGCTATTTTTTGCAGCCACAATGGCATCAGTGGAATGGGGATAATCAACCCGGCAAAAAATTCCCCTAGAACCCCAAATATCAACAGTGATCCCATTGGTGATAAAGTAACAAATACAGAAATATAAAGGAACATTGATATGGCTACTAATAGTAATAAGCCTAGTAAAAGGGTGATCACAAATAATAGTAAAGTTGTTCCGTTTGGAGGAAGTGTCATGTTGTAGGGCTCAGGTAAAAAGAAAGCAACAATTAAAATGGGATAACAACGTAATAATGCGCTGGATAACCGCTGTGCTAGAAGTTTTGCATACCAGAAACCATATAAATCTGCCGGTCGGCACAGCTCATAGGCAATATTCCCGCTTGTAATGAGATCAAATAATTCATTGTCACGGAACCAGAGCATGACAAAAGCTAGGAACGCCTGCTGTAGCCAGATGTACGTGGTTAACTCTTTTAATGAAATGGGTGGTGTCGATGCAGAGTATTCATAAAATGCTACAAATACCATAATCGCAATAAATCCCCAGAAAAATTGTGTAGCCACTCCAGCCAACGCCGCTGCTCGGTATTGCATACCAATTAATAGCCGTAGTTTTAAAACCGCTGCATATACCTTCATATTTGGAACTCCTTATAAAGTTGAACAATGATATCTTCGATTGGCTGCGATTCGATTGTGACATCGACTAGATCGACTTGGTTCGACAGCTGGGTAATCACTTTAGATGTAAGGATTTGTTCCGTATCCACACTTAGTACCACATGTTCAGGCGACCAGTTTATGATCGTGGTTCCAGGTATATTGATGAGGGTTGAATTTTTCCGATAATCAGCTGTAATGGTTTTATTGGTTCCAAAACGCCTTCTTAATTCATCTAGTTTTCCATCATAGAGTAGACTACCTTTACCGATCAAAATTACCCGGTTTGCTAGTGCCTCAATATCATTCATATCATGGGTGGTAAGGACAACCGTCACACCTTTTTCCTGATTAATGGTCTTGATGAATTGGCGGACAGCGATTTTTGAAACGGCATCTAGCCCAATCGTTGGTTCATCTAAAAACAGGACTTTAGGATTATGTAGTAATGATGCAGCAATTTCACAGCGCATTCGCTGGCCTAAGCTTAATTGCCGAACAGGGGAATTCATGATATTTTGCAATTCTAGCGTTTCGATGAGTAAATCTAATGTAGTTTTATATTCTTGCTGTGGAATTTTGTAAATATCCTTCAAAAGTTCAAATGAGTCTATTACCGGAACATCCCACCATAACTGGGAACGCTGACCGAAAACCACACCAATATTTTTTACATATTGGGTGCGTTCCTTCCAAGGTATGTAGCCCATAATGCTGCAATTCCCACCGTCTGGAACCAAGATACCGCTCATGACTTTGATGGTTGTTGACTTGCCAGCACCATTCGGACCAATGTATCCAACGATTTCACCTGGTTCTATGTTGAATGAGATGTCTTTTAGTGCTTCAACGATGGAATGTTCTCTGTAGAAAAGTGCTTTTGTAGCTTGCAGTAACCCAGTAGAACGCTTTGCCACTTTAAAGGATTTCGAAATGCCTTCTACTTTTATCAAATGATTCCCTCCCTTTTGTCACAGAGGGAAATAATACCATTGGCTGGTTGGAGTGTCAAGAATTTTTTGAATTGTTTTTTGTAGATTTTTCGACACAGTTCTTTGTTGGATTTTTATATATGATTAATCTAAGAAGGGATGTGGGTCATGTTATTAAAACCAAGAACGGAACCAGAGTTATTAACGCTATTGAGATTGTTGGAAAACAGAATTAAATTTACTGAGGATGAAATGGTGCAGTACACCAACTTAAGTAAGGGCTACGAAGGAGAATTGATGTTTGATCAGTTAACTGCAAGACTTGATTGCGAAATGTTTATAATCAACGACTTGTTCCTCGAACATAACCATTCAAAATTCCAAATTGATTCCTTACTCATTAAGAATAAAACAATTATTCCATGCGAAGTTAAAAATTATTATAGTAATTATTTTTTCGAAGACGGTGAATTTCGTCATTGCATCACGAAAAAGGAAATAACTAATCCGCTCCATCAGATGAAACGAAGTGAGATACTTCTTCGTCAATTTCTCCAAAAACTAGGGTTCCACTTTCAAATTGACTCTTACCTGACCTTCATTAACCCTGAATTTTTCTTATACCAAGCTCCCCAGAATCAATCAATTATTTTTCCGCCTCAGCTAGGCAGCTTTATGACAAAACTAAATTCCAAGGGTCCAAAGTTAGACGAAGTACATAGGAAACTAGCTGACAAATTAGTAGGTTCGCATACTTTCGAATCCCCTTATCCTAAATTGCCGCCTTATGACTACCATTCAATTAGGAAAGGAATGCAATGTGGAACATGCCATTCATTTGAAGTAATAGTAGGTGAAAAAAAATTAATTTGTTATGATTGTGGCACTGAGGAGGACAGTCAATCAGCAATTGTACGCCATGTAGAAGAATTTAAGCTGCTTTTTCCTGGCCAGAAGGTTACCACTAATCTTATCTTTGATTGGTGTACGGTGGTTGAATCTAGGAAGAAGATCAGGAAGGTTTTAACTAATAATTATAAGGTTATGGGAACCAGGCAGTGGACTTATTACGAGTAAATTTTTGTTTTGGTGCAATGGGTTTTATAAAAAAATGGTAATTTAGGTTTTTTTAATCGGGGAAGATCTTTATGAGTTACCTCTTTTTCGATTTCGAGTGAATTCTGGTAACTCATCGACCTCATGAGTTACCTCTTTTTCGTTTTCATGTAAATTCAGGGCACTCATCGACCTCATGAGTTACCTCTTTTT
>NZ_JBALNQ010000018.1:12490-44839 GCF_036961885.1 Neobacillus niacini | reverse complement strand
GAATAAAAGAATTACTCCCTAAAAAATGCTCGAAATAACTTTCCAATAATAAAGATTTTTGACTTCTATAAAAAGGCAGTGACTAGTTTGACTCCGAACTAGTCCCTGCCTTTTTTTTGTTTATAAATATTAAAATATTCAGCTCTCTGGATTGTACTTCTCCTGATTATATAGATAACGGTAACTGAATTAATAAAAACAACAAATTAACCTGCTTTATCAAATAATGATATTTTTAATTTGCATTTTATACATCTATGAGGGTTAAAGTACAATTCCGAAAACTTTGAATATTGTGCCTTGAAATACGGCTTAGTAAAATTTAAATAAGTAGCATTCATTCGTTAAATTTCCTCGAAAGAGAGCATTATGAAAAGCTGAGGATTTTTTTAGAAATACCTGCATCACAAATTTTGGGTTTTGAAAAGAAGTGTTTTATTAAAATGGTTTTACTTCTTCGAAAACGCTTACTGACAATGTTTCCGATTTCATAATGTTTACACTGGGCAAAAGAAAATTTTTATAAAAGTTTTTCAATTAGTGAAGGAGGAGCATTAGATGAAAAAAATGACTGCTGAAAAAGTGCAAGGATTTCAACCGATTGCACCGCCGGAACCAGATCTTAAACCGGAGCAAATGGTTCAGCGTGCAAGAAATTTAATCCCATATTTGCGGGAACAGGGACCAATCATGGAGAAAAATAGGCGTATCAGCGACGAAGTGAATCGACGGATTATTGATAATGGGTTCTACCGTATGCTGCAGCCTCGGGTTTTTGGAGGCTATGAGATGGATCTTCGCCAATATGTGGATGTAATCATCGAGATTTCTCGTGGTGACACTTCTGTCGGCTGGGTCACATCATTTAATGCAGGACACGCCATTTTTGCAGCTCAATTACCATTAGAAGGCCAGATCAAGCTGTTCGGTGAGGATGGAGACTTTCGGGCACCGGTAGTTACCAACCCTTTTGGTAAGGCCAAAAAGGTTGAAGGCGGATATTTGGTAAGTGGAAATTGGAATTACTCTTCTGGGGCAGAAGTTTCAAACTGGCTTGGAGTTTATACAGTAGTTGAGTCTGACTCGGGTGATTCCAAGCCTTCCGATGTCCTATTATGCTTTATTAGAGACACTGAATATAAAATTGTCGACAATTGGCATGTTCTCGGTATGAAGGGTACTGGGTCAAAGCAGTCCGTGGCAACGGATGTGTTTGTACCTGAAGAAATGGTTTTCTCCTTAAATACTTTAAGTAAAGAATTCAAGTCCCCTGGACATGAAGTTCATGAAAATCCCTTTTATAGAACGCCAACGAGGCCTATATTGGGAACACAGTTGAGTGCAGTGACTGTGGGTGTTGCTCATGCGGCGTTAGACGCTTTCATTGACTATGCGGAAAATAAACATGCTCCTTTCCCACCATTTCCGATTTTAAAGGAAGAACGAAAAGCACAAGATGCATTAGGCAGGGCAATTGGGAAACTTGAGGCAGCCAAGGCATGCCTATATTCGCTGGCAGACCGCCAAATGAAACGATGTGAACGAGTTGGTACAGATGATAAATTTACAGAAGATGAAGTGGTGATGGATATTGTTCTCACTCAAAATGTTGTTTCCTTGTGTGTAGAAACAATCAACATTGTATTCGATACGGCGGGAAGCAGCGGGGCACGTGAAGGCAGCCTATTGGAAAAGGTATTCCGTGACATTAATATGATTCGGACACATTACTATGCCGATCATACTCGAACTGCAGCAAATATGGGCGCAATCGCATTTGGGTTGAAACCGAGGGAATATTTCTAATAACTGTTTTGCGAGACGAAACCAGTATCAATTTTACAAAAAAACCTTTATTAGTAACGAAAAGAATTCATCAGGAGCGGTTCTTACCAAAGACTGCTCCTTTTCACTATTGTATAAAAATATTTTTACTGATTGTTCTTGAAAACCAACAAATAACGCCAATTTATCAATTAATAAAAATATTAATTTGCATTATATTTTCTCATGGGGGTTAATATACGATTCTAAAAACATTGAATATTGTGTCAATGGTTGTAACTTAGTAATATTCAATTAAGGGAAGAATGCTAATTAAATAGTAGATTTTTGAGATTATTCTATAAAACTATAGTTTTATAATTCGGAATTTTGAAAAAGGAAGTGGAATTATGATTCAAAGGTTAGTAACGATTTCTGTACCAGCGGGTGCTCATATGGAGAGTCAGTCCGGACTTCAAATGAATAATCCACGAGTGTATGGAAATCTGTGTAAAAAAGAAGGCGGAAATCCAGATACCGTGTTTGTGTTAATGCATCCTACAAGCAATTTTCATGGTCATTACTTGCTAGAACCTTTAACAGAGGCAGGATATGCAGTTTTTGCATTAAATTCACGGTATGTTAACAATGATTCTGTTCTAATAATGGAACGGGTTTTACTTGATTTGGGTGAAGGAATTAAGTTTTTGAAAAGTGAAGGGTTTAAACGAATCGTTTTAATTGGTAATAGTGGTGGAGGAGAGTTAATGAGTTTTTATCAGTCACAGGCTGAAAATCCTACTATCACCCACACTCCTGCAGGAGACGAGCTTGATTTAACGAAAGCTAACTTAATTCCCGGTGATGCTTTGATTTTGCTTGCAGCGCATCCTGGAAGGGCTAGAACACTTACAGATTGGCTCGATGCGTCAGTTGTTGATGAATCAAATCCTTATATTACTGACCCAGATTTGGATATGTTTTGTGAGAAAAACGGGCCTCCATATTCAATCGAATTTTTAAAACGTTACCGACAGGCTCAAATCGAAAGAAATCGAAAAATTACCAGATGGGTAAAGTCACAACTGGAATACTTCCGTGAAATAAATGATCCGGATAAAGTTGATATGGCATTTATTGTTCACCGGACCATGGCGGATCCCCGCTTCGAAGATTTATCTATTGATCCATCTGACCGGGAACGAGGAGCATTATGGGGTCCAACCCGAAAAATTAATTTTTCAGCAAACAATCTTGGCAGGTTCACCACTTTAAAATCATGGTTAAGTCAATGGAGCCTGGAAGATTCAAACGCGGATGGAGTCCGAAATATATCAAAAGTGAGTGTTCCGGTATTTATAGTTGCATACACAGCAGACCAAGCAGTCTTTCCAATGGAAACGAAAGACTTTTTTGATAGTGTTCAACACAATAAAAAGGATTTAGCAGAAATAAAAGGAGGCAACCATTATTTACTCAATCAGCCAGACCAAATAATGGAGGTTTCTCAGAAAATATTAGACTGGGTAAAAAAATACTAAATTTTATATTAAATAGAGGTGTAAACGAGATGACATTTTATCACAAAATGGGGATACTTCCGGCAAAACGTCATACAGTTTTCAGAAAGCCGGATGGTACGATGTATCGTGAACAAGTGATAGGAACATGTGGATTTTCAGGAAATCAAGCAACTTTATACCATCTAAATGATCCGATTTCCTTTAAAAAAATGGGGAAGGTGTATGATTTATCTCCGGTTTATGAAGAAGATCCAATGGTTAAGTATCGGTTATTTAATACATTTGAACTGAAAACGGATGCAGAGTCTAATGATCCCATAATGGGTCGAAATTACGTATTGGCTAACGAAGATCTAAAAATTGCGACCGTGGCGCCTGAACAGGAAATGAACTATTTTTACCGTAATTCCGAAGGTGACGAAATTCTTTTTGTTCATGAAGGAGAGGGGACGGTAGAAAGTATTTTTGGAATTTTACCTTATAAAACGGGAGATTACATTATAATTCCAGTTGGAACGACTTATCGAATTAACATGCAAACCGATTCTACTAGGTTTCTCGTCATTGAAACACAAGATGAAATTACCATCCCTAAGAAGTATCGTAATGAATTTGGACAAATGTTGGAAAATAGCCCTTATTGTGAAAGAGATATTCACCCGCCATCAGAATTAATTACTATTGACGAAAAAGGGGAATTTGAAGTAAGAATCAAAATGAACGGGAAACTAACTGGCTATATACAAGAACAACATCCATTCGATGTTGTCGGATGGGACGGTTTTTTATATCCTTGGACATTTAATATTGCGGATTTTCTACCAATTACAGGACAAATCTTACAACCACCATCCGTCCATCAAACCTTTGCAGGGACAGGATTTGTTATATGCTCGTTTGTTCCCAGGATGCTTGAATATTATCCTGGAGCCATTAAAACACCGTATTTTCACAGTAATGTGGATAGTGAGGAAGTTTTGTATTATGTCAATGGAAACTTCCACAGCAGAAAAGGTGTAGACAAAGGGGCAATTACGCTTCATCCAATGGGGTTAACACATGGCCCGCATCCGGGAGTCCTTGAGGCAAGTCTAAGTGTAAAGGAAACAAATGAGTTTGCAGTAATGATTGATACCTTTAAACCGCTGCGTGTGACCAAAAAAGCCGTGCAATGTGAGAATGAGGATTATCTGTATTCATGGTCCCAACCTCAAAATAGCTGAAGATTTAATTTGTTAAACGAAGATTAAAGAACAAACTACCAATATCTCATTTTCTGAAAAGAACCATTAAGGGATTACTCGTTTGTTTATGCAAAAGTACAAAATGGTCAAATTGAAAGAATATCAGACACAATTACTTTTGATCCAGAAACTGGAGAAATTCCATGGCAAAATTAAATGAAATTTTGGAAAGGGTTGGATAAATAGTAGGAGGAGGACGTACTGTGAATTACGAAGCAATTAAATTTGAAAAAAGAGGCAATATCGCCATTATTACTTTTAATAGACCTGAAGCCATGAATTCAGTCAACCAAAAACTGTGGCTGGAAACAGGCGCCGCATTAAAGCAATTCAATGAGGATCCAGCCCTTTGGGTGGCTATTTTAACAGGAGCTGGAGATAGGTCATTTTGTGCGGGAGCCGACTTAAAGGAAATGGCAACAGGTAATGGAACCATAACAGCGGAAATGAAGGAAATGGGATTTGCCGGAATTGTAAAAAACTATGTCTCAAAACCTATTATTGCTGCTGTTAATGGGTTTGCACTTGGAGGCGGCTGTGAAATTGCTATTTCCTGTGATTTAATCATTGCCTCTGAGAAAGCATCATTTGGGCTGCCAGAAGTAAAACGTGGAATTATAGCAGCGGCTGGCGGACTATTACGTCTCCCTAGACAAATTCCAGTCAAAATAGCGATGCAGGCCATACTTACCGGCAAAACTATTTCTGCAGAAGTGGCAGAAAGATGGGGGCTGGTAAATGAAGTTGTCCCACATGAACAAGTCCTGGATGCTGCACTTAAACTTGCAAAAGAAATAACAGAAAATGCCCCTTTGGCTGTTAAAACAAGTAAAGAAATCGTGTACCGAGGACTTGATTCTACCATTAACTTTCCCCCTGCAGCCTGGACAATCAACGACCAATATACCTCGGAGGTTTTTGCAAGTGAAGATGCAAAGGAAGGACCACGGGCTTTTGCGGAAAAACGGAAGCCAAATTGGAGCGGTAAGTAAAGGTACACTCCCCTTGTTTAATACCTTTATAAGAATGGGAGATAGTAAATGAAAACATGGCTTGTCAAGGAATTAGGGGAACCAAAAGAAGTATTAATGATGGAAGAGGTGGATAGACCTGTTCGACTAAAACACGAAGTTTTAGTTAAAGTTAAAGCTGCCTCACTTAACTTTTTTGATATTTTGTTATGTCAAGGGAAATATCAGGAAAAAGCATCACTCCCATTTACCTTCGGTTCAGAAATTTCCGGTGAGGTTGTCGAGTCCAGGAAGGATGGCCCCTTTAAAGAAGGTCAGCGCGTAATAGCTTTCCCAATCCTTCCAAATGGTGGTCTTGCTGAATATGTTTCAGTGCCTGAATCCCAAGTCTTTCTGATACCTAAATCAATACCATGGTGTGATGCAGCGGCGATGAGTGTTACCTACCGAACTGCGTTTTATGCCTTATGTAACCGCGCCAAATTAAAAGAGCGTGAAGTACTGCTTGTCCATGCGGGGGCAGGCGGCGTCGGTTCTGCAGCGATTCAATTGGGTAAGGCTTTTGGGGCTAAAGTGATAGCAACTGCAGGAGGGTCGGACAAGACAGAGGTTTGCAAGGGATTAGGCGCAGATATCGCAGTTGATTATTTAAAAGAGAACTTTGTTGAAGTGGTAAAAAGAGAAACAAGTGGCAAAGGTGCGGATGTCATTTTTGATCCGGTTGGCGGGGATATTTTTTATCGTTCCCGTAAATGTATTGCCTTCGATGGGAGGATTTTGGTGATTGGATTTGCGGGCGGCACAATTCCCAACATGGCGATTAATCATGTTCTGATAAAAAACTACTCGATTGTAGGAGTTCATTATGGATATTACGCCAAGTTATTCCCGGATCAAGTAATGGTGGAACATGAAGGAATGATGAAGCTGTATCAAGAAGGGAAAATTAAACCTCTTATTTATGAAGAATATCCATTTGAAAAAGTCCCTGAAGCTATTACCTTACTTGGTGCCAGAAAAACGTGGGGAAAAGTTATCGTAAAAATATCATAGATTACTATGGAGAATAAGAACCGTAGAGTAAAAAATCTATTGATTATTGGTAGGAGGAGGAAAGCATCCAAATGGCTGAAGATATGAAACAGGCCCTCAAATCTTATTTTCAGAGTAAGATCGAGGGTGCAGATAATCTAGAAATCCAAAATTTTAAGCAGCCTTCCGGAGGCTGGTCCGATGAGGCGTTTATCTTCGATGTTCATTGGTCAGCAAAAGGTCAAAACCGACAAAAGGGATTTGCCGTAAGGAAACAAAAAGAAGGCGGTTTTATGCCTGAAATGAAAAATTTATATCCACAGTTCAAGTTTCTGAATCTTCTAAGCAAAATCTGTGATCTCCCTGTACCCGGCGTTCATTGGTATGAAACGGACGATTCGATTATCGGCGGTGCATTCTTCGTCATGGATAAACTTGAAGGGGAAAGCTATGTTCCTTGGTCAAAGGAGGGACAGCAATTCCTGAAACAGGCACATGATGATGGGAAAATACCATATGAATTTGTTGAACTTCTAGCAAAACTTCATTGTCTGGATTATCAAAAAGCTGGTTTTTCAAATGATTTTTATGTACCTGAGGGTGTCTATGACTACATAGATAAAAAACTCATAGAAACGGAAAGTCTTTATTATAGATATATGATGTATCCGGACCCAGTCATGGTTGATGCTCTGGAATGGCTAAAGGCAAATAAACCGGCTGCCCAAAGATATTCGATTATTCATAACGATTACAGGACAGGCAATCTATTATACGAAAACAATAAGATAACAGGTATTTTAGATTGGGAAAATGCTGAAATTGGCGATCCTATGGTTGACGTCGCGTATGTTTGTGCAAAATCAAACCGAATGGATTCTCCGTTTTTATGCTATCTATTGGATAGGGAAATGTTCTTCGACACTTATAGTAGTTTAACAGGACTAACCATTGATGAAAAGGTCATTCATTATTATGAAGTATTCCATCAAGTAAGATTTGTATTGATTTCTCAATCAGCTGGAAAGGCGTTTGCAACTGGCCAAACAAAAGACTTAAGGATGGCCAGACAAGGATACCGTTGGTCGTTAATGCGTGGAATGGTCGCAGAATTATTAGGGTATTAGGAGGTTGGTGGTCATGTTAAATAAAACATTGGTTATTCATACAGTTAATCATGTATTAAAGGAATCGATTGTTCCCCAACTCCAAGATGGAGTAGCAAAAGAACAGGCTATCGCTTTAATTTCTGTTTTAAAGAATTTAGATATGTTGACTGTTGAAAATACAAGTCCCAAAGAAAAGCTCATAGTCCTGATAACGGACTCAATTGATCAACAATTACGAAAGTTGATAAGTGATTCAAAATTTTCTTTGCATTTGGAATCGCTTTCAAAGATTGAAGGGGATTTGAAAAAAGCTGAAAATATAAGTGATGTTGAAGAGAAATGGAAGCAATTAAATGAAATACAATGCAAACTAATTCAATTTCTATACAAAGAGAGGGTAAAGAATCCGCAGGTTGATGAGACCTATATTTACCCAATAAGAGAACAGATTCGTAAACAGTTGAATATTGAAATGTCAATGGTACGCTAGCAATCTGTTTTTTTGATTATGATGGTTCATAAATTTATAGAATAGTTGCATAAAAGATGATTACAGGAGGTTATGATATATGCTGGGTATTGAAAGTAAGGTTGGCATGAGTGAAGAAATTATTAAATTGCGTCAGAAGGTTAGAGCCTTTGTCGATGAGAAGGTCATACCTGTTGAAGCCATTATTGAGGAGTTTGATGAAGAGGGATTCCGAGTTTTAAGTGAAGTGCAGAGGCAGGCCAAGGAAGAAGGACTGTGGGCTTTGGGACTTCCAAAAGAAATTGGCGGCGGCGGACTCCAATTTATGGACTATGTTTATATTAACGAGATTATTGGACGGGCATCCTATGCTGCAATGTTTGCGCTGGGAACTCATACTGCCCAAGATTCAATGATGCTCCATTTATTTGGAACGCAAGAGCAAAAAGAAAAATGGCTTTTCTCTACGGTTAGAGGGGAAATGACTCCATCTGTCGGATTAACAGAACCAAATGTTGCAGGGTCTGATCCAACATTGATCCAATCTACCGCTTATCTCGATGGGGATGAATGGGTAATTAATGCCCACAAATGGTTTACATCAGGTGCAAACTTTGCCGATTATACAACGATGTTTTGTGTTACGGAACCCGAGGAGACGAACAGACATAAGCGGGCTTCCATGATCATTGTTCCTACCAATACACCGGGTTATGAGGTTGTTAGGAATGTTCCAACGATGGGTCATACGGGCGGGGGCCATTGCGAGATTCGCCTAACGAATGTAAGAGTTCCAAAAGAGAATTTGCTAGGGTCCAGGGGAGAAGGGTTCCTAATTGCTCAAAAACGGCTTGGTCCCGGAAGAATCTATCACTGCATGAGATGGCTGGGCCAATCACAACGGGCACTGGACCTTATGTGTGAAAGAGCATTAAATCGTTATGCCCATGGTTCGTTATTATCAGAAAAGCAATTGATTCAGAAATTCATTGCGGACTCTGTAACAGATATCCAATCTGCACGATTAATGACCCTTGAAGCCGCAAAGAAAATAGATAGAGGTGAAGACGCCAGAATTGATATCGCCATGATTAAGGTGTACGGTGCCAAGGTCTTGCATGATGTCATTGACCGGGCTATTCAGGTTCATGGCGCACTTGGTGTTACTTCAGATACTCCATTGGAAAAGATGTATCGGGCTGCAAGATTTGCACGGATTTACGATGGTCCGGATGAAGTTCATACAACCAGTATTGCCCGTAGAATTTTAAACAAGTATAAACAAGGGGAATCTTGGGATCCAGTTAATTTCTAATAGAAAGGTCGATTAAACTCAGGTAAACCGATTTTTTTTCAAAAATAAAGGAGGATTTATATGGCCATTATTAATTCAGTTCAAGGACCCATTTCTTCTAGCGACTTAGGAAAGACGCTTATTCATGAGCATTTTTTATTTGGATATCCGGGCTATCAGGGTGATCACACACTTGGGGAATATAATCATGAAGAGGCTTTACAAGCGGGAATCGAAGCTGTTAAAAAGATGCAAGCATACGGTATAAAAACGGTACTGGACCCTACTCCGAATGATTGCGGTCGTAACCCCCTTCTTCTTAAGGAAATATCAGAAAAAACGGGTTTACAAATTATTTGTACAACTGGTTATTACTGTGAAGAAGAAGGATCCCCCGCCTATTTTAAATGGCGTTTTCACTTATCAGATGGGGAAAACCAAATCTATGAAATGTTTAAGAAAGAGGTAACAGAGGGAATTGGTGATACCGGTATTAAGGCAGGAGCCATTAAGTTGGCCTCAAGCCGCGATAGAATAACAGATTATGAAAAAGTATTTTTTAAAGCAGCTGTAAGGGTACAGAAAGAGACCGGAATTCCAATTATTACACATACTCAGTATGGGACTATGGGGCCTGAACAGGCAGAGCTGCTTGTTAATGAAGGGGCAGATCCTCAAAATGTTCTAATTGGACATATGTGCGGCAATACAGATATTGATTACCATATTAAAACATTAAGTTATGGTGTGAATATTGGTTTTGACCGATTCGGAGTTCAAGGATTCCCTGGTATTCCAACTGATAATGATCGAATCGTGACATTATTAGCATTACTAGATAAAGGATACGGTAATAGAGTCATGCTTTCACAGGATACAGTAAACTTCTTTTTAGGCCGGAAAGTAGAGTGGCCAGAGTATTTAAAAAAATTATTAGCTAATTACCACCCGACAAACATTTTTGAAAATATTCTTCCTGTTCTCCGAGAAAAGGGTGTTGAGGAGCAATTACTAAATCAGATTTTTACCGAAAACCCACAAAATTTCTTCACTGCTAAATCAAGTGTGTATCAAGGATAATTACTTTATCATGTGAAAAATGAAGATGGGAGATTCCCTTCTTCATTTTTTCATGGTAGTTTCTTAAATTTCTATAAGAAAACAAACAACTACTACCATTTTGTCAATTTTCTAGTGTAATATAAACAATCTTAATAAAGATGATGCTTAACGTTCAATTCCGAAAATAGTGAATATTGTGTATACTAATTTGTTTAAGTAATATGTAAATTAAGAAGCCAAGATTGTTGTACCCCGATGGAAGCGCTTACTATAACGGTCTTGGAACTTATTAATTTAAAAAATCTATATTCTAAAAGAGGTGTAAAATGACAACATCAACTCTTAATAGTTCCCGATATTTATTACTAGGGGAATTAATCAGAAAAAGTGCACATCAAAAACCAAATCATTTGGCTTTTGTCTATGGGGACCAAAGAGTCACCTATCTGGATCTGGAAAATAGAAGCCTTCATATAGCAGGCTGGCTTCAGGAAAAAGGGATTGAGATTGGGGAAAAAGTTGGAATTATTTCGAAGAATAATTTAGCGTTTATTGAAGTCATGTTTGCAGCAGCCCTATCTGGTGGAGTTAGTGTTCCAATTAATTTTCGGCTTGTAGCTGAGGAATTTGTTTACATTATTAATAACTCGGATACTAAAATTTTATTTATCGAAAAAGAATACGAGGAAACTATACAGTCAATTCGACACAAACTCCCTAATGTAGAACAAATCGTTGTCATTGGGGAGGACAAATCTCAAAATATGATTTCCTATGAAGATATCTTTCAAATTAAAACTATATTTAAACCTGTTGGCGATTTTCTTACGGATGAAGATGATTGTATGATTTGTTACACATCTGGTACAACCGGTTTTCCAAAAGGTGCAGTTTTATCACATAAAAATCTTATATTGAATGCTTTAAATATGCTGACGGATATGAGATGGAAAGGATATAAACATTTAATGGTGACCCCATTATTTCATATTGCGGGGATTGGCTACATCCTTTTAATTTGTTTGAGAGGAGGTACTGGATATCTTCACCGTGAATTTAAACCAATGGATGTCTTACAGGTTATTTCACAAGAAAAAATAGAAGTAGTTTTTCTTGTTCCGGCGATGTGGAATACGATTACGCAAATTCGGAATATTCATGAATTTGATCGATCATCGATCACAGCTTGTTTGCTCGGTGCAGCTAGTTCACCAATTGAATTAAAGAAAAGAATTCTACACTATTTTCCAAATGGCGGAATACATGATGCATTTGGGCAGACAGAAATGAGCCCAACCACAACAGTGCTTAGTCCAGAAGACGCACTTCTCAAGCCGGATTCAGTTGGGAAATCTGTTGCAAATGTAGAAATAAGAGTTGTGGATGAAAACATGAATGACGTTCCCGTCGGTGAGATAGGAGAGGCAATTTACCGTGGGCCGACACTTATGAAAGAGTATTACAAAAATCCTGAAGAGACGGAAGAGGCATTGAAAGGCGGCTGGTTTCATAGCGGGGATTTGATACGTATGGATGATGAAGGGTTTGTCTATGTTGTTGGCCGTAAAAAGGACATGATCATCAGCGGCGGTGAAAACATCTATCCTGCTGAATTAGAATCCGTTCTTTACAAACATGAAGCAATTTATGAAGCAGCGGTTATAGGTGTGCCGGATGATCAGTGGGGTGAAAGTGTTAAAGCCTATGTAGTACTGAGGGAGGGGTATCTATTAACGGAGGAGGAGGTAATTCAATATTGCAAAAAACACTTGGCGTCATATAAAAAGCCCAAATTTGTTGAATTTCTTGATGAATTACCAAGAAATGCTTCTGGAAAAATCCTTAAACGGGTCCTAAGAGAAGAAGCTAAAGTTAAAAATTTACAATGAAAAAAGGGGGAGAAACTTTAAATGATGAATAAATATTTCCAGTTATTGTTTTCAGTATTATTGATCGTTTTGTTGGCGGCTTGTAATGGTGAAACTACTTCAAATGTTTCAAAAAATGACAGTGGTAAAAAAGTAGAAACTTCACAAGGTGTTACAGATAAAGAAATTCTAATCGGCAATTCTGTCCCACAATCCGGTCCTTTGGCATATGCCGATGTAGTGAGAAAAGGGATGGATACCTACTTTAACTATATTAATAAAAATGGTGGTGTACATGGTCGTCAAATTAAATTCATTTCTTACGATGACCAATATCTGCCTGCAAAAGCGATCCAAACTGCCAAACGGCTTATAGATGAAGATAAAGTATTTCTGGTTGCAGGCAATATGGGAACAGCAACAAACAAAGCTGCCCTAGATACTTATGCGAAAAAGGGAATACCGGTAATCATGTCTGCTACAGGTGCAAAAGAATTTGTTGAACCTCCAATTAAGAATTGGATCGGATTGGCGTTGATTAATTATGAAATAGAAGCCAAAATTTTGTTGGATTATGCTGTAAATGAGTTAGGGGCAAAGAAAATTGCCATTTCCTATCAAAATGATGATTTTGGAAAAGAGCCTTTAAATGCAATTAAAGATGCAATAAAAGATTACCCGGGAACTGAAATAGTACAAGAGGTAGGTTTTCTGCCTACGGATACAGAATTCAGTTCACATGCTAAGAAACTATCTGAAGCAAATCCCGATACTCTATTAAACTTTGGCAATATGAACCAAGTAGTTAATTTGAAAAAGGCGATGTATGACATTGGTCTTGAAAAAATCAAATTTGTAGCCTCTTCCAATTCAGGACAGGATATCCGGGCTTTTGACTTAGCCGGAAAGGACGTTTGGGAAGGAACCTATAGCACTGGTTATCTACAGCAAATAACTGATACAGAAAATGAAAAAGTAAAGTTGTTTTTAGATGAATTCAAGGAACAATATCCAAATGAATCTATCAATACGCTTTCTTTATCGGGATGGGCAATTGGACAAGTAATCGTTGAGGCACTTGAAAGAACTGGCGGGGAATTGACTTGGGATAAGCTTATTGAAGCAATGTATACATTTGATGAATGGGATGGATCACTTTACACAAATATAACATTCACCAAAAATAACCATTATGGGCTCTCAGGTATGTATATTACTCAAGCTCAAGATGGCACTATCGATAGGATTTCAGACCAAATCACATTTAATCCAGAAACCGGAAAAATATCTATGCAAAATACGAAAAAATAATTAGGTGATACTTGTTTTCCTGAGGTACACGAGGCATGGACTGAAACATGGGCCATGCTCTTTATTCTTATTAATAGAAAATGGGTAATTTCTTACAAACTGTTACCCATTTTCCCTAATGAAAGAGAAGGTGAACTTAGTGCAAATCATTGTAAGCGGCTTAATTTCTGGCTGTATTTATGGGTTAGCAGCATTAGGACTTGTTTTAATCTTTAAAACAACCGAAGTTGCTAACTTTGCACACGGTGAAATGGCCATGATAACAACCTTTGTAAGCTATGTTTTTTTAACTAGCTATGGATTTCCTTATTTTGTATCTCTTGTATTATCGCTTATTTTTGCAACTATATTTGGAATTGTTGTTTATTTGGTTTTTATGAAAAGAGTTCAATCCGCGCCACACTTGAATCAAATAGTACTTACATTGGGACTGTTTATGGTATTTAATGGATTGGCCGGAATTACTTGGGGAAACCAGCCATTTTCCTTTCCGGAGGCTTTCCAAGGAGATTCTTATAAAATTGGAAACGTTTTTATCACCATGAATGAAATATTTATTGTTATCTTGACCCTTGTTTTAATGCTAGTATTTTTCGTCATATTCAGATTTTCTAAGATTGGTTTAGGGATGCAGGCTGCTTCGCAGGATACTATGGCATCTGAACTTATGGGAATTAAGGTATCGGGGGTTTTTATGGCAGCATGGGCAATTGGAGCTGCTTTGGGAGGAATTGCAGGAATGATGACTGCGCCTGTAACATTCTTAAGTCCCAATATGATGTCTGAAATTTTGGTTCTGTCATTTGCAGGAGCTGTGCTTGGAGGATTTGTAAATCTTCCAGGTGCTGTTTTCGGCGGTTTGCTCGTTGGTGTGTTTGAAAACTTGATAAGCTACTATATTGCACCTGAACTAAGGATCGTGTTTGTATTTCTGTTGATCCTTATTATACTCTACGTTAGGCCGCAAGGAATATTTGGCGGTGCCAAAATTGTCAAAAAGGTGTGATGAATATTGAATCAATTGCTAATGAATAAAAAAACATGGTTATTTTTTCTCTTGGTTTTTATGCTGATCTACCCGTTAATTGCAGGGCAATCAGGTTATATGATTTCAATCGCTGTAATGATTTGTATTTATGCGATCTCCGCCATGTCATTAGATTTATTGATTGGCTATGGCGGGCAGATTTCAATTGGTCATGCAGGGTTTTTATCAGTGGGAGGATATTCCGTTGCAATTCTAGCTTCAAAGCTAGGTCTTCCATTCTTTATGATCCTTCCGTTATCCGGTGTTATCACCGCTATTATAAGTTTAATTATCGGACTGCCGGCTGTACGGCTTAGTGGACACTTTTTAGCAGTGATAACGTTGGGATTTGGACTTTCTATTCCACAAATTGCGCTAAACTGGGATGGTCTGACAGGCGGATATTCGGGATTGTCAGTGATGCGTCCGAATTGGGCGGCAAGTGATCAGCAGTTTTATTATGTAATCATTGTCATGACAGTTTTAATAACTTGGCTGATTCATAACATCTTAAAGAGTCGGATGGGAAGAGCCTTTGTGGCAATCCGAGAAAGTGAAGTCGCCGCACAGGCAACAGGAATTAATGTTCCGTTTTATAAGACGATTATGTTTGTCATCACTGCATTTTTTACAGGACTTGCTGGCGGGCTATATGGTTATTGGATTGGATTTATAAGTCCGTATGATTTTAACATAGCAACATCCTTTCTTTTGCTTGGAATGATTGTAATTGGAGGTCTTGCGTCAATTCGCGGTGCGATAATTGGAGCTGTTATTTTTACCATTCTACCTGAGTTGACAAGTTCCTTTATCGGGTTAACCAATATCATCCTTGGTTTTGCTATCGTGATTATTATCTTATTCCGGCCTCACGGTATTATTTCCTTGTTAGATTTGTTTAATATAAAACGGTTTAACGAACGCGATGTTATAAAAAATGAATTCATCATTTCCGAACAAAAACAAGGAGGCCGGCAAAGGAATGCTAAAATTTAAAGATGTTACCGTTAAGTTTGCTGGTGTGACGGCAGTGAGGAATCTTTCTTTTGAGGTGCCCCAGGGTAAAATTTATTCCATTATAGGTCCGAACGGAGCTGGAAAAACGACCGTATTTAATTGTATAAGTCGGTTTTATACTCCGATAAATGGATCAATTGAATTTAACGATATTGATATATTAAAGTTAAAGCCATATCAGGTTATTAAACAAGGGATTGCCCGGAGTTTTCAAAACATTGAATTATTTGCAAAAATGACAGTACTCGATAATTTGTTGACCGGACTTCATCCAACTCTGAAGAAAAACATATTTTCCATAACATTAAATTTACCTTCTGTAAGAAGAACCGAAATGGAATCGATTAAAAAAGCGTATGAGGTAATGGACTTACTATCTATTACACACTTGGCCCATGAAAAAGTGATAAATCTACCATTCGGTTATCAAAAAATGGTCGATATTGGAAGGGCCATTATAGCGGAACCGAAATTAATCTTATTGGATGAACCAGTGGCTGGGATGAACCCTGTTGAAACTGAAGAAATTAGTAAACTCATTTTGCGATTAAAGGAAGAAATGAATTATACCGTCCTATTAATTGAGCATGATATGTCCCTGGTCATGAAGATTTCCGATTTTGTTACAGTTATGAGTTTTGGTGAAAAAATTGCAGAGGGATTGCCAATAGATATCCAAAACAATCCGGATGTGATTGAAGCATATTTAGGTGAGGTGGGAGAAGGTGCTCCAATTATCTGATGTACACATTTACTATGGACATGTTCACGCTTTAAAGGGCATTACAATGACGGTAGACGATGGGAAGATTATTACACTTCTAGGGGGAAATGGAGCAGGTAAATCGACAACATTAAAGATGATATCAAGACTTATTCACCCAAAAAAAGGCAGCTATGAAATGGATGGGAAATCAATGTTGAAGGATAGGCCCAGCAACGTTGTTAAAAAAGGAATCATTCACTGTCCCGAAAACCGGAGAGTGTTCCCATTGCTGACTGTTGAAGAAAACCTAATGGTCGGTGCCTACAGTCGAAAAGATAAAAACATAAAAGACGATTTACAAAAAGTATTTTCTTATTTTCCAAGATTAAGGGAACGTGTAAAACAAAAAGCAGGAACATTAAGCGGTGGAGAACAACAAATGCTTGCTATCGGCAGGGCTATAATGGGGAAACCAAAAATTTTGCTATTGGATGAACCCTCACTAGGGATTGCCCCAATACTTGTAAAAGAGATTTTCGGAATTATTAAACAAATCAATCAAGAAGGAACATCGGTTTTACTCGTTGAACAAAATGCGAATATGGCATTGGCAATTTCTGATTATGCTTATGTATTGGAAAATGGACATATTGCATTGGAAGGTCACTCAAAAGACTTAAGAAATAATGATGAGGTTCGTCGTCTGTATCTTGGAGGATAACAATCTTCCCAATTCAAATTAATTAATGGAGTGATGTATATGAGTCATCAACATTTATTGAAAAATATTTCCAACCAAGTATTAACCTTAACTTTGAATCGTCCAGAACGGTTGAATGCCTTTAGCACTGAAATGTTTTTAGAGTTAATTAGTGCCTTAAAGGACGCTCAGACAAACCCGGAAGTAAGAGCTATTGTCATTAAAGGTTCAGGTCGATCATTTAGCGCTGGTGGCGATATAAATGATATGGGGAGCGATAACCCAATTAGTTTATATGATTTTGTGTACACCCTTAATGAAGGGATCTTAACCATGAGAGATACAGAGAAACCAATCATTGCGGCTGTTCACGGCTATGCGGCAGGGGCAGGGGCTAGTTTGGCCCTGGCAGCAGATTTAATTGTTGCAGCGGAAAATACTAAATTTGCATTAAGTTTTTCTCAAGTGGGCCTTATTTCGGATGGTGGCGGTTCTTACCATTTAACAAAACTAATTGGCCCTTATTTAGCTAAACAATTCTATTTTAGTGCTGAGCCAATCCTTGTTGATAGATTATACGAATTAGGTGTAGTCAATCAAATTGTACCTTCGGAAAAATTAGATGAGGAAGTTTCAAAATTAGCTACCAAACTGGCAAATGGTCCGAGCAGAGCGTATGGTTTACAAAAGAAGATTATCAATCATGCTGTAACGGCAACATTGGAAGACATTCTTGAGCAGGAGCGTGTTTCACAGGTAATGATGAATATAACAGAGGATCATAAGGAAGGGATTGCTGCTTTCATGGAAAAAAGGCAGCCTGTATTTAAAGGGAAATAATCAAGGAATGGATTAATGATGGTAGAAAAAAGGCATTTCAAAATTCTTTTTTAGGAATGCCTTATTCTATTTTCTCTTTCTTATATTTGCATAAAAACCACAATTGTATAAAAACCACCAAATACTCCTATTTTATCTATTAATTATTTTATATATGAACATTTTATTTAAATAGTGAAGGTTAAAATACAGTTAAGAAAATGATGAATATTGCGACAAATTGGTTTGATTAAGTAAAATTAAACCATAAAGAGTAATCTATATGTCAAATGTTCTACAAGAAACGGCGGGATTGAGCACAATTACTATCTAGAGAGGAAGAAAATTATTTTGGAAAATTATTAAATAATATTTTAGAAAGCTAGGAGGTTAATTATGAGTGTTATAAATGAAACAATAAATGTAGAGATGGTTAAAGAGGTCTGTAATGGTCTATTAAAACGTTTTAATCGTGATTATATTTTAACCTGTGCCAAAGAGGGCAGATATCCAGATGAGTTATATCATGCCTTCTGTGAGACAGGGATTTTAGCGCTTGGGGTTCCTGAAAAATACTCCGGTCTCGGTGGTGGTTTAACAGAAATCGTTACCGCGATGGAAATGCTTAATACCAATGGGTTACCGACCGTTAGCATTTTGCTTACAGCCTTTCCACGAAATACAGTTTTGAAGCATGGGACTGAAGAGCAAATTCAGAAGTATGCTGTGCCAACGATCAGTGGAGAGGTAAAAATGAGTTTTGCACATACGGAACCAAATTCAGGATCCAATACATTTAAAACTTCAACTTTTGCGCAGAAGACTGAAAGAGGCACATATATTCTGAATGGCCAGAAGGTATTCATAAGTGCATTTAAAGAATCTGATTATTGCTTAGTGGTAGCACGTACACAAAAATCGGATGAAGCGAATCGAACCGGTGGACTTTCACTGTTCGTAGTGGATACTAAATCGCCAGGAATCAGTGCAACCCCGCTTAATATCGGCAGTTTTGTGCCGATTGAAAAACAATATCAAGTATATTTTAATGATGTCGAAATATCGGAAGACCAATTAATAGGACAAGAAGGAATGGCAGCTAAATATCTTTTCGATGCATTAAATCCAGAACGTATTTTGGTTGCAGCACAATACACTGGTTCAGGAGAGTGGGTTCTAGCAAAGGGCGTAGAGTATGCTAAAACCCGGGCACCCTTTGACGTACCAATTGGAAGCCACCAATCAATTCAACATCCGATGGCACATGCAAAGGCACAACTTGAGGCAGCAAGGCAGGTAACGTATCGAGCAGCTGAAATGTACGATAAAGGGGAAAAAGTCGGTTACCTGTCCAATGTAGCTAAATATCTATCCGCAAATGCTCATTATGATGCAGCAAATAGTGTAATGCAAGCACACGGTGGATATGGCTTTGATAATGATTATGACGTTCTAGAAGCATTCATTATGAGTAAATTGTCGCAAATTATTCCTGTCAGCAACAATTTGGTTCTTAACTATATTGGTGAACACGTACTAAAACTACCAAAGTCTTTTTAATAATCTTGTAGAGTAAAAGGAGCGATAGTGTTGACGATAAAAAAAGATGCATATGCAATCGTTGGGCTGGGCGTGACAAAGCAGGGAAGATTCAAGGATCTGACCCATGAGGATATTAAGGTAGATGCGATGCGCCTCGCACTAAGCGATGCAGGTCTTAAAGCTAAAGACATTGATGGATGGGTCTATCAACGGGGTGGAATTGATAAGAATATCCTGATGAGCGGCGGCGTTGTTCCCAAGATCCTAGGGTTCGACCCGGGGTTTATGATGGATATCCAATGTGGCGGTGCTACCACAATTTTAGCCATTATGACAGCATGTGCGGCGCTTGATTCCGGCCAATCTAAGTATGTTGCCGTTGGATATGGCGATACACTTTCCCAGATGCGGCAGATGGGTTCATCAGATTTCTTTGGTGATTCTGATCGTGATACTAATGGTTCTTTTGGGATGTTCTCTTTTATTGCTGACCACGCCTTGGCCGCCAAGCGCCACATGGATATTTTTGGTACAACAAAAGAACAGCTTGGTACAATTGCACTTACCCAACGGGAACATGCCCATCTTCGCCCTGAAGCATTCATGCATGGCAAGCCTTTGACAATGGAGGATTACCTTAATTCCAAGAGAGTTGCAGATCCTTTAGGAAAATATGATTGCTGTCTGACAGCTGATGGTGGTTGTGCGTTCATTATTACAACCGCTGAGCGTGCGAAGGATTTGAAACAACGCCCAGTATATATATCCGGTTTTGGTTTTGGACATGATCTGGGTCCTGTTTATAATCGCACACAATATGAGCAGTGGGGAATCGAACGGGCAAAACAGCAGACGTTGCGTATGGCAGGTGTTACGATTGACGAAATCGATGTTGCGCAAATTTATGACTGCTTCACGATTGCAGTCTTGATGCAATTGGAAGGCTGGGGATTCTGTAAGCAAGGCGAAGGTGGCTCGTTTATAGAGGAAGGTCACTTAAAGTTGACTGGCAAATTACCAACGAATACCTCCGGCGGGGAACTTTCTTTCGGCTATATGCAAGGTTTCACACCTCTTGCCGAAGGTGTCCGTCAATTGCGTGGAGAGGCGGGTGCGACTCAAGTCAAAGATGCTGAACTTTGTTTAGTTACCGGACATGGAGGTTCCACTCCTGATGGAGTAGGTAACCATGAATACGCAGAAGCCGGTTTGATATTGAGGAGGGGTTAAAATTGAGTGAGAAAATATACAAAAAGCCGTTACCCAAAATTACGCGACAGTCTAAGCCATTTTGGGATGCTGCCAAACGACATGAACTTATGGTGCAGCAATGTGCAGAATGTGGGTGGTACCATTTACCGGCTGCTGAGCTTTGTCCAAAATGCAGTGGTGAGCTTGAGTGGGTTCATGCCAGCGGGAAGGGGAAAGTTCATACTTTTACCATATTCCATGTTCCCTATCATCCTGCATTCAAAGATGAACTTCCTTATAATGTTAGTATCATTGAGTTGGAGGAAGGTCCACTTTTACTTAGCAATGTGATTAATTGCAAAAATGAAGACATTAATACAGGGATGCCGGTACAAGTGACATTTGAAGATGTGACACCGGAGATTTCACTTCATAGGTTTGAGCCAGTGTAAAGTCTGGAAGTTGAAATAAATTATTCATTAAGGAGGTAGAAAAATGATGTATTCATTTCCAAGCTCATTTATTTTTGAGAAAAAAGGCCATATAGCCTATATGACCCTTAATAGGCCTGAGGCATTGAATTCAGTAACGCTGGATATGCTGGATGCATTTGACGAGGCATCGCGTATCATCAACGAGGATCCCGACATTTATGTGGCCGTCATTACAGGTACAGGAGATCGAGCATTCTGTACAGGCGGCGACCTAAAAGAGGCGATTCCAAAAAACACTTCTAACGGCATAGAAATGGGTGATCCGACAAAAAGGATTTTCAGTGATGTTACCAAGCCTATCATTTCTGCAATAAATGGGCATTGTCTAGCAGGAGGAGCAGAAATCATGCTTGCGACGGATATTAGGATTGCAAGCGAAAATGCTACATTCGGAGTTCCAGAGGTTCGTTGGTCACTAATACCCATTGGGGGTGCATGTGTTAATCTTGCACGTCAAATTCCGTGGGCTCGTGCAATGGAGTTGTTATTGATTGGAGATCGAATTTCTGCTCAGGAAGCATTTCAGATGAATTTGATTAACCGAGTCGTCAAACAGGAAGATTTAATGAACACAGTCGAGGATATTGCCCTTCGTATTTGCGAAAATGGCCCATATGCCGTACGTAAGGTAAAGGAAGTTGTCCGACGAGCTTATAATATGGCGTGGGATGAAGCATATTTTACAGAATATAGCGTGGGTAAAGATGTATTCAGCTCCGAAGATGCCAAAGAAGGACCAAAGGCATTTGCTGAAAAGCGAAAACCAATCTATCAAAATCGCTAAAATTGACAGAATTATCAATCTAGTATTATTCGAATCGTATAAGGAAGTAAGTTTTAGAGGGGGTAGGAATTAAATAATGTCTTATCTAGGAAATATAGGATATTGGATAAAATACTGGGCTGCTATTAATAAAAACAAGGAATTGCTTATTTTTAAAGATAAACGAATTACGTATTCGGCAATGAATGAAAAGGTTAACAGAATTGCGAATGCATTGCGGGAAAAGTTAGGAATTCGCAAAGGGGACCGTATAGTGAATCTGCTCTCGAACAGGGTGGAATTTTTAGAAATCTTACTTGCCTGCAGTAAAATTGGAGCACTAATTGTCCCAATGAATATACGTCTGGTAGAAAGGGAAGTTGAATACATCGTAGGTGACGCTTCTCCTAAGGTGATCTTTACTGAAGATACTTTGATAAGTAAATTACAAGCAGTTATTGATAATAAAGCGGTAGAGCATGTAATCAATGTAGATACGGATATTTATGAGAATTTAGCTAGGACTAGCAGCATTAAAGAGCCTGAGAATCAAGCAGTTTGGGAAGACGAATTTGGTATCCTCTATACATCAGGGACGACTGGATTACCGAAAGGTGCCGTTCTAACTCAAGAAAATATTAAAGCATCCACACATAATTTGATTGCTTCGAGAGGATATCAGGGTAAAGATCGTCTAGGCGTAGTTCTACCGCTATGTTTTACAGGAACGATCGTTAACATTATTCCTTTGATACACGTAGGTGGTACGCTAGTTTTAGACACTGGTTTTGACCCGGAACGTTATTTAAAAATGATTGAAAAAGAGAAGCTTACCATTTTAATGGGTGTACCTACAGTATTCAAATTTTTATATGACCATCCGCTCTTCGATAGTACTGATTTTAGTTCAATTAGGGATGGGAATGTTGGTGGTGCCCCGATGCCAAAACCGCTTATTTTGGCCTACCAGGAAAAAGGAATTGCCTTGTCTGGTTGTTATGGGCTTACAGAAGGTAGCGGCATCAATATGGTTCTATATCCGGAACACATTGATAGATTTGCAGCTTTACAACCTGCTATGTGGAATGAAATCCGTGTCGTTAACGATCAAGGTGATGATGTGGGTCCGGGTGAAGTTGGCGAATTGATTATTAAGGGTGCTACTGTCTTTAAAGGGTATTGGAACAATACAGAAGCTACTGCTGAAACGATTAAAAATGGGTGGCTCTATACTGGGGATATAGCGGAGGTAGATGAAGAGGGGTTTGTTTTTATTGTTGATCGTAAAAAAGATATGATTGTGACCGGTGGTTTAAATGTTTATGGATCTGAGGTTGAAAATATACTTTACGCTCATCCGTCTGTAAGAGAGGGCGCGGTAATTGGTGTACCGCATGCCGTGTGGGGCGAAGCAGTGGTAGTAGCAGTTGTACCTAAACCTGGACATATCATCGACGAAAAGGAAATGATCAAGTTTTTCCGTGAAAGGCTGGCTGACTATAAGTGTCCGAAGGCGGTCATAGGTGTGGAAAAATTACCTTTAAGTACCTCTGGAAAAGTTCTTAAAAAACAATTGAGAGAACAATTCCAATCTGTATTTTTAAATCAGGCCATTAAATAGAAATAACGAATAGAATGATAGATAAATTGAGAAATTGAAGGAGGAAAATAAAGTGGAAATTCAAGATATCGTTGCAATTGTAACTGGTGGTGCATCAGGGTTGGGGGAAGCTACTGTTAATCTTTTAGTTGAAAATGGGGCGAAAGCTGCAATATTAGATATGAATGAGGATAAGGGGCAAGCGTTAGTAGAAAAATTGGGTTCGGATAATGTGATTTTTGTAAAAACAAATGTAAGCAGTGAATCTGAAGCTCAATATGCGATTAATCAAGCTGTCGAGCAATTTGGTTACGTAAACGCCCTTGTTAACTGTGCCGGAATCACTAGCCCGAAGAAGGTGCTGAATAGAGAAAATAAGGCAAATAGTCTGGACTCTTTTAACAAGGAAATACAGGTAAACTTAGTAGGGACCTATAATATGATTCGTCTGGCCGTGGAAAAGATGGCCACCAATACTCCTAATGAGGATGGAGAACGGGGAGTAATTGTAAATACCGCCTCTGTTGCCGCGTTTGATGGGCAAATTGGTCAGCCGGGTTACAGTGCATCTAAGGGCGGAATTACTGCAATGACCTTGCCAATTGCCAGGGAATTAGCCAGACAAGGGATTCGTGTAATGACGATTGCTCCTGGTCTTTTTCTAACGCCAATGGCAGCTGGGGCAACAGAGGAACAAAAGCAGGCATTAGAATCCATGATTCCGTTTCCGAAACGTTTTGGAAAAGCTTCTGAGTATGCCAAGTTAGTACAAAGTATCATTGAAATTCCAATGTTAAATGGGGAAACGATTCGCTTAGACGGGGCTATTCGTATGCAGCCGAAGTAAAAGCCTGTATAAAAACAGTAATCCAAAATAATAAGAGTAGCCTAATAGAGTTGGAGGTGAATACGTTGGAAAAAATGAATGACTCTCTCCCCCTCGAGGGGATTCGTGTTATTGAACTGGGAACTTTAATTGCAGGTCCATTTAGCGGGAGACTTCTTGCAGACTTCGGTGCTGAGGTTATTAAAGTTGAATCACCGGATAAGGCTGATCCAATGAGAAATTGGGGCAAGGAAAAGGATGGGGTTCATTTATGGTGGCCGGTTCAAGCACGCAACAAAAAATCGATAACCCTTAATTTGCGTAAAAAGGAAGGGCAAGATGTCTTAAAAGAACTTGTAAAAGAGAGTGATATTTTAATTGAAAACTTTCGCCCCGGAACAATGGAAAAGTGGAATTTATCCTATGAAGAGTTATCAGAAATAAATCCGAGACTAATTATGGTAAGAACTTCCGGGTATGGACAATCAGGCCCATATAAAGATCGAGCGGGTTTTGGAAGTGTAGGCGAGGCAATGGGTGGTCTTCGATATATTACCGGTTTTCCAGATAGACCCCCGACACGGGTCGGTATTTCAATAGGGGATACACTTGCATCCCTGTTTTCTGTCATTGGCAGTCTGACCGCTCTGCATGAACGATCCCATTCAGGCAAAGGTCAGATGGTAGATACGGCCATTTATGAGGCAGTTTTCTCTGTGATGGAAAGCATGATTCCGGATTACTTGCTAAGTGGGTATATTCGGGAAAGGATGGGCAATATTTTGCCGGGAGTGGCGCCATCAAATATATATCTAACAAAAGAGGGAACGTTTATTGTAATTGGGGCGAATTCAGATGGAGTTTTTCAAAGGCTGACAGAAGCCATGGGAAAACCAGAGCTTGCAAATAGCCAGAAATTTTCTAGTCACATTGCAAGAGCCGAACATATGAAAGAACTAGATATGTTAATTGAAGAATGGACAAAAACACTTTCAGCTCATGAAGCCCTTGAAATCCTGGATGAAAAAGGGGTTCCTTCAGGCTTGATATATTCTGTTAAAGATATTGTTGAAGATCCGCATTATAAATCACGTGAAATGATTATACATTTGGAGCATCCTGAATTAGGAGATTTTCCTATGCCAGGAATCGTACCTAAATTAAGCCGTACACCGGGTAAAGTTAAACATACTGGTCCGGAGGTACAGGGGAAACATAATGACGATATTTATAAAGGCCTGCTTCAATACAGTGAAGCCAAGTTAGAAGTTTTACGAGCAAACAATATCATTTAAAAATTTAAGTAGAGAGTGGAAAATCCCCACTTGAATTTGGAATACAGGGTTGAAAAAGTTTTACTTTGGAAAAAGAGATTGGGGGAAATAAATATGCGTGAAGCCGTGATTGTAGAAGCTGTCCGTACACCTGTAGGCAAAAGGAATGGTCTTTTAAGTAAGATTCGTCCTGATGATCTTCTGGCAAAAGTATTAAATGAACTGGTAAAACGCGCTGGTATTTCAAAGGAAACCGTGGAAGATGTAATAATTGGCTGTGTGACACAGGTGGGAGAGCAATCGGTGAATATTGCTAGGTTTGCAGCGTTAATGGCCGATTTCCCAATTGAGGTTCCGGGACTTACAATTGACCGTCAATGCGGTTCCGGGCAACAAGCAGTACATCTTGCAGCACAAGCTATTTTAGCTGGTGATATGGATGTTGTGATTGCTGGCGGGGTGGAAAGCATGTCGAGAGTACCAATGGGTTCAAACCTTGGAACTACCCCATGGAGTGAAATTCTAACCTCAAAATATGAAATCATTAATCAAGGTCATGCAGCAGAGCGGATTGCGAATAATTTTGGATACACCCGCCGGCAACTTGATGAATTTTCACTTGAAAGTCATGAAAAAGCAATTAGAGCCCAAGAGGAAGGCCGTTTCGAACGCGAAATTATGCCGATTGAGGTGACATTGGATAATGGAACAACTGCTCTTATGACACAGGATGAGGGTCCTAGGAAAGGTTCATCACTTGAAAAATTAGCTTCATTAAAACCTGCATTCATGGAAGATGGGAAAATTCATGCGGGGAATTCAAGTCAAATGAGTGATGGAGCTGCTGCCCTGCTAATAATGTCAAGGGAGAAATCGGAAGAACTGGGCTTAAAAGCAAGAATTCGAATCGTCTCAAGAGCTGTAGTTGGATCAGATCCAACCCTTATGCTCACGGGACCTGCGGAAGCTTCCAGGAAAGCTTTGTCTAAGGCGGGACTTACCATTGAAGATATGGATGTATATGAGGTCAATGAGGCTTTTGCGCCCATTCCAATGTCATGGTTGGATGAGTTAAATGCGGATCCTCATAAGCTTAATCCAAATGGTGGAGCAATAGCCTTAGGACATCCGCTTGGGTGTACAGGAGCACGCTTACTGGTAACAATGATGCATGAACTGGAAAGGACTGGAGGAAGATACGGTCTTCAGGCTATTTGCGAAGGTGGAGGAATGGCAAACGGGACAATTATTGAACGATTAAGTTAACAGTAAGTTTTGGCAAATGTGTTGAAATAAAATTACTTGGTAATGCAGTAATTCGCTTGTGGTTTGAAATTATTTGCAATAAAAGGGGGATTTAATAATGTCATGCAAGTATAATCCATTTAATGCAGAGCAAGCAAAAGATCCGTATGAGGTATTGAAACAACTTCGTAGTCAGTGCCCAGTTAGCCAAATAGCAGATAAAATGTGGTACTTCGCAAATTACGAAGATACAGAGAAAGCTTTCCCTGATTTCAAAACCTTTTCAAATGCGGGAGGATTTGCTGTCAGCGAAAAAGGAAAAAATATTGACGAATCTAGAACGACACTTATTCAGATGGATCCTCCTAGGCATACAAAAATGAGAAAATTCTTTCTTGCTACTTTAAATGCTAAATCTTATAGAAATTCAAGTGAATTTATCATTCAATCCACAAGAGATTTAATAAAGGAAATTGCACCAAAAGAAAAAGTAGATTTAATGAGCGAGATGCTCACTATGATTCCCGGTAATGCTTTTTGTCATATATCAGGTATCCCCGTAAAAGATCAAAGGCAATTCTGTAATTGGGTTGACGATCTCCTTTTGCTGGCTGATAAACAGGGTGTTAACACTGCTGATATTTTCGCTCAAGATGATAATTTACCAGAGCCCGCCGTTCTAATGCTGGACTACATTCAATCACTTATTACCGAGCGAAGGAATTCGCTTAATCCTCCCGACGATATTATAACAAAAATGATTCAGTATGAAGATAAGGAAGACGGTAAAACCTTTTCCGATAAGGAAATCCAGTATCATGTCCGTTTCCTTCTTTTTGGCGGTTATGAAACTACCAAAAGTTTATTGTCAAACTTGTTCCATGAGCTGATTTCTAGTCAGGAATTGTATCAAAGGGTACGTAATGACCGAAGTTTGGTATCCCTGGCTGTGGAAGAGTCATTAAGAACCAGCTCGCCCTTTAAAATGATCATGCGCACGGTAACTAAAGACATTGAAGTAAAAGGGGTCAATATCCCAAAGGGAGACAGGATCGTCTTAGGGATTCAGTCGGCAAACCGTGATGAATCCGTCTATGGGGAAGATTCTGAAACCTTTAGCCTTGATCGGGAAAATCCGCCTGGACATCTGGCATTCGGAAAAGGGCCGCACCGCTGTATTGGGGCTGATTTGGCAAGAATAGAAGCGCAAATTGTTTTGAATGAATTTTTAGATGCTTTCCCGGAGGTTTCTTTAGATCCTGACTCTCCGGCAGAAAAATCATCAATCTATTGGCAAAATGGCTTTAAAACTTTACCGATTATTTTCCCTGCAAGAAATAAATAAAAAAAGAAAAAAAAGATTCTGTTTCATGGTTTAAAAAATAACTGACTGTTCCTCTGGCGTGAACGTGGAACGGTCGGTTAGCTTTTTTACATGAATTGTATTTAATAGTTTATTAAAATGATTGAGAAAGAGATTAATGCACTGATTGATAAAGGATTTATTGGACCTACGGGTAAAATAGACCAGATCATAAAAAAATGTGCGAAAAAGGTTAAATAATCTATAAATCTGTTTGAAGGGTGAATTTCATGAATCTGCCGGAAAAAGTGGAAATAATTGAGGTGGGCCCAAGAGACGGTCTGCAAAATGAAGCAGAGTTTATAGCTACCGGACATAAAATTAAGTTAATCAATGCCTTAAATAAAACCGGAATTAAAAGAATGGAAGCTGCATCTTTTGTCCACCCTGCCTATGTTCCTCAAATGAAAGATGCTGCAGAGGTAATTAACGGCATTGAACGAGCAGCTGATATTCAGTATATGGCATTAATCCCAAATGAAAAGGGCTTTGAAAGGGCAAGGGCAAATGGAGTCAAGGCACTTTCACTGGTAGTGAGTGCTAGTAATAGTTTTAATGTAAAAAATGTAAAAATGGGAAGAGAGGAATCAATCCAACAATTTGAATCTGTAATCACAAAAGCAAAGGTGGAAGGGATTTTCATTCGTTATAATATTGCTACCGCATTTTGGTGTCCTTTGGAAGGAAAGGTTGATTTAAAGGTTTCCCTGGAAATCGCAAAGAGGATTGATGATCTAGGAGTAAATGAAATCGTTTTTTGTGACACAATCGGCCGAGCCAATCCGAAACAAGTGTATGAATTATTCGAGGAAGTGCAAGAGCTACAGCTTAAAGCAATGATCACTGCTCACTTCCATGATACCTACGGACTAGCACTTGCAAATATCAATGCTGCACTTCAGGCAGGAGTAAGCCGGTTTGATACTTCAATTGGCGGATTAGGAGGATGTCCATTTGCACCAGGGGCCGCCGGAAATGTCGCGACAGAGGATGTAGTATTCATGTTAGACGAAATGGGCATCGGCACTGGAATCAATCTAAAGGCACTCCTCTCTTGTGTTGATATAGTAAAACCACTAACCAAACGTGAATTGACCGGTCACTATCATAAAATATTGAAATATCAACATACTTAAAAAATTTATAAGGTTAGTCATAATATTACAAAGAGCAGCAGGCTTAGGAAATGAAAATAATTAATGTGGTAAGAAGGATTAAATAGTGCCAGATACCATACAAAAAACGGAAGATACCTGGCGCTATTTGTGTATACTACAAGGAGGCTTGAATTTTGGCTCTGAGACAGCGGTTCTGAGTCAAGTCCATATTATTGTGTAAAAGTGTTAACAATTTGGGAAGAAGCTGGGGTTCTCTCTTTAGCCGCTTTGACTGCCTATAGAGCCTTATTTACAAGAAGGAAACTAAAGCCTGGTCAAACGGTTTTAATACCTGAAATTGGAAGTGGAGTGGCTATTAATCTCTTGATAATGGCTAAAGCGGCAGGAGCCCGAGTGATTGGTACTTCTAGAAGTGAAATAAAATGTGCACAGGCTCTGGAACGGGGGGCTGATTTGACTCTTTTGAGTGATAGTGATTGGAAAAAGGAATTACAAGGTGAGAACGTAGACTTAATTATTGATAGTGTCGGACCCGCTACATGGGAACGAGCAGTATCTGTTTTACGAGTTGGTGGTACGCTTGTAAATTTTGGTGCAACAACTGGATTTGAAATCAAAATGGATTTGCGAAATTTATATTTTGGCCAGATTAATATTTTAGGAAGCACAATGGGAAGCACAGAAGAATATAAAGAAATGTTGCAATTTATCGAACGATATCAAATAAGGCCTGTTATTGATAAGGTGTACCAGCATGCTGACACCTTAGAGGCTCTTAAGCGAATGAGTGAAGGTGTACAATTTGGAAAGATTGATTTAATAATAGAACGATAAAGCGGATCCAGTCAGAGATATTGAAAACCCCAAATACAACATTTTCAGAAAGCTGCTTTTACCTAACTGAAGATGAGGCCACTTCTACTACTATTTTTGAGGAGGGATACAAGAAATGATTCAACACATTGTATTATTAAGCTTTAATGAAAAAACGACGAAAGAACAAAAAGAAGAAGCCATTTCAAGAGCGAAGTTGCTTAAAGAGGATATTCCCGGAATTATAGATATACAAGCTGGTTTAAACTTTTCAGAAAAAGCTCAAGGGTTTGAAATTGGTTTGACATTATTGTTAGAAGACAAAAAAGCTCTTGAAAATTATGGACCGCATCCGAAGCATCAAGAACTGTTAGCCTATTTGAAGGAAATTGGTATTTCGGATAGAATCATTATGGATTTTTATGTGTAAAATCCGAGTTTGTCACTCCTCGAGCTTTGTAGAAGTTGAAAGTTAAATTGGTGCTACAAGGTATATATGATGATAGTTGTTTCCCGTATAAATAAATAACAAGATAACGAGCTGGGTTCTGTTATTCTGTTCGATGGCCAACCAAAATGTCGTTATTTAATCAGTGGTGGTCATTTATTTTATCGGAGGAATATAAAAGAATGAGCCGTCAACTCTACTGACTATGTATAATAGTCAGTAGAGTTGACGGCTTTTAATCTAAAGATTTACAAACTCCGCCATGTACTTGAATTTCCCCCCTTTGTGACGTGAATGACATTCTTTCCATTGGGATCCATGAAGATAGTTACATACTGGCACCCTCTTTTAGCGGAGGTTTCATCGGAACTGATCATGGTCACATGGGATAAATCCTGGGCTTCAATGACATGATCAACATAGTAATGAATAAGCCACTTGAATTTAGTGAAGATATAAAAAATAAAGATTGGCTTAGATGAATTGCTAAATTACAATTAGATACAATCAATCCTTTTAATAACCGTGTACGGGAAGTATAGGGAGGTGAGTTATTATAGAATTTCGTTCAAAAATAGACAACTTTTTTGTAGTGACCATATCAATCACGTTATTTGTAATACTTGCTGTATTTATAATTCCTCTAAGTTTAGATAAAGAAAGAACGATTATTGACACAATTATTGTTCTGTCCCTCTGTGTTTTATCAATTGGGTTTATTTTGTGGTCTGCATTTTCTATTAAATATGTTTTCTATCAAGACCATTTATTTGTTAAAGGTGGACTCTTTAGAAGTCGTATTCCCTATGAAGAAATAACGAGAATTTTGACTACAAAAGAAATATTTACAGGTTATCGGCTGTTATCTTCAAAAGATGGAATTGAAATATATTACAAATCGTCATCTTTGGGTAGTGTGAAAATTTCACCTAAAGACATTGAAATTTTCATTTCTGAAATAAAGAAACGTTGTCCGAACGTACACTTTGATAAATAATCTTTTAAGATAAACGTGCTAGGCACCTTCCAAATTTTTGGTTGGTACTGGCACATTTTTCTGTGGGTGGAGCGGGTAAAAGGATCATCTTAACGATTTTACGAAAAATTTTTCAAGCATAGGCGTCTCCCATATTATAAATAAATAAACAAATTCATTAATAAAAAAATACATAGATTTGGAGGATGAAGAAAACAATGCGGATTCGTGAAATGGAAGAAAGGGACAATCATACAATGGAGCAAATTATCAAACGCTCATTAGAATCTTTTAATTTAGACATTCCAGGAACAGCCTATTTTGATCCCCAACTGAGCAATCTAGCACAATTTTACAAGGAACAATCAAATGCAAAGTATTGGGTTGCGGTGAATGAACGAGATGAAGTGGTAGGTGGTGTGGGGATTGCACCATTTGGACAGATGACGGGGATTTGCGAGTTGCAAAAGCTATATATTACACCCGAAGCTCAAGGTATCGGTTTGTCGAAGGAACTCATGAAAGTAGCACTAGACTTCGCCAAGGAACATTATACATACTGTTATTTAGAAACAGTGAAGATTCTCCAGGCAGCGAATCTCCTTTACAGTAAATTAGGATTCAAGCAACTTGATAGAGCGCTAGATGGTTCAGACCATAATGTAATGGATGTATGGTATATGAAAGAATTATCATAACAGCTGGTCTTTTTATTGCAATGAAATTGAACTTTTAAGTCAAACCCTAATTAATGAAATGATAAACCACTCACAAACATTG
>NZ_JBALNQ010000018.1:0-12413 GCF_036961885.1 Neobacillus niacini | reverse complement strand
CAATGTTTGTGAGTGGTTTTTTAGGAAATTGATCCATTATACTCTTTGTTAATCGTTTATATAGGGTTCCATATGGTTTCGAATGGAAAGGAAGTGTCGTAATATTTTGCTAGTCGATAATCGTAATAATCGGTGGCTTTTCTAAGTATTGAAAAAGGTTTGGCCCATCTGCTTCTGCTAGTTTTGCTTCTGGACTTGCAAATGCTTCTTGTAGCTTCTCCATATTTTCAAATTCTAAAATCGTAATAAGGTATAAGTTTAAGTGAGTATTTTGCAAGCCAACTACTCGATGCACAGAATCTTTGATAATATTTGGGATATTCCTGCCAAGTGGAACATGCACATTAAAATAATGCTCGTCAAATTTTTCCTTATCGTTTGGTTCCTCATACATAATCACCATTTTTGCCATATCGAATCACTCCTTCTATAGGAAAAATATATTACATAGAAATCAATTTATTCCTCTTTCAGTAACACGGAGGGGTGGATCTGAGGACCGAGGGGTCAGTTCACTTGACTTATAAAAAGCCCGACTAGCTCCTATCCGCTAGTCGGGCCTTTTCACGCGCAAAACTTCCGATTGTCCCCTTTAAAGAACCGTCGCCATGGTCTCCAATTTCTATAAGGTCCTAATTACTTTGAAAAGAGTAGCATTATTTTTACAGAATTTACAAAGAATATACGTAACACATATCAAGGGGTCCAGTGATGAAATATATGGGATTTAGGAAAAAAGGGGAGGATACTCCAAATATACAATTAAATGAATCGATGAATTCATTTCCGGAAATTCCTCTAAATCCAAGATTAAATCAAAATATTGACATATTGAAATCTGCTTATAAAGATTGTTCAGACGTGGTATTTCGTGATTTTAGTATTGGCAGCGAGATCAATGCTGTTCTTCTTTACATAGATGGCCTGTCTAATACCGAAGAAGTCGAAACGCATGTGCTAATGCCGCTTATCCAGCTAAAAAGCCCGAAAGAGAGTCCTATATTTGAAAGAGCGAAAAAGGAAATATCGGTTTCAGATATCAAAGAAATCTACACGATACCTGATATTTTCAAACAGATTTCCATGGGCAACCCAATTATTTTAATTGAAAAACAAACAAAAGGAATTTCGGTGGGCCTGCCGAAGTGGGAAAAACGCAGTATTAAGGAACCTGACGCAGAATCCGTCATTCGCGGTCCCAGGGAAGGCTTTGTTGAAACATTACGAGTTAACACCTCTCTATTACGCAGGAAAATTCGTCATCCATTATTAAAAATGAAACAAATAACTATTGGCGGCTACACCGAAACGCAAGTTATCGTGGCGTATATCGAAGGGTTAGCCGATAACACTTTAGTTGATGAAGTTACGCATCGACTAAAGCGAATAAAAATTGATGGTATTTTAGAAAGCGGATATATTGAGGAAATGATCCAAGACAGCCCATTTTCTCCTTTTCCGCAGTTGTTAAACACAGAACGTCCGGATGTCGCCGCAGCCTCTCTATTAGAAGGCCGTGTGATTATTTTGATTGACGGCACCCCTTTTAGCCTTATTGCTCCCTGTACGTTTACAAGTTTATTACAGGCACCTGAGGATTACTATAATCCATTTTACGTCAGCACATTGATCCGCTGGCTGCGCTATATATTCTTTTTTATCGCGTTGCTTGCACCATCAGCGTATGTGGCGATCTTAACATTTCATCAAGAAATGCTTCCAAACTCACTGCTTTTAACAATCGCCCAAAGTCGTGAACAAATCCCCTTTCCCGCTTTGGTTGAGGCGTTTATGATGGAAATCACTTTTGAGGCTCTTCGTGAAGCTGGTGTGAGATTGCCAAAACAAGTTGGTGCTGCGGTTAGTATTGTCGGTGCACTCGTGATCGGTCAAGCTGCGACGGCAGCGGGTTTGGTTTCATCACCGATGGTTATGGTGGTCGCCATTACGGGTATCGCCTCGTTTCTAGTGCCAAGATATGCGGCTGGCATCCCGATTCGACTACTCCGATTTCCGATCATGATTTTATCCGGAATGATGGGACTTTTGGGCGTTATGCTTGGAATTACCACCATTGTTGCGCATCTATGTACGCTTAAATCCTTTGGAGTTCCCTATCTCAATTCGGCAGCAGTACTAAAGCTTGGTAATTTAAAGGATGTCTTGATTCGTGCTCCGTGGTGGGCCATGAGAACACGCCCTGATTTTTTTTCAAATGATCCTAGTAACCTAAGACGTGAAGCAGAGGATCAAATGCCCAGTCAAGAGAAAGGTAATGGTGGAAGTTGATGTGTTGGATACCAGCTATAAAGAGGACTTTCACTTTATTCCTTCTGGTTTGCCTATCCTCGATGTTCCTTACAGGATGTTGGGATCGAACCGAAATAAATGACTTAGCTTTTATTCTAGCGGCAGGTATGGATAAAGGAAAAAAAAATAATATCGAACTCTCAGTCCTTATCTTTATTCCACAAGCCCAGCAAGGTGGACAAGGATCTGGGATGTCGGGTGGAGGAAGCAGCGGCCAATCCTTTGTGAGATCAGCTGAGGGAGAAACGGTGGCAGATGCGATGGCCCGGCTTCAGGAAGCACTCACCAGGAAGATTTTTTGGGGGCAAAATGAAGTGCTCCTTATTGGAGATGAATTAGCCAAGAAAGGAATTAGCGAACAAATTGATTTTTGGATGCGGCACTCGGAACCTCGAATACGTGCCGATGTATTTGTTTCGAAAGGAAAGGCAAAGACTGTTTTGAAGGCCATGCCGGAATTGGAAAAAGACGCCTCAAAACAACTTCGAAAAATAGTCAAAACACATATTGGGGTAAAAGTAACGGTGAAGGATTTATTGCAAATGCTATCCGGTGAATCCAATGCAGCTGTACTGCCATGGGTGGAAAACCTACCCCAATCACAAATGGATAAAAAAAAGGCCATTCCCACCATTAACGGAGCAGCGATTATTAAAAATGGAAAAATGATAGGAAGATTAAGTGATAAAGAAACGAGGGGAATTCTTTGGCCAAGAAATGAGATTAAATCCGGTGTGATTACCATTTCATTTAAAGATGAAAAAGGCTACATCTCCTTAAATCTGTTAAGGAGCCAGAATGAATTGATCCCTTCCATTAAAAATGGCAAATGGAGCATGCACGTTAAATCGAACGCAGAACTAGAAGTCATTCAAAATACGACAAAACACAACTTATTCGATCCAAATATTAAAAAAAAAACAGAGCAAAAGGTTAAGAATGAAATTGAACAAAGGGAAAAGTTTGCTTTTACGGAAGTCCAGAGAAAGTTAAAAGCTGATATTTTCGGCTTTGCGGATGAATTTGAGAAAAAATATCCACAAATATGGAAACAGAAGAGAAAACAGTGGAATGAAATTTTTCCTGAGGTAGACGTTTCTTTTGAAACAAAGGTAAATATTAAAAGAACCGGTCTAGCAGATGGAAAACCCAAACGAGGTGCCGAGCAATGAAGGTTGTTGGGATTTTGGGGTTAACGGTTATACTTTTGTTTATTTTTTTGATTCAACGGCCGGGTTTGAAGAAAAGTGGAAAAAGGGTAAAGATGGCCTTTTTTTCAATCATGGTGATGAATTGGGTTCTGGCTGTTTTACTTGTGATTTTTCCGGAAATGCCGGGACCTGGACAATTGGTTGATTTCCTCTATAAGTCATTTAAGCCTTTTTGGTAAAGAAACTCCTGTTGTAAAGGAAGGAACAAACATGATTGAAAAAGGTAGAATTTCTGGTTTGGAGCTTGCCCTCATTATGTATGCAACAGTTGCAGGAACAGCCATTCTTTACATTCCCTATGTCACAGTACAGCATGCAAAACGTGATCTGTGGCTTTCTCCGATATGGGGCTCTTTGAGCGGCTTCCTCATCGTCGTTATCATGGTCATACTCTCTAGGTTTTTTCCAGGTAAAACACTAATTGAATATTGTGAGCTTATACTTGGTCGGACCATTGGAAAGATCATCGCGTTTCTTTACCTATTTTTTCTATTACATGATACCGCCATCGCTTTTAGAGAGTATGGTGAGTTTGTCGAAGGTGCTTTTTTGCATAAAACACCTATACTTTTTGTGACCGGAAGTATAGCCATATCTTGCGCCATTGCTGTCCATGGGGGCATACAAACGATTGGACGCTGCGCTGTGCTTTTTTTGCCAATTGTTTTAGTATCCTATGTACTGATTTATATCTTTCTTATTCCTGATTTGAATGTGAAAAATATGCTGCCGATTATGTCAGATGGGGCAATGCCCTCCATTAAAGGGTCGCTGGCACCACACGCCTGGTTAAGTCAATTTTCATTGATGTCTTTTCTGCTGCCGTTAGTAACGAATCAACAAAAGGTGATGAAATGGGGAATGTTTTCAGTCATCGCGAGCGTTTTGACGATGGTCTTTATGAACCTTGGAAATCTTTTTTTATTTGGGGACATACTGATCAATCTACAATTTCCAGTGTTTGAGGCGGCAAGATTTGTTAGTATCGGGTCTTTTTTTGAACATATTGAGTCGATCATTATTGCGGTGTGGGTTCTTGGCGGCTTCATTCAGCTGTCCGCCTTTTTTTATATGCTCGTTCTTGGTACTTCACAATGGCTGAAATTGCCAAGTTATCAACCATTTGTTTTACCAATTGGTTTTTTAATTATTCTCTTTTCGGTCTGGACAATCCCTTCATTTGAAGACATGATTCGAGGAATGGGTACAACAGTGCCTTTTTATTTCCTAACGGTTCAGCTGATCATTCCCATTTTACTCCTATGTGTTGCGGTCATGCGGTGGAAGAAACCAAAATCATTCTTGCAGTAAGTATTATGCGGGGGGAGATGGGGAAGTATTTGATTACTGCGACTGGTTTATTCCAAATAAATGAATAACTTTTAAAGGAATAAATCAAACGATGTCGAATGAAAACTAATAGTTAAAAAGTTTTAGGAATAAAGTCTATCTTTCGATACTTATAAGTAGTACAGGTATTTTTGGAGGTCTGGAATTGGTTTCTAATGGTTAGTAATTTTTTATTAAATAGTGCAGACGGAAGGAGAAATCTATGGCACAAACCTATAAAAAAGAGAAAATAGAAAATTTATATCATTTAATTAAAATATTCCAAAATCATACAAAAGAGAAGGTCAAAAGAGAAGTGGGGCATTATAATAGAAGATACTTAATAGGTCAGTACGAAGCCTATGGAAAAGTACTTACTATAATGGAAAAAGACTTTAACCTAACAGATGAACCAAAACAAGATCCATTAGTTTAATTAAATCAAGAAATTTAATCAGTCTATAAAGCACGAAAAGAATGCTAATAAAATTGAAATTGTCTACAAACACGTTTTACCTATGCAGGAAGAAGAAATAGAGATAGAAATTAAAGAAATATTAAAAATAAACTAAAGGTGGAAGTTTCAATGGGGAAATATGGACAAGCAGCTGTCGATGCAGCATCACTAGTAAGCACTAATCCTTTGGTAACACCACGGGATGCATGGAATCTAGCAACGACTGAAATCTTCGGCAAGGGGACATCCAGTCAGTTAAAAGGTTGCCCAAGAAGTACATTTCTAGGGTTATGTGAAGAGGGATACATAAAAGGAGTAGCTCCAGGTAATAATCATCTGAAGTCTACAAAAAATAAAGAATATGGGATTAAGGCAGTAGCGCTACTTAAGAAAGATCCATCATTGGTCGAAGATGTGAGCCAACTTTGGTACAAAGTGGTTGAGGGAGAAGTTAAGGTACACAATTCCCAGATGGATATTGTGGTTACCCTTTGGAATAGTAACTTACTAGTATAGAAGATATGTAGATTAAGAAATTTTTCGATTGTGGAGGTGGTTAAATTGATCGCAGAATTGCATAATAAAATATCTGCTGAAAGCAATAACTTAGAACGGTCTGAAGATAAATTAACAGGTGACTTTTTTGGTACTTTGCGTTACCTTCCCTTTGAAATAGGGATGAAACCAATTCTTCTACCGGTAAGATTTAAGGAAAAACTGATTTCTCAAGAATGGATGAATCGTATACATTTAGAAAAAGGTTATATGACAGGCATGCAGTTTTGGAAGCGCCATGAAGAAGGAGAAATTGATTTACTTATACCATTTTCTACGATCAACATTGGGATAGAGATAAAATATTTAAGTGGCATTTCCTCAGATGATGAAAACACAGAAGCTGGTTTGGAGTATGAGGAAAGCTGTAATCAGTTAGCACGTTATTCGAGGATGTTGAAGGATATCTCTAATGATAAAACACCATATTTAATCTTTTTAGCTCCATTTAAAATGATGCGGGAAGTAATGCTTTCATTACAAACACGTTCTGTTATTGCTCCTGGTGTGTTTCTAGGATTTTTATGCTGGGAGGACGTTCTCGATTCACTAAGGGAAATCGATTCTATTTCTTTGGATCAAGGTCAACAAATGATCATTAACGATTTGCAAGATTTATTACTTAAAAAAGGATTTTTGAGATACAAGGGAATCTCAAAAGATATTATTTCTAAAACGGTGGCAAAAAGTGATTTCTATTATTTTCATGCAATCACTAAAAATTTACATACTCTTAATTGGCCTAACCAAAACATATACAAGGAGGATTACTATGTCTTTAGTAACCAATAATCTTGGGGAAAATATTAACACGGCTGTAAATGTATTAATAGATACATATAAAAACTTAGATAGCTTGTTTGTAGAGTTAGATCGAATTGGTGAAGAGGAAGGATTTATCTCCCTTACACCGAGATTTTTACGTTGGAAATCAGATACTGATCCATCTGGGTGGTTACCAACCAATTTTATAAAATTGTATCAATTGGAAGCAGATCCTGATGTTCCAGGAGAATTAGGATTGAAATCTGGCTCCTTATTTGGAGTGGAGGTTGATTTAGAGGCCAATGACTATCCGACGATCTCACTAACAAGATACACCTATGATTATTCAATATGGTCAAAAGTACCATCCATTTCAGATCATTGGGTATTCTACGGTCCATTTAGGTACGAAAATCTGTTTAACATCAATGAAAATAATGGTCTTTGGACAAGCGAGCCATTAGAAAAAGCACAAAAACGATATTGGGGAATACAAAAAGCAGTTTCAAGAGATATTCCATTATTGGAAATTACCGATCCTGAAACAATCAGAACAAAGGTATTTCAGGGATTAGACCTGTTGCCAAGATAAATAAATTTGGTTATTAGTAGGGAACTCCCAACACCTATAATTAGGAGTTTGCATTGAAGGAGAAGAAGAAATCGGCAGTCCTCATCTTGCACAGTTTTTATCCGAAAATAAAGAAAAACTAGCCTGTGATGTGGTGGTCATATCCGATACTGATTTGTGGGATAGAGGAGTCCCTGCGATTACATATTCGTTAAGAAGTCTGTGTGCTCTCGAGGTTCCCTTAAACCGGCGAATACGGATTTGCATTCAGGCATGTTCGGCGGGGGATTTCAGGGGGAAGGTACAAAAACAGTCATTCCGAACGATTCACATGCGAAAATCACCTGCCGTCTAGTCAATAATCAAAATCCAGAAAAAATACAGGGCTTAATCAAAAAGCATTTAGAAGAACATGCACCAAAAGGATGCATGGTAAAAGTGGTCAGGATTTAAAATCATCAAAGGTGAAATTATTCCTATTAATACGTTAAATTAGTATGTAAGGTAAGAGGTAATTAAATAATTATTATGATGAGGTAATCATGAAAAAAACCTGGCTTGCTTATCATTTAATCCTGCTATTGTTTCTCATTGTGATGATGGCCCTCCATTTTATTGTTAACGGAGGGCGGAGCGAACATGATATCAATATCTACTTTGTTGGGATCACTGTTTGGATCAGTGTGCTAAATATAGTCATAACGTTTCCAATTTGGATTATCGTTATTTTATTCAACAAACACCGCATGAATAAAAGGTCATTTTTGATTGGCCTAAGTCTATTTTTGCTATTTTTCTGCCTTTCTATTTTACCCTTTGCTGAAATGCTCGGGTATATGAGTTTTTGAGATTCTGCTGCCTTTTTTATTTAGAATCAAAGTGTGACAGGCACCATCAAAAATTGGATGGTCCCTGTTACACTATTTTCTCTGCCAAATGAGTTGTTTACAGATGAGGAGAGGAGACAGGTTCAAGAACTATTAGATCAATATAATAAAAGATAAGTAGACTACATAATCCGATCATTTCATTGAGAGTAGTGATAAAGATGTATTGCCGGTACTGTGGATTTCAATTAGAGGAACAAGATGCCTTCTGTTCAAAATGTGGAAAATCGGTTTCACACGAAAATGCTAATGTGTCTGTATCGCCCCAGATTGAGTTTAATGTACAAAGCGCTAGTAACATACCATTAGAATCTGAGCTTGAGGAAGTTTTTGTAGGAAAAAACTATGACTATTACATAAATAAGTGGAACCAACTTGAAAATAAAAAATCAAAGATAAGTTGGAACTGGGCAGCTTTCTTTTTGGGACCGTTTTGGTTTGGCTACAGAAAAATGTATATTCCAGTGTTGGTTATTGCTTTTATGTATTTCCTATTGGATTTATTCCTCTATGTTATACAATATCAATTCACTGAGGAGACCTATTATTTTGATACTGTCGAAAATTTGCTATTAATTCCATTATCTCTTTTTGTTAGTTTGTTTGGTAATTACTATTATTTAAAGCACACGGATCGGAATATCGAAAAAGCAAACTTGCAGCCATTTAACCCAGAACAGAAGAGGACATGGTTAAAAAGAAAAGGTGGAACGAGTTGGTTAGCAGGGGTGTTTTTTACACTCGCCATTATGTTTATTTATGGATTCGCCACAGCCTATCTTCTTCCTACCAACATCGACCAAGTAGCATACGTTAAAGATGGATCATTCTATGAATATCCTACCACTACCATTGGTGAGGGATTTGATCATTTCTTCTTTGAACCTGAATGGGAATATGTAACGGCAGATAGCCCATTCGATATCATCCGCTTTACCGGAATTGCTGATCAAGACGGGTTTGATGTGGAAGTTACCATTGACTTTATTCTGACCGACGATTCGTTTGAAATTCATTCAGCCTTTGTTGATGGTGAACAGATATCTGAGGATGAGATTTATTCCTTGTTGGACGTTGTTTTTAATACACCAGAAAGTGAAAGCATAACCAACTAATCTTGTTTTAACGATTAGGGGATTTGGTGGGTGTGTTTCTTAAGTTGGTTGATACAGTTTGAATAAGATATCCGAAAATGCACTGGGATAGATAAGTGGAAAAAATAATTGTGATTCCAGAACCCCCCGGTAGAGGAAAGAGTTTGTTTACCGGGGAAGGAGCCTCTTCTCTCGATGCATTTTTTTAATGAACGCAAAATTCAATACGAACCATATGATATCGAAGGCAAAGGAAGCGTCGTTATATTTTGCTATTCAATAATCGAAATAATCGGTGGCTTTTCTAAGTACTGAAAAAAGTTCTGTCCATCTTCTTCAGCTAGTTTTGCTTCTGGGCTTGCAAATGCTTCTTGTAGCTTCTCCATATTTTCAAATTCTAAAATCGTAATAATGTATAAGTTTAAGTGAGTATTTTGCGAGCCAACTACTCGATGCACAGAATCTTTAATGATATTTGGGATATTCCTGCCAAGTGGAACATGCACATTAAAATAATGCTCGTCAAATTTTTCCTTATCGTTTGGTTCCTCATACATAATCAGCATTTTTGCCATATCAAATCACTCCTTCTATAGGTAAAATATATTACTTAGAAATCAATTTATTCCTTTCTCGTAACACTGATGGGTGGATCTGATGACCGAGGGGACGGTTCACTTGGACTGAACTTAATATTTAATAATTGGTTGATGACTGCTGCAACTCTAGCGATTTTTCCAATAGTTGGAGAACGAGTTCTCTCCAATCCAGCCGCTAGCATCAGTTACAACATTTATTTAATACTTTCATCTATTCACCCCATTATTTATCAAAAATTAGTAAAGCACAGACTTATACATAATAAAGGACTTTTTCTTTGCCTAAAATAATATTGAACATTTTGGGTATTTTTAATAGTGGAATTAAATTAGTGCAACACTAGTGGAAATTTATCTTAAAAATATTGTATGTTTGTCCAAGCATTTTCCTTCCTTTTGAATTTAATGTAATCAAAAGGGAGGTGGAAAGTGATGAATAATGATGTTGTTTCGATTGGAGCAAATTGTGTAGTAAGAATTAGAAATCGGTTCTTTCTTCTGGTAGAAATTGAAGTGGAAGATATAGACTTAGAAGAAATTATTTTTATCCGAATTTCTGAGCGGGAGTTTAGAACATTAATAAGAGCGGGTGTCCAACGTTGTAGAATCGCAGAGCGTATTCCACGTAACAATGCAGAATTCAATTGTGTTTTAATTGAAGATGGTCAAGCATTTTTGGTTTTCGACGTGGAAAACAATCAAGACGAAGCTGTCCTTGTTAGAATTTCTTTAACAAGAGCAGAGGAGTTAATCCGCAAAGGTGCAATGAGGTGTACGGTTATTAATCGATAAAGAAATAAAAATAATGGTTTGCAAAATAAAGTTAATTTAACCTATTGAGTCGATTATACGGCTCTTTTTAAGTAAACCAGATTGTGAAATATGGTACTTTAATTCAAGGGCAATAGGTAGGGGGTATGCAAAAAAGCATACCCCCAAATGTTCTTTGTATCATGATTGAACGATACCGTATAATAATTTACCAATCCATAACGCAAGTAAAAGCCAAATCAGAATGAATAACACGGCAACAAACCAATTTTTTGGTTTACCATTTTTCCTGATTTCTTCAGCCTTTTCTTTGTTTTCTTCAATAATATAAGCAGGTATTAATTTCAGAGCAAGCAAAATGCCCAGCGGAACAATAATGAGGTCATCGAGATAACCTAATACAGGAATGAAGTCAGGTATTAAATCGATTGGACTAAAAGCATACGCAACCACACAAATAGCGACCAATTTAGCATACCAAGGAATTCGATTATCTTTGTAAGATAAATAAAGGACGAATAAGTTTTGTTTTAGTTTTCTTGCGTAGTTTTTTAATTTTGTCAAAGTGTTTTGTTGTTCCATGTAACTCACCCATTTTAGTAATGATTATAAAGGAGATTAGGAAAGAACTGAATCATTTTCGGATATTCACTGTTCAACCAACCATGTACCACTTCTTACATTGTATTTACCACTAAATGACATGAAGTGTACCAAGGAATGACAAGACGTTTACCACCGCAATCTTATAGGTAATAGGAGGAATAAACCTATAGTTTGGAGGATCAAGAATGTTAAAATATTTGATTAAAAAAGACCAGCCTTGCGCAAACGGGACTGATTTTAGGTTAACTCTTGTATTACGTAGTAGACCATTACTACGCAGCAAAGCTCTTCATTTATAGAAGACTTTGTGAAGGGATTTACTTAAACTAATGGGCAGGTTAGTTTAAGAAGGAGTGGTGAAAAAAGGCGCAGTAATATGGGGCGATTTCTTCTTCAATAAAACAAAAATAATCGTTTCCTCAACCGTTCTAAAAAAGTTGTTTTAGGTACAAGTTCCTCTATAGAAGTAGTGACTTGATGATTTCGGTGATAAATAAATTTACCAATCATAGTCAATCCCTCCTGATACCTTTTCGCGCGTAATAGGATAAAATAGCAAAAAATTACCGCTGAGAAAGGACTTTCTCAGCGGACTGCGCAAAAGAGGCTGTATAGTTCTCTTTTTGTTGTTATAGTGTGCAAGTAAAAGTTGCACTCTCGGATACGGAGGGAAGTCCAGGCACTGCAGTTGAGGTAGCAGTAATGGTTACAGGTTGTCCAGGTACTGGAGTAGTTACTGTAGCGCTAAAAGTACCACCTGCACCTGTCGTTACTAAAGTTGGAGAAACTGTTGCCGGAGCCGTTATAGTGAGAGTGATTGGAATTCCTGGAACTCCAACTCCGTTTACTGTTAAAAAACCCTGAAGCGTAAATGGTTGACAATCCACTTGAGCACCTGACAGACCGATTTGAATAAGTTTTACACCCATTTATTGTTCAACTCCTTAAATTTTTAAATACATTTTCCAATTAAACCTAACTATTTTTTCTAGAAGGATAGAGTAGTAATTTTGTATCTTACTTTTTCATTGGAATCGTACTTATGAAATAAGGTATTCAGAGGTGGAAAAGCTGTAACGGCTAATTTAACAATCTGATTTAAAATTGGATTATCATAGCCAAGATTGGTCAATTTTAAAGTTTGAAAACGAAGATATTATAAGATTACTTGGTGCGTTGAATCAGGTGATTTAAGTATGTACCTGCCATTTGCAGCTTTTTGTTTCTTCAACTAAAGAAGCAGGATAGTTTAATAAAG
>NZ_JBALNQ010000017.1:38757-51713 GCF_036961885.1 Neobacillus niacini | reverse complement strand
CCTTCGCTCTCCGCCCTACGATAAGTCTACATCGAATCGCCTCCGGCTCTTCGTGTTTCCTTTATCTCAGTTGGAGCGCTCCAGGCCATACGCCGCTGACCAGGGCTCCTCCGCTTTTCTTGTGAGCAGTGATTTTTACTTTTCCTTTTTATTAGGTTACAATTTTTATGATATCTACTTTTTAAATGGAGGTTTTTACATGTTAGATGTAGTAGTAATTGGTGCTGGACCTGCAGGTGCGAGTGCTGCTTTAATTACCGCGAAAGCAGGTAAGAAAACGTTGGTGATTGACAGTGATAAGAGTGCTACAAAGCGTGCATGGGTTGAAAACCATTATGGCGTTTTAGCAATCTCTGGTCCCGATTTAATTGAAGTGGGCAAACAACAAGTAATCAAATTTGGTGGAGAAATTGTCCAAGCTTCGGTTAGCAACATTAGTAAAGTTGAAGGCGGTTTTAAAGTAGAAACAGACAATGGAGCCCATGAAGCAAAACATGTTATTGTTGCAACTGGATTCCTTGTAGACGTTGCTGAAAAATCCGGATTAACAACTAAACCAGGAACTGAGCCAAGAGTAAAAACCATTATTGATGTAGATGTACAAGGAAAAACAAATGTAGATGGCATTTGGGCAGCGGGAACAGTTGCTGGTGTGAGTGTACATACAATCATCACAGCTGGTGACGGTGCGAAGGTTGCATTTAATGTGGTTAGTGAATTAAACGGCGAGCGTTATGTTGACCATGATGTTTTAAAAGCTTAATATTACGATAAAAATCCCCTATAACAGGGGATTTTTTTTACTTCAAACCTCTAGATCCTTACCTTCTTCCACGATATGGAATAGAAGATGTGCCAGATGGTGTATCGGTCCATAATCTTCTTCCTCTTCACTTACTTCCTCATTAAATTCGAGATCATTGAGGTAAAGTGCGGTAAATTCATAAAAATCCTTTAACTGGAAGGAATAACAGCCAACAGGGTCTTCACTGCCGTCCTCCCCAGTTGGATCCTCGTATTGCAGCATCATATAGGAAACATCTCCATCTGCATCCTCTGCATCAAAAAAAACAAAGAAGCCTATGTTCGTATCTAAATCAAATAAGTGCCGTGTACCTCCTTCAGTTGCTTTTTCAAAATCAGCTTGGCTTAATTTTTGAATCTGCATGGAATCTACATTGTCTTCTTGGTGAAAACCTACAATAAATGATTTCATTTCTTTTTCCTCCTTTTTAACACACTTAAACTATTTTACCCCTTTAGAGCCAAAAAAATCCTTCTAGGTAGAAGGATTTTGGTTATCACCCAACGGGCGGTAAAATAGGGTGATATAGATTAGTAGTCTTAGCATTTTCAATGTTGTTAGCTGAAACAATTTGGCTGCTATCGTTTTTAACGGGTGTTAAAAGGATAAGAAGTGTAAGTGAAATTCCTACTATTATCGCCTTTCTCATTCCATCATCATCCTCTCAATTTTGCTTGGTAAAATATTTTACTGCCTCTAAATACATACCTTGGTTGGTATAGTACTCTGATAGCATTTTATAAAAACGGGTAAGATCGTCTTTATGCTCTTTTACTTCCTCAAAATAAGGAATTACTTTTAATTCTAAGTATTTAATCCCCTTTTCAAGAGATGTCATATGAATAAGATAAAACTCTGCTAAAAGCGTATATTTTTTCACGCCAAGTTCTTTAGATAATGATTTAACTGTCTGGAAGCACTCCTTCGCTTTATCAAAAGATTGACCAGACCAATGTAGTTCTCCTATTGTATATAAAGTGACAAGATAGTTCCTAGAATTTAATGGTTGCAAAGCAAAGCTTTTTTCGTAAAAAGCTAATGCATCTTTTTGGTTATTCATTCTTTTTTGCAAATAGCCCATATTATGATAAATTTCCGGCAGGATTTTTTCTTCCTTTAGCAATTCGGCATTACGAATTAAATGCTTAAAGCAAACTAAAGCTTCCTCATAAATATTTGAATGAGTATAATTAATTCCTAATAGCATTAATGTATGTAAAATTCGATAAAAATTATGTTGGTTCATGAAAATTTGAAGTGCCAGCTTACCAAAATGAATGGCATGGCCTGATTGATCTAGGGAAGTTTTAACGAGTGCCCGATGATAGAGAAATTCACCGTTTATGGTTTCATTATCATCATTTATATATAATTCTTCTAATAATTCATCTGCTTTATTATAGTGACCCTTTAATATTAAGAATACAGCATTATAATAACGAAATAAATATCCCTCATGTTGGGAAAAATTTTTCCTTTGCTTACTCAATAAATCTCTATGTATCTCTGCTTCGGAAATTAACCCCTTGAATAATAGATAACGATACTTATATAATTCATATGAATACATATAGGCAGAAAAGGGGATTACATGCTCCATTCTTTTGAGTTTATGGTAAATCTCTTCAATTTCTTCTCGCAAATAAAAGTTGATTTTTTCACCAAAATTTCTTAATAAAGTTCTTATTAACTCCTCTTTTTCCTCCATTTCTTCAAAGCTGACTTCCAGCCTTTGTAATAATAAGGAAATAGTCTCATTATTTGCGTCTTTTGAGTTGTTTTCTATTTTACTTAAATGAGGAATGGAGCAAATTCCAGCAGCAAGTTCTTTTTGTGTGATCCCTTTATGGGTCCTATAGTATTTAATTAACGGTCCAAATTCCATAATATAACCACCCTCTGAAGCTCTTCCTATATCCTTATTTTAAACCATCCTTATCATCGCTTCCACTTATATGTTCAGACTATTTTAAAAACACTGATTTAAGACAAAGAAAGCCATCTAGTAAAAATAACTAGATGGCTTTTCTTTTATTATCTTACCCTTGGGAACCCAAATCCGGAAGCATAATCATCGCCTGTTGCGGCTCCTGTACCCCCTAGAATATCATTAGATTTTGCACGGTTTTGAAGCTCTGCACGAAGAGCAGTATGTGACATAGAAGGGTTGGCAGCCCAGATTTTCGCAGCTAGTCCTGAAACATGAGGTGTCGCCATTGACGTACCACTAATCGTATTGTAGGAACCATCATGCCAAGTAGACTCAATCGCTCTTCCTGGGGCAGAAACCTCTACATCCCGTTCTTGAATTACATAATCTTCATCTGTTGCTGGATTACCACGTGAAGAGAAATCAGCGACACGATATGTCCCATTTTGCTGAATATCTTCCAATGCGGCTACCGCAACAGCATTGACCAATGCACCAGGATAACCAATTGTATTGCTTGATGGACCGCTATTTCCAGCAGCTGCAATGATTAACACGCCTTTACTATAGGCATAATCAACAGCACTTGAAATAAGAGAATCCTTGGCACTTGAACCCAACGACATCGAAATAATAACTTTTGAACTAGTACGAGCTGCCTCATCTGCAGCAGTTCGGATTGCTGATGCAATATCATCCGAATATCCAGAGCCACGGTTATTTAACACTTTATATGCCCAAAGATTTGCTTCCGGTGCTACACCATATATACCCTGTCCGTTGCTGCCGCCATCCGCTAATACTGTCCCAGCAACATGTGTTCCATGACCATTACCATCAGAGCAGCTTCCATCAATAAGGGGTGTTTTTGCTTGGGTAAAATCCTTACATTGCTCGACTCTATTTGTTAAATCTGTATGAGTTGTATTAGCACCCGTATCAAGGACTGCTACTTTTATTCCACTTCCTCCAGAAGTTGCTTGAATCGAAGAATCATTATATATTGCTTGAATTCCCCATGGTGTTTGATCGCTTGGTCCGGAGTTTGTAGAACCCCCTGGTTTAGCCGCACCCTCATTGTTAGGTGCAATCTGAACTTCTTGTACTTTTTCAATGGTTAAATTCTTGTTTTTTACTAGTGCTTGGTATTGTTTGCTGTTAACGGTTGTAGTAAAACCTTCTGCCCCAAAATCCCAGCGAACCCCTACATTCTTCTTTGCTTCTGCCTTATCAGAGGACGGACCTTGAATGATTACGCGATAAGACTCCTCTTGGATATTTGGCTGCTGACCGAAGGCACCCGTTGCAAACATGGATACCCCCATTACAAAGCTAAGTACTGACGCTCCTATTACTTTTCTTTTTATCATCCATATCTCCCCTATTGTTCAACTCCAGGCTTGGACCTGTTCCTCTATACTATTCGGAATTTTCTGAATAAGAAAATGAAAATGGACCCATAAAAGTTGGGAAATTTTTTCGATTACATAAAAAATCCACCATTTCTATGAATGGCGGATTTTTAGTTTAGAAATATTTCTTTTTCCAAAAAATTAACGCTGTCAAAGTAGATAAAATACTCGCAACTAAAATCGAAATCCAAAAGGCATGCGGGCTATTTTGCAGGGGTAAATCTACATTCATCCCATAAAAACTAAATACGATGGTTGGAAACGAAAGAATAATCGTAAAAGAAGTTAAAAACTTCATGACGATATTTACATTATTGGAAATAATCGAAGCAAAAGCGTCCATCATCCCACTTAGAATCGAACTGTACGTCTCCGCCATTTCAATCGCCTGAGTTTTTTCAATCATCACATCTTCTAATAAATCTTTGTCTTCCTCGTACATTTTGATATAACTGAAACGAAGAATTTTATCCAAAATCACCTTATTCGATTTTAGGGAGGTCATGAAATAGACAAGACTCTTTTCTAATGCAAGTAACGCATACAATTCTTTATTTTTCATCGATTGATGGAGCTCTCGCTCGATATCATTGGTTCTTTTATTGATTTGTTTTAAATAACGAAGATAATAGGATGTAATAATAGCCAATATTTGAAAAGCAAATCGGTTCTTTTTAAAGGTATAAAACTCTTTTATCTTATTATTCTTAAAAACTTCTAATATTGGAGTATCCTTTAACGATACGGTGATGATGCAATCATCAGTTAGAACAATCCCAATGGGAATCGTTTCATAAATAGGGAAACCCGCATCATCATGAGTCATATACGGGTAATCCACGATAATATAAACCTGACCATCTTCACGCTCAATCCTTGGGCGTTCTTCATCATCCAATGCGTCTTTTATAAAGTCAACATAGATATTTGTTTCTTTGGCCACTCGATTAATTTCTTCTTCTGTTGGGGCATACATATTCACCCAGCAGCCTTTGGAAATGGTATCTACCTGATCAAGTTCTTTTGTTTCCGTGCTTTTATAAATCTCCAACATAATAAAACCTCCTCATTCACATTGTTCGAGGAAGCCATACTACCTTCATAAGAGCTGATATTCCTGAAGAATCCAATTCTAAGATAACACTGACTTCCCCGCTACTACTCGGGTCTGGGTCTATTGCATAACTCAAAAATATCAACTCCTCATCAAATAATTACCTCATTATCATAAACCCAAAAGCAAAAAAGCACAAACTTGATTTTAGTCAGGAAAATAGGGATTTAAGTGAATTAAAACCTCTTCAATGTTATCGTATTTTTCCATCAGCCGACCCTTTATTAATTTAGCTAGGTCATGACCTTCCTTAATCGTTTTAAAGTAATCAATCGATATTCGTAAATCGACTAATACATAATGACCGTGTTCCCTTGCCCTCATCCGATCTATTCTCTTTACCTCCGGAAATTCATTCACCACATTAATGTATGCTTGTAATGTTACGGCGTCAATATTCCGTTCGAGTAAGATATCAAAAGCTTCCGTTAGCATTTCTTTGGAGATTTTAAAAATTAAATACGCAACAAATATACTGGCCGCTTTATCTCCATACTGCAGAAATAGAATATCAAATCGTTCACCAAGTATGGATAGGAAAACCCCGATAGCCGCTGCAATGGAAGCTGCAATATCTGCTTTATGATCAAATGCAATGGCCTCAATTGCCTTACTATTATGCTCTTTTGCCACCTTTAATGATGAACGATACAAAATAACCTTTGTAACATAGGAAATAATTGCTACCCACATCGCGATATAACTTGGAGTTTCAATCTCGTGAAAGAAACCGGTGATCCCTTCATACACAACATATATCGAAACGAGAAATAGTAAAATTCCTACGATTCCGGAAACAATAACCTCAGCCTTTCCATGACCATATGGATGTTCCTTATCAGCGGGCTTATTGGCGAGTTTAATAACGAGTAAGACGATAACGGAGGCAAAGACATCTGCAGCAGAATGAATTCCATCTGCGAATACAGCGTCACTATTTCCATACCAGCCTATGAAAAGTTTTCCTACTGTTAAAATGATATTACTGATTACACTGATCCAAGCAATTCTTTTCGCTAACGATTCCCTCATCTACCGTCTCCACCTTAGAAATATCTATTTCTTTATTTGATTTATACCGTTTTCCTCCATAATCATTTCCTCTTCTTCTTCTACGGTAATCTTATTTATTGCTTCATGGAGAAAATGAAATGCCTCATCCAATTCTTCTCTTGAAGGGTAATTGTCTTTTTTCAAATAAAACAGCTCCTTTAATTTTATTCTTATGAGTAATCCGTGAATATAAAGTAGAAAATACGATTGTACCAATTTCATAAAAGGAGTGTGCAGCATGGATAAGGAAAATTCCACCAACAACAGTACGGATCTTGCAGGTCGTGTTTTCGAAACAAGTGACTATCAAAAGAATGATGTCATTGCAACTGGGCTTTCGACCACCCACGAACAGGCAAGCGACAGCTATATGGAGGGTACAATCGATCCATCAACTGATGATGATTTAAATGCGAAAGATCTGCCAATTGCTCAAAAACCCTTCAGAAATAAATAAAATTAGAGAAAACAGCTTTCCAAACGAAAGCTGTTTTTCTTTTTTACTTTTCGTCGTCTACATATGGATCATGTTCATAGGCGGGTAAGTCTCCAAAGCTTGTCATGATCCCTTCTTCATCAAGTGATTGTTCATAGCGTTCATGTTGTGAATTTGGATAAACAGTAATGTTGTTCCCATACATATCATTACCTACAAAATTTTCGTAGTTTTCAACATACCCCTCATTTTCATCTGGCTCATTACTAACATCATTGTAATGCTCCTGCGGGAATGCCAAATCCGACGGCGTATCAGATGTACCCCATTGAGCCACTGTCTGCCAAGAGTCCTCCGCGTCAAAGCCAACATTCTCATCCTTTTCATCCATATCAAACTTCCCAAACGGCGGCATTAATACCCCCTCTTCAATCGGTCGATCATGTGAAACAACTTGATCTGGACTGTGTTCTTTACAATAAGTCGTATTAGGTAAAGCCTCTAATCGTTCATAGGAAATTTCTTTTCCACATACCTCACATTTACCATATGACCCATTTTCCATTGCTTCCAATGCTTTATTTATATTCCTCAACTGCAAATCTGTATGCTCATTTAAAGCGATATCCTTTTCACGTTCATATAACGCTGAGCCCTCATCTGCTGGATGGTTATCATAACTAGATAACTCCCCCATCGATTCATGATAATGACCTCGTTCTAAACCATAATGATTATTTTGCTCAAGGCGTTCTTCTATTTCCTCTTTTTCTTTCAGTAATTGCAAACGAAAACCAGCGAGCTGCTCTGTCGTTAACATAGTAAACCCCTTTCAAGACTTATTGCCTTCTATATCGCCCATTTTTAATTTCATCCTACTTTGTACCTTTTTATTTTCAATGATTTAGCCCATGATTATGTAATGAATTTCATGATTCCAACAAAAACCTAAATGACTCTTATGAACGGACTGAATAAGTTTTTTTGAGAGGGTGTATCTTAACATATAGATAAGCATTAGAAAGAGGGGATTTACATGGTAAACACAAATTTCAAAAGGTTTAAAAAAGAACAGCAAAAACATAAAAGTACCTATTTAGGCGGTGACAATCAACCATATGGTGTGAATGACCCTGAATATAATAACCAGGACAATACGGATAAATCGGTTGGAGCATCTGGGAGAAACATAAATGGGAAAACCAAGTAGCGGGGCAAATGAAAGTAATAATATGAAGTGGTGGCAGCTTTCGTTATTTGGGATTGGCTGTACAATCGGTACTGGTTTCTTTCTTGGTTCTAGTATTGCCATAAAAATGACAGGACCCGCCATTTTAATCGCCTTTATTCTGGCTGCCGCTGGAACCTATTTGGTATTCGACGCACTTGCAAAAATGACAGTTCAGGAACCGTTGAAGGGCGGCTTTCGTTCTTATGCGAAAAAAGCCTTTGGAAGATGGGCTGGATTTAGCAGCGGCTGGGTCTATTGGGTGTCAGAAGTGTTAATTATGGGAAGTCAAATGACCGCACTTTCGATTTTTTCACGCTTTTGGTTTCCAAAGGTTCCATTATGGTTATTTGCTGGTGGATATGCTCTCCTTGGTCTTGTTGTTGTACTGATAGGTGTAAGTATATTAAACAAGTTGGAGAATGTGCTAGCTGTTTTAAAAATTGCCGCCATATTAATGTTCGTGATTATTGCTTTATTGGCGATATTCGGAGTCATTGATGGAGACCGTCCTATTCAATATCCTGATAGCAAAAAGGATTTAATTCCACATGGTATTCTAGGTTTATGGTCGGGCGTTATCTTTGCTTTTTATGCATTTGGAGGAATTGAAATACTAGGCTTAATGGCTACCCAGTTAAAGGACCCGAAGGAAGCGCCTAAGGCTGGTAAGGTGATGTTGTTAACTCTCATGATTATCTATATGCTTTCTATTGGACTTGCCGTTTTATTGGTCCCTTGGAATAAATTTCATGGCCAGAAAAGTCCGTTTGTGAGTGCATTAGATAATTATGATTTAACCTTTATCCCCCATCTTTTCAATGGTGCTTTGATCATTGCCGGGTTTTCGACGATGGTTGCATCCTTATTTGCTGTTACCAGCATCCTAGTTACCCTTTCTGAAGAAGGAGATGCGCCTGGCTTGTTTTGCAAGCAAGGAAAACTGAAAGTCCCGGTTCCTACCATACTGATTACTGTATTAGGAATATCAGCCTCGATTGTTTCAGCTTTGTTAATGCCAGGACATGTTTATGAATATATTACAACGGCTGCCGGGCTCATGCTTCTTTATAATTGGATTTTTATATTAGCTTCATCATGGAAATTGTTAGAAGTAACAGCTGCGGATAAAATAAAATACTCTATTGGGATCCTTTTACTATTAATCGCCATCAGCGGCACGTTATTTCATGGCACAAGCAGACCTGGCTTTTTTATCAGCCTAGCATTCATCGGTATTATTGGCTGCATAACCTTGATCATGAATCTCAAGTGGAAAAAGAAAAAAGGAAAAGTACTTAATCCTTGGCCTACCGCTTAAAACAAATTGCCAGCAATTTATATCCGCTGGCTTTTTCACCCAAATAAAACAGTGAAAGCTTGAAAACCAAAGTAAATACCAAAACCAATTAACGATATTCCTGATAAAAGTGATATCCCTATTAGCAGGTGCGAGGTTAAATACTTTCGAAAGTTACTTGAAACACCTGCCATCGTAAAATCCCAAATTAGTAATCCGATAAAGATAGCACTGCTATAAAGGATTAACTGGCTTGTTTCATACGTTGCGGCAGTCTTGGCCAGCACCGATCCATAGATCCCCAGCCAAAATAATATCGTTAACGGGTTGGAGATAGACATAAAGAAACCAGATATAAAGGACTTTACTAGCGGTTCCTCCTTCCTTTTTCCTTCCATTTCTAACTTGTTTGCGGATACTATGGTTTCAATCCCCGTGTATAGTAAGATAAAGCAACCAAAAAGCCATAAAAATGTCTTCATAAAAGGATGTTCAAGGAAATTCACAACCCCGAAATAAACCACCAACATATAAACCCCATCTGCAGCCACTGCCCCTATCCCTATTAGCCATGAATGCATAAAGCCATGTTTTATTCCCTTATCAATTTGGGCTGCATTAATAGGACCAATAGGAGCCGCAAGCGACAATCCCAGTAATATATAACTTAAAAATACATTCATCTTTATCTCTCCCTATGCTGATATTGTCTGTCTATCAATCTTTATTCAGGAAGGAAGGGTTGTACTACTTTTTATTTTCAAAAAAGAGTCTTCTTTTTTTGAAAAGAAGACTCCATTAAATATTTAATTGGTTTCAGATGCTTTACGATGTTCAATTTTATAAAATTCCTCTTCTAGATTGTTAATTAAATGATGCCTTGGGATTGGCATGGAGAAGGTATCGATATCAATAATAAACTTAGGACGCTGCTTTGATTCTTTATATATTTTTCCAACATACTCTCCAATTAAACCAATTGCAATCAGCTGTAAGCCGCCAATTAACCAGATAGAAGTAATAAGTGACGTCCAGCCTGTCTGTGTTTCACCCAATGCCTTTAGGAGTAAAAAGTATAAACCAAATAATAGGCTTAGGAAAAAGGAGACACAGCCGATAAATAATACAAACCGAATCGGCGAAATAGAAAAGGATGTGATTCCGTCAAAGGCAAAAGCAAGCATTTTTTTTAATGGGTACTTTGTTTCTCCAGCTTGTCTTTCTTTTCGATCATAATAAACGATATCGGACCGAAAACCGAGGAGGGGAACTATGCCCCGTAAAAACAGATTAACCTCTTTAAAACCTTCTAACTCCATTAAAGCCCGTTTACTCATTAAACGAAAATCTGCATGATTATAAACTAAATCAACACCCATTTTTTGCATTAGTTTATAAAAACTTTGAGCAGTCGTTTTCTTAAAGAATGTGTCAGTGTCCCTGCGCTTACGAACACCATAAACAATTTCATTGCCTTCATTGTATTTAAAAATAAAATCCCTAATGACTTCAATATCATCCTGCAGGTCGGCATCAATGGAGACTACACAATCTGAAGTGTCCTTTGCAGCAAATAAGCCAGCTAACAATGCATTTTGATGTCCAACGTTCCTTGAAAGTCTTAATCCACGGACATGTTCATTTCTTAATCCTGTTTTATAAATAATATCCCAGGTTCGATCCTTACTTCCATCATCCACCAACAAAATTCTCGTTCGATTTGACACGATATTTTCACTTATTAACTGTTTGACAAATTGATCAAGCTGATGGATGGTTTCAGGTAATACTTCCTCCTCATTATAACAAGGCACAACAATGGTCAGGACAGGTTCAATCATCTGTTAATACCCCCGGTGTTTTCCAAAGTTTTGTATAAATATATCTTCCATGCGGAGCTTTCTGATTCAAATACTTTATCAAGGGTGAGTTGAATTTTCTCTGGAGTCTTAATTGGAAGAGCTGACAGTATGTACTTACCACCCATCTCATTAAACACAGCAGTATTTAATTGTAGGTTTGTTAATTTCCTTCTAGAATCCTTCTTGATCATGTATCTTTTTCCAAGCTGGTCAGTAAAGATATAACAGCGTCCGCCCCATTGATCAAAGTATTTACGAATGGTTTTATTTTTTGCCAATTCGGGCTCAATTATTTTTCTAAACTGGTGTTTATAGGTTAACGGGTAGAAGTTATTATAGGTATCGAGTGTATAGAAGCCATTATATTGAGAAATGGCAGGATGAATTCCAATACTAGCGACTCGATAATTCTTTGGTTCTTGCCCGATATGTTCTTTTATTTCTGCAAATAATTCCTCAGCATAAAATTGTTTTACTGTTGGTTTTTTATGATAGATGATCTCATCATTAAATAAGAACAATAAGAAAATTTGCAGGATAACAAACCCTTTAGCTAAATTAGCCCAGCTTAACCCCTGGAGTGAGATAATTTTTAATGCAAGTGCAAATCCAGCATAAATAACGAGCGGTCTTAAAAAGTGATAGCGAGCAAAATTAAAGGTGTCCATAAAATGGAATACTTTAGTAAGTGGTAACCAACCTTCATAAAACCAAAAGGCATACCAAAGTGATAACAAGAAATTTAATAGAAATAAAAATACAAAAAGTTTTTCCTGTTTCCACTGGTTTTTTATAAAGACAAAATAAAGTGCAATTAAGGTAATAGGTAAAATAAATAGACCGTGTACCGTCATTACATGCGTATGACCTAACACGTAATTTTTAAAGGTCAGCCTTACAGATCGCCAGAAGGGCAGGTAAGCGTGAAAATATTCATCACGGCTATTGAGTTCCGTAGAAAATAAAAAAGAATAGACTAAGCGATACTCAACAAGCATAAAAATAATCGACATATAAGCAATCGACAGAAAAAAACGAGGATTCCACCCTTTTCCCCGGACAACATCCACAAGCCATAAGGTTCCCATTGCACTTAAAAAGAAGAAAAAGCCTAAAACAATACTTGCGTAAAAAGGGATAAGAGTAAGGACAAAATAATCTTTCTTTGTACCCAATCCCTTGCGGATGTTAAGGAAAGCCCATAATGTAAGAGGCATCCCCAGCGTGCTTAGCATTCCAGATGGCCAGAAGGGTGTTAATGCAAAGGCAAGGGAAGTACCAATTTGAAAGAAGGTCCATTTTTCACCGGGAAGAAAGTGCTTTTTTAGTAGTAAATACATACCTATAAAAGCAACTACCCTTGTTAATGTTTGGCTTATCCCATATGCTATCATGGTCGGAAAGAACGCATAGAGCCAGACGATGATACTGTATTCCGTTCCAAATGCATTTCTTGGCACCCCATTAATAATTTGGGGGACAACAGCCTCAACTTCTCCAAACATTTGACCGCTATTGGCGAGAACTTTATACCACGCTAAATTCGAGTCCAAGTTATCATGAACACGAATATGGGCATTTTCTTGAAGAATAAAGAGTGGGGAAAGATATAAAGCTATGATAAGCAAAGCGAACATAATATATCTTATTTCTTTTTTCGTATCAGTAAACAATTACTCACACCTCATAAACCTTACTCCTAAACATGCTTCATGTTTAATAAAGTTTGCAATTAGTATGGAAATTATTCCTTTATATCAATTGTTTTCCTTAACACTAAAGTATGTTTTAAACTTGACTGTTGATTTGAGCTCCA
>NZ_JBALNQ010000017.1:7998-38714 GCF_036961885.1 Neobacillus niacini | reverse complement strand
AGGCGCTACGCTTTCCGCGGGCGGTCCGGGGAGCCTCCTCGGCGCTGAAGCGCCTGCGGGGTCTCCCCTGCCCCGTCCTCCCGCAGGAGTCGAGCGCCTTCCGCTCAAATCAACAGGTTATTAAATCAACAGTTCATTTAAACACTGCCAATTATAAAAAAACAACCTTCCGCTTTGACGGAAGGTTGTTTAGTATTATTATATTAGTGTTTTATTTGTTGATTATCGTATACGTTTAATAGTAGATCGAGCCTTTGGCTGCATTGAACTACATTTGGGTTTGAATATCCATATTGCTTTGCTAGATCAATCATTTCAATTCTCGTTTTTTCAATATCAGATAACAAATAATTCATGCTTGTTTCCATGGCCAAACCTCTTTTCTCGTTTATAACTTATTTATATTATTAACCTTAATTTAAGTAATTTTTCACTTTAAAGCAAGTAGACTGGTTCAAAAAAGATTGTATCTTTCGTGAACATTATCCTAGTAAAATATACTCATTTTTTTATTATGAACTAAAAAGAGATTCTAGCTCTTTAACAAGGGTCTTCCCTGTCTCAATAAATTGTTCAGGAAAACTTGCATCCTTATCAACTGGCTCTGAGAACTGGTTAAAGGTGCCACCTTCTCCGATATGGTCATCAAGTCCTATTTGGTATTTATGGGATAATAAAAATGGACGTCCGAGTTCGACCGTGCAATTACGTGCATCAAGCTGACCATCTACTGCTGAAAACGGCAGCCTTAGAAATTGATAACCGACTTCATCATTTATTTTGTAGTCAAAGGCACCATGGTCATAATCCCAGTTACCTCCGATAGAATAACCGATTGGCTTTAATGTTTGTTCTAGCTTATAGAGATCAAATTGCTTACCTTCTACACTTGATGGTATTTCAATCAATTTTTTTGCCCCCTTATTGTCTATAATGATTAGTTTTCCCAAAATTAATAAAAAATAGAGTACTGATTTTCTCAGTACTCTACTTTTATTTGATATTAAAGTCTTTTTTCAAGCTCTGCTTTCTTTTCTTCGAAGCCTGGCTTACCTAGTAAGGCAAACATGTTTACTTTATAAGCCTCAACACCAGGCTGATCGAATGGATTTACGCCTAGTAAGTACCCGCTCATTGCACAAGCCTTTTCAAAGAAATACACAAGATATCCAAATGTGTATTCATCAAGTGCAGGTATCGAAACGATTAAGTTCGGTACTCCGCCATCTGTGTGTGCAAGCATTGTTCCTTGGAAAGCTTTATTATTTACAAAATCAACCGTTTGTCCGGCAAGATAATTTAACCCGTCTAAGTCACTTTCTGCACTTTCAATAATCAATTCATGGCGAGGATTTTCAACCTTAATGACCGTTTCAAAGATATCCCGGCGACCTTCTTGAACATATTGTCCAAGAGAATGGAGATCAGTTGAGAAGTTGGCAGAAGAAGGATAAATTCCTTTTTGGTCTTTGCCTTCACTTTCTCCAAATAACTGCTTCCACCACTCAGAAAAATATTGAAGTCCTGGTTCATAATTGATCAGCATTTCAATTGTTTTGCCTTTATTATAAAGAGCATTTCTTACTGCAGCGTATTGATAAGCAGGATTTTCTTCAAGCTCTGAATGGCTGTAGTCTTCCTGCGCCTTTGCAGCACCTTGCATCATCTTATCAATATCAGCACCACTGACTGCGATAGGTAGTAAGCCAACAGCTGTTAATACGGAATACCTGCCGCCAATATCATCGGCAATAACAAATGATTCATAGCCTTCTTCATTGGCTAATGTTTTTAAAGCACCTCTAGCTTTATCTGTTGTAGCATAAATTCTCTTGCGCGCTTCTTCCGCCCCGTATTTTTCCTCAAGCAACTTACGGAAGATTCTAAATGCAATCGCTGGTTCTGTTGTTGTTCCTGACTTTGAAATAACATTGACTGAAAAGTCTTTTCCATCAAGTAAATCCATTACATCTCTCATGTAGCTAGAACTGATGTTGTTGCCTACAAATATAATTTGTGGGGTTTTCCGCTTTTCTTTTGGAAGAGCATTATAAAAGCTATGCTGTAACATTTCAATTGCAGCTCTTGCTCCTAAATAAGAGCCGCCAATCCCAATCACTAGCAGCACATCGGAATCTGATTTAATTTTTTCAGCCGCTTGCTTGATTCTTGAGAACTCTTCCTTATCGTAGTTAGTAGGAAGGTCAATCCACCCCAAAAAGTCGCTTCCTGCTCCAGTTTGCTCGTGCAGGGAATGGTGTGCTACCTTAACGGCATCACGTAAGTATGTAATTTCATGTTCTGCAAAGAAAGTTAACGCTTTTGAGTAATCAAAACGTATGTGTGTCATGAATGTGTATCCTCCATTATTTTATATTCATTACTCACTTTATCGAATGCTGGACAGATTATCAAGAAAGGTCCCTTCTTGTAAGCGTACCCAATTTCGCCAATTTTCTACAATGTATATATTTCGTCGAAAATAGCGAGCATTGATCAAAATGCTCGCCTTTTAAAATTTAGAGTGATTCCCGATATATAGCCAAAACATCTTCTCTATTTAATTTAGTAAAGTTACCAAATTCACCATATATCATTGCTTTATCTGCCATTAGCTCAAGTTTGCTGTCGTCAATTTGATAGTCTGCTAAACGCGCTGGTGCTCCAATACGATCCCAATACTCACGTAATTTTTGAATACCTTCAAGTCCTGTCTCCTCAGCACTTTTTCCATCAGGGTTCACACCAAACACTCTTACTGCAAGCTGTTTAAATCGTTCTGGTTTTACATTAAGGTTATGTTTCATCCAGTTCGGAAATAAAATCGCTAAACCACCGCCATGAGGAATATCATATACAGCTGATACCGCATGTTCAAGATTATGTGTAGCCCAATCTCCCCGATACCCCATATTTAGGATCCCGTTTAGTGCCATGGTACCATTGTAAAGAATGGTTGCACGATGTTCATAGCTTTCAAGGTCTGCAAGCAATTTAGGCGCGGTCTCCATCACTGTGAGAAGTAAAGATTCACACATTCGATCTTGAAATAATGTATTTTCCTCCAAGTGAAAATAATGCTCTAACACATGAGACATCATGTCGACAATTCCATATATCGTTTGGTCCCTTGGAACAGAAAAAGTATGTACAGGGTCTAAAATAGAAAATTTCGGAAAGGTCAATGGACTACCCCATCCATATTTTTCATTTGTTTCCCAATTGGTAATAACAGATCCTGAATTCATTTCTGAACCAGTTGCCGCTAACGTTAATACCGTTCCAAATGGTAATGCCTCTACTACAGTAGCTTTTTTTACGACTAAGTCCCATGGATCTCCAGCATATTTAGCACCAGCTGCAATCAACTTTGTACAATCGATAACACTGCCGCCGCCGACAGCTAACAGGAAGTCAATCCCTTCCGTTTTACAAATTTCCACCCCTTTACGGGCAGTTGAAATTCGAGGATTCGGTTCAACTCCAGCTAATTCGTACACTTGTGCATTAATTTCTTTTAATAAGCCCATAACCTTGTCATAAAGACCATTTCGTTTAATACTTCCTCCACCATAAACAACCAACACTTTTTTCCCATAGCGAGGAATTTCGTTTTTTAATTGCTCAAGCTGATCTTTTCCAAAAATTAATTTTGTCGGATTCCAAAACGTAAAATTCTGCATGAAATGCACCAACCTTCCCACCTATCATTATTATTGAAAAATAAATATTTTGCAAAGGATACATTGATGTATATTTGCACCTGATTATCAGCAATATAGTAATGTAATAATATTGATAGGAGGAATCTTACTTGAGTACTATTCAAAGAATTGCTCTAATTCTTACCATCATTGGTGCCATCAATTGGGGATTAATTGGATTTTTTGGATTTAATTTAGTTGATGCCATTTTTGGTGTTAATTCTGCACTTTCAAGAATTATTTATGGCTTAGTTGGAATTGCAGGACTGATCAATCTTGGACTACTCTTCAAGCCTAACGAGGCGCATGTAAGAGAGCCAGAAACCAATAGGGGTTAACAAAAAATCCTTGCAATCCATTTGCAAGGATTTTTTATATCCATCCCCTATACTCAGATGCTTCTACCATTTTTCTTACACCAACCATATAGGCGGCTGTGCGCAAATTTACATTGCTGATTTTTGAGAGCTCATAAATTTGGTGAAACGCCTTAACCATCTTTTTTCGTAACTTTTCTTTGACTTCCTTTTCGTCCCAATAATACCCTTGTGTATTCTGAACCCATTCGAAATAAGAGACCGTCACTCCACCCGAACCTGCCAACACATCGGGAACAAGTAAAATACCACGTTCAGACAGAATCCTTGTACCCTCTATCGTTGTGGGACCATTTGCAGCCTCCACTACAATTCTCGCCTTTATATTTTGAGCATTTTTGGCTGAAATTTGATTTGAAACCGCTGCTGGGACAAGAATATCACATTCCTGTTCAAGCAATTCCTCATTGGTAATCGTTCCTTCAAAAAGAGTAGTGACGGTACCAAAGCTGTCGCGGCGACTAAGTAAATATTCAATATTTAAACCATCTGGATCATAAAGAGCACCATATACATCAGATATACCGACGATTATTGCTCCTGATTGAAGCATAAATTTTGCAATGTAGCTACCGGCATTACCGAAACCTTGTACAATGACTCGGGCCCCTTTAAGAGGAATTCCTTTTATTTTTGCCGCTTCTTTGATACAAATCGCCGCTCCCAGTGCCCCTGCTTCCTCCCTGCCTTCCGACCCCCCAAGGACGAGCGGCTTCCCAGTAATAAAACCGGGAGAGTCAAATTTACGGAGGCGACTGTATTCATCAAACATCCAGGCCATAATTTGGGAATTTGTGTACATATCTGGTGCCGGGATATCTTTAGTCGGACCCACTATTTGGCTAATGGCACGAACATACCCGCGGCTTAGACGTTCAAGTTCACCAAATGAAAGAGTTCGGGGGTTACAAATAATACCGCCCTTTCCCCCGCCAAAAGGTAAATCAGCAATCCCGCATTTCATGCTCATCCACATGGCTAACGCCTTCACTTCATCTTCATTTACCTTAGGATGAAAGCGAATACCTCCAATGGTCGGTCCAACTGAATCATTATGTTGTGCCCTAAAGCCACTAAAAACTTTAACAGAACCATCATCCATTCGGACTGGAATCCTGACCTGAAGTACCCTTAGTGGTTCCTTCAATAATTCAAATGCATCCCTATTTAACCCCAATTTTGTTAATGCATCATGAATAACAATCTGTGTTGATGTCAACAGATTTAAAGTCTCATTATCGTTTTCACCCACACGATTTGTTATTTCATTTTTCCTCATTTTGGCACCTCAGCTTTTTAATTTAGCTCTTTAAAAAAACCTAGTTTCAGCTATCAAATAGCGTGATACTAGGTTTTCTCTTTTACTATTTCTTAATCAGATCTTCGCGTTGAGATTGATCAATCCATTCCTGTAACTTATCTTTCAATGTGTTAAATCCTTGTTGACCATCAGCCTCAGGGATAATAGCAGCTGCTTGACGCTTACGAGGTTTCTTTGGTTTTGCCACTGCCTGTTGAACAGGTGCTTCTTCCGTTGCACGAATGGACAAACCAATTTTTCCAGCATTTTCATCAACTGATAATACTTTTACCTGAACTTCATCTCCGACTTTAAGATGATCATTAATATCTTTTACATAACCATGTGTGATTTCTGAAATATGAACAAGACCCTGTGTATTTTCATCTAATGCTATGAACGCTCCATAAGGTTGAATTCCAGTTACTTTACCTGCTAAAACACTTCCAGTTTCGATCTTTTCTGACATGAAAACACTCCTAAGAATTAATTATTTTTATCTTCTATATACGCAATAAACAATTATAACACATTGTGGCCAATTAATCAAAAAAGCTTTTCCTAATGTAAAAATGGGAAACGTTAACATAATGTTCAAATGGGTTTTTCCAAAAAAAAGAATTTTATGGTAAAGTAAAGATGAGATAATGTCTTTATAGGAGAGGTGATCAGTGTGAATCCAATTGGCCGTACGATCAAAAATTATCGAGAACATTTAAAAATGACAAAAGAGGACCTGGCACAAAAAATAAGAGTGGGAACGCATACGATTGAGAAATATGAATCTGGAGAACAAATCCCGAGCAGCCAAACTCTTTTGAAATTGTCTACCGTTCTTGATATCCCTGCTTCTGAATTAAAATTAAATCAACCTGACCAACACGTTTAATTTTGTAATGACTGTATAAATGATTATAAAAAGGGCATTATTAACCTATAAGCTTTCTAGTATTCCCCCCCTTTTTTGAAGTGGACATCCTCAAATGGTATGTCCCTTTTTTTTTTGAAAAAGTGAATAGTAAGTGTGAAAAGTGAGGCTACTGGAGATATTATTATCACTACATACTAACAGAAAGTGGGGTAAACGACGTGGAAGAAAAAGTCTTTTATCGTTATGAGCAAGTGAATAATATAGATATTTACTATGAATTCTATCCAAACCCTGATTCCCAAAAGACTCTCGTACTGCTTCATGGATTTCTTTCCTCCACTTTTAGCTATCGCAGGTTAATACCTTATTTAAACAAAGAGTTTCAAGTCCTATCCATTGATCTCCCTCCCTTTGGAAAAAGTGGAAAAAATAATAAATTTGTTTATTCATATAGTAATCTTGCACAAACGGTTATTCGGCTCATTTCTTCACTCGGTTTAAAAGATATTACTCTAGTCGGTCATTCAATGGGCGGCCAAATTGTTCTAAATATCCTAAATCAACAACCTGATATAGCTGAGAAAGCCGTCCTGCTTTGCAGTTCATCTTACTCGAAACGATCCAAATTGCCCTTAATTATTGGGAGTTATATTCCCTATTTTCATCTATACGTTAAATTTTGGCTTGCTCGATCAGGTGTAGTGCAAAATCTTCAGAATGTTGTCCATGACCATTCATTAATAAGTGATGAAATGCTTTTTGGCTATTTACAACCTTTTTTAAAGGATGAAATCTTTACGGCCTTAACAAGAATGATTCGTGACCGTGAAGGAGATCTCTCAGCTGGTGCACTCAACCAAATTGCTCAGCCTTGTTTATTAATTTGGGGGGAGTATGACAAGGTTGTCCCACTAACAGTCGGTGAGCGCTTAAAAAATGATTTAAGAAGATCTGAACTTGTTATTTTAAAGGAAACTGGTCATTTAGTTCCTGAAGAGCGTCCCGAGGATGTTTTCCATCATATTAAACAATTCTTAGCATGAAAAAAAGACAGCTTGGCTCAAAGTTAACTTTAAGCTCGGCTGTCGTTTTAAATAGTACAGGAGTCATTATCCTTAATGACTAGCAGTTGCTTCGCCACCTGCAAGCAATTGTCAATAGGTATGGTCTTTTCAAAGGAAAATTCATAGATACTCTGAATTCTTTCTGCTAAATCATCCATGTGATCTAATTCATGTATCGCTTGAATCGTATCCGCTATTTCTGTGTCATAATTACCATTCACTAAATGGAAAGGATCCCATTCATTTAATATATCCACATAGTGAAGATTCGTTATCATTTCACTTTCCATTATAATTTCTCCCCTACTTAAGTACATATTCTGCAAGTACAGTTTGAAGTTCATAAATATTTAAGTTCTTGTTGAATTGTTTTTGTAGTGGAAGTGCATTACCTGAAATCCAGATTTTTAACTCAGCATCCAAATCAAAGCTTCCTGCCGTTTCGATACTAAAATGGGTAATACTTTTATACGGAATCGAATGGTACTCCACTTTCTTTCCTGTTAGCCCCTGTTTGTCGACAAGAATTAATCGTTTATTTGTAAAAATAAATAAATCCCGAATTAATTTATAGGCTTTTTCAATTCTTTCACCCACAGCAAGGATTCTAGCGAATTCTCTTTGTGCTTCAGCAGGGGTCACCTCTGAAGCATTTCCCATCATACCATCAAAAAATCCCATTATTCCCTCACCTTTCCTACCTTTTTCTTAATTTATATTATACTACCTTTGCTTCTAATTATTTTTATTTATACATTAAATTGAATCCAATAAGTGCTGCAGCATTTCGTCTGCAGATATAAGCGCTTCGCCACCACCCTGCGCAAAAGAATCACTGCCTCCACCCTTACCTTTTATCATTAATAGTGCATTTCCAATGACTTTTTTCATACTTATTGCTTCTGCTGAATCCCTTGCACAAACTAACTGCAGCATGTTCTCATTTTGAGAAACAAATAATACAATAGCATTTTCATCTTCTGTTAAAATAATTCTAGCCAATTTTTGTAGTTCTTGGATCGTTCTGTTTTGAAACACTTCACCGACAATGCTTTTTTCCTGAGAATGTTCAAGTAAGCTCCTAGCTTCAAAATAGAGTACTTTCTCTAGTGTTTGCTCTAGTTCTTTCTCAATGTTTTTACCATTTTCTAAAAGTCGAATTACGCTTTTAGGCATATCCTTTTCAGGTGAATTAAGAAGTTTCGTTAATTCAATTAGTACCTTATTTTTTTGATTTAGCTGCTTAATCACTCGATTTCCACACACAAATTGCACTCTGGTCTTTTTCTTTTGCTTTTCCCATTCCAATATTTTGATTGCTTGTACTTCCCCAGTGGCTTTCGGATGTGTTCCACCGCAGCCGTTATAATCAAAGTCTGGAATGATAACGAGCCTTATATTGTCTTTTACTTTTGTTGCTTTTCTTAATGGGTACCGAGATAACTCCTCCTCCGTTACCCATTTAGCATCTATGATTCGATTCTCTAAAATGATTTCATTTGCCAATTGTTCAGCTTTTTCAACCTCTATTTCTGATAGGTGCTCTGTTTCTAAATCGATGGTTAGAATTTCATTTCCTAAATGAAACCCCACCGTCTTATATTCAAATAAGTTTTCAAATGCAGCAGATAATATATGCTGTCCTGCGTGCTGTTGCATATGATCAAACCTTCTATCCCAATCGATAACACCATTTACTGAAACAGACATATGATCGAATTCACTTTCGAGATAATGACGGATTTTCCCCTCAACTTCCTCAACATTTATTACTTTCATGTTTTCAATTGTACCTACATCGTGAGGCTGCCCTCCACCTGTGGGGTAAAATGCTGTTTGATCCAGTACGATATAATTATTTCCACTCTCATCCTTTCCTTTTGTAAGGATTTGAGCTGTGAATGATTTTATGTAAGGGTCTTGATAAAAAATTTTATTTTCCATCTTGTATACTCCTAGTTTGTTATTATTTCAATAAGAAAGCCTATTACTTCAATTATGAAGAAACAGGCTTGTTAAGTCTAATTATTCCTACTATTTTTTATTCTTGGAAATTTTACCACAGGCAATCCTGCCGTTAGCATCTCCTTCAGGCTGTGACATCCCATCATCTTTTCCGTCATGGATGATAATGGAAGTACCTTCCTTCGTAAGCAATGATGCTTTCCCCTCTTTTAATGTTACCTTAGGGGCCATAAGCTCCGCCTTTACAGACTCATCTTCTTCAACAATTAAATTTGGAAGGTCACCTGCGTGCGCTCCCTTCGGATGTAGGAGGCCATGCTTTTTTTTATCTGGGTTCAAATCTTTTCCTGCTGCTTTGAAGTCTGGAGCCTTGCAAATACCCTTATCATGAATATGAACCGCATGCTCACCAGGAGGAAGCCCCTTCAAATCAAAGTTCATTTTTACTCCACTGGACATTTCTTGTATTGTAACTTTTCCAATGGAATCCCCTTTATCATTAATCATTTCTACATCAAGCTTCGTTATATCCTTTTCCAAACAACCCGTGAGCAGGATAAGTGGGATGAGTATCCAAGCACGCTTCATATGTATCCCCCAAAATAGACATTTTGTCTTAGTATCGACCTCTTTAAGAATTTTATGTAAAAAAAAGAAACAGTTAATGTTCACTGTTTCCTTGAGTACGCTGCCCTGATATTAGCTTTTCTTCAAGTTCTTTTGCTTTTTGAGCTTCTCGCTTTGAGACCTTGATAATCAATCGCATGGTTAGAAAGGCACCGATCATAAAGATAATAAAAGTAATTGCTGCTGGACCGTATTCAGATTTATCTTCAGGAAAGTATAAAAATAAGGATAATACAAATGGCTGATACATCTTTGTCTCCCTTTCTTAAAGGCATGTCACTGATAATTAATTATAGCAACAAAAAGGGTACACTGCCATTATTTGAATTGTATCCAAGGTTGTTTGATTACTTTAGTACCTTGATATCATTAATAACAATATCTTTTACTGGCTTGTCCTTTGCGTCTACAGGTGTCTCAGCCATTTGATCAACAATATCCAAACCCTCAATTACCTGTCCGAAAACCGTATGACGGTGATCAAGCCAAGGCGTACCTCCTTGTTCTTCATAAGCTTCAATAATTTCTTTTGGAAATCCAGCCTTCTCCATTTCCGATTTCATTGATGGGTCAACTGATGTTTTTTGCACAATAAAAAACTGGCTGCCATTTGTATTTGCTCCTGAATTAGCCATTGATAAGGCCCCGCGTAAATTGTAAAGATTGTCGGAGAATTCATCCTCAAATGGCTTCCCATAAATACTTTCTCCACCGGTTCCGTCCCCATTTGGGTCCCCGCCTTGAATCATGAAGTCATTGATAACCCGGTGGAAAATCAGTCCATCATAGTAACCTTCTTCGCTATGCTTAATAAAATTTTCTACTGCTTTTGGAGCATATTCCGGAAAAAGCTTAATTTTAATATTTCCCATTGATGTTTCTATTTCAACTAGCTTCTCATTTTCAGAAACTTCATTTGTAAGTTGAGGATAAACTAGGTTTGCCACTTGGTCGCTCCCTTCCTTTTTCTCCGTTTTTGGAGCAGGAGTTGCCTCCTCTTTCTCCTTGCTTGTCCCGCAGCCAGCTAAGACAAGAACTCCGATAAACAAAACGAACAATAATAGCATATTCTTTCTCATATATAATCCCTCCATTTTATTTAATTTAACCCAATTTTTTGTTTTTTGCACCTTGTTTTCTATATAATAAAGATAGCATAGAAGAGTGAAGGAGGGAACATGATGTCAGAATTGCAGATTGGTGAGATTGTCACCGGAATTTATAAAACAGGAAAGTATATTGGAGAAGTAACCGAAGTGCGTCCGCAGCATTATTTAGTCAGAGTGTTAGCTGTTGTCAAACATCCAATGCAAGGTGATTTACATAATCCAAAAGAAGCAGATGTGATGATTTTCCATGAAAGAAAAGCCCTATCCTATAGGGAGCAATCCAATATTCCCAAGCAAATGGTAAAGCCTTATAAAGATGAAGTGCCCGACTATCTCGTTTCATTAAAACAAGCTGTGGATAAACTGAAAAATGAACTAAACGAAACAGCAACCCCTTGGGCAGAAATGAGTTTAAAAAGCATTGCATCTTTGGAAAGGGATTACTTTAAATAAGTTGTGGTAAAATTTTTATAACCTGTTGATTCGAGCGGAAGGCGCTCGACTCCTGCGGGAGGCTCCCCGGACCGCCCGCGGAAAGCGTAGCGCCTCGTGACAGGCAAAGAACGCCTGTCCCTGCGATGATTATTCAATGAAACTTTCCTTAGTGGAGCTCAAATCAACAGTCAAATTTAACACTTATATAAAAATTAAAGGCCAAATCAGTTTGAATGATTTGGCCTTTTATGCGAACTCATTTAATAGTTTTGAAAAATCAATACGGTCACCAATTGTAGTAGGTTTTGGTTTTTCTAAATAACGTTTATCCTTTTCAACAAGTCGGAATATGTTGTAAGTAGTAAGCGCATCATCCAGTGCCCTATGATGCCTTCCAGTACCCTCTTTCCCATATTCTTGTACGGCTTTCCATAATCCTGTTTGATTTTGATCCCCAAAAAAACGCTTGTATTCCATTGATAAGTCTAGCTCAGCGGCTTTAAATGGAAATGCCACACCTGCTTCTAAACAATTATGCCGAAGAACCTTCATATCCATATTTCCCCAAGTGACGATGGTAGTTTCATATTGGTTATTGAATTCTCCCAACTTTCGGATGAGCTCAAAAAATGAAATGCCCTGGTCCACCTGCTGCTGTGAAATATGTAAGAATGATTTACAGCGTTCAGAAAGAATAGGAAACTTTAGTGGTGTCACATAGGATGAGAATTGATCTGTTATTTGATCATCAACAACCGCAACGAGTCCAACCTCAATAATCTCCGCGAAAAAGTCTTTCATTCGGACATTTCGTTCAGGCATTGTAAATTCAAAATCAATAAAGATAGTTTGTCTCTTTTCCTTCATTTCTTCACCACCTTTTAAAACCAGTTTCTTACTACCATTATATAAAGAAACCTGTACAAAGTATTGTACTTATTCTCTATATTCCTTACATTATATCACGAAATTTACATAAATTTTTTAAATATTTTATTAATTTACTCATGTTACTTTTTCCGTTTAATAACTGCCATTGTGCACCTTGAAATACAAATGAGACGGTCTTGTTCATCGGTTATCTTGATATCCCAAACCATGGTTGTTTTCCCCTGATAGAGGATTGTCCCTACTGCTGTTACCGTTCCTTCAGTAACTGGACGGACATGATTTGCGTTTATTTCTAATCCAGCAGCACCTTCTGTTTCTTTATCCACCAATTCAAATGCACCTACACTCGCGACTGTTTCTGCTAAGGCAACTGAAGCACCTCCATGTAACAAACCAAAAGGTTGACGTGTTCTTTCATCGACTGGCATGGTTGCAATGACTTTTCCTCGTTCCAAATGAGTGATTTCAATTCCTAAAGCTTCAATTAAAGTGTTTTTTATCATTTTTATCTTCCTTTTCGAAATAATGGTATGTATTTCTATATTCTCTTTTTTGGGTGGAAATTCCTTTTTAATATATAAAAAGAAAAAACAGCCGCAGAAGCTGTTTTTTTACCATTTTAATAAAAACCAGGGTAACCAATTCCAGGATAACCAATCCCAGGGTAACCAATTCCAGGATAGCCAATTCCAGGATAACCAAATCCAGGAGCTCCAAATCCCACTCCTCCATAAAATGGTCGAGGATAAAATAAAGCACTTCCTAATAGACCACCTGCTAAAGCGCCTAAAAATGGCAGCCCAAAACCAATAAATCTCTGATCCCTTACCGGATACGGACTTCGATATGGATACATCCAACAAACCTCCTTTTAATCTCTATACTTGCCTACACTACTTCATATGCGAAAAGGAGGGAGATGGGTTGGGCTAATGGTTAAACCCCAGATATAAGTATCTGGGGTTTGAGTTCTTATTTTTTAATTGGTTCAAAACGTTCAACGAATAAGGCTAGTGTCCTAGACATGACACCTGTTGCACCTGCTGGACCAAGATCGTGCTCCTTAGATGTAGTGGCTGTTCCAGCAATATCTAAGTGAACCCATGGAGTACCTTCAGCAAATTCACCAATAAAGGCACCCGCTACGATGGCATGCCCTTCACTGCCAGGGGAATTATTTAAATCTGCCACTTTACTATTTCTTACCCGTTCTTTGTCTTTCTCGAACAATGGTAATTGCCACATAGGTTCGCCTGCTTCCATGGAGGCTTCAAGAACTTGTTCGTATAACGTTTCATGATTGGTCATTGCACCGGTCGTATGCACGCCAAGTGCCGTTATAACCCCACCAGTTAATGTTGCGACATCTACTAAATACTCTGCACCATGGTGCTTAGCATACGTTACCGCATCCGCTAGAACAAGTCGGCCTTCGGCATCCGTGTTTAACACTTCAATTGTCTTGCCACTCATAGAGGTGATGACATCATCCGGTTTAAAAGCATTTCCTGAAATCATGTTATCGGTTGAAGGAATAACTGCAACCACGTTTTGTTCAGGTTTTAGTTCACCGATGATTTCCATGGCCCCCAACACAGCGGCAGCTCCGCCCATGTCGGTTTTCATCCCTACAATGCCAGCTTTCGTTTTTATAGAATAACCGCCAGTATCAAAGGTAATCCCTTTTCCAACTAATCCAATTACATCTTCCCATTGCTCTTTCCCTTGATACTTTAACACAATCATCTTAGGTGGCTCTGTAGATCCCTGGTTAACTGCAAGAAATGCGCCCATTCCCAACTTCTCAATCTCTTCTTTATCAAGGATTTCTACTTCAAAGTCATATTTTCCAGCAAGCTGTTGAGCATAATCAGCCATGTCCTTAGCTGTCAACAGATTCCCTGGAATATTAACAAGTGTGCGTGCAGAGTTTGTTCCATTTCCAAAAGCAAGACCTACTGTTAATGAAGCCTGAATGTCTTCTTTGTCCAAACTTTCACTATAAACTGTTATATTTTCAATCTTCTTCTCGGGTTCATTTGACTTTTGCTTGTATCCTTTGAAATGATAGGTGGCTAACGCAAATGATTCGCTTATAGCATGTGCAGCTTCTAGTCCATTCACTGACTCCGTAATAAAGGTATCGAGAAGAATAGCCGTTTCTTGAAGCTTGCTAGCTTTTACAGTTTTAAATACTTTTCCTAATGCCTCGCTTAGCTTTTCGAAGTTAAAATCTTTTTCTTTTCCAAGACCAACAAACCAAATTCTTTTTGCAGCTATTTTTCCAAAACTATGTACTTTGCTAATATTTTTAAACTTAGCTGAAACATCCCCAGCCTTAACAAGCTCTGTTAATTGACCTTCGAATCGTTCATCCAGTTTCTTTAGGGACCCGCTAAACTTCTCTTGCTTATCAAAAAGTCCGATTATCAAGCCTTCATGATCTGTTGAATAATCCATTTCATTGTTAACAGTAAACATGGTCTTCCACCTCCGTATATAATACCTTTCCATTATATCGGAAAAATATATATATTTCGACTTCCTAAATAATTAAATAGATTTCTACATTAAAAATAGCAGGCTCTATGCCTGCATTATTTTCTCTCTGAAGAAATATACTGCTGACGGAATACCTGCATCGATTTTTCATTATTTAATGCTTGTAATTCCTCTTCTGAAAGCTTTCCTTTTCCTTGTTCAATAATATATACTTCGATTTCCTTTTTACCCCACTTGTTATAAACATCATCTACTGTTTCATAATAAAGATCGACTTTATTTCCTTTAATAGCCCCGCCTTTATCAGCTACTACTCCATATCCATATCCTGGTATAAAAAGAATCGTTCCAATTGGAAATACAGTTAAGTCTGCTGCAACCGTTGAATATAAATCACGCTTAACTTTTACACCTGAATAGGTTATACCATACTCTGGATGGCCCACGTTTTTACCAGTCGACTCATAACCAGCTGTATAGCCTGTCGCAATTACCGTTTGTTTGGGATATTTAGACCAATCAAACGCTTCCTCCAATGGTACACTATTTTCCTCTGGCATGGAGGCAGCATGAACCTCTAGCTGTAGCATTTGTTTGATGAACGATTTAAATTCAATACCTGTGATCGATTGAACAGTTGCAAATAATGCAAGTAAAAAAAGCAAAGTCATCGTAAAACGTTTTAAAGCATTATTCAAATTACTCATTAAAATTTTCACTCCTCCCAAAATATTCATTCCCAACTTAAAAGGAATTATTCAAAAAGGAGTAAATAAAATGACCTTTACCAAGGTTAAAGATCATAAAAATCTTTAACAGGGGTAAAGATCATAAATCTTAACAGGTAAAGGTCTTAAAACATTTGATATCCATTTTTTCGTAACATTTTAATTGTAATCCCGGCTGCAATCGCTCCAGCTAAGCCACTAACCAAAATGAGAATATCCGCCATAGCCAATGAACCTAATTTTTGACCAAGCTCTTGAAATGCTACTTTACTATTTGTAATGTATTCAATAAATCTTACTTTATCTACAATAAATACAGCAATAATTGGATATAAGATTGCCATGATCCAAGACATTCTTAATAGCATATTAAGAATAAAACCAATACCAAAAAATAACACAAAGAATAATAGGATGGATATGATTAAAACAACAATGCTCATTTGCATGGAAAAACCCCCTTTACACATCATTAATAAGTTTACTTAATGTCCAAAACGGAGTCAATCCTAATACACCGATACCCGTTACAAATCCAAAAAAAATAGCTTCCCGAAATTTCTCCTGGAAGCTGGCTTTAGTAACTACTACTGATCATCATTAATATTTTTCCTGTTTCTTTCCAGATCCCTCGCAGCAGGTACAGGTTTCAGATCCTCCAAGCAGTAATTGAAAATATCCCGTACCTGAACAATAATCACATTTTTTAGTATCTAAGCTAGTTGTTTTCATTCAAACCATCTCCTTAAAATATTATTTAAATTTTCTGATAATATATCAAGAATTTGGCAGAATGAAAAGGACGAAATTCAATCAAATTTAGGGAGGAAAACGGATACATAGTTCATTTTCTTACATTTCCTAAGTGTCACTTAAGTTTTCAAAAAATTAAAAAAATAATTTATAGGCACTGTAATTAAACTGTTCTCCAGGGTTTAATCCATCATATCCAGGAATGGTAATAGTTTCATCCTGATTGATTAGATAATGGAGCATAATCGATGCATCCTTTTCATGGAGGAGTATTTCAGGCGCGATAAATCTTGCCTCATACAGCTCAGTTTCCTGATGCATAATGGCCCATTCATCCAATGGTTCCAGCATAAAGACAAGCAAATTATCACTAATTTCTTCTGAAATGACACCCGTTCGCAGTCCAATTAAGCCCTTAACGGTACAGGAGATACCTGTTTCTTCCTTGACTTCTCTAATAACTGCCTCATCCGCTGTTTCTCCCTTGTTTACAAAACCAGCCGGCAGGGACCATTTTCCTTTCAATCCGCCATACCGTTTTTTGACAACAAGCCAATGCCCTTCTGAAGATTTTACTAAACCACTTACCGCTAACCAAACCTTCCCCCTCTTATCTTTATTACTCATAAGAACCTCCCCTGTACATGAATATTTAATTATATAGTAACAAAAAAAGGACAGATTTCTCTGCCCTTTAGAAAATTAATATTTAGAGAACGTTGAATTTACCCTTTTTTAATACGAGACCAGCGCCGCCAATCATAAATAGTGAACGATTGTCTACTACTTTTTTCATAAAGGAAGCTTTTGCACCAGTTATCTTCTTACCGAACACCACACCAATGGCATCATGTTCACCAAGTGAACAAACTGTTCCTTTATTATCAAAGGTAAATGTTTCAAGCTCAGTTTTGTTGCGGATTAATCCAGCTATGTTACGAGCAACCACTTCACCCTGTTGCATCGCAATTTGTGCAGTTGGCGGATATGGACGATTGATTTCTTCATTGATAACAAGTGAGCTGTCACCAATAATAAACACATGATCATAGCCTGGTACACGAAGGTCTGGCTGAACTTTCACACGGCCTCTCATTGCTTCAAAACCTGATTTTTCAATAATAGAATTTCCTCGAACACCAGCGGCCCAAACAACTGTTTCAGCATGGATCAACCTAGGTTCATCTTCACCTTTAGCAACAAGAACTCCTTCAGGTGTACATTCCTTAATGGCAGTACCAATTAAGAATTCTACCCCTTTACGTTCTAATTGGGAAACAGCATAGTTTACAAGTTCTGGATCAAATCCTGGTAAAACCGTTGGGGATGCCTCAACACAAGTTAATTTCACTTTATTAAAATCTACATCATATTCATGACATAGCTCTGGAATCCGATTTGTTAATTCACCTAGGAATTCAATTCCTGTAAATCCAGCACCACCTACAACGATGGATAAACGATTATCATTCTTTTCCTCTTCCATATTATAAGTGGCAAATTGGTATTCAATATGCTCTCGTAATTGACGTGAAGAGTTTATATTCGTGATTCCAAAAGCATACTCTTTCAAACCTTTAATTCCAAAGGTTTCAGGCTCTCCGCCTAGAGCAATTACAAGGTAATCGTATTCCACTTCACCTGTTTCTAGGATTACTTTTTTCTCTTCTTTTTTGATTTCAACAACCGTATCCTGTACAAAATCAACTTTACTTCTATCAATCACACCACCAATGTCATAACGAACACGGTCGTGATGTAGTGTACCTGCTGAAGCCTCATGAAGCCATGTGGTTTCGTAATGGTAATCATTTTTATTAATTAATACAATATCTGCTTCATTCACTCCAACAAGCTTTTGCAACCTCACAGTTGTCATAAGCCCGCCATATCCCGCTCCAACAATAACAATTTTCGGCTTTTTCAAAGTGATCACTTCCACCTTTTTATTTTGAGTAATATTCTTGGTCTTATCTTCCACTGCTTTAATTTTTTTATTAGCAAAAAAGTATGTGATATAATTCACGTACCATGACACAAAATCTTCTTAACTTTGTCACAAAAATTTAACATCTGCTTCTATACATATTATGCTAAATACTTCACAATTTCAAGTAGTTTATTTAATTATTTTTTATTAAGGCTCTATTTGTGATATTATAGTGATTGGAAACGGTTACTACATAGTAAGGGGGATACAGTGGTGCAAGAAGATCAAAAAGTTTATGACATTACGATTATCGGGGGCGGTCCTACTGGTCTATTTACTGCCTTTTACGGTGGTATGAGACAAGCTTCAGTAAAGATCATCGAGAGTTTGCCACAATTAGGCGGACAATTATCAGCACTATACCCAGAAAAATACATTTACGATGTTGCAGGATTTCCAAAAGTCCGTGCACAAGAATTAATTAATAACCTAAAAGAACAAATGGCCAAGTTTGAGCCTTCCATTGCGTTAGAGCAATCTGTTGAAAAACTAGAAAAACAAGAGGATGGTACGTTTAAATTAACGACCAATTCTGAAATTCATTATTCAAAAACAGTTATTATTACAGCTGGGAATGGTGCATTCCAACCACGTCGTTTGGAGCTTGAAAGCGCTGCACAATATGAGCGTAAAAACCTTCATTACTTTATCGACGATCTTAACATGTTTGCTGACCAAAAAGTAGTTATTTTTGGTGGCGGCGATTCGGCTGTAGATTGGGCATTAATGTTAGAACCGATTGCCAAGGAAGTAACCATTGTTCACCGTCGTGATAAATTCAGAGCGCATGAGCATAGTGTTGAGAACTTGAATAATTCAAAAGTAAATGTAAAAACTCCTTTTATTCCAGCTGAATTAATTGGTGATGATAGCGGTATTAAGCAAGTCGTCCTTACAGGGGTTAACGGCGAAAACAGAGAAGCGATTGATGTTGATGCGGTTATTTGTAACTATGGTTTTGTTTCCTCTCTAGGACCAATTAAAGAATGGGGCTTTGAGATTGAGAAAAATTCTATTGTCGTAAATTCAAAAATGGAAACAAAAATACCTGGTATCTATGCTGCTGGGGATATTTGCACCTATGAAGGCAAAGTGAAATTAATTGCCTGTGGCTTTGGTGAAGCACCTACAGCAGTCAACAATGCAAAAGCATTTATCGATCCAAAAGCAAAAATCCAGCCACTTCACAGTTCATCCATGTTTGGAAAATAACATAGGAAAGGCGCCTGCTTCGAGGCGCCTTTTACTTCTACCTTAGCATTCTTCTGGTGTACCTGTTGCTGTTGCCGTTCTAAACGATGAGCCACAGCCACAAGATGCAATTGCATTTGGATTATCGATCGTGAATCCTCCGCCCATCATCGATTGCATGAGAATATTAATATATCAGGGTTTTTTAATGTTTTTGGAGATTATGAATTGCAATCATGGTTACTAATTGCGAGCCCACTTGAAAGCACTTTTATCCATAGAAATGGTACCATCAAATGGATTTGTTTTCTTAATGTAATTAATCGCATTTTGGACATTAGCATAGGAATGTACAGAAGCCATTGTATGGTTTTCTTTCCATAATAACCGAACAAGTAATCTAGGTTTCCCATTCTAGTGTTAATGGTAGTAATTATTAGTTATGTATGCAGTTTCAGACTAATACACGGATTTTATAGCAAAATTAGCAGTTAGCTAAACAATATACTCTATACATAATTTTTACAGCTAATAAATTAAAAATAAATTATAATGATAGAAAAATTAAATTTTTTGTCATTGACCTTTCTCCCTTAAATCATCAAACGCTTCTTTTGATTTTCATATTCATCTTCAGTAATTAATCCTTCTACCTTTAGTTCTGCTAACTTTCTAATTTCATCAGCGATAGAGGAACCATTTACTTTTGGTGCATCTTGTGATTTTTCTGATTTCTCCATTTTATTTAATTCTTCTGCCTGTCGAATTAAAATGCTTACTTTATCGTGTAAATATTGTGCAGATTTGTAAGCATTTTTATATGTTTCACTTTGAGTGTATACGTAATCCTCACCACCCTTAATATCTCTAGACAATAATTCAATTTCAAAGGAAGGCTCTAATGTGTCATTAACTACAACTTTAACAGTTACCGACTCTCTTGAACTTGAATCTTGTGCTCCAACAATACCACCTACAACCGCTCCAATTCCTCCGCCAAGTGCAGCACCTATTACCGCTCCCGTTGTAGCACCTGACCTAGTAGTATCTAGAATTTCTCTTCCATCCTCTAAAACTTTTGATTGTAAGATATCCCTGTAATTATAGCCCCTTATGTTATCACTATTAACGAATAGAATCATTTTCTTATTTTCATCAAACACAATATATCGGTCTAACTTCATTTTATCATGGAATATTTGTGAAGCAGATAAACCGTTACTTTCCAATTCCTTAAGTAAACTTTCTTCTTCTTCAGTAGACTTTTCAAGTTTTTCAATTTCCCTTTTACTTTTTAACCATTCTTGAATTTTCATAGATAAGAAAAAACCACCAATAATTATAGCGATTCCCCAAATTGACTTATCATCTCCCATTGCTATTAAAGCAATCCCAATTGGTAATACTAATATTCCAACCAAACACCCCAATTTCCTTCCTCCTAAATTAAATAATGTTATTTTTAAATAATTTTACCATAAAATCCAACTTTTGATTATAAAATTTAAATAGACTACATTTACCCTTCAATGTAGTCAAAACAGCTATTACCTTTTAATAATTTCTCCTTGCAATAGTTTATCCCTTATTGTTTTACATAAAATTCAGTTTCTGTTTTAGTTATAAATCGTTTTGCTCCCTGATTACCATACTTCCCCACAACTACCATTGATATTGATTCCTTTTAATAAAATCCCCAATCCTTTCGGTAATCCCTTAACGTTCTTTCTCTTAACCCCTCTGCACTCTTTCCTGCCACAACTAAGTCAATTGCTTGCTCCATAGTTAATTTAGGGTTCCTTCTGATTTGACATTTTTCCAATTGGTTTACGTTTTACTCTCTTGTTTAAAGACATAAAAAGACCTCCTCGAATAGTAATGTTTTTCAACATTAACTATCGAGAAGGCATGTTATTCACAACCTTGATATATAACTTTTAGGGTTGTTAACACATCTTTTGAGGATTGTGTACACCAAAGTCCCACTGTAATTCATAACCGCAAACATATATTCAAAACCTTAGCATTCTTCTGGTGTACCTGTTGCCGTAGCCGTTCTAAACGATGATCCACAGCCACATGAAGCAATGGCGTTTGGATTATCAATCGTGAATCCTCCGCCCATCATCGATTGCTTATAATCAACTTTCGTTCCCTTTAATATGGCAGCATCCTCTTTAGAAATGAGAACCTGAATATCATGCTGCACGGAACAAAGATCATTTTCCTTCACTTCATGGTCAAACCCCATACCATAAGATAAACCACTACATCCTCCACCCTTTACACTAACTCGTAAAAGAGCACCTTCTTCTTCATTGTGTTTCATCATTTCTTTTACTTGAAGGGCCGCAGCTTCTGTTAAAATAACGATATCGTTACTCATTTATCTTTCCTCCCTTTTTGAGGTCTTTCTTTTAGTATATACACTGTCTGTCAAAGACTCAATTAATTAATCTATATGATCAAAACATTGGATTTTCATCCAAATACCGATAAATATTTCCAACTAATTCCTCAGGTGTATTGCCAGTTACGACTTCTCCATTTACAAGTGCATACAGGGAAGAAGCACATTTCCCACAATAACCGAGACACCCGTATTCAATGATATCGAGATTCGGGTCTTTTTCTAACATCTCTAGAGCCTTTTGAGCACCGCTTGCCAGATTACTCAAACAAAATTCAATAATTGGCTGAATCATTGCTATCACCTCTCATAACTTATTATGCTACTATCTTTCTTCAACATCCTGACGCTCTCCCATCCATTAATGGAGGGGGTTCCACCTTCAATCAACCTAGGCTCTTCCCTCCTCTAGTATCATCTTTCTAGAAGAGGGACTTCACTTCGGTTTAAAAGGCTTCGATAGCCGAAATCGTTCTAATGTAAATAATTGAAACACGACTATTTACATGGGCTCGGATTCCCTTGCCGCTCACAACTTATTAGCTGTTTCGGGGTACGTCTGCACCGAGAGATTTAACCTTCCAATCTCAAAGGATTTATAAACCAAATGTCGATATGAATTTTCTCTCTGGCTTCATTTTTTTCAAAATCGTTATACAATCATCCAAAACAATGGAGAGTTGTTCCCAATTATGTTCCGCTTCTTTTATGGCTAACCGATTATTTTTGGCTACATACCTAGCTAAAAACGCACTGTACAAATCCCGTTGTGCCGTGACACCGCATTCGCAAATATGCCAGCGGTCTTTGAGTCTTTTTTTCTTAATTACACCACAATGACAGGTCTGAGATAACTTTGTGGAGTGGGTAGGGAACTCTCGGAATATTCCACCTTGTGATACAACTTTTCGTTTTAACATTTTCATAAACATACTTGGAGCTTTTCTACCTATGCTTTTGCCGAACATTTTCTGAAATGCCTTATAGGAGAGTTTTTCTGTTTGAATGGAAGAGGCTAGGTGAAGGATTTGATTAGTATCTCGACCATGGAGCTGTTTTCTGACCTCTTTTATCTTTCGTTCTAATTCTCTGTGTTCTGAACGAGTCTTTATGTAGTTTTTGGAGTTAATCCATTTCTTTTTCCCCTTTTTCACAACGCCATTGCTATGATAATGGTTTGGATTATTTGCTCGACGCTGTCGATCTAATTTGCGATTTATTCTTCTTTTTTCTTTATCAAGAAAAACAACCTCCTGACAAAATTCCTTTAATTCGGCTTTTGATTCCCCTACAATCGCAATGGTGGAAGGACCAACATCGAGTCCAATCATTTCCTGTCCTAAATTATATTTCCGATATGGATGTCCTTCCATAACTAGTTGAACATAAAACCGATTTTTCCCCTTTACTTCCTTTTTAATTAACCGACAATATTTTATTCTTTGCTTTAAAGCGTGCTGCATCCATTGATCTTTTGGATCAATTAAGCATTTCAACGAAAGGCTCTTACCGACAAAAACATAACCATTGGAGTAAGTAAGAAATGTTTTGTTGTTTTTCCCTTCTAAGGAAACATACTCACCTTTTCGTTTAAACCATACCTTTTTGGCCTCCTTAAAGGCGAATTTTTGAACAGCTTTAAAGGCTCTTGTAGCGATTTTTTGACAAATGTGCGTCCCTAAATGTTTGGCAATAAACTTTGAATCATTCTTCGTTTTGGTCCCGAAAGATTGAATGGAATAGTCGGTAAATCCATATGTATCATTCAGATGTTTAAAGTTCACTCGACGTTTTTCAATATCCGCTTCCGAAGTTTTAGATAATTGAACCGTCTCCTTATACAATTCTGTAGATTGAATACCCCTAAGTCTCTTCAAACTTTCCCCTAAACAAGCATTGTAAAGTTGTCTTGCGCAGTCTGACATCACCAAAAGCTGCTTTTCTGCCTTCGTATCCGTTTTTATCCGAATCGTCGCAATAAAAGAAGGTGTTCGATCTTTCGATGTTGCCATGGCTTTACACTCCTTTTTGATTTTCTATGTACTGTTTTACGATATCAAGTGTGGTACCACCAACAGTGGAAACAAAATAGCTATTCGTCCATAGGGAAGGGATTCTACTTTTTAACCATGGGAATTCGCTTCGGAGGTAACGCGAACTTCTTCCTTTCATCATTCTTATTAATTTATTTATGCCAAACTGTGGATCGCATTCTACCAGAAGATGGACCTGATCGGGCATAATCTCCATTTCAATTATTTCAGAATGGGTCTCTTCTGCAACCTCAAATAGAATAGATTTAAGTCGCTCATCTACTCCATCTATCAATACACTTCTTCTATATTTAGGACACCAAACTACATGATACTTGCATGAATATACTACGTTATTATTACTTTTATATTGTATTAGACTTTTCATATTCTTATTATATCAAATAGTTAAAACGACTACAATTACTTTAGGAACATTTGTTCTAAAAACACAACCTTACCCCATACATGAATGCAGGGGCTTGCGGTTGTGTGTTTTGGTCAAATACCATGTTTGAAGGTGTTATTATCAGTAAACCCTTTCGTAATTGTTGTAATTTCACCCTAAGAAAAAGAAGCATCCCAGTACCAACCTGGAGTGCTTCTTTCAGATTGCTTTGTAACCGTATTCTTCCAGCTCAGCAAAGATGGTTTTTAACCTCGGGTTTCCTTCCCCGACGATCTTATCTTTAATCACAACAACTGGATAAAACAGATCTTCCTCAATCACTCTTTTTGCAAAATTCTCTTTTTCACTGTCATTTGGCGGTTGAAAAATATCAACATAGGTCATTTTAAAAAGCTGATCTGGGAACTTTCTTGAAATAGCTGCCTCAAGCCACTCATAGGTTTCCTTTGAGGATGGTAAATTCACACAACTTGGGCATAGTTGTTCTGCACCATAAAGGATAATTTCAATTGTAGTATTCCTCATTCCATCAATCCTGCCTTTTTTATTTTATTTTACCTCATTTAAACTATTAAACATAAAAATATGGTTGTAAATGTGCAAATTCCCATTACATGAGAATGGATTTTTACCTTCAATGACATTATAATATAAGGTAAGGTAAGGAAAGGAGACGATATAATATGGCAGAACAAGTACAAGAAATGTTTGAGCAGGTTCAGGAAGTATTAGATAAATTGCGTCCGTTTCTTCTTCGCGATGGCGGGGATTGTGAATTAGTTGATGTTGAGGATGGTATCGTTAAACTACGTTTACTAGGCGCATGCGGCAGCTGCCCGAGCTCAACGATTACCCTTAAAGCAGGAATTGAAAGAGCCCTTTTAGAAGAAGTTCCTGGCGTAGTTGAAGTAGAGCAGGTATTTTAATAATAGGCTGTGTTAATGATAACTTTTGATTCTAGAACTCGTTGATTGGAGCGAAAGGTGCTCGACTCCTGCGGGATGCACGAGCTGAGTGAGACCCCACAGGTCGGGAACGACCGAGGAGGCTCACGGGCGAGCCCGCGGAAAGCGTAGCACCTGTAGCGCAAATCAACAGCCCAATATAACACAGCCAAATGAAAAAGCGATTGCTCACCCGGGCAATCGCTTTTTCATTACCTTATCGCTAACCAATCTAGTTGAGGAAGTTTTAATGGTTTAATAGGTGCTCCCACAGTATGGTAAAAGTACGCTAAAAAGCGTTCATATTCTGCAGAGTGCTTTAACATCTTACTTAACTGTTCTTCTAAAAGTTTTTTATCCTGCTCTGAACGCGTTATATAGTAATTTTCAATGCATTCAAAGTAATGTAGCGGAAAAAGCAACCGGGAAAATAATAACCGCCACGAAAAAGAGGTTAATGTCCCAATGGTTTGGTAATCGTAGAAAAACTGCCTCACATCTATTTCGTATGTTTGTGTATTAAGAAAGTACCGCTCTCTCGCCCATTCAGCGAGATCACGGCTCCGATGATCAAACACCCAATCAAATGGATCCTTCAAGGAATAATTAGCTCCCCAAGAGTTTTTTGAAAATCGTTCATGGCACACCGTTCCACTATCTGATTCTTTTGGTTCATCGTCGAGCTCTGTATCTACTAAATATTGAATCGCATTTTCGGTTAGGCCAATATAATAAGGAAATGATTCAATAAACATTCTTTCAAAATCATCCTCTGGCGTTTGAAACATCTGCTCACTCCATACCTTTTCAATTTGGTCCAGCCGTTTTTCCCATAATTGCTTCCATTGTCCAATCCTGCTTGACCTTTCAATTTTTAAAGGCACTGTTTTTCCACGTTCATGGAATTTGGCTAACTTTCTCCCCAATTTCACCTTCGTCTGTTTGTCCATTTGTCGATTCGCTAGTACACAATACTGATGTTCTTCCCAAGTTGTGATCAAGCTACCTTCGTTATCTGGTAAAAAGGCCGGCACATGGGTATCACCATTTTTCCTAAGATGGTCTGCAATTTTCTCTAGTTCAATAATATCTTCTGCTGTCCTTCCCCCCGGCTTGGTAACCAAATAGAGCCAGCCATTGCTTCTTAGCGCATCATAAGAATCCAATTTCACATATTCATCAACCTGTATTCCATATTTAACTTCAAGTAATTTTTGCAGCATCCTTTCACCTCTTCTCTTTTTATCTCCTTTCTCATATATATGTAATAGCCCAAAAAACTTGTTGTCTTCTTACGCAATAAGTATAAGAAAAACATTATAAGAGAAATCTGTTAGGAGGGTGAAGAACATTCGTTTCTTTTCAAATGACCGCACATATGTTATGAATTAAGCATAGTAAAAATTCCAAAGAAAAGGTGATCAACGGATGGCAGAAGATAAAAAAATGGATCTAACAGAAGAAACAGCAAGAAGATGGATTAAAGAAAGAGGCGTCGACATACAAGATATTGCTGACTTAGTCTTTTTCTTACAGGAAAAGTACCACGAAAATTTAAAAATGGAAGATTGCATTGCTAATGTGGAACGTGTGCTGTCAAAACGCGAGGTCCAAAATGCCGTTATTACAGGCATTCAGCTTGATATGCTTGCAGAAAAAGGTATGCTGGAAGAACCAATTCAATCCATAATCAAAACCGATGAAAGTCTTTATGGCGTCGATGAAATTTTAGCATTATCAATTGTGAATGTGTACGGCTCGATTGGTTTTACAAATTATGGGTATATCGATAAGCAAAAGCCAGGAATATTGGCACATTTAAATGATAAGTCAACAGGAGAGTGTCATACCTTTTTAGATGATATTATTGGTGCTATTGCAGCAGCTGCCTCAAGCAGACTCGCTCATCGTGCTGCACATGTTGAATGATTAAAAGAAAAGGATGGAGTACCCTCCATCCTTTTCTTACGGCTCCCATTGGTCTAGTGAATCAATTGCATATGTGGGTAATCTATCATACCCTGTAAGCATTTCTTTTGTTGTGACTCCAGTATGAACCAATAATGTATCAAGGCCAGCATTCATCCCTGCTAAAATATCTGTATCATAATAATCGCCCACCATTAACGTTTCATCTTTTGAGGTGCCTAGAACCTTTAACGCCTGCTCCATGATGATCGATTCAGGCTTCCCAATAAAAATCGGTTTTGTCTGGGTCGAAACGGCAATTACTGAAGTGAACGATCCGTTTCCAGGAAGCAACCCCCGCTCGGTCGGAATTGCTATATCTCCGTTTGTTGAGATAAAGACTGCCCCATTGCGGACAGCTAGACAGGCCACTGCTAATTTTTCATAACTTATCTCGCGGTCAATTCCGATTACAACATAATCTGCAGTTTCTCCACCAAAAGGAAACTTCTTTTCCTCTAATGCGCTGCGAATCCCTTCTTCACCAATCACATACAATGAAGCGTCCTTCTTTTGCTCATAGATATAATTAGCTGTTGCCTGGCCCGTGGTAAACACTAAATCCTCTTCAGCAGGAATATCAAATTCCCTCAACTTTTGGGCAACTTGGGCTGGAGTCCTAGAAGAATTATTGGTAACGAATAAATAGGGAATATCTTTTTCCTTCAACTTTTTCACAAAATCCCCAGCTGCCTCAATTTTTTCTGATCCTTTGTACATGGTTCCATCAAGATCAATTAAATAGCCTTTATACTTTTTCATGTTAATCACTCCTATATGTATCATTTCCGTTCATATTTCTTTTCATTATACAAAAAGGACCGCCTATGCGATCCTTTGCAAAGTATTAATTAAATGCCGATACTGGACCAAGTTCATTGGCAAGATAATCTCGTACATTCTTTGGAAATCGTTCCAACACTTTCATATGGTCAGCAAACTGCTTTTGAAGATCGATATGATCGATATCTGTATATAACTGTACAAGCACCTTACGCTTCTGGATTAGTATTTTTAGACTCTTTCCTGCCTCAGCATCGATGACCTTTTCATCCATTAAAATATCAATGATATCATCATAGCTGCCAGGGTCCCTCATAATAAAACCATCGATGATCGAGTTACCCACATCCAGCAGCGACTCAATTATTAGATGGGTTATTCGTTCTAAAGCTGCTTTTTCTACCGGTGTTGACCAATGTTCCTGACTCAAAAAAAGACTGATTTGTTTTTCTAAGAAAACCAATGTTATCTCCAACTTTTCACGGTCTACAAAGTACATATCATCACTTCCTCATTCATGATCACTATGTTGCAATTTCTTCAAAAAACATAGCTGGGCGTGCGTAAAAATTACCTTGTGCAAGGTCGACATTATTTCTAGTTAATACCAAAGCTTCTTCTTTATTCTCAATACCTTCCGCAACTACTAATGACCCAGCTTCTTTTGCTACAAGGAGTAATCCTTTTAACATCGACTCTTTTACAGAGTTTTTATCTATATTTTCTATTAATGATCGGTCTATTTTAATAATATCAGGCATAATTTCACTAATTGTACTTAAACTTGAGTACCCAGCCCCGGTATCATCAACAGCAATCTTAAAGCCCATTAAACGCAACACTTTAATATTATAAGCAAAGTTTTTTAAGCCCTCAATGGAATCCTGCTCAGTAACTTCAAAAGTAATTTGTTTTGGAGATATCCCTCTATATTTCTGAAGTAAGCTTTTTATATCACTTGGAAATCTTATATTACCAAGGGATATAGGTGTACAATTAACAAATACGTCTTGGCGGCAGCGGGATGCTTTTACTTGCTGGAGCATTTTTTCCAAAACAATCATTTCTAATTCGTACAAACGACCCGTTTGTCTTGCAACCGAAAAAAGCTGCAGTGGAGATTCTAAAACAGTCCCTTTTGGGCCGCGCGAAAGCAGTTCCCATGCTCGTATCTCATTCGTTGATACATCGATAATTGGCTGTGCTAAAAGAGTAATAGCCTTTTGATTAATAATTTTGTTAATGGCTAACACCATTTCATTAATCTCTGACTGCTTTCGTTTTTCTGCCATGCCAATTGCATGTCTATGAGCCGCTACAATCGAATCGTGAATAGAATAGGTATGTTTTTCTACAAACATATATCCTGCCTCAATAATAGGGTATTGAGACGGATAGAGCTTAATAAAATCTTGTTCTATTTTTTCCGTTATCTTTTTAATCATGATATCAATATTTGAGATGGAATGCCGATCATGATCGACTTTTAGCAAGAGATTAATCCCCTCACCAAAATAATCATGCAAGGTAATAATTTCCTTAGAATTTACTTCTTGTCCGACAACAGTTTGAAAAAGCCTTTTCAAATTTTTTATCAATTTAGTCTGCAGGTGGGCTTCCGTTTGTTCCATTAAATCCTGTCGGTTCCTTATTTTAAAAACAATGACCACTACCTCATGACCTGCTTCAAAAGCGTCCGTTACTCCTTCAATTAAAGGATTGCGCAAAGTAAATTGAGGAGGGAAATAGCGAATAGACGAAAGAGGTAAAAAAATCTTTCCCCATTGCATTACACTCTTAACCATTTTCATGTAACGACAGCCCATGGAATTTCATCCCTCTCAAAAAGAAGCATACGACAATATTAAATATATTGTAACACAATTTGACAGAATCCGTTTTTCCTTTAAGTAAATTTTTTACAAAATTCTATTCCCTACAATCCTCCCTCACTGACGAAATATTTGGTAATATAAAGAGAATGAAGAAATTTACTAAAGGAGAACTATTATATGAAAGAACGTTTTTTCTTATACGATGATACAGAGGATACAAAAACACGATTTGTCAGCTTTGTTGGTGACAACACACGCTTTGATTTAGCAATTGTAAAAACAGATCGTCATTTCGGGAAACATCTTGTCCTTGATATACAAGGTAACCGTTTTGCGATCATTGGTGAGGATGATTTAAAAGAAGAAGGGTATTTAGAATATGCGTTTCAATTGAATGAAGAGGATGCTGAAGAATTGCGTTCCTTTTTGTTAGAATTACTTTGATTTTTTCACACTCCTTTTAACATACTAATACAAAGGCAGAAGCCCCTAGGCGCTGGAGCTAGTTTAGCAAAAGGAGTGAGACCATGGTTGAAAAGAAGAAGAAAAATTATTTCGATTTATCTAATGTTGAAAAACAACAGAACTTTTTAACAGCAGAGGAGTATCCAGAAGGTCCTTATGGTTCACCGATTGGTAAGGATGAGCCTGTTGAAAATAAAAGCACTCCCTGGCAGGAAGGGCAGCGGTTTTATAGTAACTTTAATTATGAGGATAAAACCTTTCATCAGAATATTCCTCGACAAATGGACGGTGCGCATCCTACACACGATGACCCTGAAAGTGATGAACAACCACCGTATAATTAAGAAAAGCGCAAGCGCCCT
>NZ_JBALNQ010000017.1:0-7827 GCF_036961885.1 Neobacillus niacini | reverse complement strand
CTAAGTTCAAAAACTTATACTTATCTTTAAATGAAGAAGCTCGCCAATCGGCGAGCTTCTTTATTTTTTTACCCTTTTTAAAACAAAATAGGCACATCCAAAATTACAGTATTCATACAAATACTCACTTAATGTACTGATTTTGGTATCAAATGTAGCCTTTTGATTTTGATCATCAAAAAAGCCTTTTAGCCTGAGCTGACCATATCCCCAATCACCGACAATATAATCATATCTAGATAATATTTCACTATATCTGGCCTTTATGGCTTCCTCATTAAAGGCATCTCTGTGTTCCTGCACAATTTCATATGTCGAACCATTGATATTGATCATATAATCACCTCAAATTTTACCAGTTAATCCTTCTTTCATTATAACCGATTCACCATCAATTACTAAGAAAAAAAATCAGTTATTTGGCTAACCTAAAAATAGGAGGTGCTTTACGTGAAGAAATGGTTGATGATTATTGGATTTTGTTTACTTTTCACAACTACTGGCTGCTCAAAGGATATGGCAAATCGCGATGTATACGAAGAAAGCGGAGATACAATAAATGTCAATAATAAAAGGGAAGAGCTCTATCATGAAGGCGGCAGTCGTGGCGTTCGGAATGTAAGTGATGATTATGGCTTTGTTCGTCACCAAAAAAGTCCTATCCAGAATGATCGGGGCGGAATGGAGCATTATTCAGCGATTGACCGTGAACAAGTAGCTAACATCATTAGTCAATTTAGCACAGATATTCCAAATGTAAATGATGTGGCTACCTTGGTAACCGACCAGGAAGTGCTCATTGCCTATAGCACCGACACTAAGGACCGCAACAAGACGGCAGATCAGGTAAAAAGAACAGCCATGTCTGTTGTTCCGAGATTTTATCATGTCTATGTATCTGATGACAAAAACTTAATGCGGGATGTGGAAAATCTTGCAAATATGGATTCAACAAGCAAAAATGCAAGAAACTCCGTAACCAGTTTAGTTAATCAAATGAAGAAGTCTCCACAAGGTAACCGCATGAGTGAAAGCGAAGATGAAAATGGAGCAACTCAAGATGATGTAATGAACACTAAGAATCGTCGTTAAGCAAAAGAGTTCAGCCCGATTAAGGACTGAACTCTTTTTTCTTATGCTTGTTTTACTTCGGTTTCCCCAAGCAATTGTTTGTGCTTTGCGGCTGCATTTACCTGCTCATCTGCATGGTAGGATGAACGTACTAACGGACCAGCCTCACAGTGGCTAAATCCTTTAGTAAGGGCAATGTCTCGCAGTTCAGCAAATTCTTCTGGATGATAATATTTCTCTACCTTTAAATGGCCCTTAGAAGGTTGTAAATATTGACCAATCGTCATAATATCGACGTTATTAGCTCTAAGGTCATCCATAACCTCAATTATTTCCTCTTTTGTTTCTCCCAGTCCCACCATCAAGCTTGATTTTGTAGGGATCGTAGGCTGCATTTCTTTCGCTCTACGTAAGAACTCAAGTGAACGGTCGTACTTTGCACGCGCTCTTACTCTTGGAGTAAGGCGTCTTACCGTTTCAATATTATGATTCAAGATGTCAGGCTTTGCATCCATTAATAAGGCTAGATTTTCTTCCTTACCACCCATATCTGAAGGAAGGACTTCTATGCTAGTGAAAGGATTCTTTCTTCTGATTGCTCTAACGGTTTCTGCAAAAACTGCCGCACCACCATCTTTTAAATCATCCCGGGCAACCGCGGTAACCACTACGTGTTTTAAGTTCATTAATTGAACGGAGTCAGCTACACGTTCTGGTTCCTGTAAATCCAATTCTGTTGGAAGTCCTGTTTTAACCGCACAGAAACGGCATGCACGTGTACAGGTATCACCGAGGATCATAAAGGTAGCTGTTCTTCTTTCAGCCCAGCATTCGTGGATATTTGGACAACGTGCCTCTTCACATACAGTATGTAAACTCTTTTCTCGCATCATTTTTTTTAAGCCTGTGTAATGTTCATTTGTATTTAATTTTATTTTTAACCATTCAGGTTTGCGTAAATATTCTTCATTCCTGCTCAATTTTTTCACTCCTTGATTGAGTTTGCTCCCTGTCACTTTACCATACTTTTTGCAACAAGGACAAGCAGACCAACTTTTGTTAGGTCTATTTCCAATTATTGATCATTATGAATTTGCCTAGAAATCATAAACTAAAGTCATACAATAATCGGAAGGAGGATTCCTGTGCGGGTTTTTCTGATAATTGGAACTTTCCTCTTATTTATGAGCCTTTCCCTTACGGATGCTCATGCAAAAAGTCCTGATGAGTATCAAGAGAGAATGACATTATATAAAAAGGTGGAAACTCTTACCCAACTGCCTTGGTATTATTTAGCAGCTATTGATCAATACGAAAGAAATATTCGCCAGGTTCGCAAGGACTTACCTAAAGCGGAAAGTGTGATTGCCATCTATTTTTCTCCGGAAAAATGGGCTGGAGCAACCAATCCGAATCCGAATGAAGAAGACCCTGCCATTATTCAGTTTTTCAATGGTATGGGTGTTGACGGAGATGGAGACGGCAAAGCTAGTTTAAAAAGTGATGAAGATGTTTTATATGCTTTTGCCAATTATCTGCTCTCATACGGAATAGACCATGATAATATAAAAATCGGGTTATGGAATTATTATCATCGTGATAAAACTGTTGGCATTATTGTGGGTAAGGCAAAAGTATATCGCCATTTTGGCCGCTTAGAATTGGATTCACATGTTTTTCCTTTACCTTTAAGAAGCAACCACAGTTATCGCAGTACCTGGGGTGATGCGAGAGGCTGGGGTGGCAGAAGAATGCACGAGGGTACAGACATTTTTGCAGGCTATGGTGTTCCCGTTCGTGCTACAAATTATGGAATTGTGGAAATGAAGGGCTGGAATAAGTTTGGCGGCTGGAGAGTAGGAATTCGTGATATTAATAATACGTATCATTATTTTGCTCATCTTAGTGGTTTTGCTAAAGATTTAAAAGAAGGGCAAATCGTTGAGCCTGGAACCTTGATTGGCGGTGTAGGCAGTTCGGGATATGGTCCGCCGGGAACATCAGGGAAATTCCCTCCTCATTTGCATTATGGCATGTATAAAGACAATGGTTATACAGAATGGTCCTTTGACCCCACACCACATTTAGGATTGTGGAAACAGCAAGAAAGACAAGCATTGAAGAAAAGGTAAGGACTGTCCTTTGGCAGTCCTTTACTTTTTAGGCGGTGGTATCTCAATGGAAGGCGTAATCCCACCTCCTCCATTATTATAAAATTGCGGTACATCACCCTGAATTAATCTTCCCCCAACTGGAATATTCTGTTCAAGTTTGGTAATCTGAGTGGCAAAGGGTGTTATGATTTGAACTGAAACCTCTAGATGGATAGCAACATCTATCCATGTGTTATTAATCCCCATTGGTTTCGGGTTTATCTTCACATCTGGTCGTACTTCACCAATCGCATGAAACCGGACTGGAATTTTAGGCCCTAAATTTCCTAACAATGCCATGTTGGTTGCCTGGCCAAGCGGGACATTCCAAATAATCCCATCCTCTTTTTTCTTATTTACTTCAATATCGACATCTGTTAATTGCTCCAATGACGCAAGATCGCCTTTCTCAGCAGCATTTAGATTTTTCTGTATCTCACTGGTGATTTCAGATAATTTCTGATTAATGACTTCTGTTTTAAGACTAGCACTTGGCTGTGCATCACCCTGTCCAGGCTCAATTGCGATAACATCCCCTACTTCGACCGTCTTTTTATTAATCGCCTTATTGATAACCTGTGAGGCAATTTGTTTTGTCTTGGATTCCGCATATCGCATTAAAGAAGGTTCAATCCCTTTATTCACCAACCATATTCCAAGTGCTGTAGACAAAAGAAAAAACACAAATGATAAGAGTAAAACATATCGGAAAGGTAACGGACCCCGTTTTCTAGGACGTAAACGTAACTTTGCCAAAAAAAATCCCCCCTTACATGTTATATGTATGCATAAAAAGGAGGAACTAGCCTTCAAAGTAAAAAAAAGCCTACACCTCTGTGCAAGCTTTTCAAACCATTTTCAGCAAGGCATCTTTTCCAATCATGCCTTTCGTTATCCCAATTTTTTCTGCCTCAACTGTAACTGATTCCATTGGGGCATTAAGGAGCTGTTCTATCGTTCTTACCCCCACCGCTCTTGCTGCTATGATTTTACGATCCTTCAATTTCTCGTTTAATAATCCAACATCTAGTGCACCGCACATGATATATCCCTTATCATTGCTAACAGTGAGTAGAGTTGTTTTTGGCAGTAAAACAGTAACAGCCAAGAACGTGTGACCATTAATAACTACCGGAGATAGCTCTATCAATTTACACACTCCTTTCCTTTCCTTACTTTCAACTTATGAAAGTGAAAGAAAAAGCGTGTATACAAACTATGCCTGCAATTTCCATTTTAATAAATCGCGCAAAAACTCGGGAAGAAAATATTGTTTTTTCTTATTTGGAAAAACTCCTTTAAAAAAATGGCCAAAGGTAAACATATCAGGTATGGCTAATGTATAGGATTGATCTAAGTTTAATTCGCTTTCATTGATAAAAATGGCGTTGTTGTCGTTAAAAGTAATCCCATCATAAACACTAATTCCCATAATGGTCCCCCTAAACCCAAGACCTGCAATTTGTCGCTGTGGCCAGTTCGGATCTTTCGTTTCAAGTAAAACCTCTTTTAACTCTGCACCTGAGAGCTGGATTTTACATGGATTGATGGGGTGAGGGCAAATGGTAAGTAAATCGTATGCAGTTACAGTACCCGATAATTGACCCAAAATAAGTCCACCATTAATAAAGGCACAATCTGCATCGCACCATTCTTTTAGTGCCCGGCATAAGATTTGCGAAAGCTCTGTTACTTGAAAGGGATTATGTGAAAATTCATTCGTCAGTGTTGTAATTTTTTGGTTTAATAACTTCTTCCCTTTTCGGTAAAACTCCTTTGCGATCGCTTTCTCATCTTTTACTGCTGGAAGCTCCATCACATTATACAATTTTGCTTGTTGACGAATCGATTTCCGGTCATCAACCTGAAGAGTGACTTGACCAACAAACCTTCCATGCTTACCAGCACCAGCTATAAGTGTACGGCCTATTTGCTTCCCTTCAGGAAGTGTATGATGGGTATGCCCGCCGAGAATTACATCTATCTCCGGGTAATCTACAGCTATTCGTTCATCATGATTTAGCCCGAGATGTGAAAGCAGGATGATAATATCCGCTTCTTCTTTTAAAGGTCCCATCCATTTCTTTAACTCTTCGATAGGGTCGGTCAGCTTCCAGCCAAGAAGGTCATATAGATGCGAAAAATATGCTGTTAACCCAATCACTCCAATCCGTGTTCCCCTTTTTGTTTGATAAATATAATAGGGTTTTAGCCACGATGGATGTTGACTCTTGTCAGTATAGAGATTGGCAACACTCACATCAAAATCCCTGTTGTCATATAAATGATTCAAACCTTCATATGGGAAGTTGATTCCTTCATTGTTACCAATTGTAACGGCCGTATATCCAGCATCATTTAACAACTCAATATTGCCCTGTCCTTGGGTCGCTTCAGAAAGTGGGTGCCAGCGATCAATAAAGTCACCAATGTCAAAGAGAAAAAATTCTTCTCCAGCTTCTTCATGTTGAGTTCTTTTACTTGTTAAGAAATGCTGAATTCGCGGCCAACGTTTTAAATGGCTATGAAGATCATTTGTATGATATATGTGAATGAATTCCATGTAGGTTTCGCTTCCTTTTAGCTAAGGCTCTTTTCTTAAACTTCGTTGCTTTATATAACAAAATTAATGTAATCCTGTGTTTTCGCAGAAAACACATAAACTTATTTAAAAAAGAGCCTGCAAACTAAATTTCAAAGGCTCAAAATAACTATTTTTCACGTTAAAATCGGCTTTAAGATTTTAACAACAATCGTTACGAAATCAGCCTTAACCAAAAATACCTTGATAAATTAATCGTATGCCAACAATTATTAGTACGCTTCGCAATACTAACACGATGGTTTTACTTTTTAGCCTAGTGTTTAAATATACACCGACCTTTGCTCCAATCCAAGCACCTGGAACCAATGCCAGTGCAAGCAGCCAATCAACATTCCCAAGTGTGATATGGGTGATTGAGCTTAGAATGGATGTTGGCAAAATCATAAACATTGAAGTGGCTGTTGCCACATGTGGCGGAAAGAAAAAGAAAAGGATCATGGTCGGTACCATCAATGAACCACCGCCAACCCCTAATATTCCTGATAAAAAACCAACTATAAAGGAAATAACCACTGCTATATATGGGTTAAACCCATACTCAAAAGTTTTCCCTGAGTTATCAGTAAAGCTTCGTATAATCCCCTTTTCTTTTTGAAAGGGCATTGGCTTTAATTTATCTTTTAATAATAGAACAAACGAGACAAAAATAATAAAAATACCAAAAAATAAATTAAATGATTTCAAATTTAAAACTTCTGTCACCCAGGCACCTAGAATACTTCCTGGACCACTTCCTATTAGGAAAATTAAGCCGCTTTTATAATCAACCGTTTTATGTTTCATATAAGCTAACGTCGAAGAAAGCCCCGTAAAAATCATGGTAAAGAGGGAGGTTCCTACTGCTGTTTGCGGAGAGATATAGCCAAATGCAGACAGAGAGCCTAAAAAGAGTAAGGATGGTACAATAATGATCCCCCCGCCCAGTCCAATTAAACTGCCTAAGGAACTACCTGCAATTCCTATTAAAACTAATACAATCCATTCCATTGTCGTTCTCCTTTATTTTAAAATAGATCCAATTGCATTGGAGCAAGGTCTTCATATTCTAACTCTAACAGGTTCATCATTGCTTTTGCGTTATCTGCTGCATCTCCGCCAGAATTGTTATTAAAGAGAACATAGACATCCTTAGACTCCTTCGCTAATTTCTGGATTGCCACTGCCCATTCCTGGAGTTCTTGTTGATTATACCGATAAAGGTAACGAACCTCACGCCAGTTTTCTGCTTGACGTTTTTGCCAGCCATGAACGTTACGTCCATGAAATCTTATCAATAATTTTTCAGTGTCAACGGCTTCTAAAACCGTGGGTATCGATCCTTCGCCTGATTGTGGTTCGTCACAAATACTATGAATCCATTTTTCCTCTTTCATAAAATCGAGGGTTTGCTGTCGATACTGGGGTAAAAACCATGATTGATGCCTGAACTCGAGCGCACATGATAGATCACCCATTTCTTTTTTGCACCAACGTAAGTATTCAACATTCTCCCGCTTACAATCAAACCATGGTGGGAATTGAAAAAGGGCCATTGCAAATTTATTTGCTTCTATGTAAGGTTCTAGCGATTCTTTGAAGGCATGAAACATTTCTTGTTTGGTTGCAAATGGAATTTCCCCCCGTTGATGGCCGGTCATTCCCTGGTAGGCTTTTACAATGAATTGGAATGAGGAAGGAGTATCATGGACCCACTTAGTTGCATTTCTTTTCGGTTGAATGGCGTAAAAAGCCGTATCTACTTCTACTGTTGGAAAATGAGCTGCATATTCTTTTAACTTATCCCTGGGGGAAATTGGGCCTGGATATAAGCTGTCATGGTCTCCCCAACCTGTTACACCAATGTAAATCACCGTTCATCACCTCTACTTGTTAATAATAGCATAACCTAAATTTCAACCGAATTTTTTAGCCTTTCGAATTTTGGAACCCACCTGTATTTTTGTGCTATCCGAGAGTATTCTCCGCCATCCGAGAGTATTTTCCGCTATCCGAGAGTAT
>NZ_JBALNQ010000016.1:12041-32853 GCF_036961885.1 Neobacillus niacini | reverse complement strand
TCCGCGGGCTCGCCCGTGAGCCTCCTCGCTGCTTCGCACCTGCGGGGTCTCACTCAGCTCGTTCATCCCGCAGGAGTCGAGCCCCTTTCGCTCTAATCAACAGGTTTTAATAAACAGTATCCATTTACACAGCCTAATTTAAAAGTATCTCGGTGTCCAGCAGTTGTCAATTAGTGAAAGGAACGCCAAAAGTCACCCTCCTTATTAATGATACTGTTTATTTCTGCAAATGGTATGGTGAAGGTGGGAAATCCGGCCGCATACGGAGCAATCTCATAAGGTTGAAAGTATAGATTTAATCCCTCTTTGCTAATAAAAAAGGGCTGGTCCGCTTTTATTCCTTTATAGGTTTCAGGGAAAACATAAGAATATTGATCATCGTTTTTGATTTGTTCCCCGATGATTTCACTGATTACTTTTACATAATCTTCTTTCGGGCTAAACAAATCTTTTAAATGGAAAAACTCGCCGGTTTTGAGGTTTAGATGAGCATATTTTTTAATCGGCATTCCATGAGCGGCCCCGAACGGATACTCATACCCGTTAATCTCAATAACCATAAGGTTGTTTTTATAAAAAGTAATATCAAAATCACCGATATAGCTTGATTCCAATTGTGTGTTTTCGGGAATAATCTTCACCCCAGAAAGATCCTTTAAGGTCTGATTTACATTCTCCTGATTTTTGATCCCCTTCACCTGTGGGTAATAAACCAAATAGTCCTTGTCTGGTTTGAATTTATTTTCAATAACAGAAATATCGTCGGTTACCGGAATAACCTTATTTTGCTTCCATACTACCTTGCCTTTTTTATCAAAATAGAGCGTGCGAAGATCGATATCACCTTTAATGACCGATTGATCAAATACGAGTGAACCACTGCCGCTAACCTTTGGAAGGAACTCTATTCTCTGACCACGTTTGTCGATAAAGAAGGTGTTTTCGTCATTAAAGGCTGAGGCAATTCCATCCTTATACAGTGAGACACCATTATAGATAAACCCGGTGTATATTTGTCCGTTAGAATCGGCGATGGCATACTTAGGAAGAAGATAAGGCTTTTGCGGGTCAGGTGATTTACCGAGTGCATAACGATTTTCTCCGAGATATAACAAACGATTATAATTTGGTTTGATAATAAAATTCCCCTGCTTATCAATTAAGCCAAAATTATATTCCACATTCACAATCGCCCTTCCTTCGATAAACGATTGTGCTCCTGTATACTTTGGCTCAATTACGATATTCCCTGCTTCGTCCATGTACCCCCATTTTCCTTCATTGCTAGGACGAAACGCCAGCATCCCTTCTCCGTAATTATCGACCATTTCGTAATGGTAGGATTTCAATATTCTTCCGGTAAGATCAATAAGAGCGAAGCTGCCTTCTTTCATTTTTACAAGTGCTTTTCCATTATGATAGTCGTTAGCAGATTCAAAGGTTAAGGGAATGACTTCCTTTCCTCTGCGATTCAAAAATCCGTATAAATACTCACCATGCTCGTTCGTATTAGCAGCTAGTGCTCTGCCCTCCTGATAATCACCAATAAAGGAATACGCCTTTGAGGTAATTTCCTTTCCGCTTTCATCAATGACTTTAAAACCCTTACTATCGATTACCGTTGCCCGCCCTTCCGAAAACGGACTAATAGACTGATATTTTGGTTTCACAATAAAGTATCCATCACTGTTGATAATCCCTGTGAGGTTATTTACTTCAACAATCGCTAAGCCATTTTCCTGAAAATCACGTGCCCTTTCATATTTTGGGGATAGAACAAAAAGACCCTTCTCGTTGATGTAGCCCCATTTACTTCCGCCAATCCCCTTCACTGCTGCCGGAAAAAGGTAAACCATTCTAGATAAGGAAAGTAGGTAGGTAATCCAATTTTCCTGTTCTGTATTTCTTCTAACCATCCCTGATACCCCATTTAATTTTTTAGTTATATATATGAAAAAATGGGCGTGATGTAACTGATACAAAAAAAAGAACCCACATGGATTCTCTTTTTGTAACTCTTATATAAATACATAATTCTGCTGTAATTCCCGCAGGATATTTTCCTTTGTTTTTAAAATGGCTTGAACGATTTCATCTTTGATGATTGGTGTTATTCGATATGATGGCACACTTACACTAAAAGCTCCATATGTTTGGTTATTCATTCTTAGAGAAACACCTAAACAGTAAACATCATTTTCACCTTCACTATCATCGACTGCATACCCACTTCTTTTTACATCATTGAGCTGTTCCAATAACGTATCATGATCGGTAATCGTCGTTTTGGTAAATGCTTTTAGCTCAACCCGGTTCAAATATGCCGCTATTTCATCCCTCGACATCTCGGCAAGGACCGCTTTTCCCATCGCAGAACAATAAAGTGGCTTTGTTAAACCAATTCTCGAATTCAAGCAAACAATTGGCTTATTGGTTTCCAGCTTGTTAACAGTCAAGATTTCATCGCCCTCTAAAATCCCTAAGTGAATGGTTTCGTCTAATCGAATTTGCAATTCTTTTAAGTAGGGATATGAAATCTTGGAAATGTCCAAATTCGCTAAATACCTGTTTGCATATTTAATTAAGGCACTTCCAAGCTCGAATTTTTTCGTTTCTGGATGTTTTTTTACATAACCAATCATTTGGAGTGTATCTAGTATCTTCAAAGCAGTTGAACTAGTTAAACCTGTTTCTTGTGCAATCACGTTCAATGGCTGTGGCTCTTTCTTTGCGGATAAAAAATCAAGGATGGTTGAAGCTTTAATTAAAACCGTACCATAAGGCTGTTTTGCATTCTCCATTGAAATCCCTCCTTTCATTTGATAATTTACTTTATCTATTTTGCAACCGCATTTTTTTAGGTTATTTAGATATTATACACCAGTATGCCGGTTTTTCCCTCTTGAGAATAAAAAGAATATAGCTATTTGGGAATAGCTATACTCTTAATCAATTAATCTATATATGATTTTTTAAATTAGCGAACTAGCCAGCCGCCATCTACTGGTACAATGGCTCCATTCATATAATCCGAAGCTTTGCTTGCAAGGAAGACAACGACACTTTGTAGGTCAGCTGGTGTTGCCCAACGTCCAGCTGGAATCCGAGCAGTAATTTCATCTCTTCGCACTTCATTCTCAAGAATTGGTGCAGTGTTTGCTGTTTCAACATAGCCAGGAGCAATTGCGTTAATTTGGATACCATGAATGGCTAACTCATTGGCAAAGATTTTTGTTAATCCTGCAACACCATGTTTACTTGCTGTATATCCTGGTACGAACTTACCCCCTTGGAATGAAAGCATAGAGGCAATGTTAATGATTTTCCCACTTTTTTGTTCTACCATTACTTTTGCTACTTCCTGGCTTAAGAAGTAAACGGCATTTAAGTTAATATTGATAACAGCTTCCCAGTCTGCTGCAGGATGCTCAATAAGTGGAGCGCGTTTGATGGTTCCTGCGTTGTTAACTAGAATATCAATTTTCCCAAATGTTTCTAAACATTTAGCGACAACATCTTTGATGGTGTCATGGTTCGTTAAATCACCTTGGTGAAATGCTACACGGCGGCCTTCTGCTTCAATAAGTTCTTTTGTGTCATCCCAATCATGATTGTGTGTAGTAATAAAAAGATCTGCACCGGCTTTTGCAAGCGCCACCGCATATCCTTGTCCAAGACCCGTATTACCACCAGTCACGATCGCCACTTTGCCTGCTAAATTAAAATAATCTAATGAGAATTGTTGTAAATCATTTGTCATGATGTATTTCCTCCATTTTTATAGTGATTAAAGACTACGTTGTAAATAATTATTTATTTCAAATCCTGCATACGGACATTGTCCATATCTTCATACGTAATATTTTCTCCGCACATGGCCCAGATGAACGTATAATCACTTGTTCCTACTCCAGAGTGAATGGACCAGCTAGGTGAAATAACGGCTTGCTCATTTGCAATTACAAGGCTCTTTGTTTCATCCGGTTTACCCATGAAATGGAAGACTCTAGTGTCCTCTTTCATATCGAAATACAGGTACGCTTCCATGCGTCGCTCATGTGTATGAACGGGCATTGTATTCCACGCACTTCCTGGTGTTAAAATCGTATAACCCATTTGAAGTTGACAGCTTTCGCAAATATTCGGATGAATGTATTGATAAATCGAGCGATGGTTTAATGTAGAAGCATCACCTGTTACTTTAGGTTCGATGTTATCGATGCTAATTCTTACATTCGGATATTTATGGTGGGCTGGGGTTGATACAGTGTAAAATTTAGCTGGATTAGACGGATCATCTGATTTGAATTGAATATCTTTAGTTTCTTTTCCAATGTAATAACCGTCTTGTTTTTTCATCGGTTCTTCTGTTCCCTCGAGTACGATAGATCCTGGACCGCCAATATTAATAATTCCAAGTTCACGGCGCTCTAAGAAATAAGTAACTCCTAGTTCTTTTGAAAGTTCGATTGTTAACGGTTTATCTGTTGGTGTAACACCACCGAAGATCATCCGATCGTTATGTGTGTAAGTTAAAACTACTTCTCCTGGTACAAAAATACTTTCCACTACAAATTCTCTGCGTAATTGTTCAGTTGAATAGTGTCGAATATCTTCAGGACTATGTGTATAACGAGTTTCCATCTAATTCACTCCTGTTTTCAATTAAATTTTGCGAACCCTTTGAATCTGAAGGCAAAATAGTGATAACGCCTTCATTAATTTCCAAATAGGAAATCATATTGTTTATTTGGAAATCTATAAGATTATTATATGGGACGTTTTTGGGATTTTCAACCTCATTTTAGAAAATAATCAGAAAAGCTTTAAATAAAAGGCTGTGTTAATGGATATTGTTGATTTCAGAACCTGTTGATTGGAGCGAAAGAGGCTCGACTCCTGCGGGATGTACGAGCTGAGTGAGACCCCACAGGTCGGTACGACCGAGGAGGCTCACGGGCGAGCCCGCGGAAAGCGTAGCCTCTGTAGCGCAAATCAACAGCCAAGTTTAACAGCCAAATAAAAAAGTAACCTGTCAGTATAACAGATTACTTTTTTCTATCTTAATCTATAAATTTTGCTTCAGGTATTAATACCTTCCATTCTTCATAACTGATAATCGTTTCCCAGTGTCCTGTCATCTTTGCGAAACCAACAATTAAGAAAAAGACAACAAAAAATGACACCGGAATAAACCATTTACTTACCTTTTTATTCGCGACCGTCATATTCAACGTATCCTTCACAGGACATGCTTCCACACACGCCATACAAGCCGTACAATTTAAGTTATTTACTGTTTCTACCTTATGCACTTTTACCCTTGAAGGACAAACCTTTGTGCACATTTCACAGTTTGTACATGTCTCTTCATTTCTGCGAACCTTTGAAATTCTAAATATCGATCCTAGTCCAATGAAGGCACCATACGGGCAGAGGAAGCGGCACCAGAAATTTTTATACAATAAGGAAAGTACAAACATAACAATAAGAAAACCAAGACCAAAAGCACTAACATCTAAGAAAAATGTCAGCATTTTCACATCTGATATTATATTATATGGTTCGTTCAGGAATGAAATCGCAGCGTACGTCGGCATTACGATAACCATCCCCAAGAAAAATAACAATAGTAAATATTTTATTGGAGTAAGAAGCCAAACGAGCCAGGTGGGAACCTCAAAATTTCTTTTAAACAATTTCTTACCTAATCTTGAGACCCATTCACCAACTGTTCCAACCGGACAAATCCAGCTGCAAAATGATCTTTTGAAAATAATCGCACCACCAACAAAAAAGCTTAACAATACAAGTCCTGCTGGGTGGATTACATCAAATTCCCCAGTTGCCAGCCATACTTTTAAAGCCATTAAGGCACTAATCGGCAGGAATCCTTCAACTGCACTAGGTCTTTCGACAAAAGGAGTTTCTCCAAGTGTTTCAAAATGCATATAAAATTGATAAAAGCGTACACCGACATATAGTAAAAACAACAGGAATATCGCTTGAACGACGTATCTTGTTATTTGGACCGGCTTTCTTTTCAACTGTTTTTTATACCAGTTCATGGACTTCATTACATTTCCTCCAATCTTCTTTACCTTAAATATAAGGAACGAAGTAAATCAGGGGATGTGATAAAAGTCATCGTGAATACCGTATTCATAAAGATTTCACAACCGTATACTTAAAACAGACAAAAATTAATGTTAACGTTCTACCCCAAAGACAATATTATTCTGTTTCCTTGCTTCTTCTGTAATACTTAACACAATTTTACTCAATCTACTTACTTTCTGATAACGGGTATCATCGTTTGTTTCTATGATTTCCGCAATATTTATGCATTCATATACCATGTCTTGTTCTTCCTGGGCTACACTCAAGGTTTCAGTCTTTTTCGAGTGACTGTCAATGAAGGTAATCTCAGATATTGGTGCAGCATTCTCAAGGATAAAGGTCCCCTTTTCTCCATGGATTTCGCACGGAATAACCGAATGTGATATCTTCGAACAAAGAATGGTACAGACAAAGTCTTGATACTCTAACACCAGTGTCCCACTGCCATCAACACCGCTTGATAGAATAACCGGATGATACGTAACCTTGTCAGGCTCCCCAAAAAGGCCAATCGCTAAGAAAAGCGGATAAACCCCTAGATCGACAAGTGCTCCTCCAGAAAAAGCACTCGAAAAGATATTTGGTACTTCCCCTTTTAAAAACAAATCGTATCTAGAAGAATACTGAATATATGGGAGCATCGCACTTCTTAGTTTACCTGCCATTTGAAGTTTATCTTTTAAAATGCGAAAATTTGGTGCATGAATATTGCGAATCGCTTCAAATAAATAGACACCATTCTCCTCTGCAACTTGATAGGCTTCATCTAGTTCCGCTGTATTTGAAAAGATTGGCTTTTCACAAATGACATGTTTCTTATTTTTTAAAAAGGTAAGTGCTTGTTCAAAATGGACTGAATTGGGTGAGGCAATATAAACCGCCTGGATTTCTGGGCTTTTTGCCATTTCTCCTATGTCAGTATAATAGTGTGCTGCATGATATGTATGTGCTAGTTCTTTTGCTTTTTCTTCTGTTCGTGAATAAACGGCGGTTAAATTAAATTTGCCGCTGAGTTTGGCTGCTTCAATAAAAGACGTTGTAATCCATCCAGTACCAACTGTTGCTAAGTTAATCAAGAAAATCCCCCCCATATTTCTTCAAGTTATTATTGTATCCTTTTTGAAATTTCATTACCAATTTTACATACTAGCAGGTTATTTGATAAAATTACTCTTAGGCTTATTTTTCTAATGAATTGTTGGCAACAATGGAAAATTATCATTATTTATGGTATTTATATAAGAAGGAATGAAGGAGAGGTTGAATAGAGTGGACAATCTTAGTTCTAATTTTATAAAAGATGTTATGATAAAGGATTTGGAGTCAGGTAAGCACGATAAAATTATCACTCGGTTTCCTCCAGAGCCAAACGGATATTTACATATTGGACATGCAAAATCAATCATTATTAACTTTGGATTAGCAGATGAATTTAACGGAAAAACGAATTTACGTTTTGATGATACCAATCCGTTAAAGGAAGATGTCGAGTATGTAAATTCGATTAAAGAAGATGTGAAATGGCTTGGATTTGAATGGGATAACTTATATTTTGCTTCTGATTATTTTGAAGAGATGTACAAAAGGGCAGTTCTTTTAATAAATAAGGGCCTTGCTTATGTAGATGACTTATCCGCAGATGAAATTCGTGAATATCGCGGCACTTTGACATCTCCCGGTAAAGAAAGTCCATACCGCGACCGTTCAATCGAGGAAAATCTTGATTTGTTCGAACGGATGCGCAATGGAGAATTTGAGAATGGACAAAAGGTGCTTCGCGCAAAGATTGATATGAAGTCTCCCAATATCAATTTGCGTGACCCAGTTCTTTATCGCATTACACACGCTACACACCACAACACGGGTGATAAATGGTGCATTTATCCGATGTATGCTTTTGCTCATCCGCTTGAAGATGCAATTGAGGATGTAACCCATTCGATTTGTACCGTTGAGTTTGAAGATCAACGCCCGCTTTATAATTGGATAGTTGAACAATGTGAAATGAAAAGTCAGCCGCAGCAAATTGAATTTGGGCGGTTAAACGTGACCAATACTGTCATGAGTAAAAGAAAGCTTAAGCAGCTGGTTGATGAAGGATTTGTCGATGGCTGGGATGATCCACGGATGCCAACGATTTCAGGGATGAGACGGAAAGGATTTACTCCTGAATCGATTCGTAACTTTGTCCGTGAAACAGGAGTAGGGAAAGGTTCAGGAGCCGTTGATTCACAAATGCTTGAACACTATGTTAGAGAAGACTTAAAGTTAAAGGCTCCCCGGACAATGGGGATCATTAATCCTTTAAAAGTAGTCATCACAAACTATCCTGAAGGACAAATCGAGCTACTTGATGCTGAGGTAAATCCAGAGGTTCCGGAAATGGGCATGCGCAAAATACCGTTTTCTCGTGAGATCTACATTGAGAAAGACGATTTTATGGAAAATCCGCCAAGTAAATATTTCCGCCTCTTCCCTGGTAATGAAGTTCGCCTTAAGCATGCTTATTTTATTAAGTGTGAAGAAGTTATTAAGGATATCAACGGTGAAGTAGTTGAACTGCGCTGTACCTATGATCCACTAACCAAGAGTGGTACTGGCTTTACTGGACGTAAGGTAAAAGGAACCATTCACTGGGTCGAAGCGACAAACTCTGTTCCAGCGGAATTCCGTTTATATGAACCACTTATCCTGGATAAAACAGAAGAGGAAAATGAAGGAGAGGAAAAGACCTTTCTTGATAACGTAAATCCCGAATCGCTAGTGGTTTTACAGGGATTTGTTGAACCGAACATGAGAGAAAGCAGACCTCACGATAAATTCCAGTTCTTCAGACATGGATATTTCAACGTTGATCCAAAACATACGACAGTTGATAAACTCGTCTTTAACCGGATTGTATCATTAAAGAGTTCATTTAAACTATAGACAAACAAAAGGAACCAGGAGCGATTCCCCTGGTTCCTTTGTTTGTCTATTTTAATGCAAGTGATGTTGGGACTTCTAGAATAACCCTTGTTCCCTTTCCAGGAGAGGAGTTAATCGTAAGTTCTCCACCAACAGCTCTTGCTCTTTCATCCATACTGAAAAGACCTACGCCACGAGACCTAGTACCGGGTTCAAACCCTTTTCCATTATCCTCAATCATAACCCGTACACTCTGTTCATACTCTCTAACTGTGACAGCTGCGTCTGTCACGTCAGCATACTTTCGAATGTTTGTTAATGCTTCTTGAATAATCCTGTAAATCGTTAATTCAATACTAATATCCAGCCGGCGGTTTAACATACACTCAAAATAAACATCAATATGGTAGTTCTCTGAAAAACGAGAAAGAAAGGAACGAATGGCAGGAACGAGTCCAAGGTCATCCAATACAGAAGGCCGCAGCTCCCATGAGATATCACGGATTTCTTCAATCAATTGGGTTGCTTCCTTTTGCATTTGATCTAGGAGGGGATGATCTACCTCTGAAAGTAAACGATTGATGGTAATAAGATGACTGTATAAATTCTGACCGATGCCATCATGTAAATTTCGTGATAAGCGCTTACGTTCTTCTTCTTGAACATCAATAATCGTTGTCAGCATTTTTTGAAGCTGTTGTTCCACTCGTTTTCGTTCCGTTATTTCGTATCGTATTGCTAAATATTGATAGGGTTTCCCTAACTCATCTAAGAATGGGATAATCGTAGTATCTACCCAATAATAGGTTCCATCCTTAGCACGATTACGGATTTCCCCCTTCCAGACTTGTCCTGTACCTATTGTTTTCCACATTTTCTTAAAAAAATCTTTTGAATGGAAATCGGAATTTAAAATACGATGATCATGTCCTAAAAGTTCATCCTTCGGGTATTTAGAAATTCGGCTAAATTCTTCGTTCACATATGTAATTTTCCCTCTCGAATCGGTAATCGCTACAATAGAAGATTCATCAAGGGCAAACTTAAAATCCATCAATTCTTGAATTGATTTTTTTAATTCCAATTCAATGCTGGTGAGTTCGCTTGCAGGCTGCTTCTTATCTATTTCCATGACTTAAGCTCCTCCACCTAAGATATGACTTCTTAATAGCTTCTCTAGGGCTTCCGCGGAATCCTTCACCATCTGCTGGTATCTTTCAGGAAAAGTATAAGGACTTCTTTTTCCAACCAGCAATACACCTTTTGGGGACCCATTAAAAAATAACGGTACAGCGTAACAGGAAACAAGTTTTTCAGCCAGCATGATCGGATGGTCAGTTACTTTACCATTAATATCATTCGGAAATTCACTCAACATCATAGGACTTCCGCTTGAAATAATTTTTCCAGCGATTCCTTTTCCAAAACGGACGGTTATTCTTTGATATTTATCATTTAAGTTTCCAACTGCATAGTGCCAACGAACGTCCGGGCCCACTTCATTCTGCAGGGCAAGAGCGACAAATTCACATGGTAATTCCTTTAATAGATAGTCACATACTTCCCTAACTGCTGGTATTTCCCTTATTTGTTCCATGTGTTGGTTCTCCTTAAATTCCATATCCTAATAAGCCCTTCTTAATGGCGTACTCCACCAACTCTGGTCTTGTCTTCATTTTCAGCTTTTCCATTAAATTTCCTTTGTGGGTTTCAACCGTTTTAACACTAATAACTAACTGCTCCGCGATTTCTTTATTTGCATACCCTTTTGCAACAAGCGTGAGCACTTCTTTTTCGCGATCAGATAAAAGATGAAAGGTATCTTGGCTGTCCAGTTTAACGCTTCCTAAATATTCCTCCATTAAACGTTTTGTGGCAGCTGGATGCAGATACGCATTTCCTAAGGAAACCGATTCAATCGCTGACATTAGCTCATCATGTGGAGCACTTTTTAGAATACAGCCTGAAGCACCAGCTTGAATGGCTCTGAAAAGATATTCCTCATCATTATGCATGGTTAAAATTAAGATATTCACTTCAGGCATAAGCTTTTTTAATTCAGATGTCGCAGATAATCCATCTTTCCCATGTGGCATACTTAAATCCATCACCACTACATCAGGTTTAAGCTTCATCGCCTTTTTAATGCCTTCATTACCTTCCGAAGCCTCACCAATCACTTGCATTTCAGGATTAGAATTTAACAGCATCGTCAGACCCATTCTAACTACGGCATGATCATCAACCAAAAGGATTTTAATCAAGTTTAACTCTCCTTCCCTACCTATATAGGAAGAGATATTTCAACAGACGTTCCTCCTCCTATTTTAGAGGATATTACGCAGTTTCCGCCAGTTAGAAGCATTCTTTCTTTCATTGCAGCTATTCCTAAAGAAACCCGATTCATCTCGATTTCGTCTGTTGCAAATCCTCCACCGAAATCAATAATTGAGATTTTTAATTCTTCTTCATCCCAACTAAATGTCATTTTCACATTCGAAGTATCCGCATGTTTCGCAATATTTGTAAGTGCCTCCTGGCAAACACGAAAAACAGCAACACTACTTTGCTCCGGTAGATGTTTTTCAACCCCAGTCGATTCTAAATCTACGAGCACGCCAAAGGTTGAGGTATATAATTTAAGATAGCTCTTAATCGCTGGCATTAATCCAAGTGTTGTTAGAGCAGGGGGATGAAGCTCTACTGAGAGCAATCTTATCTCAATAATCGTCTTTTCAATCAACTGAGTCATTTCATGCAAATAGTTTTTCAGATGGTGCTCACCTAAGCCCGATTCAACTAATTGTAACCCGGTATAAATACTGTAAAGATTTTGCCCAACCCCTTCATGCAGCTCCATCGAAATACGTTTTATTTCCTCTTCTTGTGATTGAATAATATAAGAACGAATTTGGTGCTTCAATACAGAATTCTCCATTGTACTCCCCCCTTACCTTTAGACTTCCAATTACTTCATTTTTTTAAAAGTGTACGTTAAGCCGCTATTATGATCTGTAGCTGAAAACGAAGCCTCGGAATGATGGAATTGGCTTGTAAGCGGCACTGCTAAGAAATAAATCGCATCAAAATAAAAACGGACATGTGTATGATCAGGACAATACTGAATCTTTTTTATATTTTTTTGGACGGCTGGAGCCTGATCTCCACCTTGCACATCTTGGATCGCCATTTCAACAGTTGAGCCAATAAAGTGCTGCAGGTCATTTAAATTAATGGGTTCCACAGCTGTTACATCCCTTCGTTACGGGATAAATGAACATTTTATACCCTTGCAGATACTCCCAAAATTTCGCGTCTGCATTTTCCTCGAGGAAAAGGAGCGTTTCTTCTTCTGAAGACCAGTTGCTCATCCCCTTCACTTCAGCAATAACCATATCAGCACCATCAATTTTCTTTTCTTCTAAATACCAATTTAACTTCTTTTTGCCGAATGTGTTTTTCAATAATTCATCGATCTCTAACGTAAATTCACCTGATTGTTCACGGATAAAACAAAAATCGAGATACGTTTCACTAATCATTGATGTTCACACCTTTTTTATAAATAAGAAATGCGGTTGGAAATAAAACAACATTAATGACTGCTGCAATTATTGTATTTGTATAATTCTCATAAAAATATTGGTGGACCATGTACTGAGTAACAATGATATTTACCAATAGAACAGCTAATAGGAGTGCTACACTAACGTAACTACGCTTCATAACGCTTCACCCCTACTGCATAAACGGATCCGTTTTCTACTTTCACATAGATTTCAGGGAGCGGACGCCTTGGAGGACCTGCTGTGGGTGCACCTGTTTCAACGTCAAATTTCCCGTGATGACATGGACAAAGCATTTCTTTCTCTTCCTTTTTCCAAAATACAGGACAACGAAGATGGGTACAGGCATTTTGGTAGGCCACATATTTCTCATCTGAAAGTCTTATTAAAATAGCACTGTCATGCTCTCCAGGAAAAGCAAATTCTACTGCATCCCCGACTGGTATCGACTTTACATCGGTGATTTTATGCTTTGGATATTTTTTATCTCCCAGCCCGCTCAGCTCTTTTGCCGCCATTACTCCCCAAGGAAGGGAAGAAACAGCGAAAACTCCTGCAGCACCGACGAGTGTTTTCATAAACCCGCGGCGATCCAGTTTTCGTTCATTATTGCGGTTTATATTATGTGTATAGTTATCTTCATTAAACGGGATTTTATTATTTTTATCTGTCATGGTTAATCCCTCCTAAAACAATTTCGTGACACCCTGAAGGATACCAGGGAGATTCACTCTTACATTTGTTTCGCCTTCTAAGTAAGGCATACTTGTAACCCACTTACCATTATCCAAATTAAATTGTGCTTGCTTTGCTTCAATTTCTTCATCTGTTAACCATTGTAAGGTATTTGACGGACATACACTCGCACACATCGGAGGAATTCCATCCTTTGTACGATCGATGCAAAGGTCGCATTTGTACATTAAATTTTGTTCTGTATCGAACTTCGGAATTCCGTATGGACAAGCAATCGTACAGTTTTGACAGCCAATGCACTTTTCAACAAGAGCCGAAAGAACCGCTCCTGTTTCATGGATTTGGATGGCTTGTGCTGGACAGCTTCTAGCACAGGCAGGATTCACGCAATGCAGGCACATTAGAGGCATCGTCTGACGGTTAACAAGCGGATTAACATCGTAGACATAGTTACGGTTACGCTCCTCATGACCACCGCACTGTGTACAGGCAGCCAAACAGGAGCGGCAGCCTATACAGTTTTCAAGTTCTAAATATAGCCTCTTTTTCATTTACTGCACCTTCTTTAGTTCAAGTTTTTCAATCTGTGCTGCACATGCTTTAAATTCCGGCATCCGGGACATTGGGTCAAGGGCGCCAATTGTTAAGAGATTAATAGATTTATCATGACCCCAGTGGTAAGGAACAAACACGGTATCCTTACGAATGGCCTCCGTTATTTTTACTTGATAATACGCCTCTCCTCTTCTTGAGAATAGACGAACTTTCTCCTCATGGTTAATACCATATTTTTCTGCTGTTTCTGGATGAACTTCTACAAAAGGTTCCGGACTCATATCGCGTAAGAAGTTAATTCTTCTTGTTTGATTCCCAGATAAATAATGATAAACGACACGTCCTGTTGTTAAGCGTAATGGATATTCTTCATCTGGCTCCTCAGCAGGTGGTCTATAAGGAAGGGCACATATTTTTGCCTTTCCATCTGGATGATAAAACTTTTTATCTAAGAACATATGTGGTGTTCCAGGGTCATTCTCATCTTTACATGGCCAGAATACGCCATCTTGTTTTTCGATTTTATCCCAAGTGATCCCGTAGTAATCAGCATATCCGCCTTTTGAAGCTAAACGGAATTCATCACCAACATCTTTTGCGGTTTTTAAATGAGAGAAATATTTCCCTCTGCCTAGGCGCTCGCATAATTCAACCTGAATTTGCCAATCTGGTTTGGATTCTCCAAGCGGCTCCTGCGCCTTATTGATTTTTATACAACGGCCTTCAAGATTTGTTACTGTACCTTCATCTTCAGACCAAGTAGTAGTTGGCAGGATTACATCCGCAAACTCTGCAGATTCTGATAAGTAAAAATCAGCACATACCATGAAATCCAGGTTTTTCAACTGTTCACGGACGTAATTTAAGTTTGGAGCAGAAACGGCTGGATTCGAGCATAGTAAGTACAAGCCGCGGATGACTTTTTGCTCCATTAAACCAAACATTTCGTAAGCGGAAACTCCCTCTTTTGGCATCTCCTCAGGTTCAATCCCCCAAACCTTAGCTACTGCTTTAACATGTTCAGGATTAGCAATTTTTCGGTATCCAGGAAGGGCATCAGCTTTTTGACCATGCTCACGTCCGCCTTGACCATTACCTTGACCTGTAAAAGTTGCAACACCTGCTTTTGGGCGGCCAATCTTACCTGTTACTAACGCCATATTGGTGTATCCCGAAACATTATCTACACCCTTAACTTGCTGCTCAATGCCACGCGCAAACATGACAATCGCATTTGGTGCTTTCCCGTAAATTTCAGCGGCACGAATGATTTTTTCAGGAGCAACCCCAGTTAGCTCACTCGTATATTCCGGTGTAAATTCTTTTACTAGTTCTTTTGTTTCTTCAAAGCCGTTTGTATGATTATTTACGAATTCTTCATCGGCATAGCCGTTTTGAATTAATAAGTTTAAGATTCCATTTGCTAGTGCAAGATCCGTTCCCGGTCTTAAATCTAAGTGAACATCGGCTCTTCTTGCTATCGGAGTTTCACGAGGGTCGGCAACAATCAAATACCCACCGCGTTCCTGAACTGCCCAAACACGGAACATCGATGTTGGATGACATTCTGCCGTGTTACTTCCTGCGATGAACAAGCAATCTGTTTCATGAAGATCTGTCCAAGGTAGTGTTGAACCACGGTCAACCCCAAAGGATCTCATAAAGCCGCCAGCGGCACTTGCCATACAAAAACGGCCATTGTAATCAATATAGCGTGTTTGTATGCCGACACGGGCAAATTTTCCGGTTAAATAGCATTTTTCATTGGTCATTGATACCCCGCTATAAACACTTAGGGAATCCTTGCCAAAGTCACCTTGAAGCTCTTGAAATTTTTTCACGATTAAATCATAGGCTTCATCCCATGTTGCTTCACGGAAACCATCTTTCGTGCCTTTAAGAGAAGCATCATCCCTAATTAACGGTTTTAATATACGATCATCATGGTTCGTCTGCTGATAAGCAGTAACCCCTTTTGGACACATCTTACCCACTGTTACTGGCCAATCATAACGAGGCTCAACCCCGATAATTTTATTTGTTTTTGTATTTACCCGTAAATTCATTCCGCATTGCATACCACAATAGCTGCAATGTGTTTTCACGAGCGTTTCATTTGGATGACGGAGATTTTCTATTTCTTTAAAAAATTTATCCCTTTGCATTCTGGTTTGCCTCCTTGACTTTCACTTGGTGTGTTGCGAATCCTGAGAATTTTGAAATACGATATTTTCTTCTGCATGGCAGGCACAATTCAGCCAGGTTAAAGCCATCTTCCATATTAAATTCGATCGCATTTACTCCCAATACTTCTATAACATCGCTTGATTGTTCTACCGATACGAAATGATCACCGCACACTTTACATTCTTTCATGGCCTGCTCACCATAATGCTCGCGGTAATTTCTAGCAAAAACGCTCACCGGACGGAAAGGAATATGGGCAAGTTTTCCAAAGGGTAAATAAATTAATGTTACGATAACGGAAAATTGGTGAATTAATGACATTTGCGGCTGCATCCAACCGTGCAAAAATACATTCTGGACTGTTAATAAAAGCCCTGTGATTGATATAAATAACAATAAGTAAAGTGGAACGAAATCATAGATAAACTTCTGCTCTGCTCTTGCCTGCATGTTCTTTAAGCGGCGCTGCAGAGCCATACACACACCAGCTGTAACCATGATGGCAGCAATATTTAAGGCATTATAAGAGAACCAAGCAATGAGTCCATCTGCTTTTACTTGCATTAGATTCATTCCCATCAGGACGATGGTATAGGTGCCATTGTCCTCCATTGTGAAGTACATCCAGCCAAAAACGAGCGGAAATGTAACTAAACAGGCAAGGACACATCCCCAGCCGATTAAAATATGCTGGATCCAGCGGTGTAACCCGCGGTTTTTGATAAAATCAAAGATTGCTAAGTGATTAATAGCTGTTTTAGGTGTGCTCTTTCTTTTTAAAAGCTTTAATCCTTTTTTGATAAATATTTTGGTTGGCGGTCTTTCACCCCATGCGATAAACCGATAGAAAAAGCCTCCGATAAATACAATCGTTCCCACCATGTATCCGTACAGATTTAAATCTACATGTGTGAACATCCTTGTTCCGATAAACGATAAAATAACAAGTGCGCTTACAGATAAAAACATAGATTTAGCAAATTTAGATGCAAAAGCATTATTGATTGAGTGTTCCGGTTTTTTATTTATTGGCGTATTTGTCTGCATTTTAGCTCCTCCTAAAAAAAATAACACTACCGATATTTCTTACTCTTATTGTAAGAAATCCGGCAGTGCTACTATAATAGGGGAACTCCCCCATCTGTAAGGGAAAAAACCCTTAGAAATTCCATTTTAGACAAATCTCTGTCACATTCTGGTTTTTAAGTACTTTTTGCGCCATGAATTTAGGAGCAGGATAACAATAACTAAAAACTGGGATAAAAACAGTATGGAATCCCAAAATATCAAACTTGAAGTCGGTTCTAATAAATTGGGCAGTGCTAACTCTAAAGCATAGAGTAATACCGGAATATAATATATTGAAATGAGTAGCAGGGTAATTGAAACCCCAAATGCATAAAAGATGGAATAACCGTAAACGACAGATTTTTCACCTACGAATACTTCATCCTTTTGAGATGTTGATTTTAGAAATGGGATTCGATTTCGAATTTTCTGCTGCGCATTTTCCATTAGATTGTAGTAGCCTGTTACATTTTCAAAAACATAATATAAATCCGTCTTCATATATACACAGCACTGATAAATCACTCTAATAAACACGTCGTATACGGCTAAGGATATTAAACTCAGAAAAATTCCTGATGCATTTGGAAATATTAGCTTACTCATAAGAGCAACAAATAGAATAACCGTATCAAAACAAAGACCTGCTAAATATAAAACATTCCGATCTTTTACAGGGAGTCTCCAAACGGAACCCATATCCGTTTCAAGTACAACCAGTAATAATCGATGACCAACTCCTAATTTTGTGGGCAGGGTGTAGGCACGCATTGCCAGGATATGGCCAAATTCGTGGATTAATACTAGCGAAAACGTTACCCCCAAATAAGCAATCATATTTATTACCATTACATCAGAAATAAACACATCTTCATAGCTTGGAATTAAGGAAGGTTTAGAAATTAAAAGGATGAGATTAACTAAAAATAAACTTAAATATACTACAAGAGCAACCTTATTAAAAAAGAATTTTCCTATCTTTGGAGATATCCATAAGAAGCCTAAACTCTCTTTGTCTTTAACCGTTTTTTCAACCTTAACACCATCTATCTCCTCAATCAGATCCATTTCAAGAAGCTGTTGGGAAAAATCTAGAAGATCGACTTCCTCATCGGGAAAATTTAATTTCAGAGTCTCCTCTATATCTCCTAATTTCTCACCTTCTTCAATCAATTTAATGGCTTCTATGCATACTTCTGGCATTTCATAAAATTCACCCGAAGTTATGTCTTCAACAATATAATGTTTTTTATCTCTGCGAATATCAATTGAAACCAACGATAGACGTGAAGAAAGTGAAATGCCCATTTAAACACCCTTTAACTTGTAAATTTTTCATTAAAGAAAGGATGCCTAGCTTTAGCAGGCATCCCTTTATATCATGGTTTCCATCCTGGCACAAAAGAACACCACCAGCACGTTGTTTTTACCTTATTTAATTTACGAATCTTCATGATTTCACCTCCATTTTCAAATTAAATTCTTTCATCCATGGATATTTAGCATGAAATTTGACCCAAGAAGGGTATATCTTTTTAAAGTCTTCTACTAACATTGGGTCAAATTGTGAGCCCTGTCCTTCAATAATACGTCGATATGCTTCTTCAACGGGCATTGCCTCCCGATATGATCTTGAAGAAGTCATGGCATCAAAAGCATCGGCAATCGCAGAAATCCTTGCAAGTAACGGAATTTCTTCACCCTTTAATTGGTCAGGATAACCTTTACCATCCCAACGCTCATGGTGGGAGCGGATAACACAAATACTATCCTTAATACCCTCCACATTTTTAACTGCTTCTGCACCCACACTAGGATGTGTTTTTATTATGTTAAATTCCTCATTCGTTAACTTCCCAGGTTTCATTAGGATCTGATCAGGAATATTAACTTTGCCAATATCATGAAGTAAGCAGGCATAATAGAATGATTTTTGTTCTGCTTTGGAAAACTTACCAATTTCTTGCGCTAATAATAAAGCGTAACTGGCTACTCTTTCACTATGTCCCCGTGTATACGGATCTTTTAGTTCCAGTGTCGCAATAACACCTTTTACAATTCCTTCTAACTGATTATCGTATGAAGTGCTAATTGCGCCAACGTAGCCTTGAAAGCGAACTAATAAAAAGAAAGACATGATTGATAATACAGCTATTAATATTATTGGAATAATTACATATGCAGAATTTAGTATACTGCCTATTAAGATATATTTAATTGTAATGCCTATACTAACTAACCAAAAATATCTTGTATTAAGGAATAGTGGCAATGATAAAATCAGAAACACTTCTACTAGATTTCCACTAGTGTATTCGCCGCCTCTTCCATTATAATTTAGTATATCTACTATTAATGTAGATAAAATATAACTAATTGAAAAAACATATTTTATCACAGATTGTTTATTTATCTTTTTTAAATAATAAAAAACTAGAATCAAAATCGATAAAATTGCATAGGTGATATACAAAAATTTACTTTGTGGACCACTTCCTTCATCCTGTATAACAACAGGAAAAAGGTAGTAATAAAAAAAATCATAACCTATCAATATAATATACGAAAATAAAAGAAACCATTTTACTGTTCGTTGCTCTTCATGCGGAATCATATAATCCTCCAGTAACAGCTGTACATATTTCTACCATATTCAGTATCTTTCTACATTATATAACATCACTAAAACCCTTGTCCTACATTTTATGAATGATTTTTGTATAATTATAGAATTATTATGATTTATCTTGTGAAATTGGTAGAATAACAGAGACTTTTGTTCCATTTTGTTGACTACTATCAAAACTAATCTCACCGTTATGCTCTTTAATAATTTGATTTGTAACCATTAGTCCTAGGCCGGTCCCATCTTTTTTAGTAGTATAAAATGGCTCCCCCAAGTTATTAAGGCTTTCTTCATCAATTCCGCAGCCCTCGTCCTGGATGGATATATTCATTTTATTACCGCCTAAAACCTTAACATTAATCTTTATTTTTCCGCCTTCAAGCATTGATTCTTTTGCATTTTTTATAAGATTTATAAATACTTGCTTCAATTGGTGCGAATCACACTCTAATGGCGGCAATGGACCGGCAATCATCGTTTCAATCGTTACTCCTTGTTGCTCCGCCTGTTGTTGAGTAATTGATAATGTATAAGCTATTATTTCTTCTATATTGGCTTTACTAAAATTTACTTGTTTTGGTTTCCCCAGATACATCAAATCATTAACAATGGAATTAATTCGATCTATTTCCTGAATCATTATTGGATAAAAATCATTTGAATTCGGATATCTTTCATGCTGTAGCTGGGTAAACCCTTTTAATGATGAAAGTGGATTTCGGATTTCATGTCCAATTCCAGCAGCCATCTGTCCAATTACTGCTAATTTATCTTTTTGCAGAAGCTCTAAATGAACTGTGGTTAAAGAAATGATATATGATTCAAAACGGTTTAAAATAATAAATGCAATAACGCATATTATTATTAAAATAATCATCGGAAAAATCACTCGGGAATCCAGTAACACTAGTAGGAATATTATATATTTCATGATCATTCCTATACTAACTGTCCAAAAATACTTTTTGTTCACAAATATTGGCGAAAAAAGAATAAATAACACTTCAACAATATGTCCTGATCCAAATGGTCTGTTTGTTCCTAAATAAATGATTAAATTATGAATTAAATCTACAAACAAAAAGCT
>NZ_JBALNQ010000016.1:0-11951 GCF_036961885.1 Neobacillus niacini | reverse complement strand
AAATATAAAGATATTTAATTATGTATATATTTCCCTTTTTATTTAAATAAATTGATAATGGGAGCAAACTAAAGATAATCAAATAGTTCCAAAAACCCAATCCATCCATCGTTTTAATTGTTACCGCGGTACCTCTTTCGTATAGAGGAAATAAATAATAATAGGCCACTTCAAAGGAAATGTAAAAAATATAAAATAACCATAAAAATAATTTAATTGCCTTTTTCTCTTCATAAATTAGCTTAGGCCTTTGGAGGTATTCTTTCATACTGGTACTCCCTTAGGTATTCATTATAGTAATACAAATTGTCCACTACCATTCTACCATCTTTCCATTAAAAATTTTAATGTTATTTATGTAAATTCGATGAAATTCGACAAATTTCTACCAAAACTAGAATTTACACCCTTTCAAGTCCATAAAAAAAGCCCAATTCTTTTGAAATAGGCTAGCTTCTTCCTGTTAAATATTTATCATTTCCTTACTACCTTCCGGAAGAACCATTGTAACTTCTGTCCCAACCCCTAGTTTGCTTTTGTAGGAAACTTTCCCTTTCATCGCTTCAATAATCTTTAATGAAACTTACATGCCTAGGCTTGTACCTTTATCCTTAGTCGTATAGAACAAAGTTCCTATACGAGAAAGCTGTTCGTGATTCATTCCCTTCCCCGTATCGGCAATACAAATATAGCCAAGATGATAAATTTTCTCCCGTTGTGTTTATCGATTTTTGCCAGTAAATGTACCATAATAAACATAGCATTTACGGTCTTCATCAATTTCCCTGGAATCAAGCTTGAATTCCATAAATTTTCCATCTCTTTGAATGTAGATAAAATCCGAATGAAGGGTAGCCAGTATCTCCTCATGTTCCCAAACATCCTTACTTTCAACTAGAGAATACGTCATCCCTTGGAGTTCTCTAACTTCAAAGCCAATATGAGAATACCTTTTTTCCAAGGTATCATTTGTATGTCTTTCTTTTTTCAAATACAACACTGACGTTCCATCTGGATCCAATGCTGTTGCCGTTACAGCATATGTCTCCCCATCTTTTACGAAATATTCACAGGTCATCCTCGCCACAGCTTCAACGGGAGTAATATTCTGGTAGTTCCATAAGGCTGGATACTTTTTAACCTCATCATCAAGTCGATATTCTAACCTCATTTTCATCCCTCTTCCTTTTTCTTCTTATTTTACCATTTGTTTTCTGATAATTAACTTTTATAATGAACATATAACTTTTAAAGGAGTGTGTGAGAGTGAAGAAAACCCAATGGTTGATTACTGGTGTTCTTACTACTCTTATGGCTGGAACCACTTTAGCCGGATGTTCACAGGCACAAGACTTGCCCCCTGAGCCAGACGACACTAATTGTCGGGATTGGGAATGGGATGACGAAGAAGGGGTATGGCAATGCGATGATAGTAGATCAAGTTACTATGGACACTTCTTTTACGGTGGATTATTTTTTAGTAACAGATCTGCTTTGAAAAATTCCGCCGCTTACAAATCGTATAAATCTTCCTCTAGTTTTAAGGGTGGATTTGGAAGTGGTTCTAAAGGTGGATTTGGAGGTTAATGACATGTCCTCATATGCAGAGAGTCGAAATCAATTTTATTCGAATTTTCCAACCTTTTGGGCGAATTTATATGGTGGCGAATACAGTCTTTATCAGGTAGTTACGATTAGCGAACAATCACATACACTTATAAAAGAAGCTACCGAACGAATGGGTCAGGTGTTTTTTAAGACAGCTCACCTCCTTCGAAGTCTACAAGATGAACAGCTGCTTGAACTCGGTTTCCCTGCAGCGAGTCTTCCATTTCTTCGAATGAAAAAACTTTTTCCAGAATCAGTGATTTCTCGATTCGATTTCGCTTTTACCAATGATGGTCTAAAAATGCTTGAGTTTAATTCCGATACTCCTACTTTTATTGTTGAATGCTTTCAAATCAATGGCGCAGTTTGTACAGAATTTGGATATCGGAACCCAAACGAAAATCAAGAACGTCTTTTGGCCTCTGGAATTACAAAGGCTGTCCTCGAGTCCGCAAATGGACTTTCGGCTCCAAACATCGTGTTTACTGCACATAGTGACCATATAGAGGATTGGAATACAACGGTTTATCTGAGTCAGTTATGTAAGGTTAAAAATCAAACACTTCCGATGTCAGAACTCAGAATTACAGATGAAGCACTTTTAGATGCAAATGGGATGCCAATCGATGTTTTATATCGTCAGACCTATCCACTTGAACACTTGCTTGACGACCGGGATTCAGAGTCAGGAGATCTTGTAGGCATCGAATTATTACAGCTTGCAAAGGCTGGAAAAATTTCGCTTATTAACCCTGTCTCAGCCTTTCTTCTTCAACCAAAATCAATACAATGCCTAATCTGGGGCTTAGCTGAAAAAGAGGCATTTTATACAAAGGAAGAATTAGCATGGATAAAAGCATATATGCTGCCAACATATCTTGAGGCAGATACATTTTCTGGCACTGCTGCTTATGTTCAAAAACCATCGTTCGGCAGAGAAGGAGATACGATAACCATATGGGATCAACAAACCAATGTAGCAGTCCAAAATTCCTTTCAAACTTACAAAAACGAGCTGCCGGTTTATCAATCCTATGTTCCTCTGCCTGTCGTTTTACTCGAAACAGAAAAAGGTATGGAAGAGCTATCCTATGTATTTGGTTCATTCCTTATAGCTGGAAAACCAAGCAGCATTGGAATTCGTGCAGGAGGGAAAATCACAGGAAACGAGTCATATTTCCTACCAGTTGGAATTAAAAAGGAGGAGTTTAATTGTTAGATTTCTTGATATATTTAGGGGTTTCCTTAGGATTACTAATTGTTGGACTTTTTTTAATGGAAATTACTACAAAGGTAAAGGAATTTTCATTAATGGGAAAGGGCAATAAAGCGGCAAGCTATGTGCTGGGTGGCAGGCTTCTTGGGCTGGCCATCGTTCTATATTCAGCCCTAGCTAATTCCATTTCTCTTTTAGATATGGTGGTATGGGGAACAGTTGGTATCGTTGCTCAGATTATTGTATTTTATCTTGCTGAATTACTTACACCCCGATTTAACATAAGCCAAAGTATTGAAGAAGATAACCGTGCTGTTGGTCTTTTTCTACTTTTACTTTCCGTATCGATAGGGATCGTTATAGCAGGTTGCTTAACCTATTGAAAAAAACGCATCGTTATGATGCGTTTTTTCATAGGTTTTGGTATGTATGTTTATCACATATTACAAATAATCTGGCATCATTGGGAATGGGTTCTTCCCATTTCCTTAGTATGTTCAAATCATTTCGGTCAGCGATTAGCTGTGCCCCTTTTCCCTTTAGATGTTCGTAAGCGGCACCGTATGTTTTCCATTCTGATTTTATACTGACTTCCCAAAGATCACTGCCCGCATCACCATCCTGCCTGCTAAGCAATTGTGTAAAAAGATGGCTTGCCCCTTTCATTTGTGCAGATTTCGCTATTAGGTTCGAGACTGAACCATTGGATAAAATAAATTCATCAATCTTAACATGTTTGAAATTATCAACGTGTTTTTCATTTACAATCTCTGCAATCGTATAAATATTCTTTTCCGTTCTATCGTCATAGCGTTCTATGGAGGAAGCAACTAACAAAGTCTTTCCATCCACTAAATCAGGATTCTCTATTCCTTCAGCTGCAAATAACAAAACCGCTTGAGAATATTCAATTTTGGCTTTCCTTAATGTCTCAACATCTGTAGGGCTGCCCTGAATATAATGAAAACGTTCATGTTCATAAGGCGTTTTTTCGAATTCATCAATCAACACAATATCAGCCTTATCATCACCTAACAATAACTCTCTAATCGTACTCTTACTTTTAGCCGTCCAGCCTAAAATAACAAAATGATTTTCACCTTTATAAAACAACATCCCCTCCTCCTTTCGCTTTTTATATTGTGAGATGCCATCTACTATCACCCCTATCACGGTTCCAAAAAGTCCAATACCCAATGTATAGACGATAATCATCGCCCAGGTTCTTCCAGCCTCTGTCGTCGGATATACATCTCCATAGCCTACAGTTGTCATCGTCGTAAGAATCCACCAGATAGCATGTAAACTATTTTCAAATGTATCAGGTTCTATAAATCTAATAATTTCTGCATTAATGATAATAAAAAGCAAGGTAAAAACGATCACTGTGCGATACCGATAGCGTGAAGCAGTTAAAAATAATTTACGAAAAAACAGCATTATTTCCCCTCCTTTCCTAATTTTCTTATTTTATAGTTCTACTAAGTATTCTTTTATTCCTTTAAAAGGAACAGGTATCTCTATTAAAATAAATAGTTGACATAGTTAAAAATATAATGTAATATTAATATTTGTGCTTAACATTTATGTAACTTGTAATAGACGAGATAATGCAATGTAAGAATTTAATTCTGGCATTCTGCTTATGTTTTAAAAGTAAAACTATTCACACTGGATCGGCTTCGGAGCCGTTAGGATGTAAGAGAGGTAGGGCTTACGTCGTTTAGGTATAAAACCATCAGGTGGAACAGTAACCGCGGCAAATTGGTCTTTTAATACCATTTATTATATATTAATTTTTACCTTGCAATGGCTGATTATCATAACAACCATTCACAAGTTACAATCTTGATCTACTAAGATCATAAGCAAAAGAAGGCAGAGGAATTTTCCTCTGCCTTCGTCCAATTTTATACCTTCAACGTTCTGCTTCCTCTAATTTTTCGAACCAGTTGATTGACTACTTCTGAAAAAACAAGACCAAATGCAATGGAGCCTGAAAGCAACGTGACTTTTGCACCTAATGAGATTGCTTGTAAAAAATCGTCCTCGACAAAATTCCTCATCGTATCATAAGCAAGTCCACCTGGCACTAAAGGAATAATACCAGCTACACTAAATATAATAACAGGTGTTTTATAAAATTTAGCTAATTCCTGACTAACAATTCCTACAAAAAGAGTTGCGCCTAGTGTTGCTAAGACAGCCTCTCCCGTATATTTTTCTGAAATAAAGTAAATAATCCAGCCACCCATACCAACTAAACCGCATTTTACTAATGTTTCCTTCGGAGCATTAAAGATTACTCCAAAGGCTGCAGTTGCAATAAAGCTAGTAATTAATTGTCCAATAATATCCACACAATTAACCTCCATTTATATGACCAAATCCATCCGAAAACATCTTTATAAAAAAGATAAAACTACAGCAATTCCTGATCCAATCGCAAAGGCTGTCAAAAGGGCTTCCGCTCCTTTTGATAACCCCGACACAAAATGTCCAGCCATTAAATCCCTTACCGCATTGGTAACAAGTAGACCAGGAACCAATGTCATAACCGAGCCGATAATAATCTTATCTAACAGTTGTCCAACCCCTATTTTTACAAAAAAGAAGGAAAGCAAACCAATAATAAATGAGGCCAAAAACTCAGAGAAAAATTTTACCGGAATGTATCGGTGAAAATATAAAAAACCAAAATATCCTAGGCCCCCGGATACCATTGCAGGAATAAAGTCACTCCACACACCCTTAAACATAATCATAAAACATCCGCTGGCAATGGAAGCTGCCGCAACCTGAACCATGAATGGAAAGGTTACATTTAAATCATCAAGTTCTTTTAAACGAGTTAACGCCTGCTCCAAATTGAGCTCACCACTGGTTATCCTCCGCGATACACTATTTACCATGGCCACCTTTTTCAAATCAGTAGATCGGGTGGATATTCTAATCAGCTTGGTCTTAGTGGGCTCATTCCCTTCAGCAGAGAAGATAATTCCTGTTGGTGTTACATAGCTGTGGGAGTTTTCAATTCCAAAAGCCGCCGCAATTCTCATCATCGTATCCTCAACACGATAAGTTTCCCCACCGCTTTGAAGCATGATTTTCCCTGCAAGTAAGCAAATTTCCATTATTTCATATGTAAGCTCTCTTTCGTTTTCCATCTCTTCCTTCACCACAACTATTCTTCTTTTTATGATTTCCTAAGTTTAATCAAAACAGCAGTTTTTATCAATCATAAAACGCTTTTTATTATGCATGTCATGATAACATTAATTATGTATTTTTGGTACATAATACCTTTTCTAATGCCAGATGATAATACCAGTGTATATTTCTTTCATTTTTTTAAATATTCGGTATGATATTATTTAGGGCGACGAAATACTTTGTTGAAAGTAGGGAACTGACATGACGAAAATGGAGATGGCGAAACGTAATATCGTTATCATGTGGTTTTCTAACTTCTTCATTGCTGGAAGTATGACGATGGTGCTGCCTTTTATTTCATTATACATTGAGACCTTCGGGGATTTTACGGAAAAATATGTTCAACACTGGTCAGGCATTACCTTTGGAGTTACATTCGTTTCAGCATTTATCTTCTCCCCAATTTGGGGGAGATTTGGTGATCGTTTTGGAAGGAAAAAGGTTCTTATCATTTGTGGGTTCGGGATGGGTTTATCCATCTTCTTAATGGGATATGTAGAGTCGGTATGGCAGTTATTCTTACTGCGTTTTTTGATGGGATTTTTCACTGGATTCATCCCCATGTCGCAAGCTTTCATTTCGACTCAAACACCAAAGGAAATAGCTGGTCGTGTTCTAGGGACACTCCAAACCGGGAGTATTACTGGCTCGCTTCTTGGACCAATGCTTGGTGGAATATTAGCGGATTCATTAGGTTTCTCCCTAACTTTCAAATGGACTTCCATCGCGATATTTATTTCCGGCTTACTTGTTTTTGCAACAAAAGAATATGTTATCGAACCAAAAAAAGGGTCAAAATTACATTATTCTAGCAAAGAAGTTCTCGTACATATTGTTAAAAATCCCGTATTGCTAACTGTTTTGCTGATCTCAACACTCGTCCAAATAGCACATTTTAGCATTCAGCCAATCCTGTCTTTATTTGTAACTGAATTACATGGTCCTACAAATATTGCATTCTACTCTGGTATCGCCTTTTCCGCTGCTGGATTAGGAAATCTGCTCATGTCTAGGAATTGGGGTAAGATTGCAGATAAGCATGGGTATATAAAAATTCTTGTGATACTTCTTTTTATATCTGGAATTGTTTATCTTCCTGGTTCAGCAATCACTAATTTTTGGCAGCTAGTCATCATTCGCTTTGTTCTAGGTATCGCGATCGGAGGAATCATTCCTGTCCGGATTGCTTATATTCGCCAAGAAGCCCCTATTGCCATGCAAGGTGAGGTTCTTGGCTACAATACAAGTTTACGATTCCTAGGTAATATTATTGGACCGATGTTAGGCGGATTCATTTCTGGTTACTTTGGTTTTTCCGCAGTATTTATTAGCACTAGTTCCTTATTGATCGTTAGTGGAGTAATCCTATTTATCTCGATGCATAGGCATCCAAACCTAGTTAAACATACAGCATGACAAAAGAGCAGGTATCTGCTCTTTTTACTTGCTTATTTTATTCTGAAGTTTAGAAAAATCAGCGTCCGGATAATAGCTGTTTTTCACTAAAATATTGGGACCGAGGCAGGAAACAGCCGGACAATGGCAGCTTAATTCCTTTGCGATCGTGGTTGACTGCCAGTTTTCGTATGCGTCCGTTAACTTTGTATTCATGACATTTCCTAGCGGAGGGGTATCACCAAAATCTGTGACAATAATATCCCCATTAAAAATGTTGACATTCAAACGAGACCTGCCATCAGGATCATTTCGAACTGTTACATTTTTACTTTGAAAGAGCCTATTGAGAAGTCTTAAATCCTCTGGTGTTTCGCTGCATGCATAAAATGGGAGTGTCCCAAATAACATCCACACATTTTCATCACGTACATCTAATAAATGATGGATCGCTTCTCTCATTTCATTAAGGGTTAATGTTTCAAGATTACTTGCGAAGTCACTAGGGTACATAGGGTGAATCTCATGCCGCTGGCAGCGCATTTCATCAACGATTTGCCGATGTATTTTTTGCAAATGAGGCATGGTTCGTTTATTAAGCATGGTTTCCGCAGATACCATGACACCAGCCTTTACTAGTTCCCGGCTATTTTCTATCATTCTGGTAAAATACTTTTCACGTTGACTATAGTCAGGTTTATTTGACATCCTCGCAAATCCGCCCTCGACAAAATCATCTACTGTTCCCCAGTTATGTGAAATATGTAAAACATCTAAATATGGAATGATAAATTCATAGCGAGCTAAATCTAGCGTTAAATTTGAATTGATTTGGGTCCGAACACCGCGTTCATGAGCATATTGAAAAATAGGCACCACATAGTTTTTGATAGAAGACAGAGAAAGCATCGGCTCTCCCCCTGTTATACTTAGCGATTTTAGTAATGGAATTTCTTCTAACCTACGCAAAAGCAATTCTAGCGGAAGTGCCTCGGGGTCTTTTGTTTGAAGTGTGTAACCTACTGCACAATGTTCACACCGCATATTGCATAGGGTTGTGGTTGTGAATTCGATATTTGTTAGCTGAGGCATTCCATATTGTTTTATATCATTATAAGCTTCCCACGGGTCATGTTCAGGGGTTATTTTTTTCAGATCGGACATAGTAAACTCCTTAAAATTAGTATTAGAAAAATCACTTTATTATAGTGGATAGATGGTTCTAGTGGCTAATTTAAAGCTTTTTAAAAAACTTATGATGCGAATTTATCTATTATTCTTTATGCATAATTTAATGTTTCTCAATTAACACTAAAAGGATAGATAATGTACTAGTGGATGGTGGGGATACATAATGGAAATGCAGCCGTTAAGTGAAGTTGAAAAGCTAGCATTAAAAAAAGTAAAAATCTTTAGGCAAAGCCTGTTGCGATATATTTTACGAGCCATGCTTGCCAGCATGTTTATCGGCTTTGGCGTAATTGTTGCCTTTAAGACAGGCAACTACTTTTATTTAGAACATTCACCTTTTGCTTATCCTATGGCTGCCCTTACTTTTGGATCTGCGATTATTTTAATCGCTTATGCTGGAGGGGACTTGTTTACTGGTAATACCTTTTATTACACCTATGCGGCATTGCGTAAAAAGTTAGCCTGGAGTGAAGTTACAAAGTTATGGATTAGCAGTTATGTAGGAAATATTTTAGGTGCCGTTCTATTTGCCTTTATTATTTTTACAACTGGCCTATATGAAGAATCCTCCGTCAATGGATTTCTATTGAGTGTCGTGGAAAAGAAAATGCAGGTACCTACGATAGAGTTGTTTTTTAGAGCAATTCTTTGTAATTGGCTCGTTTGCTTGGCATTTTTTATTCCGCTGGGCTTAAAAGGCGATGGACCGAAAATGTTTTCAATGATTCTGTTCGTATTCTGCTTTTTCATTTCTGGCTATGAACACAGTATCGCCAATATGTGTACCTTCGCAATTGCTTTAGTTTTGAATCATCCTGGCACCATTTCATGGGGAGGCGTGATTCATAATCTTATTCCCGTGACGATAGGAAATTTGTTTGGCGGGAGTTTTCTAATGGCATGGATGTATTATTTTGTTAACAAGCCATTTTTGGATGATTATCAGGAATAACAAGAGCCATATTACTAAATATGGCTCTTGTTTCGACAAATTCCCGGGAAATAACTCGGCTGACGACAATTATAATGTGAATATTCTAAAAATGGAGTGACCTTTAATAAAATTACTTCTTCTTGCTTAAAAAGTATAGATATCCTTTAATCATAAAATAACTTACTTCTTCTGGAAGCTGCTCTTTAATTGGTTTTAATCGATCCCTGCCGACCTTTTCCACTGCCTTTTCCAATAATTCAATGTATTCTTCAGTAATAAGCCGTTTGAAATCTACATCCATGCCTTGTTGGGCACATTGGATTAAATGATTTTCAACGGTGCTAAGCGCCAACTCCCGTTTTGCTGCAATTTCCTCTATGGATACGTTTTGCTGGTGCATGGCCAAAGTCTCTAGGTGAGAATCTCCAACTGCTGCCTTTTTCGCTGCTTTTTTTGGAGCAGAAGCTGCTATTAACTCAGGCTGTCGGTCTGGATGAGTTTCGCAAAACTGACGGATCGCTTGGATAAAATCCAAACCATATTTTTTCAGCTTGAGTTCCCCGACACCACTCACGCTTAAAAATTCTTCACTTGTCTTCGGAAGTTTGGAACACATGTCCTTTAATGCAGCATCAGAAAAAATAACAAATGGAGGTACATTTTCTGTTTCTGCTATCGTTCTTCTTACCTCGCGTAAAGACTCAAATAGAGGGTCATCCTTTGAAATTTCTTTGACTTTAACCGTTTCTCTGCGCTGGACCTTATCTTTCCCAAGTAAGATATTTTTCCCTTTTGGAGATACATAAAGTGTTGGAAATTGCCCTTGTTCAATCGCAATTAAATCTTGCGAAATTAAGAACTCGATAAAATCACTGACTTCTTTCGAACTCTTTTCCTTCATGACTCCATAAGTAGTAAGCTTGTCAAAGCCCATTTCCGTGACTTTCTTATTTTTCGAACCTGTTAGCACTTGAGCTGTGAGGGTTTTACCGAAGCGCTGTCCCATTCGAATCACACAAGACATCACCATTTGCGCTTCTTTCGTTACATCGATGGTTGAACGTGAATCAAGACAATTACCACAATGCCCGCACTTTTCCGTCTCTATTTCCCCAAAATATTTTAAAATAAATTCTTGGAGACAGTTTTCTGTATGACAATAATCAACCATCTGTTGCAGCTTTTCAAGCTCCTGCATTATACGTGTGCGGTCGCTTGATTGGTCAATTAAAAAGCGTTGAACTTGCACATCTTGAGACGAATAAAGAAGAATACACTCACTTTCGAGTCCATCACGTCCTGCACGTCCAGCCTCTTGATAATAGCTTTCCATATTTTTCGGGAGTTGAAAATGGAGGACATAGCGAATGTTGGATTTATCAATTCCCATCCCAAAGGCTGAGGTTGCAACCATAACAGATGCTTCATCTTTTAAAAATCGGTCCTGCTCGCGTATGCGCTCGGCATCTCCCATCCCAGCATGATAGCGGGCCACATTGATATTTTGTTTCTTTAGTCTTTCGTAAAGCTGGTCAACGTTTTTTCTAGTGGCTGCGTATATGATGCCCGCTTCTTTTTCATTCTTTTTTAAATAATCTTTAATAAAAAGAAGCCTGTCTTGACCTTTAATAACAGAAAAGGTAAGGTTTTCTCTTTCAAAACCTGTTATGATCGAATTTTCTTCATCGATATTTAGTGTTTCACAGATATCTTCCCTGACCTTTGGTGTTGCTGTTGCAGTAAGTGCCAATACATTGGGCTGTTGTGGAAGACTGTGCACCATCTGCTGGATATGGCGGTAGCTTGGACGAAAATCATGTCCCCATTGTGAGATACAGTGGGCTTCATCGACCGCAACTAACGGGATGTCCATTTGTTTGAGGTCCTCGATAAATTCTCGTGAATCTAGTCGTTCGGGGGCTATGTATAGAAGCTTGTACATGCCTTGTTTTGCTTCCCCAATCCGTTCATTTGCTTCACTGTAGCTTAGTGAGCTGTTGATAAAAGTTGCAGGAATTCCTACCTGTACGAGGGCATCGACTTGATCCTTCATAAGTGAGATTAACGGGGATATTACAATCGTGGTACCTGGTAGAACAAGTGCAGGAATTTGATAACAAATTGATTTTCCTCCGCCTGTGGGCATAACACAAATCGTATTTTCACCAGCCAATACGGATTGAATCGCACGTTCCTGCCCATTTCGAAAGGACGAATAACCAAAATGAGATTCCAATAACTGTTGAGCTTTCTCGAACAACAAAAACGTCTCCCCCTTCTACAAAATAATCTTCTATCATTATACCTCTTTTTAGTCGTATCCGAGAATTTTTTCGGCTATCCGAGAGTATTTCTCGCCATCCGCCAGTATTTCCGGCTATCCGCCAGTATTTC
>NZ_JBALNQ010000015.1:0-8689 GCF_036961885.1 Neobacillus niacini | reverse complement strand
CCCAAAGCCATAATCCCCTTTTAATTAAAAATAGAGCTCCAGAAAACAAACTGTCCGCCCCACGTGGACAAAATGGGTGATTTGTTCATGGGCGGTGACAGGCACCATAAAAAGGCACCATAAAAACTTATCTAGAAACATGGCCAGCGAGCGTAGATAGGCGGGCGGCTAGGTCGATTATTTCTTCGATGGCTTTTTGTTTTTTTGTTTCCCAGTTATTTTCCATCATGGTGAAACTTATTCCGTAGATGAGTTTGTTTTCATGGTTGTAGATTGGGGCAGCGACACAGTTGAATCCAAGGGCGGCTTCTTGTTCTTCGCAAGTGTAGCCGGCCACTTTGGCCGCTTCGATATGCTGCCAAAGTACTTCCTTTTCTTTTACTGTATAAGGTGTGCACTGTTCTAAATCCTTATTTGCATACAGTTTCTGAAACTCGTCATAGCTATATTGCGTTAATTGGATTTTTCCAATAGCGGTTGCATGTGCAGGAAGTTGCATGCCTGGGTCCGACATAAGGCGGACGCGGGAATCATTTTCTTGTTTTGCTAAATAAACAATATTAGTTCCTTGCAAGGTACCCATCTGAATCGTTTCATCGATTACCTTAACCGATTTAGCTGCTTCTTTATGAAATAATTCTAAGAGATTGAATTTGCGAAAATAAGCGGCACTATACCCTCCTAAAGTGGGACCTAATGTATATGTATCCCCATGGTCTTTTATAATCCACCCCAGCGTTTCCAATGTATTTAACAGCGAAAACATTGTACTTTTATTAATATTCAAGGCCTTTGAAAGGTCTATTAATCTGTACTTACCTGGTTCCTTTGCAATTAATCCAATAACGAGATTGGTTCTTTCAATAGCGGGAACCCAATATTTCTCTGACAAACGATCACCTTTTTCAAGTTTTAAGTGTATTGCTTCTATTATAAATGAAATGGGTGGATAACATGTAATGTGAAAATTAAATTGGCATAAAAATAGCTGTTCAGATGCATTAAGCACTGAACAGCCCCGCACACTTATGATTGATGTTGAGGAACAATAAGGGAATGCTCTTCTAAAATGCTTTTAACCCGTTCAAGTTTTTCTGAACTGACTGAACGAACTGGAGCTAAAACCTCAGTAGAAATGTCAATTCCACGTAAGCGAATTGCTTCTTTTACCACATTCATAAAAGGTGAATCGAGCTTGTATAAAGGAAGTAGGGATGCTAGTTTTTGGTGTTGCTCAATCGCTTTGGCATAGTCTCCTTGTTTAAATGATTGGTATATGCCTACTGAGATTTCTGGTGCAAAGGAAGCTGTTAAAGGTATCGAACCATCACCACCGAGAGCCAATGTATTTAAAAGGTGCTCATCATAACCGGCAAACACGGCAAAGTCTGGTTTTTCGGACTTAATCACTTGGATTAATTCTCTAGTGTGTCCCACAGCGAGAACAGTATCCTTAATACCAACAATATTCGGATACTTTTTAACAAGTTTTAACACGAAATCAGCTGATAAATCTTGTCCTGTTAATTCTGGATAGTTATAGATAATAATCGGCAGGTCGACATTCTCAGCAATTTCGGCATAATGTTGGAAAAGACTATCTTCTGTCAGCTTATAGTAATAAGGATTAACAACTACTACTGCATCAGCACCAATGCTTTTTGCATGTAGGCTTAATGAAACTGTTTCGTTTGTGCTCGGTGATCCTGTACCAATTAAAACGGGGACACGTCCATTTACATAGCGAGTAGTAAATTCAGCCACTTCTTTTCGTAACTCAACCGGCATTTGGCCGAACTCTCCGCCTGATCCTAAAAAGAATAATCCGTCAACTTTTGACTCAATGAGAAAATCAATTAGATTACCCATCCCTTTTTCATCTAACTTACCCTCTTTAAACAAAATTGTAGGTACGGGTGGGATTACACCATGAAATTTAGAAGCCATCTGACATTCTCCTTTTTGGTTTATTATATAAAACCTAGGTTTTATATATAGAACTACATTTATCTTATCATGTTTTTAACCACTGTGAACGAGGTTTAATAAATATTTTGCTTAATATTTTTGTCGAAATTTCGAGTTTTTTTGACAAAGAATTCTAAAATTTATTTTTTTTGATATTTTTTACTAGTAATTGATTTGTGTAAGCGTTATAATAAAAATATGGAACAGCGTTCCACGATATGGAACGTTTTCAATATGTATCTCTAAATTATTGAAAAGTGGTGAAGTACAAAAAAAGTTGTCCATTTCAGAAATTATGATTATATATTCCGTCATCTTACAAGTGTTAAGTAATACTTATTGAACAGCTAAGTATTACGAAGATTGTAACCGTTTTATTGTAACGATTATTTTAAGATGAATTAAAAGGAGAAGTTCATAATGGAAATAAGATACTCAACCCATCCGGATCATGCGAAAACGTTTACTACAGAGGAACTTCGCAAGCACTATCTGGTTGAAGAGTTATTTGTACCGGGAGAAATTAAGCTTACTTGTACAATGGAGGACCGTGCAATTATTGGGGGCATCACACCAGTATCAGAAGCGATTTCTCTAAAAGGATATGATGAAATTAAGTCTACATACTTTTTAGAAAGAAGAGAAGTGGGAATTTTTAACGTCGGCGGTACAGGCTCCATTACGGTTGATGGTGAGCAGTATGTAATGGAAAATAAAGATTGCTTGTATATCGGTTTAGGTAAACAAGAATTACTATTTGCTAGTGAATCAGTTGAAAATCCTGCTAAGTATTATTTATACTCTGCACCTGCTCATAAAGAGTATCCAACGCAGCTTGTAGCGTTTAAAGATATTGAAGGAGAAAGATTAGGAACAGTAGAAAATGCAAATGATCGTGTAATTCGACGAATGATCCATCTAGAAGGAATCCAAAGCTGCCAAGTAGTAATGGGATTAACTCAGTTAAATGCTGGAAGTGTTTGGAATTCAATGCCGACTCATACACATAACCGCAGATCCGAAGTCTATCTTTATATTGATTTAGATGAAAATGCTAGAATGTTCCATTTAATGGGTGAGCCAACCGAAACCCGCCATCTTGTTATGAAGAATGAACAAGCTGTTATTTCACCGCCATGGTCCATCCACTGTGGAAGCGCTACAAGTAATTACACCTTCATTTGGGCAATGGCAGGAGAAAATAAAACATATAACGATATGGATGCCGTTACGATGGATCAATTACGATAAAAGTATCCGTTTGGCACGCTAGCAAGATAACGAATGGGAAGGGCTGATGGTGTTGATTAAAGGTAAATTAAATGACCTAATAGAAACCCATGTGGTAGCTGCAAAATTTCAAGCAGGGTTAAATCTCTTAAAAGAAACAGATTTTTCTCCGTATTCTGCTGGTCGTCATGAACTCGATGAGAATTTGTTCTTCTTCTTAAATGAATATGAAACCAAAAATGCAGAAGAGTGTTTTTGGGAAGCTCATCAGAAATATTTAGATGTGCATTATATTTTAGAAGGCAAGGAAGCTATAGCTGTTGATCATATTGACCATCAGAAGGTAAAAGAGGAATACGACGAAGTGAAGGATGCCATCTTTTTTGAAGGCAACGTCGATTCCACTGTCACAATGACTCCTGGTGATGTGATGATTTGCTTCCCTGAAGATTCACATATGACCGGAATTATCGCCGGTGAAAAACAAAAGGTTCGAAAAGTGGTCCTTAAAGTAAAATTATAAATCCAACATTGAAAGGAAGTAGTTCATCATGAACATTTTGAAGTCGGTTAGAAAAATCCCAGGGGGAATCATGCTGGTTCCATTATTATTAGGAGCCCTTGTCCATACGTTTACTCCTGGAGCAGGTCCGTATTTCGGAGGATTTACCAATGGATTGATCTCCGGTACAGTTCCAATTTTAGCGGTATGGTTTTTCTGTATGGGTGCAAGTATCAATATTAAAGCATCAGGTACGGTTTTAAGAAAGTCTGGAACGATTGTAGTAACAAAAGTTTTGGTTGCATGGGTAGTTGGAATTGTTGCGATGCAATTTTTACCGCATGATGGCATCTCGTCTGGTTTATTTGCCGGATATTCCGTTCTGGCTCTCGTAGCTGCAATGGACATGACCAATGGTGGTCTTTATGCTTCGATTATGACACAATACGGTACAAAAGAAGAAGCTGGTGCATTTGTATTAACGTCCCTTGAATCTGGTCCACTAGTTACCATGTTAATTTTAGGTAGTACGGGAGCAGCAGTTTTTGAACCACAATTATTTATTGGTGCAGTTCTTCCATTTGTAATTGGATTTGCTCTTGGTAATCTTGATAGTGAATTACGTGAATTCTTCAGCAGAGCTACTGAAACAATGATTCCATTCTTCGGTTTTGCTTTAGGTAACACAATTGATTTAGCTGTTATTGGAAAAACAGGTCTGGGTGGGATTTTACTAGGTCTTTTAGTTATCGTCATTACTGGTATTCCATTAATCCTTGCAGATAAATATATCGGAAAAGGTAATGGTACAGCAGGACTAGCAGCATCAAGTACAGCTGGTGCGGCAGTTGCCAACCCAATGCTAATTGCCGAAATGAAACCGGAATTTCTTACTGCCGCTCAATCTGCTACCGCATTGGTGGCAACGTCAGTAGTAGTAACTGCAATCTTAGTACCTATTTTGACTGCTTATTGGTATAAATGGCAGCAAAAGAAGGGCAATGTATCAGGTGTGCAGCAAGATACAAAAGCATCGGCCTAATATTTAAATCAATGGAGACATATGCAAGAGGTTATGTCTCCTTCTCTTTAAAAAGGAGGATAAGAACATCGTGAGTAAAATTCTTACTGTTGGTGAACCGATGGCACTTTTTGTTGCAGAGCAAGAGGGATCATTGGAAGAAGTTGAACAATTTAGTCGTTTTGTTGCAGGAGCTGAGGTTAATTTTTCAATTGGCATGTCGCGTTTAGGACATCCGGTTACCTATATTACACAATTGGGAAATGACCCATTTGGTAAGTATATAGAAAAATTTCTTCAGCAGAATGCGATTGATACGACCAATGTCTCATATGAACCAGGCTATGTTACTGGTATGCAGTGGAAGCAAAAGGTTTCAAGCGGGGATCCGGAAGTATTCTCAGCACGCAAAAATTCCGCTGCATCGCATATGAATTTAGAAACAATTGCTAATTTAAATTGGGATGGCTTTGACCATATCCATTTGACAGGCATTCCACCTGCATTGTCTGCTGGCTGCAGGGAAATGGTTTATGAATTGATGAAACAAGCAAGGGAAAAAGGAGTGCAAATTTCCTACGATCCTAATTTGCGCCCAGGCCTTTGGTCAGATAAACAAGAAATGGTGCGAGTCATTAACGACCTTGCGTGTCAGGCTGACATTATTTTCCCTGGTATATCTGAGGCCCAACTGTTAACAGGTCTAGAGGATGTTCAAGAGATTGCTGAATACTATCATGCTGCTGGAGTCAAAACCGTTGTCATTAAACTCGGGGCTAAAGGTGCGTTTACAAGCTCAGAAGGGGAACAATTCTACACAGAAGGTTTCCCTGTAAAAGAAGTTGTCGACACTGTCGGTGCTGGTGATGGATTTGCTGTTGGTGTAGTGAGCGCTGTCCTAGAAGGATTATCATTGAAAGAAGCGGTAAGACGTGGTACTGCGATTGGAGCACTTGCGGTAATGTCACCTGGAGATAATGACGGATTACCAGATCGAAATGGGTTAGAAACCTATATGAAAAAATCACAGCCTATTATTTAATTGTCAAAGGTAAAGAAAACTATATTCTCGTTTTCTTTACTTTTGCTTTTTGTTTTTTAGAAAGGCTGTTTTAAAGGATACTTTTGATTTTGGAACCTGTTGATTGGAGCGAAAGGCGCTCGACTCCTCGAAAATGCTATCGCATTTTCTTCGTGCGTGGGCAAACTCAAGGATGAAAATTCAAAGTCCTGCGGGATGTACGAGCAGAGTGAGACCCCGCAGGTCGGAATGACCGAGGAGGCTCACGGCGAGCCCGCGGAAAGCGTAGCGCATGTAGCGCAAATCAACAGCCAAGTTTAAGGCAGCCTTTAGAAAATTAAAAAGGCATTCACTCAATGAATGAAATACCTCTTAGCTTCGAAAACCTGTATATCCAAGGTTTCTTGAAACATCTATCGTATACTCTCTAACTTTATCAATTAATGTACTTTCAATGTATTCCATGGTCACTCGATTGCTTGGTCCGGAAATACTAAAGCTGGCAATGATTTTTCCTTTATGATCAAAGATAGGAGATGCAATACAGCGAATGACGCCTTCATTTTCGATATTGTCTAAAGCGTATCCCTGTACCTTTACCTTTTCAATTTCTTTGACAAATTCTTCTTTAGTAGTGATGGTCGTGGGGGTCCTGCGAACGAATTTCATCTGTGAGAGCAGCTTTTCAAAATCCTTTTGGCTCTTATCAGATAGGAGAATTTTTCCTACGGCTGTACTATGCATGGGAGCCCGGCTTCCAATTCTTGAATACATTTGAATCGATCGATCACTTTCAATTTTATCAATGTAAACAATTTCTCCTTGATCTTCGATGCATAAATGGACAGTTTCCTTAACTTCTTGTGATAATTTTTGGAGAAAAGGTTTTGCAGTCGACACAATGTTCGAGTTATTTAAAAGGTTTCTAGAAAGGAAAAGGATTTGTAATCCAAGTTTATACTTATCTGTTTCCTCGTCTTGGGTAACATAATTCATATTGGATAAAGTCGCTAGCAGTCTATGAGTGGTACTTTTGGTTAGTCCCACCTGTTCAGATAGTCTAGCAATCTGGAGGCCATCTGGATATTCAGAGAGTTTATTTAAAATCGTTAAAGCCCTTTCAATTGATTGAACATTAGACAGGGTAATCTACCTCCTTTAATGAGTTAAGTAATAGATGGTGAAACATTTATTTTGAAACAGCGTTCTACTATATGGTACCATTAATACAAACTATTGTAAATTTAAGAAAATGAAAATAATATTATCTGAAAATAACTTTAAAATTGACTACGGAGCTGGTACATAATGAAAAAAGTAAATATTTTAACGAAAATTGTTGAATGTGGTGTTGTTGCCGTTGTTAGGGCAGATTCAAAGGAAGAGGCTTTTAAAATTTCCGAAGCATGTGTAAATGGGGGCGTTTATGGTATTGAAGTTACATTTACTGTAGATGGTGCAGATCAAGTAATTAAAGAGTTGTCATCCCATTATCAGAATAATAATAATGTCGTTATTGGGGCAGGAACAGTGCTTGATGTGACGACAGCAAGAATTGCTATTTTAGCAGGGGCGGAGTTTGTTGTCAGCCCTGTATTTGATGAGGAAACTGCCAAACTGTGTAATCTCTATCAAATCCCTTATATGCCAGGATGTATGACTATTACGGAAATCAAACGTGCATTGGAAATGGGAGTAGATGTAGTTAAATTGTTCCCTGGAAGTGTATATGGTCCTGATTTTGTAAAGGCTGTTAAGGCCCCACTGCCACAAGCAAACATTATGCCAACTGGAGGAGTAGATTTAGATAATGTTGGAAAATGGATTAAAAATGGATGCGTGGCTGTTGGTGTAGGCGGCAATTTAGTAGCACCAGCGAAAACTGGAGATTTTGACCAAATTACTGAATTTGCAAAACAATATGTTGCTAAAGTTCAAGAAGCAAGAAGTTCGTTGTAGCAGGTTCTTATAATTTAGTCACTTTTCATACATTCAAAGTGAAGACAGTCATAATCAATATTAGTTCTATTATAGGAGGGGTCATCTATGCCAACAAGTTTGAAAGATACTGTTACATTAGCGAATGGCGTGAAAATGCCGTGGTTAGGTTTAGGAGTTTTTAAAGTTAATGACGGGGACGAGGTTATTCAGTCCGTTAAAGCGGCTATTCGAAATGGATACATCAGTATCGATACTGCTGCGGTATATGAAAATGAAGAAGGTGTGGGGCAGGCGATTCGTGAATCCGATGTTCCTCGTGAGGATTTGTTTATTACATCAAAGGTATGGAACACCGACCAAGGATATGAAACTACATTAAAAGCGTTTGAAACAAGCCTTAACAAGTTAGGACTACAATATTTGGATCTTTATTTAATTCACTGGCCAGGTGTTGATAAGTATAATGAAACGTGGAAGGCTATCGAGAAGCTTTACAAAGACGGTCGCGTCCGTGCTATTGGTGTCAGTAACTTCCATGTTCATCATTTAGAGGATTTGATTAGAGATGCTGAAATTAAACCAATGGTCAACCAAGTGGAATTCCACCCACATTTAACTCAAAATGAACTTCGCGATTATTGTAAAAAAGAAGGAATTCAATTAGAAGCGTGGTCGCCACTAAAAAAAGGAGAACTTTTAAACGATCCAGTTCTCGAAGATATTGCGGCTAAGCACAACAAAACCGTTGCTCAAGTAATCCTGCGCTGGGATCTGCAACATGGCGTGGTTACCATTCCAAAGTCGATTAAAGAAACTCGCATCATCGAAAACAGTAATGTTTTTGACTTTGAACTAACCGCAGAAGAAATGGCAAAAATTGATGGACTTAACCAAGACAGCCGCTCAGGATCCAATCCGGATATTATGAGAGTAGGGTTCTAATTGAGAAGCTATTTGCAAAAATAAAAGCACGTGGAGAAAAACGATTCGTTTTTCTCCACGTGCT
>NZ_JBALNQ010000014.1:8381-109853 GCF_036961885.1 Neobacillus niacini | reverse complement strand
AGAAGGAACAGCATTTACCGTTACACAAGAAGGCGTAAATGAGGTATCTTTCTACAGCGTGGATAACGCAGGTAATGTAGAAGAAGTGAAAATAACTCAAGTAAAGATAGATAAAACGGCACCAACGGTTTCTTTTGAAATCGCTGGGCAACAGGAGCTTGGTTCAACTTTTACATTGGATTATCTTGCTGCAGATAACCTTTCAGGGATAGCAATTGAAGAGGTTACAGTAAACGGTAAATCTTATCAAAAAGGCGACCAAGTTAAGCTTAGTGAACCAGGTGCATACAAGCTTGTTGTTACGGTAACGGATGCAGCTGGCTGGACAACTCAAGTAGAAAAAGAATTCCTAGTCTATATTCCCGTAACACTTGAAGTTTTACCGAAAGTGATTAAGGGGAACAAGGGAGTCTTCACGGTGAAAGCAATTTTACCAGAAGGTCTTGAAGCTTTAAGCTTTGATGTTTCAAGCTTCACGTTAAATGGCGTAGCAGCTAATCCAAAGAATAATGGATTGCAAAAGCAAGCGGAAAAAGGACATTTCAAATTCGAACGAGAAGATTTTGATTGGAAAAAAGGCGAGGTAACCCTTGAATTACGTGGTTATTTAGACAATGGTTATTTAGTTGTTGCCCAGAAAACGGTAGAAGTAAAATAACATGATGGCCCTAGGAATCCCTAGGGCCATTTTATTTTAATAAAAATTGCAAATAAATCAGTAAAAATCTCCTTAAATTAAAAATTCACCCTCTATTTTTAAAAATAACCTGCCGATACTATTACAGAGATTAAAATTATGTGAGGTGATTAGCTGTGAATTATTCCTCTATTACTAGGTTAACAGGGTTTGCTTCAGGAATGGATACAGACTCTATTGTTAAAAAGCTGATGAATGCGGAGAGTATCTCGCTTAATAAACTGAAACAAAACCAACAAAAGCAAACATGGTTAAGTGATACATACCGACAGTGGAATGCGGATTTGTTAGCGTTTCGGTCGAATACAGTTTTAAATATGAGTCTATCAAAAACGTATAATACGTTTGATGTTACTTCAAGCCAAGAGAATTCCGTTTCAGCCACAGCTTCAGGAACTTCCTTAGCAGGTACTTATTCTGTGGAAGTAAAACAATTGGCAAGTTCAGCCACTTTTGCTGGGGATAAAGTAGGTCTGGACCCAACGAAGTCGCTTGGAAATTCTGTTCAAGGTGCAGGTCAATTAACAGCGGATACTTCGATTGTAATGAAAGTAAACAATGAAACGGTAACGCTTGATATTAAAACAACCGATACAATCAAGGATGTCGTCACAAAAATAAACAGTGCCAAGGATAGTACGGGGAAAAGCTTAGGGCTGCAAGCCTTTTATGATCCAACGCTACAGCAATTTATATTAAAAACAAAGGAAACTGGGGTCAGTAGCAAAATTGACCTAAGTATGAATACAAGTCCTGAAAGTCAGGCATTTTTAAAAAATACATTGGGCCTAGATACAACAAATTTAGTCGCTACAGGACAAAATGCCAATGTCATTTTTAATGGAAATGAAATAACAACCTTAACATCAAATCAAGCGACCATCATGGGAATAAATTTTTCCTTTAAAAGTCCAACCATTGGTGCAACCACGGTAACGGTTTCCCAAAACACGGATGGAGTCGTTAAAAATATTAAAGATTTTGTGGATCAATATAATGGTCTGCTAGAGAAAATTAACAAGGTGGTAAGTGATCCTGTTTATAGGGACTTCCAACCACTTTTGGAAGAACAGAAAAGTGAGATGTCTGAGAAACAAATTGAAATATGGGAAGAGAAAGCGAAAAGCGGCCTTGTTCGCAGTGACAGTATCCTCTCTGGGGTAGTTACGAAAATGCGCAGTGCGATGACTTCTATTGTCGATAATGGCAGTTCCTACCATTCCCTTTCGTCCATCGGGATATCATCTAGAAGCTATCAGGACAAAGGTAAACTATATGTAGATGAAACAAAATTAAGAGAGGCCATTCAAGCTGACCCTGACGCAGTTGAAAAACTGTTTTCACAACTTGGAGATCCTAGTAAAGGAACAAGTGGGATTATTAATCGGATTTCTGAGACTTTACAGGACGGAATTAAAGAATTGACCAATAAAGCGGGTTATACCGGGAATAACCAGTATGATCAAAGTATTATAGGGAAGTTATTGTCAAATACACAAACAGATATTTCCCGCCAAACCGTGAAGTTGCAACGGAAAGAAGAACAATATTATCGCCAATTTGCGGCAATGGAGCAAGCGATGTCACGTCTTAGTTCACAAAGCTCTTGGCTATCTCAGCAAATGGGCGGAGGTATGTAGGCTATGAATATTGGAGGATTATCTAGTAATTGGCTGCTTCAAAAAACCATTATGGATACTTCGCGCCTCGGGGATGGTAAACTTTCGAATCTTTCAAGTCTAACTAGCAGTTCCTTTGAGCAATTGCTAGAACAAGTATTGTTGCAAACTGAATTGAATCAGAAGTCTAGCGGTAATCTAGATATTTCATCCCTGCTTTTGACTAGTTTGAACTCGGTTGTCCCTCAGACTGGAGCTGGGGTTTCACAAAGTGCAACCCTTACTTCAAAAACGATGGGCAGCGACAATCTTGATGCCCATCTAAAAGGGGTTTTGCAGAATACAGGCCGCCTTTTTGAAGAAGCGGGTAAAAAGTATAACATTGCCCCCGCTCTTCTGGCGGCCATCTCTATCCATGAAACAGGTAACGGAATGTCTAACGCGGCTCGTTTTAAATTGAATGTGGCAGGGATGATGGGGAAAAACGGTTTAAGATCTTATTCATCCATTGAAGAAAGCATTTTTGATATGGCCCGTAACCTCCGTCAAAACTATTTAGATAAAGGGAAATTAACGATCGCTCAAATCGGTGCCAAGTATGCACCAATCGGAGCGGCTAATGACCCAACTCAACTTAATAATCACTGGGTAACAGGTGTTCAGCGCTACTTTGATACCTTAACAACAGGGAGTAATTTCGCTTAATGGGTACCTTTTATATAAAGGAAAGAGTAGGTGGCAGAACGTGATCCAGCTATCAGGAATACAAATTAATAGCATGAATCAATCAGGCAAAATGATAGTGAAAGATGGAGAACAGGCAGCTGGTTTTGAGGCGTTGCTACAGCTTATGGGCCAAGTCCAAGGGCAGCAAGAGGTACAAGAGGAACAAGAGACGGAGCCTTTTGGAATCATGAACCCATTTGTCCAACCCTCCATTCTCGTGCAAAATGTAATACCCGGTTCTGTTCTCGAACCTGAAGGAATAGAAAAATTGTCCCTATTGGTGCAGACACAGGTTCAGCAGACACAGGTTGAGCAGACAAAAGTTGAGCCCAACATAGAGATGATGGTGAAACAAACAGCAGATAATCCATTGTTCCAATCGACGGTAAAAAACCTGGTGACGGTTGACAGACAAGCAGGAAAAATGCCACCGGTAGAGGCAACATTGATTCTTGAACCAGTTGCAGGTGAGATGGTTAATGAAACGGATATCGTGACGCAAAAGGTGATAACTAGTGAGGAATTCAAACAAAAAGAATTGCCTGACTTGAATCAGCCTGTTAAAAATTCACTAGCAGAATCTTTCACCATGGCCCATTCTGCTCCGACGAATCAGCCGATTATTTCAAGTGAGAAGGTAATACCTACTACTCAAACCATACATGCCGACCAATTTGATCAAGAAATAACAAAGTTTTTACAAACATCGATAAATGTAACAGGATTAGAAGATGGACTAGAGGCTACATTTACCCTGATGCCAAAGCATTTAGGTAAAATCGATGTAAAAGTAACGATACAGGATGGACAAGTTGCAGCCGAGTTCCTCACCAGTACCCCTATGGGGAAGGAGTTGCTTGAAACCCATGTTCAGGCATTACGCTCTGCTTTAGAAACACAGGGTCTGCAAGTTGGAAAATTAGATATATCACAGCAAATCACTAACACGAACTTTATGGGGACTTTCTCGCAAAAGGGTGATTCCCAAGCAAGGCAGGGTCAGCAGGATTCACGAAAGCGCAGTGAACCAGTACACCTGCAAACACAAGATGAGTACCGCGATTACATAACGGATACTGGATGGGTTTCACAAATCAATACAACCGTGTAAGGAGAGAAGAAACGATGACATCCATCAATACGATTCATTCCTACTCAGCAAAAACAACGAGCACCCAGCCAAAGCAGGAGCTTGGAAAAGAAGCATTTTTAAAAATATTGGTTACACAGCTTCAGCAACAAGACCCAACACAACCGCAAAAAGACGGGGAATTCGTTGCGCAAATGGCACAGTTAAGCGTATTAGAACAGCTTTCAAACTTGAATCACTCGCTGACGTCCTACTTGGAATCAAGCAATAATTTAAGTCAATATTCATATGTTCTTGGGAATAAGGTATCCTGGAAAAATCCAGAAACCAATGGGGAAGAGAGCGGAACGGTTACAGGGATTAATTACAAGAATAATCAAGTTTACTATAAAATCGGTGACCAAGAAATTTTATCAAGTTCTATCCATTCAATGGAAATGAATCAATAAGAGGAGGAACAAACACATGCTTCGTTCATTAAATTCAGGGGTATCCGGATTAAAAGGTTTTCAAACAAAATTAGATGTCATTGGGAACAATATCGCAAACGTTAATACAGTAGGTTTTAAAAAAGGCCGGGTTGTATTTGAAGATATTTTTAGTCAGACAGTTAAAGGAGCAACAGGTCCAACACAAACACCAGGTCCGAATCCACTTCCATTATCGGGTGGGACGAATCCGATTCAGGTAGGCTTAGGAACAAGAATTGGAAGCATTGATACGCTGCATACACCGGGAAGTCCAACAACAACTAATATCGGCACAGACCTCTATCTTGATGGTGACGGATTTTTTGTGGTTGAAGATGCTGCCCAGAAGCAGTTTTTAACAAGAGCTGGGAATTTCACATTAGACAGCAATAATAATTTAGTCAATCAAAATGGTATGTTTGTAGTCGGTCAAGATGGGGAACCCATTAATGTCCCTGACAAATACATTACGTTCTCCATTGATACAAATGGCCGTATTATTGGTGTAAACCCAGATGGGACCAGTGAAGATTCCGGTTTTAAAATTGGAACCATAGCCGTTGACAATCCAAAGGGATTGTTGAAAGCTGGTGGGTCGCTGTATACGTTAACACCTAATGCAGATGCGGATGCGGGTGACATTGCAGCACTCTTTACTGAAGGAAGCAATGCACAAATTATTTCAGGGGCACTTGAGATGTCCAATGTCGATTTATCCGAAGAACTAACTGAGATGATTACTGCCCAAAGAGGGTTTCAAGCAAATGCAAAAATCATTACTGTTTCCGACTCGATATTAGAAGAATTAGTAAATCTAAAAAGATAAAAAAAGGAGAATATCAATCGCGATATTCTCTCTTTTTTTACATATTTTTCAATATATAAAGACAAAATGTTAAAATTTCGTAAATATTCGGTTGAATTCTCCATTTTGTGGGGGTATTCTACAAAATATATTTGAAAATTAATAATTGTAATGTTATGCTTTTTTTGTACTAAAATTTAACAAAATCGAAAAAGGCAAATCTGAGGAAACTCAGAGACGCAAAGCTATAGGGGCTAAATTGTGAAAACAATATGCCAGCCAGTTACCGAAATTTAGATTGTCCTAATCTATTAGTTTATTTATTTATGGACGAGACTATTTCTTCGGAGTAGTCTCGTCTTTTTTTGTTGGTTTTTTTAGCATTCATTTTGGAATAAGAGGTGTGATTGAATGGACTATCGTGTTTCAAATTCCCAAGTTGGTGGTACCTCTACCAATTTGAAAGTATATGATTTTAAAAAAGCATTGCGGTTATCGATGGAGCAGGTACGGGTGCTGACGAGAATCCATGAAAACTTTGCTTATCAGCTTGCCTCCTTAATTTCATCTGAGTTACGCTCGTTTGTCCAAGTGGAAGTTACTACTGTTGAACAAATGCTGTATGAAGAATTTATTAACAAGCTGCCGGACTCCACAATTTTAAGTGTATTCGAATCAGGTGAACAAGGAATTCGAATGGCGATGGAATTAAATCCTGAAATGGCTTTTGTGATGATTGATCGACTTTTAGGAGGCAAAGGAACGGCAGAGGGATGGGGACGGTCTGCCTTAACTCCTATTGAAGCAAACGTATTTAAGCGTCTATTGGAGGGAGTCGTTCAAATTCTGCAGAAGGCCTGGAGTGATATTATGGTGCTCCCGCTCAAGTATGTAAACATGGAAACAAATCCCCAATTTTTGCAATTGGGAATCCCGACGGAGACGGTCATCGTCATCACTTTTCAACTAACAGTTGGAAAAGTGGAAGAAACGATGCATCTTTGTATTCCATATATATTGTTAGAGCCTTATATTCCAAAGCTATCCTCCCATAATTGGTACGGTCATGGAAAATGGGTGAAAAACAGGGAAGAAAGTGAATATTTACAAGATCGGATCGAGCATTTAATTGTCCCTGTTATTACGGAGTTAGGGCGAGCGACGATTACGATGGAAGAAATACTGGGCTTAAGTGTAAATGATGTCATTCAACTGGACCAATTGGTGGATGAGCCCTTGCAAATAAGGGTAAATGAAGAAATGAAGTTTTTAGCACACCCGGGAACGAAGAAGTCGAGAGTTGCCGTTAAAATTGAGCACTTGATAGAAGGAGAAGGCAAAAATGAGTGAAAAGGGGAATCTCACACAAGATGAAATGGAAGCACTTCTTGGAAACAGCAAACAGAGTGCAGTCAATGAACCGTTTCAGTTTTCTGAATTAGATTCGGATGATTTTGGGCAAAACCTAAATGAAAAAATGAATTTGGACCTCCTATTGGATATTCCCTTAGAGATTGTGGTGGAGTTGGGAAGAACGAAAAAGAAAATAAGCGAAGTTCTTGAATTAACGAGTGGGTCGATTGTCGAATTGGACAGGATGGCCGGAGAACCCGTGGATGTGTATGTGAACGGCAAGTTGATTGCAAAAGGTGAAGTGGTGGTGATTGAAGAACACTTCGGAGTAAGAATAAAGGAAATTTGCCAATCTCTTTTATGACAGTCATTAGGGTGAGGAAAAGATGTTAAAGGAAAAAGAAACACAATTGAAGCAATATTATGCGCTTTCGCATGCGATATTGACTGCTTTACATCAAGGGGAAGAGGAAAAGGTACCCGTTTTAATTGAAAAGAGGGAAGTCTGTATCGCTTCTATTAATAAATTGGATACGGAAGCTGGACTGGTCCTCATGAATGAAACCATTCAGATGCTGCTCACGGAACTTACAGCTTTTGAAAAGGAAATTCAAAACCAAATGCAACAAACGATGAAACGACTGTCCAATCATGTTCGTTCCGTAAACAATGAACAATATCTTAGAAGTCAATATGAAGATCGGGTCACGGTTTCAAAGGGAGTTTTTTATGACAGTAAGAAGTAAAAGAGGAGTCGAAAAATGATAAATCCAAATGAAATCTACCAAAGAAATCAAATCATGATGGCAAAACCAGAAGAGCTGACACTCATGCTCTATAATGGCGGCGTGAAGTTTCTGAATCAGGCAAAGTTGGCGATTGAGAAAAAGGATCCAGCGAAGGCACATACTTTGATTATGAAAACACAAGAAATTATTACAGAACTCATGGTGACATTAAACATGGAGATGGAAGCATCCAACTCTCTTTTTTCTCTCTATGATTATATGAAACAGAGACTGATCGAAGCGAATATCACGAAAGACATCGAGATTCTAAAGGAAATAGAAGCGATGTTTCAGGAGTTAAAAACAACTTGGGCACAAGCGATGAAATCATTGTAGTTTAGAAGATTAATAAAAGTGGGTGAAAAAATGAATCAGATGATCGGGATTATGTCGAGAGCTTTAGATGCCTCATCTTTACGTCAAAAATCCATTTCAAATAATATCGCCAATGTTAATACTCCTAATTTTAAATCTACGAAGGTATCCTTCGAAGAAATGCTGCAGAAAGAAGTAAAGAGCCAGTTTATTGGTCACCGCTCAAATGCAAAGCATGTCCTGATCGGAGAAACAGATCAAATTCCTTCTCCTAAGCTTGAACAGGGAAACGCGGTTTTTCAAAACAGCGGTAATGGTGTGGATTTAGATTATGAAATGACGAAGTTAAGTGAAAATACCATTTGGTACCAATCGTTAGCATATGGCTTGAATGAAGAGTTTAATTTACTAAAAACAGCGATTAGGGCGAGGTGATTAGGCAATGTCGATATTTCAATCTCTTTCCATTAGCGGATCGGCCTTAACCGCCAATCGGCTAAAGTTAGATGTCGTTTCCTCTAATCTTGCGAATGCGAACACGACTAGAGGGCAATTGGTTAATGGAGAATGGGTCCCATATCGCAGAAAAATGGTAGAAGTGACCGCAAACCAAAGCACATCCTTTACAAATCTTCTCCAGAGAGAACTCTCCGGAGTCCAAGTAAATAAAATTGTGGAAGATAAAAGCCCCTTTCAGGCAGTCTATGATCCCTCGAATCCTGACAGTAATGAGCAAGGCTATGTGATGATGCCGAATGTAGATGTAACAAAGGAAATGGTCGATTTAATGGCTGCTACACGTTCCTACGAAGCCAATGTAACTGCGTTTAATGCAGGCAAATCAATGCTAGTGAAAGCCCTTGAAATTGGAAGATAAGGTGGGAAATAGATAATGAACATATCTGCTATTCAGGCGTTTACGAATAGTTTACCAACGATTAATAAGCCTCAAAGTACGACGGATTCATCTCCCTCTTTTGGAGCGATGTTAAATCAGTATATCCAGGACGCAAATGGTGCAGTGAAAGACTTTGAATCGAAGTCCCTATCATTGGCAAAAGGGGAAGCTATTAATTTACACGATGTCACCATTGCGGCACAAAAAGCAAGTATCGCCGTTTCCCTAACGACACAAGTAAGGGACAAAGCGGTTGAAGCCTATCAAGAAATGATGAGAATGCAAATCTAGTAAAATATACAGATGAAATAGTGGAGTGAGCATGAAACAACAAATACGTGACTTTAAAGAAAAATACAAGGATTTTTGGAATTCGGTCAGTAAAAAAAGAAGGTTTCTATTTATTGGTATTTTTATCGCCATCATCGTAGTTTTGTCTCTCTCTATCTTTTTTCTATCAAGAGCTACTTATGTCCCACTATTCACTACGGAGATGAGTCAAAAGGAAATTGGCGATATCAAAGCGGAACTGGATCAGGAAGGCTACACCGATTATAAGCTGGATCGTAACGGGACAACGATTCTGGTGCAACAGGAAGATGTTGATAATTTACTCGTTTCATTGGCTTCAAAAGGTCTTCCCAAAACAGGTACCATCAGTTTTTTTGATATGACAAAGGATTTGCAGTTTGGGGCAACGGATCGTCAGTTGGATGCGATGGAAAAAGAGGCGCTTCAAGGAGAAGTGGCTGATTTGCTTCGACACGTAGAAGGGGTAAAAAATGCAGCTGTTGTGATTACAACTCCTCAGGAAAGCTTGTTTGTCCAACCGGATGAGAAGGAGAAAGCCTCAGCCTCCGCAGTTATTGAACTGGAACCGGGATATGAATTACAACCAAAGGAAATTCAGGTTTTGTATCATTTAATCTCAAAAAGTGTGCCAAACCTGCCTAAAGAAAATATTGTGATGACAGACCAGGGCGGGCAAGGATTGGATCTGCCGGAACAAATGTCTGGCGCATTAGATAACTATGACCAGCAACGGAAGATTCAGAAAGACATTGAAGCAGATATTCAAAAAGACCTGCAACAGATGCTTGGAACGATTATGGGTCAAAATAAGGTTCTTGTTCAAGCCTTTGTACGGTTAAATTTTGACCAAGTGAAGACACGTGAGGATTTAGTAGAACCAATAGTTGAAAATGAAGGAATTGCCGTCAGTGTCGAGGAGATTTCAAAAAAATATAGTGGGAAAGATATGGCAGCAGGTGTGGTTGGCACGGGTGAAACGGATATAGCTGGATATGCAGGTACGAACCCATCTCAAGAAAATACATCTGAAGAATTAGAAAAACGTGTGAACTATGAAGTGAATCGAATTACCAATGAGATTGTTCAAAGTCCATATAAAATTGAGGATTTAACCATTAATGTAGGTGTGGAACCACCTAATCCAGAGGATCCTGCATCCTTAACTCGGAATACGAGGGATAGTATTCAACAAATTCTTTCAAATGTCGTTCGAACGGCATTAAGTTCAAATCCAGCGTTAACCGATCAAGATATACAATCACGAATTACCGTGTTCTCTCAGGAATTTAACGGGAAAGCAGAAATGCCGAAAATAGAGGAAGAATCCAGTATCCTCCCAGCATGGGCTTGGTGGAAATATGCCCTTATAGGTGCAGGCGGATTGCTGTTAGTAATCGTCCTTTTCACTTTCGTACGCCGGAGAAAATCAAAAGAGGAAGAAGAAGACCCATTTCCTATTTATCAAGAAGCCCCGGTTAATCCTGTTGAGTTGAGGGAAGATGAACGTGTTGCTATTAAAAAGCAAGTGGAACAAATGGCAATGCAACAACCGGAAGAATTTGTAGGACTGCTGCGAAATTGGCTTTCAAGGGAATAGGGTTAAGGGAGTGATCAGATGGAACAGTACACAAACACACAAAAAGCAGCAATATTATTGCTTTCCGTCGGACCTGATGTTTCTGCGGGGATTATGAAACATTTAGAAGAAAAAGAAATAGAGAGTATCACAAAGGAAATTACCGAATTGCGCAGGGTGACCTCTGATGAAAAAGAGAAGATCATAAGGGAATTTCATCAACTGGCCGTTGACTCAAATATCGTTTCGTATGGAGGAATTGATACGGCTACGGAGTTATTAAAACGCACGTTTGGCCCGGATAAAGCTGCAGGCTTATTGAAACGGATGGGCAACCGGACCAATAATAGACCGTTTCAATTTATTCAGCAGGTCGAGCAAACACAAATTTTTCATTTACTTCAATATGAAAATGCTCAAACTGTTGCCTTGGTTCTATCTTACTTAGATGCAGAAAAGGCAGCAGCGACGCTTTCTATCTTTCCACCAGAAAGGCAAATAGAAATTGCGAAGCGGATTGCGATGATGGATACGGCCTCGCCGGAAATTATTCATCAAGTAGAACAGGTTTTACAAGAAAAGCTTACAATGACAAGTTCGCAAAAACACGAGTCACAAAAAGGAATTGACTCCATTGTCAGTATTTTAAGCAGCGTAGACCGTGGGACAGAAAAAAATATTTTGGAAACGTTGGAAAATGAGGATCCAGAACTAGCCAATGAAATCAAACAGAGGATGTTTGTGTTTGATGATATTGCCTATCTTGACAATCGCTCGATTCAGCGGATTCTCATGGATGTCCAAAATCACGACCTGTATCTAGCATTAAGAATGACAACACAGGGTGTAAAAGATGCGGTTTACCGAAACATTTCAAAACGTCGTGAAGAGGGACTTGAAGAACTGTTAAATTCAAATGACCAAGTTCGTGTGAAAGATGTGGAAGACGCCCAAGGTCGGATCGTAACGGTTATTCGAAAATTAGAAGAAGACGGCGTCATCATCATTTCTCGAAATGGGGAAGAGAATCGTGTCATCTAGGCTTGTAAAAGCATTTAATGTCGTAGCAAAAACTGAACAAAAAGTTGTCGGTGTACCAGCAAGAGAGCAAATAGTGTCGGAAGATATGCCGCCGCAGCCATTTGTTGACCTGCAGAAAGAAGAACTACAATCGGAGTTAACTCGGCAAAAGGAACGTGCACAACAAGAATTAAACGAGTGGCGGACAAAGGAAGAGGAAAGTTTTCGTTTACAGTTGGAAGAAGAAAAAAGGCAGGGGTATGAAGAAGGCTATCAGCTTGGGATCGAAGACGGCAATCAGTATGCAAAGGAACAACATCAAATTTATTTGCAAAAAGCAGCCGATATATTAGAACAAGCCTATCAAGAAAAAGCAGCTATAATCCAAGAGGCTGACCCATTTGTGATTGAATTGACGATGGAAATTGCCAAAAAGGTGATCCAACAAGAATTGAAAACTCAACCTGACGCTTTACTTCATATTATTAAACAAACACTTTCGTCCGTGTATGAGACCGACTCGATTTCAATTGGTGTCGCTCCCGAAGATTTCTCTTTTGTTCAAAAGCAAAGAGAACAATTACTCGCTATCGACAACGGACAGGTAGAGATAAAGGTTTTCCCTGATTATTCAATCCAGCAGGGAGGATGTATTATTCGAACTTCATCCGGCAGTGTGGATGCAAGAATTGATGTCCAGCTAAGTGAAATCAAAAAAGTGTTACTTGCACATCAACAGGAGGATTCCCGTGGGTAAATGGAATAGTAAATCCTATCTCGATATGCTAGAAACGATTAATCCAATCAAAATGAACGGAAAAGTAACACAGGTGATTGGGTTAACCATTGAATCTCAAGGTCCTGATGTGAAACTGGGAGATATCTGTCACATTTTTTCACCGCAGCAACAGAATCCAATCAAAGCTGAAGTGGTAGGATTTCGTAATCATAAAGTTTTATTGATGCCACTTGGAGAACTCCAGTCAATTGCCCCTGGATGCGATGTTGTATCAACGGGAAAACCGTTAACCGTTAAGGTTGGAATGGACCTTTTAGGTAAGGTGTTGGATGGGATTGGCAACCCAATGGATGGGAGCTCACTTCCAGCTGGACTTCTGGAGGCTGGGACGGATAATCTCCCGCCGAATCCCTTAACTAGACCGAGGATCAAAGAACCCTTGAGTGTAGGTGTTCGGACGATTGACGGGCTATTAACTGTTGGAAAAGGACAAAGAGTAGGGGTCTTTGCAGGAAGCGGTGTTGGGAAAAGTACCCTCCTTGGCATGATTGCCAGAAATACAGAAGCAGATGTCAATGTCATCGGATTAATAGGTGAACGTGGCCGTGAAGTATTGGATTTCATTGAGCGCGACTTAGGTGAAGAAGGGTTGAAAAAATCGGTTGTTGTCGCAGCTACTTCAGATCAACCGGCGCTGATCCGAATCAAGGGAGCGATGATTGCTACTGCCATTGCCGAGTTTTTCCGTGACCAAGGGATGAATGTTAATTTAATGCTGGATTCTGTCACCCGTTATGCCATGGCACAAAGAGAAATCGGTTTGGCGATTGGTGAACCTCCAGCAACAAAAGGCTATACTCCCTCCGTGTTTGCTTTGCTGCCGCGATTATTGGAAAGGGCAGGAACCAACGCCAAAGGAAGTATTACGGCGTTTTATACGGTTTTGGTAGATGGTGACGATATGAATGAACCGATAGCCGATAGTGTTCGCGGTATTTTAGATGGACATATTGTCTTAGATCGAAACCTTGCTCGAAAAGGGGTTTATCCGGCAATAGATGTTTTATCAAGTGTAAGCCGTGTCATGAGTGAGATTGTGACGCGAGAACATTTACAAGCAGCGGAGATCCTAAAACAGCATCAAAGTGTCTACCAAAATGCAGAGGATTTAATTCATATTGGAGCTTACAAAAGAGGAACGGACCGGAATATTGACCGGGCTGTGGATGTAAAGGAATGGATTGACCAATTTGTAAAGCAAGGGACAAACGAATCCCCGTCGATAGAATCTACCATTGAACAATTGCTAACTAAATTTGGGGAGGAGGGACAACTGTGACGTTTCATTTTCCATATATTCACATTTTAAACCTTAAAGAAAAGGAAAAAGAGCAGGCTTTACTAGAGTTGGGGGAAATTGGGAGGAAAAAGGAAGCGATTATGGAAGAACATCGGTCCTTGGAACTGAAAAGAAATCTATTTTTACAACAGGCGGAAACAAGAAAAGGGTCGGCCTCCATTGCGGATATCCAACAACGAAATGAGTATATGACCTATATAAACCAGCAAATGTCTCAGTTAGAAGAACAGATCAATCTGATTGATAAAGAAATGGATAATAAGAAGCTAGATCTCTTAGATAAGCAAAAAGATGAAAAAACATGGAATCATTTGCGTGAAAAATCATTTGAGAAATATGTCCAAAAACAGAAGAAAATGGAGCAGGATTTGATGGATGAAATAGCTACGATTCGCCATTTTCATCAACGTCTATCAATCTAAAACTCTCTTTTGAAAGGAGTGGACAAACGTGAAGGAACAGAAGACCGGTTTCTTTGGAGCAGTTCAGTCGGTGCAGTTTTCACCACTTCCAGACCATGCACCGGTTGCTCAAGGAAAACAACAAATACAGTCATTAACGGATGTGTCCCTTCAAGTCTCTTTTGAGCTGGGAAGAACCAAGAAAACGGTTCGCGAAATTCTTCAGCTGCAAAAGGGTTCGGTTATTGGCTTAAATAAACTAGCAGGTGAATACGTGGATGTGCTGGTGAATAAACATTCAATTGCTGTTGGTGAGGTAGTGGTCATGGATGACAAATTTGCTATCCGGATTACTGACGTGATCTCCGACCAGGAGAAAGAAAAAAAAATTAAGTAAGAGGGAAAGTCTCGTGCAAATATGGAAGAAATGGATTGGAATACTAACGGTTAGCCTGCTCATATCCTGTTTACCACTTTCGGTTGTCAAGGCTAATGAGGGAACCGTGTATGACCAATATGAAAATAAATCTCAGACAGAACAGAAGGTAACAAAACAAAATCCTGAACCCTCTAAGGAATCAGTCGTTCCGTATGCGTTAAAATTTATTGGTTCTTTCCTATTAATCTTATTCCTTCTTTTTATCGTACTTAAATATCTTTCGAAGAAAACGAAGAGGTACCCTGGAGGGGGTCCGTTCCATGCTCTTGGCGGACATTCTCTCGGAAACAATCGGTCGATGCAAATGCTGATGATTGGGGATACATTGTATATTTTGGGTGTGGCAGAGAATGTGAATCTCATTCGAACGATACCGCCTGGGGAAGAACAAAAAAGACTTTTAGAAGCAATGGCGGAAAGACCGATCGATACTGTATCAAAATGGGGAGCTGGGCTTAAGAAAACATCACAAGAAAAGTGGGATGAACTTCTCTCGAAGCAATTAAAAGATGTGAAATCCGACGCTGATCTACAAAAAAAGGGGGAGAATGAATGAAAAAACTACTCCTTCTTACACCTTTGCTCTTATTTTTAGGACAAGAACCGGTTTTTGCTGAAGTAGGCACAGCTTCCATTCCAGGGATTCATTTTGATATGGGAGGCTCGGAAGATTTAGAAGGTACAGCTTTATCGATTAAATTACTCCTCCTACTTACAGTTCTGTCGGTTGCGCCAAGTATCCTACTTTTAATGACCTCGTTTACGAGGATTGCAATTGTTCTATCGTTTGTCCGGACCGCACTCGGCACGCAGCAAATGCCGCCGACGCAAGTAATCATGGGACTAAGTATTATATTAACCTTCTTTGTCATGGGACCTACTTTTCAAGAAGTGAACAATCAGGCTCTTCAACCATTTCTAGAAGGCAAGCTCAGTCAAGAAGATGCTATAGATGAAGCGGTTTCTCCTATGAAGGAGTTTATGGCTAAACAAACCCGTGAAAGTGATTTAAAGCTTTTTTTAGAATACAGAAACACGAAGAATATCCAATCAATTGAAGATATTCCACTAACAGCATTGGTTCCTGCCTTTGCCATTAGTGAGCTCAAAACAGCTTTCCAAATGGGATTTTTAATCTTTATCCCGTTTATTATTATCGACATGATTGTAGCGAGTGTGCTAATGGCAATGGGAATGATGATGGTACCGCCCTCGCTCATTTCTCTGCCCTTTAAAATCCTGCTCTTTATTTTGGTAGACGGATGGCACTTGGTTGTACAATCATTGTTCGTAAGCTTTAATTAAGGCTGTGTTCATAAAGATTTTGTTAAAATCTTTAAGCCGATTTTAACGTGGAAATAGCTATTTTGAGCTTTAGAACTAAGTTTGCAGGCTCTTTTCTTATTATATTTATGCGTTTTTTGCGGAAACTTACCACAATCATTAAATATTGTTCCAAAAAGTAACAAAGTTTAAGAAAAGAGCCTTATATAAGGAGTAACGTTATGACACCAGACAGCATTATGGGGCTTGCGCAAAGCTCAATCTATTTAACGATCCTCGTTTTGGCCCCTGTTTTAGGAGTTGCTTTGGCGGTCGGATTAATTATTAGTATTTTCCAAGCGATTACGCAGATCCAGGAACAGACACTAGCGTTTGCCCCAAAAATCATTGCTGTTTTTGTCAGTTTGTTGTTTTTTGGTCCTTGGATGCTCACTCATCTCGTAGATTTCACACGGAATATCCTATCAAATCTTACACGTTACATAGGGTAATGGAATGAGTATCCTTAACCTTTTGCCATTATTTTTGTTAGTGTTTGTTCGCTTGACTTGTTTTTTTGTTACCGCACCGTTATGGATGGAGCGGAATATTCCTGCACCATTCAAGTGGGGGAGTGCTTTTTTTACCAGTTTGCTAGTGGTTGGCTTGATTGGGCAAGAACAGATGATAGAGATGGATTCTACTTATATTCTGCTTGTTTTAAAAGAAGTCCTTGTAGGTCTATGCTTAGGATTTCTTACAAATCTTATTTTGTATGCTGTTCAGCTGGCTGGCAGTTTTATTGACTTGCAGAGCGGTTTTGCAATGGCGACCATGTTTAATCCTCAAACCGGAATCCAGGAAAATCTTACAGGAAGATTCTTCTACATCGTAGCCATTTTATTTTTTTTGTCCATAGACGGTCACCATATCCTAATTAAAGGGGTGCTGGCGAGTTATGAGTGGATTCCAGTTGATTCCTGGCTCCCTTCAGGCGTTTCGGAAAATCTTGTCCACTTATCACTATTGATTGTGAAGGACATGTTTTGGATTGCGATATTAATTGCTTCACCTATTGTTGCCACGATTTTTTTAGTGGATATTGCGTTAGGAATATTAGCCAAGACGGTACCGCAAATGAATCTTTTTGTAGTCGGAATTCCGATTAAAATGGCCGTTCATTTTATAGTATTGTTTGTTTTCATTCCAGTCTTTTTACTGGTTTTGGAAAAGCTGGTTCAGACAATGATTGACTCTTTCGAACAAATGTTGAAGATACTAGGGGCTTAAACGATGTACGTTACATTAGATTTGCAGCTATTTGCTGAAAAAACTGAAAAGGCTACTCCGCAAAAAAAGAAAGAATCAAGGAAAAAAGGACAGGTAGCCAAAAGTACCGATTTATCGAATGCCATTGTCCTGTTATGTTCTTTCTCTTTCTTATCATTTTATGGAGGGCAGCTGGCCGAACGCTTTTTACATATGTATCGGATAGGATTCACAGATTGGCTAGTGTTGGATGTAACACAACAATCGACTTCATTATTATTCTTTACTTTATTAAAGGATAGCGTGATGATAGCGGGTCCTATTATCTTAGCCGCCTGGCTGGGTGCATTTATCTCTGCGTTAGCGCAGGTTGGATTTCTATTTTCCGCTGAAGCCATCAAAATGGACCTAAAAAAAATCAATCCGGTTGAAGGTGCAAAACGTCTTTTTTCGGCACGAACCTTGGTAGAGCTGATTAAATCGATTTTAAAACTAGGGGTCATTGTAACGGTAACGGGGACATTTCTTTGGCAGCAAAAATCGGTGCTGCTGAAAATGCCGCAAATGGAACCGTTAAGGGTAGCTTCGTTTCTCGGTTCCCTTACGGTAAAACTGGGAATGACGATTTCTGCGGTCTATCTCGTGGTTGCGGTAGCGGATCTTTTTTATCAACGATTTGATCATGCCAAAAAACTAAGAATGTCCAAGCAAGATATAAAAGATGAACATAAAAAATCCGAAGGTGACCCGTTAATTAAACATAAAATCAAGGAAAAACAACGTCAAATCTCAAGTGCACGGATGATGCAGGAAATTCCAAAAGCCCAGGTAGTGGTCACCAACCCAACGCATTTTGCGGTTGCGATTGCTTATGAGGCGGGGAAAACGAAGGTGCCTATTGTAGTGGCAAAAGGTGCTGATTATATAGCACTTAAAATGAGGGAAGTGGCGAAGGAGCATCGGGTGGTCATCATGGAGAACAAACCGTTAGCCAGAACATTATATGCAAATGTTGAAATTGGAGAAGAAATTCCAGAAGAGTTATTTAAAGCCGTAGCGGAAGTGTTGGCTTACGTTTATAAAGTTAAAGGGACTTTAAGCAAGTAGAGGAGGTGGTGTTGTGAGTTTAAAAAATCTCGGAGTATTGCTCGCCGTCATCATGATCGTTGCGATGATGGTGATCCCATTACCGACGTTTCTTTTAGATATATTACTGATCATTAATCTATCGATCTCGATTATGATTCTATTAATTACCATGAACACCAAAGAACCGCTAGATTTCTCAATCTTTCCTGCCCTTCTATTGCTGACAACTCTCTTTCGTCTTGCTTTGAATGTATCCAGCACACGGATCATCCTTTCAACAGCAAAGGCTGGAGCAGTTATTGAAACGTTTGGTGACTTTGTCATTGGCGGAAATATGGTTGTAGGATTTATTGTCTTTTTAATCCTAGTGATTGTTCAATTCATTGTAATTACTAAGGGTTCAGAACGGGTAGCGGAAGTGGCGGCCCGCTTTACGTTAGATGCTATGCCCGGAAAACAAATGAGCATTGATGCTGATTTAAATACGGGAGTGATTAACGATCAGGAAGCGCGTCTAAGAAGAAGCAAAGTCGAACGAGAAGCGGATTTTTACGGTTCGATGGATGGTGCAAGTAAATTTGTAAAAGGCGATGCGATCGCAGGCATTATAATTCTAATTATTAATATTATAGGTGGATTTATCATTGGAATGACCATGCACGGCATGGATTTTTCGCAAGCTATCAATACATTTACACTATTATCTGTTGGTGATGGACTGGTGAGTCAGATCCCCGCACTGTTAATTTCGACGGCAACAGGGATTATGGTAACGAGAGCAGCTTCTGAGGGTAATCTTGGTGATGATTTAACGGAGCAAATGTCCGCATACCCAAGCCTTTTGTATATTGTAGCAGGATGTATTGCCTTGCTCGGTATCGTAACACCAATTGGAATATTTCTTACATGGGGTATTGCTGGATTACTCGCTTTTGCTGCGTATTCTATTCAAACGAAGCGCACAAAACAAGAGGAAGCGATTGAAAGTACACAAACGGAACAAGAGATTGAAGCCGTTCGCAAGCCAGAAAATGTATTTGCCTTACTGAGAGAGGATCCGATTGAGTTCGAATTTGGGATTGGTCTTATTATGCTCGCAGATGTCAATCAAGGCGGAGATTTATTGGATCGGGTTGTTGCGATTCGCCGGCAAATTGCGTTGGATTTAGGATTAGTGGTTCCTGTCATTCGCATTCGTGATAATATCCAGCTCCACCATAATGAGTACGTGATAAAAATAAAAGGAAATGAAGTAGCTAAGGGTGAGATTTTATTAGACCATTTCTTGATGCTAAATCCTAATGATGAAGAACATGGAATCGATGGAATTGAAACGGTAGAGCCGACATTTGGACTGCCTGCGTTATGGATTACAGAGGACAAGCGAGATGATGCAGAGCTATTTGGCTATACCGTCATCGACCCTTCTTCAATTGTCAGCACCCATCTTTCAGAAACGATTCGCAAATTTGCTCATGAAATTTTAGGACGTGAAGAAACGACACAATTAATTAATCATGTGAAAGAAAACCAGCCATCCTTAGTTGAGGAGTTAATTCCGAATATCCTTTCTGTTGGTGATGTTCAGAAAGTGCTACAAAAGCTATTAAAGGAGAATGTTTCGATCAGAAGCCTTACCTCCATATTTGAAGCACTTGCAGATTATTCGGTCTATACAAAAAATCCTGACATCCTAACGGAATACGTAAGACAAGCCTTAGCTCGACAATTAACGTCCCAATATGTACGGAATGGCGTGGTTCACGCAATTCAGGTCGGAGCAGGAATTGAAAAGAAATTAGCTGATTCGATCCAACGGACAGAGCAAGGAGATGTTCTTACCATTGACCCGGAATCTTCGAACCAAATGATTCATTCCTTTTCGCAAAAAATTGAGCAAATGTCTCAACTAGGAATCCGACCCATTATCTTAACTTCAGCGGGGATTCGGATGTATGTACGGCAAATGATGGAACGGACCTTAGCTGACATCCCAATCCTATCGTATAACGAGTTGGAACCAAATGTCGAGGTGCAGAGTGTTGGAGTGGTAAATCTATGATCATTAAAACGTATGTAGTCAAAAACGTAGCAGAAGCATACCCAATCATCTTTCAGGATTTAGGAAAAGAGGCGTTCATCCTAAATACGAAGACCATAAGGACAGGAGGCTTTTTCGGGCTTTTCCGTAAAAAACAGATAGAAGTAGTTGCCGCAGCCGACCACTATGCAGAAAAGCCGGCTCGCCAGGAAATGGCTGTCCAAGTCGAAAAACCGGCAAATGACTCCCAGATAGAAGTATTGAAAGAGCTGTCCGAAGTAAAGGGATTAATAAGTGCCATCGTAAAGGAAGAACAGAAAACGATACCGACGGCGGTGGAAAAGTGGGTGCTTCGCCTTCGGGAGCAAGAAGTCGACGAAGAAGTGATTCAATATATCGTAAAAAAAGTGAAAATGAAGCAGATTCAAAACCTATCTGCTAAAGAAATTGAGCAATGCTTCTTAGCGATTATTGAACAGCTTTTTGAAGAAGGAAAAGCAAAAGATACAGAATCTCGTTCGTTTCTGATTACCTTAGTAGGACCTACTGGTGTAGGTAAAACAACCACCATTGCCAAGTTAGCGGCGGCGCGTGTTTTTCAACAAAGGCAGAAGGTTGGATTGTTGACGACCGATACCTATCGAATTGCCGCAGTGGAGCAGTTGAAAACGTACGCTGGGATTTTGAATATCCCGTTAGAAGTCGTTTCCAATCCAAACGATTTGCAAAAAGCGATGGCGGCCTTGAAAGACTGCCATATGATTTTTATGGATAGTGCCGGCCGAAATTATCTAGAGGAAGAATATATTGAAGAAATCAATCAATATTTGCGTTTCGACGCCCCACAAGAAAATTATTTAGTTCTAAGTATGACAACCCGGTGGAGAGATATGCGGAAGATCGTTGAACATATGAAATCTGTCCCGATTGATAAGCTTATTTTAACAAAGTGGGATGAAACGAGCTGCTACGGTGTGGCTCTTAATATGGTCTATCACTATCCGTATCCTTTGACCTATGTGAGTTTAGGACAAGGAGTACCTCAGGATATTATGCAGACAGACCCCCTTTTTATGGCAAAAAAGATACTAGGAGTAGATGAGAATGAAGCAGGATCAGGCACACCAATTAAGACAATTATCTAACTCACTAGTTAGCCAAGGACGGACTTCCCGTGTTGTCACGATTGCCTCCGGTAAGGGCGGCGTGGGGAAATCAAACTTCACCTTAAGTTTCGCGCTTAGTTTAATGGAGCTGGGAAAGAAAGTAGTTGTGATCGATCTCGATATTGGCATGGCAAACTTAGATATTTTAATGGGGACGACTCCAAAGCATCACTTGTGGGACATGATCAGGGAACGGAATAGCATTTGGAGTGTATTAGAAAAAGGACCGAATGGATTGGAATACCTTGCTGGGGGTTCTGGATTTCAACAACTTCTTCAATTACAGGATGATGAAAGACAGTTTTTTTTCCAAGAGTTAGAAAAACTTCATGGCTATGCTGATATTATTCTGATTGATACGGGTGCTGGTTTAACGATGGAATCACAGCAATGTCATCTATCAGCGGATGACATTATCCTTCTTACCACGCCAGAACCGACTGCAATCGCCGACGCTTATTCCGTTGTGAAAATATTGCATAGTCAAAATCCTGAATTAACATTTCATCTGGTTGTTAATCGTGTAGCACGCGAAAAAGAAGGAATTGAGGTTGCAAGTAAATTCAAGTTAGCGGTCCAATCTTTCTTAAAGAAAGAAATAAAGATCTTCGGAGCGATTCCGGATGACGCCGCTGTTATGCAATCTGTACTGAAACAAGTTCCTTTTTATATCGCCTTTCCACGAGCTGCTGCTTCGTTGACGCTAAGAAATTTAGCTGAAAGATTTGTGTCAGGTAACACGGTGCCACAAGAACACAAAGGTATAAAGGGGTTTATTCGAAATTTTTCAAGAATGCTAAGGTCATAATGTTTGGGAAGGGGAATATAGAGTGAATTGGAATGCAGAAGAGGCAATGGATCAATATATTCCATTGGTTCATAGAGTTGTTAGACATATGAAAAGAAGCCTATCGGACGCAGCGGATGAAAATGACCTCATTTCTTATGGAATGACAGGTTTATGGGATGCAGGCAAAAAATTTGATCCTACACAAGGAATTAAATTTGAAACCTATGCGGCTCAGCGGATTCGTGGCGAAATTCTTGATGGAATACGACAAAATGACCATGTATCCCGTACATTAAGAAAAAAAGAGAAGACCTTCCGGAATGCCTTGGACACCTTAGAACAGTCCTACATGCGCCGTCCCACCCCGAAGGAGGTCAGCGAGCATATGGGAATAAGTATGAAAGAATATGAACAAACACAATTACAGCTATCCTTTATACATCAAGACTCATTAGACGAACCGAAAAGCTTGGAAGAAAATGCAGCAGTTCAACAAATTGAGGACAACAAATCGATTAAGCAGGATGAATGGCTCGAGGCAAAGGAACGAAAAAAAGCCTTAGCGGACTTGATTGACACCCTCCCAGAAAGGGAAAAGCTCATTTTGGCACTCATATACTTCGAAAATTTAAGCTTCACAGACGTAAGTAAAGTTTTTGGATTACATAAATCCCGCATCTCACAGCTTCATAATCAGGCCATCAAACGATTACGTAAAACACTCGAGACACAGGGTGTAGAATGGTAAATTGCTCTTAAAAAAGATGAATCGTCTCCCGCGAATCGTCTTTTTTTTATTGGCTGTGTTAAACTAGGCTGTTGATTTACGCTACAGGGGCTACGCTTTCCGCGGGCTCACCCGTGAGCCTCCTCGCCGCTTCGCGTCTGCGGGGTCTCACTCAGCTCGTGCATCCCGCAGGAGTCGAGCCCCTTTCGCTCCAATCAACAGATTCTAAAATCAACAGTATCCTTTAACACAGCCTTTTTATTAGATTATTCTCAGATTTTACTAAAATACAGACAAAGAATCTCATAAACTATTAGATTCATATTCGATCGCTTTTAAGTGTAAAACCTATTAACCTGTTCAGAACCCAATATTATTCCAATTAAACACCATTATTTTACGCTATTTATAGAGGGGAATTTTACCAAAAGATAGAAATCTAATAATTACCAAAACACTAATATATTTTTAGTAAAATAATATATGAAAGCCTTTACTTTTAGTAAAATCGCTATTATAATAATCCTATAAACAGCTAGGAGGGATAGAATGAAAGTTTCAAAGAAAATGAAATTGTTTTTCCTTTTTACTATTATAGCAACACTGCTTTTATCCGCTTGCAGCAGCTCAACCGATAAGGCCGGAAAGGAAGCTGCAGATGGCAAAGTTAAGTTAAGGTTTGCGACTTGGGACGTAGGCGATGATGTCGACCTGCAACAAGGATTAATTGATCAATTTAATAAAGAAAATAGTGATATTGAAGTAGTTTTGGAAGCGTACGGCGGTGAATATGATACAAAAATTACTGCTGGTATTGGCGCGAAAGATGCTCCAGATATTATGTATATGTGGAATTACCCTCAATACAAGGATGCCTTAGAACCGCTTGACTCTTATATAGAAGATAAAGGGGAAGAGTATAAAGGCAATTTCTATGAAGCGTTATGGAATTATAATGCGGTTGATGGTGATACTTACGGGCTCCCTGTAGGTTATACGACGCATGTTGTTTACTATAATAAAGATTTATTTGATGCAGCAGGAATTGAGTATCCTCAAGCTGGCTGGACATGGGAAGATTTACAGGAAACAGCTAAGAAGCTAACAAATAAAGAAAAGAAAATTACTGGTTTTGCTTTCCCAGGTAAACCTGATCCCTATGATTTTGAAATGTATTTATGGGGCAATGGTGCTTCATATGTAGATAGCAAAGGCAACATAGATGGCAGTTTGAATTCGAAAAAATCAATTGAAACCTTCAATATGTTCCAAAACATGTTAAAAGAGGAAATTGCTATTACCACAGAAGGCTGGGGCGATACCGAAATGAAATCCGGCCGAGTAGGAATGTTTATTAACGGTGCGTGGTATCTTGAAGCATTCAAAGAGGCTGGTATCAACTATGGTGTAGTTGAAATCCCGTCGTTTGGTGATAACCCAAGTGCAAGTATCGTAAGTTCTTCAGGGATTGCGATGTCAAAGGATTCTAAGCATAAAGAAGCAGCATTTAAATTTATGGAGTTTTGGACAGGAGAACAGGCAAATAAAGAAAGACTTTCCTTTGAACTTCCAGTGTTAAAAAGTGTAGTTGAATCTGAAAAGCTTCAAGAAGATCCAATTAAGAGTGTCTTTTATTCAATGCTTGAGCAAAGTGAAGGCTATAACCCAACATCATTTGTGACCGAAGACTGGAGCAAGTTGTCTGATGATTTAAGTTTAGTATTTGAACAAATATTTAATCCAAGTACACGTGTCGACCCTGAAAAAGCCTTAAACAGTGTTGTTAAGTAGGTTGATTTGAAAAATGAGTATATCATGGCAACGTGATATACTCACATTTTTATATTTTTGGCTGTGTTAATGGATACTGTTGATTTTAGAACCTGTTGATTGGAGCGAAAGGCGCTCGACTCCTGCGGGATGTACGAGTAGAGTGAGACCCCACAGGTCGGAACGACCGAGGAGGCTCACGGCGAGCCCGCGGAAAGCGTAGCGACTGTAGCGCAAATCAACAGCCATGTTTAACACAGCCATATTTTTGAAAGAGGTCAAACCATTAAGAGGGAAATATATGTTTACTAAAAAGAACAAACAAAAGAAATTTACATTAGTTCGTAAAAGAGTGCCCTTTTTGTTTATTTTACCGTGGATTATCGGTTTTATCGTTTTTACATTAGGACCTTTAGTTTTTTCATTAATCATGAGTTTGTTTGATTGGCCAATTGCAGGGGAAGCAAAATTTGTTGGATTTGATAACTTTACTAAGATGTTTACGGCCGACCCCCAGTTCTATGATTCTCTCTGGATCACGTTGAAGTTTGCGTTAATATTTGTTCCACTAAACCTCTTGGTTGCTTTAGTGCTGGCACTACTTATCACTCAGCCTATTAAAGGAATTAAGATATTCAGGACAATCTTCTATCTCCCGGCAGTTGTTTCCGGTGTAGCGGTGTCTATTATATGGGGTTGGATGTTTAACTCTGAGTATGGAGTTTTAAATTATATATTATCTTTACTTGGTATAGAGGGACCGAACTGGCTGATTGATCCTAAGTGGGCAATCGTAACGATTGTGATTGCAAGTGCTTGGGGAGTCGGTACGATGATGTTGATCTTCTATACGGATATTAAAGGAATTCCACAAGAAATGTACGAAGCTGCTGCGATTGATGGCGCAGGTCCAATCAGACAATTCATTAGTATTACCATACCGACGATTACCCCAACAATCCTATTCAATGTCATCACTTCTGTCATTGCTGCATTACAGCAATTAACGTTAGTGCTGTTATTAACAGGCGGCGGTCCGTTGAAATCAACCTATTTTTATGGACTATTTGTCTATAACAACGCATTTAAACATCATGAACTCGGCTATGCCAGTGCAAATGCTTGGTTTATGTTTATCATTATTCTTCTATTGACGATGTTAATTTTCAAATCATCATCTGCATGGGTATTCTATGAGGCTGAGGTCAAAACGGAAAAAAAGAGAGGTAAAAAGAAATGAAGATGACGCGAAAATACAAAATCATTATGTATAGCATTCTTGTCCTCTTTTCTCTTTATTTCCTTTTTCCTTTTATCTGGGCATTGATTACTGCACTTAAATCGGAAACGGAAGTATTTAGCTTTCCACCAACGTTTATCCCGGACGTACCACTATTTAGTAACTTTATGGATGCTTGGAACAGCCAGCCGTTTGGAACGTATTTTAAGAACTCAATGATTGTGACGGTGTTAACGACCATCGGGCAACTGATCTCTTGTTCCTTAGTGGCATATGGCTTTGCAAGGTACGACTTTAAGTATAAGAATATTCTCTTTATGTTACTTTTATCAACCATGATGATTCCATGGGACGTTACGATGATTCCACTTTATATGGAATTCAACATGTTTGGCTGGATCAATACATTAAAACCATTAATTGTCCCGGCCTTCTTTGGGTCAGCGTACAATATCTTTTTGCTCAGACAGTTTTTAATGAACATTCCTAAAGATTTAGAAAATGCAGCGAGAATTGATGGAGCAAATGAGTTTCAAATTTTTTATAAAATTTTCCTTCCTATTATGAAGGCACCATTAACCTTGATCGCTGTCCTAAATATCATTTTGGTTTGGAATGACTACCTAGGACCGTTGATTTATTTAAATGACCAATCCAAATATACGATGGCACTTGGCCTTGCTTCTTTCCAAGGTGTACATGAGCTTCAAATTATTCCTATTATGGCGATGACACTCGTGATGATTATTCCGCCAGTAATCGTTTTTGCCTTTGCACAGAAATATATTGTCGAGGGTATCAGCGGTTCGATCAAGTAATAAAGTTCGGAGGAAGATGACATGCAACGTGAAATGAAAAGATGGGAAAATATCCATCTAACAGCACTAAACAGGCTTCCGGCACACACTGATTTTTACAGATACCGTGCATTTAATGAAGCGTTACAATATAAAAAAGAAAATAGTAAGGGATATACTTCACTAGATGGAGATTGGAAGTTTCTATTCTTAGAAGCTCCTGAATTTTCACCAGAAGGCTTTGAAACAGAAGAATTCGATATTGATCGTTTAGATGAAATCGAAGTACCTTCTTGTTGGCAGTTAAAGGGTTATGGAAATATGCATTACACAGATGTCTTATATCCATTTCCAATTAATCCGCCATTTGTACCGCAGGAAAATCCAACAGGAATCTATTTCAAAGATATTCAAATAGAAGAGATACAGGAAAATGAAAAAATCATCATCAAGTTTAACGGTGTCGATTCTGCTTATGATTTCTATGTGAACGGTCAGCATGCCGGCTTTAGCAAAGTCTCTAGATTGCCATCGGAGTTTGACGTAACTGCTTATCTTCGGAATGGTTCCAATCGCTTAACCGTTAGGGTTTACCAATTTTCAGATGGAACCTATTTAGAAGATCAAGATATGTGGTGGCTATCTGGTATTTTTAGAAGCGTCGAATTATATCGAGTTCATCAAGATACGCTTCTTGATGTCACCGTCGATACATTGCCAGATCAAGAGTTTAAAGATTTTACGCTAAAAGTTGCTGGGAAGTTTGCTTCGAGTCACGTTTCAGGACTGACCGTGAAGCTCTTATATCAAGGGACGGAAATCGATCAATTTGCTGCAGAGGTCATCAATGGCGAATTCCAAGTGGAAAGAGAACTGGTAAATCCAAACCTTTGGAATGCCGAGGAACCTAATCTTTATATGGCGGTCCTTGAGTATTCATTAGCGAATGGCGAACGTGAGCTTGTTCCTATACGATTTGGCGTCCGTTCGATTGCTATTACCGACAATGAAATCAGGGTGAACGGGAAAAGGATCTTTTTTAACGGTGTAAACCGTCATGATTTTAATCCGAAAATGGGCAGGACCGTTACCTATGAGGATATGCTTCAGGATGTACTTTTAATGAAAAAGCATAATATCAATGCGGTCAGAACGGCGCATTATCCGAATAATGATGTGTTTTATGATCTTTGTGATGAATATGGTCTCTACGTGATTGATGAAACTGATCTTGAATGCCATGGTTTTGAAAATACAGGGAATTATAACTGGATTAGTGACAATGAATTATGGGAAAATCAGTATGTAGACCGGGCTGTACGAATGGTAAAAAGAGATCGAAATCATCCAAGTGTGATCATTTGGTCGTTAGGCAATGAATCTGGTCAAGGCAGAAACTTTACAGCGATGTATCAAGCAATCAAGGAAATCGATCCTACTCGACTTGTGCATTATGAAGGGGATCGCCATGCGGCTTATAGTGATATGTACACGACCATGTACACTCGATTAAAGGCGCTTGAAGAAATCGGTCAGGATGCGGAAGGGAAAAAGCCGCATATCCTATGTGAATATGGCCATGCGATGGGAAATGGTCCTGGCGGGCTCACTGAATACCAAGAAGTAATGAGAAAATATCCGCGTTTACAGGGTGGATTTGTCTGGGAATGGTATGATCATGGCATTGAACGAATAGATGAGGAAGGAAATACTTATTATCTGTATGGCGGCAATTATGGCGATTTCCCAACAAACGGGAACTTCTGTATTGATGGCCTTGTATTCCCGGACCGGACGCCATCACCTGGATTGATCGAATACAAAAAGGTAATTGAACCAATTGTAACAGAGGCTGTGGACCTAACCGAGCTTAAGGTTAAGATTAAAAACAGATATGATTTTAGAAACCTAGCGGGAATTCAACTGTACATTCAGGTGGAATCTTTTAATCAGCTAATAGAGGAAAAGACGATGACTCTTCCTAGCATAGGGGCACAAGAGGAAATAGAAATCATTCTTCCTATTCATCTAGAAGAGGCCTTGAAACACGATGAGACACACATCCGGTTACGGTATTTAGAACCAAAGAATACGCTGTATGCGAATGAAGGTCATCTGATCACCAGTGAAAGCTTCTTGCTCGAAGCAACAAAGGTTACAAAAGTAGTTGTAAAAGAAAAACAAACCAATCATGAAAGTATCAACGTTCACGAAAACCAAACACTGCTTATTCTTGAGAACGATCTCGTTAAAACCGTTTTTTCAAAGGTTCATGGTGTGCTGGTCTCCTATCAACTGAATGGGGAAGAAATTATTAATAAGGGCCCTGAGTTGACGCTTTGGAGAGCTGTTATTGATAATGATATGTATAAGAAAGACGACTGGATCAATAAGTACTTTCTTAAAAATGCGAAGGAACAATTGGTTTCCTTCGGATATCAAGTTCATGATGACTATGTAGATGTTGAAATAAAAAAATATCTTTCCAGTGTGAATCAAGCGTGGGGCTTTGAACTGAAGTACCACTATCAACTTACACAAAATGGTGCATTAAATCTTCAGCTTACTGGCAGAAAAGTGATTAGAGGAAAAGACATTCCTGAACTGTTGCCGAGAATTGGAATGACGATGCATGTAAACCAAGAGTTCAATGGTGTGACATGGTATGGCAGAGGAGATTCGGAAAGCTACCAAGATAGTAAAAGAAGCCAAAGTATTGGTCTTTATCATAAAACGATCGAGGAAATGCACACGGATTATGTCTATCCACAGGAAAATGGCTCAAGATGTGATACCTCTTTCTTAGCTCTAACGAAGGGCGAACAGTCGATTTTATTTAATTTTAAGGAAATTAGGGATTTTACGATCCACGATTATGAAACAAGTGCATTAGAAGAAGCATCACATCGTGGGAAAATTAAAAAATCACCATTCAATGTGTTAACAATCGATTATCGACAAAGCGGACTTGGAAGCAACAGCTGTGGCGAGGAACAACTTCCAGCCTATCGCGTTGGCGTCGAAGACTTTGAAATCCAGTTGGAAATCAGAGGAGTTCACAAAGATCAGCTGGTAGGAGAAAGCAAATACTTCAGAGTACGATAAAAATTTCAGATAGCAGGGGCAACCCTGCTTATTTGAAATGATAAAGCTGCTACTCATTAAATAACGAGGAGAAATAGGATGAATTTAGATATTAAAGAAATACCATTTTCCAGATTTGGATCCTATTTTTGCGTCTCTCAAGAAAAGGATTCCCAGAGTGTTTATATAAGAGATGTGCATGGCGGTGATGATGCGCCATCAAAACTTTTTCAACTAGATTTTGTAAAAGATGGAGTTGAAAAAGAATATGGGATCCGAGCTTCCGAGGTCAGTGTAATCTTCTTTTTAAAGGAACAGCCGGAACAGATTGCTGCGGAAATCATCATTTCGGAAGAAGATGAACTCCATATAGACGTGCGGGATGTAGAACTACGGCTTAGAGCTACAAAGGTAAAATATGATTCTATCATGGAGATAGAAGATGGGATGTACGAATACCACATCTATCCGAAGGAATTAAAATTGATGATAATCAACCTCACAGGCGAATGGTCTGTTGAGGCCCCGTGGAATATCATTGGCAATGATTTTATTGATATGCGCTTAAAAAATGGTCATTTCGTTCTTGAAAGCTATCGAACTGTTTATGAAAAGAAGGAATACCTCACTTTTAGCCAAGGAAAAGCTCAGGTTGAAAGGCTCTATGAGGAATGGTTTAACACGATGAAAAGGGGATACACTCAATCAAACTATCTCCCTTCTGTAGAACGGGCTTCTTACATTACGTGGTCGAGTGTCGTCCATCCGGATGGACTATTAAAAGATTATGCGATGTACATGTCAAAGCTGTGGATGTATAATATTTGGTCGTGGGACAACTGCTTTAATGCATTAAATTTAGGCGAAAAGTACCCTGAACTCGCCTATGCCCAATTAAAGATTTTTATGGACAATCAAGATGCTTCAGGTGCTTATCCTGATTTTGTCAATGATAAATTCATCTCCTACAATTGTATTAAGCCGCCGGTATTTGCTTATATCTATGAACAGTTAATGGAAAGAAATGATTACTTTAAGGATGAGCAGCGGTTAAGAGCAGTTTATGAATCGACAAAAAAAGTAATGAATTATTTTGAAAGCTATCGCATCTATCCAGGACGGCTTCCCCACTATAAACATGGAAATGATTCTGGCTGGGACAATGCTTCCTTATTTCATGAAGGGATGGTTGTTGAAGCACCAGACCTTGCCAGCTTTTTAATTCGTACGTACGATATCCTCTCTTCCTTTGCAAATCGTTTGGGTGAGAATGAAGAATCGGAAGGATTCGTGTCGAAAGCAGACGCTTTGTTTACCCTTTTGCTGGAGAGACTTTATGATGATGTCGGTTTTTACGGTCGTGTGGGTAAAAATGCGGAGAAAATTACGGTACGGTCAAGTTTAATTCTTAGGCTGCCAGTTATCATTGGGTATCGGTTGGATAAAAGTATGATGGACCGCTTAGTGGCTGACTTGGAAGCAAACTTCGAGACTAGATATGGATTAGCAACAGAAAGTATTTATAGCAGCTATTATAAAGAAGATGGTTATTGGCTTGGGCCAATTTGGGCTCCAGTTACCTACCTCTTCATTGATTCTTTAAAAAGGTATGGATACGAAGAAACGGGCAATCGATTAAGGGATAAGTTTCTTGACCTCACCCTTGTGGGAGGAATGGCGGAAAACTTTGATCCCCATACGGGAACAGGGTTAGTGGACACCTCCTTTACGTGGACTTCGAGTGTATTTCTCGTTCTATTAGAAGACAATCTTAGGGGTGATTAAATGCAAAAGTATATGGGAGAAATAGCCCTTACGATTACAGCGATTATTTGGGGAAGTGGATTTGTTGCCAGCGCGATCTCACTGGAACACTTCACGCCCTACCAGATTTTAGCAGGGAGATTTTTGATTGGTACCCTCATTTTAACCGTTATTTTCCATAAAAGGCTGAAAAGTATTGATAAAAGTACTATGATAAAAGGGGCAGTATTGGGGATCTTTTTATATCTTGCCTTTGCGCTTCAAACGGTAGGACTTCAATTTACAACCCCTTCAAAAAATGCCTTTTTAACGGCTGTTAATGTTGTGATTGTACCGTTTATTGCATTTTTTATGTATAAGCGAAAAATCGATATGTATGAGCTTATGGGCGCTGTGTTAGCGATGATAGGTATCGCGGTATTATCACTTAAACTTTCTGCCGAGATTAATATTGGGGATTTGCTGACACTAGGCTGTGCCTTTGGATTTGCTTTTCATATCTTTTATACGGCTAAATATGTAAAAGATACAGATCCTGTTTCATTAACGCTTGTGCAAATGATGACGGCTGCAATCATCGGAGTCATCGTTGTCTTATTCAAAGGAGAAACATCCTTTGTTGTTCAAAAGGAAGGTATACTATCCCTCCTTTATCTTGGTGTTTTTTCAACAACGATTTGCTATCTCTTACAAACGGTTGCTCAGAAAATGATAACAGAAACAAAGGCTGCGATTATTCTTTCAACAGAATCGTTTTGGGGAATGGTGTTTTCGGTTGCGATTTTAGATGAAGCGATAACGATAAAAATGGTGCTTGGTGCTATCCTCATTCTTGTTGCCATCATCATTTCAGAAACAAAATTACCTTTTTTAAAAAAGAATAAACTTAAAGAAATAACTAGCAGGTAGGGGGAAATAATGGCCACGATAAAAGATATAGCCCATTTAGCTAATGTTTCAATCACTACCGTATCAAGAGTACTAAATTACGATGAAACATTAAATGTCTCACCAGAAACTAGGAAGCGAATTTTTGAAGCGGCGGAGGAGTTAGCCTATGTAGTAACTCCGAAGAAAAAGCCTAAGAGTAAGTGGAAAATAGGGCTCTACGATTCCTTCTCACTCGAGGAAGAGCTAGTAGATACCTATTACTTATCGATAAGGGTTGCCTTAGAGAAAAAGCTGAAATCTAATAGCATTGATTTTGTTAGGATTGACAAGGAAGGTAACGGGGACAATTTCCGGAAAATCGATGGAATCTTGGCCCTAGGGACTTTTAAGAAAAAGGATATTGAAAAAATTAAGAGTTTTAAAAAACCATGTGTCTTTGTTGATTCTAACCCAGACGATTATTATTTTGATTCGGTTGTGATTGATTTCAATTCTGCCACCAAAAATGCTCTTAATTATTTAACACAATTAGGTCATGAAAATATCGGTTTTATAGGCGGGGTTGAAACCGATATGTACGGCAATCGTTTTAAAGATTTACGGCAGGATGTGTTTGAAAATTATCTAAAGGAAAAGGGTATTTTCAAAGAGGAATTAGTCAAAATTGGCGGCTATGATCCAAAGGATGGATATACCAATCTAAGAGAAATGCTATCAGCCGATCCAAAGCCGACAGCTGTTTTTGTTGCGAATGATACGATTGCGGTCGGATGCTATAAAGCTGCCTCTGAGCTAGGAATAAAAATCCCGGATGATTTGAGCATAGTTGGATTTAATGATGTCGCAACTGCGCAATATATGGTTCCCCCGTTAACGACTGTTAAATTATATACAGAGATTATGGGTGAAACCTCTGTGGATTTACTGCTCGAGCGACTAGTATCAAAGAGAGAAGTTAGTAAGAAAATCACGATAAATACGAAGTTGATTGTAAGAGAAAGTGCTTCAGCACCTCAAAAGAAATAATCTTATCTGGGGGTGCTGGACACTCTTCTTTTTTATGTCCACACAATTTGTTCTACAAGGTGGCAAAAACGTTGAAAAAACTTGGAGTGAAAATAAAAAGCTTTTCTTTTCAAAGCATTCGTACAAAAATGGTACTGTTTTTTCTCATCGTTGCCCTGCTTCCATTACTGTTATTTGGATTCCTATCCTATGGAAAGTCTTCTGAAATTGTGAATAAACAATTTAATGAATATGAACAATTTGCTGTTTCTCAACTAGATAAACAAATTGAAAATATATTTGAGCAAATGTATGTCGTTTCGAAAGATATTAATCAGTATTTATCGGATCCAACCTTGGTCATCTTACAGGAAGAAATCCCAAGAACCTATACAGGGTTTATAGAAATCAAAAATTTTGAAAGATATTTAGAAGCACATAAAACCTATGACACAAAGGGAATCTACTTAATTACCAATACAGGCTATTATTATGGAAATAACCGTTTGGATATACATAAGCTTTTCCAAAAGCCGTTTTGGAAAGAAATTAATCGCTTGAAAGAAGGAGATCTCTGGATAGGGTTTTATAATTCTGACCATTATTACACGGGTAAAAAAGATGAAAAAATCATCGGGCTTGTTTTTCCAATTCAAAGTGATTTTGGGGTATTGAAAGGAAGCAAACTGTTAGTTGAAACAAATGCGGAGGAGCTGTTCTCTTATATTGGTTTTTTAGAAAATGAGCTTCACTCTTCTGTCACTCTTAAAAATGGTAAGAACCAGGTAGTCTATCAAACAAAAAATGCTCCGAAGGAATTGACATCAGATATTATCTGGAACAACCACTTTGATGCCTATGGATGGGATATCCATGTTCGCATACCTCAAGAATATTATTATCAATCATCCAATGTGATTTTACGTTATACATTAGTGGCTATTTTATTTTCAATCATACTTTTATCGGTGCTTGCTGTCGTATTTTCTGTTCCGCTTACGAAGGGTATTAAAAGTCTTAATTCCTCGATGAAGCGAGTCAGTGAAGGAAACTTAGATACACAGATCACCATTACCTCTAATGATGAATTAGGAGTTTTATCTCAAAGCTTTAATAATATGGTCAATCAAATTAAGGGATTAATTGAGAAAATCAGTACGACAGAACGTTTAAAAAGGCAAGCAGAATTAAAGGCTTTTCATTATCAAATTAACCCTCATTTATTGTTTAATACCTTAAACTCAATTCAATGGAAGGCAAGACTCTTAGGTGCAAAGGAAGTTCAAGAGATGATCTACCATTTAACGGAGGTTCTACATGAAAATTTAAATTTTGCTGATGAGTTAATTCCGTTAAAAAAGGAACTCCAGACGATCAAACATTACTTAAAGGTTCAAGAAATACGTTATGGCCAAACATTTGAATATATAGAAACTATTCATTCGGACTGTTTGGACTATTTAATTCCAAGGATGACCCTCCAGCCGTTGTTTGAAAATACCTTTTTCCATGCGTTTGAGGATGGAAAAGGAAGGATTGAACTAGAGATTATCGCTCAACCTGAGTATCTAGAACTTACCTTAACCGATAACGGCAAAGGAATGAATGAAGAAACCATTGAAAAGCTTCTCCATCCAAAACATCAGGGTGTAAATGGGAAAGGAATAGGTGTTTTTAATGTCCATCAACGTGTAAGGCTTCACTTTGGAAATGAGTATGGCTTATCTATCGACTCCGTTGTGGGGTTGAAAACAATCTTTCACATTAAATGGCCGAAAAGGAGATAACGTTGATGATAAAGGTATTGATTGCAGATGATGAATTCATTGTTAGGAAAGGATTAATCGCAACGGTAGATTGGAAGAAATTTGGAATGGAGGTAATTGCTGAGGCGCCTAACGGTCAAAAAGCTTGGGAGCTCTTTCAGCAGCATTGCCCTGAAGTCGTCGTAACCGATATTGTCATGCCTGAAATGAATGGAATTGAGCTTGCTAGAAACATAAAACAGAATTCTCCAGCTACTAAAATATTATTGCTGAGCTGCCATCGAGACTTCACTTTTGCACAGGAAGGGATGAATATTGGTGCTTCAGGTTACATAGTAAAAACAGCTTTTGAAGACAATCAATTCGAAGAATACCTTGGACGCATTGAACATGAAATTAATCATGCTAATGTTCAGAATTCCTATGACACATCCTATCTCGCAAAGGAGTTCTATGAATGGTTATGTGGCTTTGAAAATTCGTTTCCCAAGCTCGTTGGGGAACTATTTACTTATGAGTGGAATTGGATGGAGAATCCATATGTTATCTATTTAATTAACGGACTAAATAGCAGCGAGTTTTTTCAGGAGAATCTATCTGGTGGGGGAATGCAATTTGTTTTGATTCCTTGTGGGCATGAACAAGCCTTTATTTTTATCCAGGAAAAGTCAAAAGCAAATTTTGAACATCTTCTAGTTGAAGCTAGAAGTAATAATTCCACCATTCGTTGGATGGAGCATGGGCCAAATCGAGGAATGAATGAATGGATGAATGGAGTGACAAAACTTTTCAAAAGGTTCAAATTTGAAAAACAATTTAAGGTTTCGATGGAGGATTGGCCACTCCCCATTCATAAGGCTGTTCAAATCATGATCCAAGATTTAGATAAATCTTTTTCATCCAGCTATATTGCCAATGAAGTGGGGTTAAGCCGAAGTCATTTTAGCACCATGTTTAAAAAAACAGTTGGAGAAAGCTTTATTACCTTTATAGAAAAGCTGAAAATCAAAGCTGCGTGTGAACTTCTTGAAAATACTTCGCTTCCTTTACAAGATATTGGTGAAAAAATAGGCATTCAGGATGGAAAATATTTTAGCAAATGGTTTAAAAAATGTATGGGAAAAACACCTTCGGAATATCGACAGAACAAAAAGCAGAATGTGAGCTAACAAAATTTCCCTATCATGTATCACTTAACGAAAATTCAAACAATAGTGCAAAAAGAGGAAGATGATTTAACGTTCTAGGCCGCTTTCATTCAAGTTATAATGAAAGCGGTTTCTGATATCTTGAAAGAAAAAGAGGAACTAGTGATGAAGAAATTCAGGACGACTTTTCTGGCACTCATTTTAGTATTTGTTATAGCTGCCTGTTCAGACCACCAATCTAGCAGCAGGGCTGATCAAACAGTAAAGGAAAATAACGAAACAATAGTCCTTCGTTTTGCAACCTGGGATTCTGGAGAAGCACTAAAAATTCAAGAAAAGATTGCTAAAGAATTTGAAGAAAAACATCCATTTATAAAGGTGCAGATGGAGGCATATGGTGATGAATTTGATCAAAAGTTAGCTACCGCATTTGGCGCAAAAAATCCTCCAGATGTCATGTATATGTGGAATTATCCTGTTTATTTTCAATCACTTGAACCACTTGAAAATTTTATTAAAAGAGATCCGACGATCGACTTGAATGATTTTTACCAAGGGCTCTTTAACTATTCAACTATGTATCGGAAACTGTATGGAATGCCAGCAGGCTTTACAACAAGGGTGGTCTATTATAACAAGGATTTATTTGACGCCGCGGGTGTCCCTTACCCAAAGGATGGGTGGACATGGGATGACTTTAAAAGTGTTGCAAAAAAATTATCTAATCCTGTTTTAGGGCAGTATGGATTCGGGGTAAGACCAGAACCAGATACGTATGACCTCCAAGGCATTGTATGGAGCAATGGCTCAAGCTTCATTAGTGAGGATGGAAAGAAAATCGACAGCTATATGAATAGCCCAGAAACCATCGAATCGATCGAGCTATTTGCAGAAATGGTCAAGGAAAAAAGCGCAGTATTTGTTGGCGGTAAAAATCAACAAAGTGGTGAAGAGGTTTTTATGGAAGGCAAGATTGCCATGTGGGAAAGCGGAATTTGGCCATTGGAAGAGTTTAAAAAAGCTAAGGTGAACTTTGGAACAGTTGAAATGCCCGCATTTAAAGGAAAAACAGTTAAAGGTGTTATTTCTTCTTCGGCCATTTCGATTGCAAAGGACTCAAAAAATAAAGATCTTGCATGGGAATTTGTAAAATATTTCTCCTCCCCAGAAGCCATTAAATTGAGAACAGCTGATTTACCCGTTCGAATCAGTATGGTGAAAGACATGAAAACAGATCAAGACCCATTATTTGGACCATTCTACAAAATGCTAGAGCGATCGAACGCTACACCAGGATATCTGCTGACTAAGAATTGGGATGAAATTAATCAAAATTTATCATCTGCCATAAATGCCATCATGCAGGAAGAGGATGCAAAAGAATTATTGAACAAGGCGGTTATCGACTCAGAGAAATATATGGGGAAATAAAAAAGGGGTTAAAGATTTTCTACTATAGATCAAATCAATTTATTTTCAGGAGGTTTTAAGATGATCACTCAAGATTATTTTGGTTTAGTGGATAAGGTGTGTGTCGTAACAGGAGGAGCATCAGGGATTGGACTAGCTACTGTATCTATTTTAGCTGAAGTTGGCGCTAAGGTGATATTGGTGGATATTAATCAAGAAAACGGTCAAAAGGCCGCGGCTGAGTTACAGAGGAAAGATTATCGGGTGGAATTCTTACAATGTGATGTAAGTAATGGAAGCGATTGCATCACTGTGAGAGATTATATCGAAAAAAATTACGGAAGCATCGATGTCCTTTTTAACAATGCTGGTGTGATCAGAAGAAAAACAGTTGTTGATTTGGAGGAGTCTGATTGGGATTTAGTCATTGATGTTTCCTTAAAAGGAATTTATCTCCTTTCCAAATATTTAATTCCGCTTATGGCTGGCAGTGGCGGTGGAAGTATCATTAATACCGGCTCTGGATGGGGAATAAAAGGTGGAGACCAGGCAGCTGCTTATTGTGCCGCTAAAGCCGGAGTTGTAAATTTAACAAAGGCAATGGCCATCGATCATGGTCCACAAAATATTCGAGTGAACTGTATTTGTCCGGGCGATACTGATACCCCATTATTACGGGATGAAGCGAAGCAATTACAGCTGAAGGAGGATGATTTTTTAGTATCCTCTGCAAAAGGCCGGCCATTAGAAAGACTTGGAACACCAAGGGATATTGCCAAAGGAGTCTTATTCCTTGCCAGTGACTTGTCAGAATGGGTAACAGGTACAGATTTAATTGTTGATGGCGGCGGTTTAGCTTAATTTTTTGTAAAATTGGGAATTTAAACACTTACTATTTCACCCTACAAGGAGGTCATTTTTATGTCACAAAAGGTACACCCTTATATTCCAAATATGGTGCCCGAAGTTCAAGCGGAAATGCTAAAGGTGATTGGCGCTGAATCCATTATGGAACTATACGCTGGGATCCCGGAGGAGCTGCAGTTGAAAGAAGACCTACAACTGCCGCCGGCATTAACGGAGTATGAGCTCAGACGCCATATTGAAGGAATTCTAAATAAAAATACAAGTATGAAGGAATATTTGAATTTCCTAGGAGCGGGCTGTTGGCAGCACTTTATCCCAGCAGTTTGTGATGAAATTAATCAGCGCTCAGAATTTTTAACGGCCTATGCGGGGGAACCGTACGAGGACCATGGACGTTTTCAGGCGCTTTATGAGTATCAAAGTTTACTAGCTGAATTAGTAGATATGGATGTGGTAAATGTTCCAACCTTTGATTGGGGGCAGGCTGCAGCTACATCCATTCGAATGGCAGCCCGTATTACCGGGAGGAAAAAAGTCTTATTAGCCAAAACCGTAGCACCCGAACGAAGCAAAATAATTATCAACTACGGAACACCGGAATTAGAATTTGAATTTGTGCAATTTGATACGAAATCAGGGGTAATGGACTTAGAAGACTTACGAAAAAAATTAACAAAAGATGTTGCTGCTCTCTATTTTGAAAATCCATCCTACCTTGGTTTTATTGAGGAGCAAGGAATAGAGATTTCGAATCTATTAAAAGAAAACGAAACCTTGATGGTAGTTGGAGTAGATCCGATTTCGCTGGGTGTACTAGCACCACCAAGTCATTATGGAGCTGATATTGTTTGTGGAGACCTGCAGCCACTTGGCATGCATATGAATTATAGCGGTGGCCAGGCAGGCTTCATAGCCTCACATAATGATGTAAAAGTGGTCAATGAGTATCCATCTCGATTGTTTGGGATTGTCCCTACAGTGAAAGAAGGAGAATACGGCTTTGGAGATGTGGCATATGAACGGACCTCGTTTGCACAAAGGGAAAAAGGAAAAGAATCCGTTGGAACGCAGACCGCATTATGGGGTATCACAGCCGGAGTCTATTTAGCCTTGCTTGGTCCCAATGGTATGCAGGAAGTAGGGCAAACGATTATGCAAAATAGCCAGTATGCTGTCTACGAGTTGAACAAAATAGCCAATGTAACAGGATCGCGTTTACATTCATCCTTTTTTAAAGAGTTTATCGTCGATTTTAATGAAACTGGCTATTCCGTTGAACAAATGAATCAAAGACTGCTAGAAAAGAAGATTTTTGCTGGAAAGGACCTCTCGCACGAGTTCCCAGAGTTTGGTCAATCCGCATTATTTTGTGTAACCGAGGTTCATACAAAAGAGGATATTGACCAATTGGTTCAAGCTATTAAGGATATTTTAGCATAATAATCGTAAAAAGAGAGGAGCACTCAGACATGAAAAGGATTCAACGAACAAGCATGACCCGGGATTTTCACCAAGCAAAATGGAATGAACCGATAATTTTTGAACTCCATCAGCCAGGGGAAAAGGGTGTGGAGCTACCGCCTGTAAACGAACAAATCACATTGGCTGTAGGTGATGGAATTTCAGCCATTCCAGCAGCCATGCAGAGAAAAAGCAAGCCCAATCTCCCTGAAATAGGTCAAGCAAGGGTATTAAGACATTACTTGAGGCTTTCCCAAGAAACACTTGGTTCGGATTTTAATGTGGAAATCGGCCAAGGAACCTGTACGATGAAGTACATTCCAAAAATAAACGAATTATTAGTTCGTGATCCGAAAATGATGGAGCTTCATCCATTACAAAGCGAAGATACCGTTCAAGGAATGCTTGAGATTTTCTACAAGCTGGACTTATGTATGAGAGAAATTTCGGGAATGGATTATTTCTCCTTCCAGCCAAGCAGTGGGACGCAAGCACTGTTTGCGATGGCATCGATCGTAAGAAAATACCATGAACAAAAGGGCGAAGGAGATCAGCGGAATGAGATCATTACAACGATTTTCTCCCACCCTTCGCAGGCAGCAACGGCAGCAGTCAAAGGCTATAAAATTATTACCTTGCATCCGGATGAGAATGGCTACCCTGATATCGAAAAGTTAAAAGCCGCGGTGTCGGAGAGAACAGCCGGCTTTGTTGTGGCAAACCCTGAGGATACAGGCATTTTTAATCCAAAAATAAAAGAGTTTACAGATATTGTTCACCAGGCAGGCGGTCTTTGCTTCTACGATCAGGCAAATGCGAATGGCCTTTTAGGAATCACAAGAGCAAAGGAAGCAGGCTTTGATATGTGTTTCTTTAATCTTCACAAAACCTTTGCTGCCCCGCATATGTGCGGCGGACCTGCAACGGGTGCACTTGGTGTGACGGCAGCATTAAAAGAGTTCTTGCCAGCCCCGATTGTTGAATATCAGGACGGGAAATATTCACTCCAATATGATTTAGAGCATTCAATAGGCAAGGTTCGCTCTTTCCATGGCGTAGCTCAAACGGTATTGCGTGCCTATGCTTGGATTCGCGCCCTGGGTGCGAGCGGACTTAAAGAAGTAGCAAAAACTGCCGTTTTAAATAATAACTATATGTACCACAAGGTTTTAGCGATTCGCGGCGCAAGTGCACCGTATATCAAAGGACACAGACTTGAGCAGGTCCGTTACAGCTGGGAGCAGTTAACAAAGGAAACCGGGGTAACAACAGAGGATATTCAGTTAAGAATGACGGATTTCGGTCTTCATTACTGGACTAGCCACCATCCTTATATCGTGAAACAACCATTTACCCTTGAGCCAACAGAGTCTTATTCGAAAGAGGATTTAGATGAATATATCAATGCACTAGAGGAAATATCCAACGAAGCGTATGAAAATCCAGAAATCATCAAAAGTGCCCCACATAATAGCACCATTCATAAAATTGACGAGCAAGATTATTTGGATCATCCAGAAAAGTGGTGTATTACCTGGAGAACTTATTTAAAGAAAACAGAAGAATATGCTCCAGTTAAGTAGTCAATAAAACAATTTCTTTAAAAAAAGAGGGGGTCAATAAAATGAAAAAGTACATGCCGATTATGTTAGTGTTGTTTTTGCTTCTGCTATCTGCCTGTTCCAATAAAACAGCGGGGGATGAAGCGAAAACGGGAGATTCAAAAAATCCAGCAGGTACGATCACTGTATGGGGCTGGGACGTTGCAGCAGCAACGATGGAAGCGGCTGTTGAGGGATTTCAAAAAAAGTATCCAGATGTAGTCGTTACAGTTGAGGATTTTAATAGCTCTGATTTATACGATAAGGTAACAGTTGGTTTAGCAGCGCGAGGTTCAGGATTACCAGATGTTGTATTAATGGAGGATGAACGAATTCCTGGATACTTGCACCAATTTCCGGAAGGATTTGTAAATTTGGACGAACTTGGTTATGACCAATATAAAGATTCATTCAATCCAGCTAAGGTCGCCGCTGTTCAGAATAAAGACGGAAACTTCATTGCTGCCCCATGGGATATTGGACCTGCAGGGATGTTCTACCGAGTAGATTTATTTGAAAAAGCAAATGTTGATCCAAACTCCATTCAAACATGGGAAGACTATATTGCAGCAGGGAAGAAGATTAAAGAGGCTACAGGTGCACAGTTATTACCGATTGATATACCAAACTATGATGGTGTCTTCCAAATGATGATGCAGCAGCAAGGACTTTCTTATTTTGATAAGGACGACAAAATCACCTTGCAATCGAAGGAAGCAATCCAAGCCATGGAAGTAATCAAAAAACTTCATGACGAGGATTTAGTCTTAAATAATAAAGGGTGGGATGGAATTGTAACCGCAACGGTAAATGGAAGTGTTGCTACCGTTCCTTATGGTGTCTGGTATGCTGGTACCATCATGGACCAAGCACCAGATTTAAAAGGGAAATGGGATGTATTCTATCTGCCAAGTTTTGAAGAAGGCGGCACCAGATACGCGAACGTAGGAGGTTCATCTGTGTTGATTCCTTCATCCAGCAAAAATCAATCTGCAGCCTATGCTTTTGTAGAATATTTTACAACGGACCAAGAATCCCAATTGTTAGGTTTTGAAAAATATGGGCTTTTCCCATCCTTGAAGGAAACGTATAGCGATCCAACATTTACGGCTAATAACGAGTACTTTAATAATAGTCCTATTTTCAAAAAATTTGCTGATATTGTTGACCAAGTGCCACAAATTAACGTAAACGAAAATTTTGCAAAAGCAACCAGTCTTACGAGTCATGCACAAGCAGCGATTTTACTTGAAAATAAATCGGTCGAATCTGGCTTAAAGGATGTGCAGAAACAATTAGAGAATGAAATAAAAAAATAGATTTTTAGAGTACAAAGGGCTGAGAGTTTTAATTTTTCTCAGCTCTCTAATTCTAGAATCCTATGAAGTTAGGATGGTGGCTCGGTTGGAGCAAACAGAAAAGGTTTTAAATACCAAAACAAACTTTCGAGTCAAAAAGAGAAAAAGTTTAGTAACTCCTAAAAATGTCCCATATGTTTTTATTGCACCAGCATTTTTGCTCATTATGATTTTTACTGTTTATCCCGTCATTTCTTCGTTTATCTTAAGCTTTCAAGAGGTACGTGGTGTAGAGAAATCATTTGTGGGTTTTGCCAATTATTCTCGACTATTTCAAGATCCCGTTTTCTATAAATCGCTTTTAAATACTTTTCAAATTTTGATTGTCCAGGTTCCCATCATGCTCTTTCTCTCTTTACTGATTGCAGTGGGACTCCACTCTTCTATGTTAAAAGGGAAGGCGTTTTTTCGAATCTCTTACTTTATGCCTGCCATCACAGCACTCGTTGCTGCATCGATTGTTTTCATGATTCTATTAGATGAGCATTTTGGTCTTGTAAACTATTTATTGTCCTTTGTCGGTATTGAAGCCATACCTTGGTTAACAACCCCATTTTGGGCGAAGGTTTCTGTCATCCTTGTTATGACCTGGAGATGGACCGGATATAATATGGTGATATTCTTAGCTGGTTTGCAGAATATCCCATCTGATTTATATGAAGCGGCAAGTATGGATGGAGCAAGTAAAGTAAAGCAATTTTTCATGATCACGATTCCTCAATTAAAACCTGTATTTATTTTTACTGTTGTCATGTCAACCATAGGCACCCTTCAGCTATTTGATGAGCCGTTTATTTTGACACAAGGCGGACCAAATAATGCCACGATGACCATTACACTTTATTTATATGAAGCAGGCTTTAAATTTTTTGACTTTGGTTATGCATCAGCGATTGCTTATGTGCTTGTCATCATAACGGCAATCATTTCATGGGTTCAGATGAAACTGGTAGGTGATGAATCATGATCCATTCTAAGAAATTATCCACAAAAATAGGGATTTATTGTTTATTAGTAGCAGGTGTGCTCTTATCCATTGCACCGTTTTACTGGATGCTCGTCGGTTCTACCATGCCATCAGGAGGGATTTTTCGTTTACCTCCTAAACTTCTTCCAGGTGATTATTTAGCAAAGAACTTGCAATCGCTGAATGAGTCATTAGGGTTTGCCAAAATCTTTTGGAATTCCTTATTTATTGCTCTCGTTTATACAGTGGTTAGCACGCTAATTAGTTCAATGGCTGGGTACGCTTTTGCAAAATTTACGTTTAAAGGAAAGAACTTGTTCTTTTTTATCATTTTATGCACATTAATGATTCCTTCTCAGGTGACATTGATTCCTTTGTTTGAAATGATGGTTACCTTTAATTGGTTAAATACGTATCAAGCAATTATATTACCAACGCTTGCCTCCCCTTTTGCGATTTATTTAATGAGGCAGAATATGAAATCGATTCCAGATTCGATTATAGAGGCTTCCCGAGTGGATGGGGCAGGGGAATTAAAAATATTCTTTACGGTTATTTTGCCTGTAACAAGGCCTGCAATGGCTGCCGTTGCTATTTTTCTTTTTATGTCCCAATGGAATAGCTTACTCTGGCCGCTTATCACGTTAAATTCGAAAGATATGTTTACCTTGCCTGTTGCATTATCCAGTTTAATCGGAATGGCGCGAATTGATTATGGTCAGTTAATGTTAGGAACTACCCTATCTACTGTCCCAATTATGATCTTTTTCCTTTTGCTGCAAAAACATTTTATTTCTGGGATATTGGGTGGAGCTGTTAAAGAATAAGCAGGTAGGCAGGGAGAAATAATGGCGACAATAAAGGATATTGCCAATTTAGCTAATGTTTCAATCACTACCGTTTCTCGTGTATTAAATTATGATGAAACATTAAGTGTCTCACCCAAAACAAGAAAAGGAGTTTTTGAAGCGGCAGAGGAATTAGCCTATGTGATAACTCCAAAGAAAAAGCCAAAGAGTAAATGGAGAATCGGGTTATACGATTCTTTCTCACTCGAAGAAGAATTAGTAGACACTTATTACCTGTCTATAAGGGTTGCCTTAGAAAAAAAGTTAAAAAGTAAATGCATTGATTTTTTCAGAATTGAACAGGAAGGCAATGAGGAGAATCTCCGAAAAATCGATGGAATCATATGCCTTGGAACATTCAAAAAAAGGGAGACTGAAAATATTAAGGATTTTCAAAAACTATGTGTCTTTGTTGATTCCAATCCTGATGAGTATTACTTTGATTCCGTTGTGATTGATTTCAATTCCGCAACCAAAAATGCTCTTAATTATTTAACCCAATTAGGTCATGAAAATATCGGTTTTATAGGCGGGGTGGAAACCGATATGTATGGTAACCGGTTTAAGGATTTGCGGCAGGATGTTTTTGAAAATTATCTAAAGGAAAAGGGTATTTTCAAAGAGGAATTAGTCAAAATTGGCGGCTATGACCCAAAGGATGGATATACCAATCTAAGAGAAATGCTATCAGCCGATCCAAAGCCGACAGCTGTTTTTGTTGCAAATGATACGATTGCGGTCGGATGCTATAAAGCTGCCTATGAGTTAGGAATTAAAATTCCCGATGAGTTGAGCATTGTCGGGTTTAATGATGTCGCAACTGCGCAATATATGGTTCCGCCGTTAACGACTGTTAAATTATATACAGAGATTATGGGTGAAACGGCTGTTGATTTATTGTTGGAGCGATTAGCCTCAAAAAGGGAAGTTAGTAAGAAAATCACGATAAATACGAAGTTGATTGTAAGAGAAAGTGCGGCTAAACCGCAGAATAAACAGTAAAGAGAGCGAAGAATTTCGCTCTCTTTTTGATGCCCGTTATTTTCTTTTTCCTGCTAAACAAAGTAATCCCTGGACGATCAAGACTAAAGAGAATAAAAGGATAGCTAAAATACCAATTAGAACGACTAGCGGGCTAAGCGGTGCGAAAAATCCTGTTAACGGTACCCTTAATAAGGCAAAACCAGCGATAATACAGGTTAAAAATAAAAATGGACTGCGATCCAACAAACTGCTCATCGTCTGCTCACTCCTTTCTGGGATTACCTCATTCTATTCGTGAGAGGCATGAGTTAGGTATTAAAGTTATAAATTAGGATAATTTGACTAGGGATATGAAGAATATCCCTATAGCGTAGGAGGGCCAATCATTAGCGTATCCGCTCCATTACTTTATAAAATACCGTTTTCTCGGCTTTACTGGATAGAACACGATGGATGGACTGGTTACTCGTATGTCTGGAAAACCTGGAAGTGTCATAACTGCTTCTGGGTCTGAAAATTTGTTAAGGTCGAAAATCGAAAGCGCGCCTGTTGAGCAGGCTTCGACACAGGCAGGTGGGAGTCCAGCATCCTGACGTGGATAGCACATCTGGCATTTACTCACTTTTTGTGTTTCTGGATCAAACTGTGGAGCATTGTATGGGCATGCGGAAACACATAATTGACAGCCATTGCAGCGGCTTTCATCGATTTCGACAATGCCATCCTGTCTTTTTGTAAATGCCCGCTCCGGACATACTCTAAAGCATTCGGGAGTGTCACAGTGATTGCAAGAAATAGATAGGAATAAATCAGGTGCAATTTTATTAACCTTTCTCCATCGGATATGGGAGGGAGTTTGGTTCTCATTTTTACAGGCAATCTCACATGCCCTGCAGCCGATACAATCATCGGCATTAAAGGAATAGCCCAATTGTTTATACATCATTCTCCCTCCACTTTCTATATAAAAATTATAAGGCTTTGAACTTAGTTTACTGTCTAGCTCCAGCGCCCTAACGGCTAGTGTCCTTTGCTCTCCGCCCTACGATAAGTCAACATCGAATCGCCTTCGGCTCTTCGTGTTTCCTTTATCTCAGTTGGAGCGCTCCACAAGGAATGCTTCGGCAGCATAGACTTCGCACGAAGAAAAAGCGTTAGCTTTTTCGAGGAGGCCATACGCCGCTGATCAGGGCGCTTCCGCTTTCCTAATATAAACGACACTGTCATAGAAATACGTACTGCCATTCTGTTCATTTGACTGTAAAATTAATTGATTAATTGGATTATCGCCTGCTTGGTGGGCAAGGATGATAGTATTGGGCAAATGCGGATTAATTTTGGAAACACCGACGATTTTGCCTTGGGCATTATATACCTCAATTTTTTCCCGTTCCTTAATACCATTCACTTGTGCTGCTTGACTGGACAGTTCGATACAGGATTCATCCTGCGGGCTATTCAGCCAATTTAACGATGCGTACTGTGAATGTATTTTTAATAACGATTGCGGTGTGAGCAATTTAAATTCATTTACTTTATCAAACCCAGTCTGGTCTTTCATCTTCTTTTTATCAGGTGTGAACATGCGGAATACGTTTCTGTCTTCTGGGATTCCCTTCGTCCTATCCTTTTGATAAGGTCGTTGAAGAAGTTCTTCATAGCTTGAAAATGAATATAAGTCCCTAATCTCCGGTGTTAGTTCTTCTTTAATCCAATCAACAGGCTCTTTGGAAGCCGGGAAATTTGAAAATCCCGGTGATAGCTCATTTAATTTTATGGTTATCTCCCTGGCAATCTGGAGGTCACTTTTTGCTTCATAATAAGGGGGAATCGCCTTTTGATTGATTGATAACCAATAGTGCCAATACCCCACATTTAAGTCCTCTTCTTCAAAATGACTGGCTGCAGGCAGAACAATATCCGATCTTTCAGCTGTTTTTGTCATATAAAGATCGACCGTGACCACTAATTCTAGATGCTGAAACAATTTAGCCCATGCATTAAAATTTTGATCCTGGGTTATGTTTCTCGATGCTATCCATAACAGCTTAAGTGGCGGATCAGAAAGTTGAAAGGCATTTGCTGCATAATCACTGATATCCACTTCCCGTGAAGCGGGAATCGACGGGTGCTCAGGTCCTTGATGATTGAGGAGAGCACACGGAAAATCCTCAACATCAAAATGCATATAGTAAAGCCCGCCATTTGGAATAAACAGGTTGCCGGTGACGGCGGCGAGACTGTTGATGGCGCTGATGCTGTCACTCCCGCGTTTATTCCTTTGTATCCCTAAACCCGCCCAGGTTGCGATGGGTTTAATGGTTACGTATAAATCACTCAGTTCCTTGAGTGCCTCTAATGAAACCCCTGTTTGCTTACAGACTTCTTTAATCGTTAAATGGTCTTCAAGATAATTTTTATATTCGAGCCAGCCTTCGGTTTGTTCTTCAAGGAATTGAATAGAGTGCTGTTTGCTATTGATAACAAGTTTCGCAATCCCGAGAGCTAGCAACCGATCCGTACCAGGGTTAATTTGAATATAGAGATCTGCTTTTTTCGCCGTTTGGGTAAAAACCGGATCAATAACGACTAGCTTTGCTCCTTTTTTCCGAGCCTCATAAATAAATTTCATTTGATGCACATTCGTTATCGCAGGATTTGCCCCCCAAAGAACAATTAGTTTCGATCCTGCCATATCTTCAGGAATGGAGCTGAAATTCTTACCAAAGGAGTGATTCATCGCATGTTTCCCAGAAAGAGCGCAAGGGTTACCAATTGGCTTGGTATGTGGTCCAATACTGTTAAACATCCCTTCTGTTGCATAATGAAGCAGCCCAAGATTACCGGAATATTTATTGTAGCCACTTGCTAAGTTGGAGCCGTACCGCTGATTTAGCTCAACCATTTTTGACGCGATGATCGTATAGGCCTCATCCCATGAAATTCGTTTCCAATTGCCTGAGCCTCGAGGGCTTTGCAGCATCGGATATTTAAGTCGGTTTGGACTATATACGTATTCTGTAAAGGCATACCCCTTCGCACAAAGCTTCCCCTTGGAATATCCATGCTCAGGATCTCCCGTTACCTTGATCAGTTTCCCATTCTTAACATGCGAGAGGATGCCGCAGGTTCCATAGCAATTTCGTGGGCAGGTATTATGATAAATGGCTTCCTTCAAGCTAACCCCTCCTCACATTTAAATTTTTCTAAGCTGTTTGATTTTTAAAGCGGCCGTAATATTTAGCTTGTTGTTCAAATCATCCAGCTTGAGATTAAGGATTTCCTCAATTTTTTTCAACCGGTATCGTAAGGTATTTCGATGAAGGAACAGGGCTTTTGAAGTAGCTGTCATATCGAATTGATTGGCGGCCAGACCTTCAAGTGTTTCCATTAATTGCGCGCTATTCGTTTCGTCATATAGCTGCAATTCCCCTAGGGTTGCCTGGTAATATTCTTTTAAATCCTGCAGATCATGTTTATATAAAATTCTTTCTAAGCCTAAATCTGAAAAAAATGGAATCGTAATTTCCATTAATTCCCCAAGCTCTAAAGCTACCTTTGCCTCCTGAAAGCTTCGAAATAACTCGACAGGATTCTTGTAAGTCTTCCCGATACCACAGGATAGAGGCTGGCCAGGGTGAAGTGATTGCATCTGGTTGATGATCGTAGTAGAAAAATCTTCAATAACAGCTCGATGCTGCTTTTGCTGATCCTCTTCCATAGGGAAAATCACAATCACTTGGCTTTTTCTTTTTAAAGTAATCGGCTTTATGTTTCCTTCGATTAAGGTTCGCTCCACGATATAGAGAAGATGGTTGATCATTTGTTTGTCGGTCAACACATGATTAAAGTCAGTCAATGAAAATACTAAAACGGTTTGTGGAAGGTGAAAGTCCCAATTCCACACATTTCCATATTCATAGATGTCCTCTAGTTGCTTGAGATTTCCATAGAGTAAATCGAATAAGAATGGTTCCTTGAACTTCATTTTTTCTTGTCGCTTTTCTAGCTTTCTATGAAGCTGAATACTAGCAAGTGAAGCGGAAAATTCAAGGATTGATGCGTAGATTTGCGGCTTTTCCTTTTTACTAAGCAAAATAAATAGATATCCTAGCATAGTATTTCCTTGTGTTATCGGGCAAGCAAGACCATATTCATCCGATACGGTTGTGGTCATTTGGCAGCTAAAAGCGATGGAGTTTTCAATTAAATCTACTGGTTGAATTGCCAAAATTTCAGTAAGAGCCGAACAGCCGGCAGGATAGGACGATGAAAGGATTTGATAGTAGGAATCGGTAATAAGGACAGGGTGTGAGATAAGTTGGCACAGTTTGTTTGTTAGTTGTGCCGCGTCTTCTGTAGTAGTAGTAAGCAATTGATGTACAAAATTAGGGATGACCATAGATTCGTTCATAGTACGTACCCATCCTTTCTATCATACTCATGATTGTTACCTTCATGGTATCTCATTTACGAAGGAAGGACAATGAAAGTCACAGTTTCGTAATATCCTCATGTCCATGACGCACAAAAAATGATGGTTTTTTTCGTTCACCGGGGACATATCTTTGAATCCTTAGTCCTTATATACTAATAGTAGTAAGTGAAATGATTCACATATAGGAAGGTGGATAAGATGAAGACTCTCACGGATGAAAAAGTGAAGAAAGTGAATAATCCATCACTAAATAAATATACAACGATCTATCAAAATATTGAACAAGGCACCATCAATCAAATTGAAGCATTCGGTCTCCCCTTTGAGGACCGGAACAACCATAAAGAGCTAGTGCAGCAAATGGAAGATCTTAAAGCAAATGGAGCTACATTTAGAAATAATGGAAAAAGTGTCCTATCTAATCAAAAAATCTCGAGTGCTTGTGTGGCCTGCCAAAAAGGCAGTGGCAGCTACACCAGTTTTGTCTCCTTAAAATGCCATCGGGACTGTTATTTCTGTTTTAACAAAAATCAGGACAACTACCAATTTTATCTGCAAAACCAGAAAAATGTGAATCAGGAGCTGCAATCCTTGTTTGATCAAAACATCCAGCTCACACACCTTGCCTTGACTGGCGGGGAGCCGTTGTTACATCCAGATGAAACCATTTCCTTTTTCCAACAGGCGAAAAAATTGTTCCCGGAGGCTCATACAAGACTGTATACGGCAGGGGACCTACTAACGGAAAGAGTCCTTCATGGTTTAAACGAGGAAGGATTAGAAGAAATTCGGTTCAGCATTAAATTAGAAGATACCGAAAAAAAGCGGAACCATATTCTTGGAAAAATTGCCATGGCGAAAAGCTATATTCCCAATGTTCTAGTGGAAATGCCAGTGATCCCAGGAACAGACGAGGAAATGAAACAACTTCTTCTTGATTTAGAAGCCCTTGAGATTTTTGGGATTAATCTATTGGAATTTTGCTTCCCGCTTGAAAATGCCAAAGCCTTCAGGGAAAAGAGATTACAGCTAAAAAATCCCCCTTACGATGTCTACTACAACTTCTGGTATGCAGGTGGACTAGCGGTGGCGGAAAGCGAGAAGCTTTGTCTTGAATTGGTTCAATATGCGCTGGAAAAGAAGTTGAAACTGGGTGTCCATTATTGCTCACTAGAAAATAAATTTACGGGGCAAATCTATCAACAAAATCACGATCAAAAAATGGACGAAACCTATCACTTTTCTGCTGTCGATTATTACTTTAAAACAGCGAAGGTTTTCGGCCCTGATAAACGAAAAGTTGTAAAGGTTTTGGAACGTAAAGGGTTTCCGTATCTTCCGAATGCGGATTATGATTACGTCCAGTTTCCTATCAAGGCAATTCCACAATTAAAGGAGAAGGAAATAACGATTGTCATTTCTTCAAACGTGGTAGAAATGGAAAGTGGTCAGCAAACGATTAGGGAAGTCCATCTTGACTTGACAACCCCGGCAGAATTCAGCCTTGAGAATATGTAACAAAAAGGAGTGAGGAGGATGGAAATGACAAAACCATCACTAACCATCGAGGAAGCAGTGGATATTTTTTATGCAAGAGAATTTGCTTATGACATATTAAGGAGATTCTTTATTGAAGAACCACCACGAGAATATGTAAAGCTGTTTATACAAAAGAATATGATTGATTTATTTCCCTTTCAAGAAGAGTCAGAAGGGATTCGTGCAGGTGTAAAAAAAATAAAAGACTATTTAGCGGTGTTTAATCCAGGAATGATTGAAAAACATTATGAAGACTTACATTGGGATTACACGAAAATGTTTATTGGTCCCTTTGAGGTACAGGCTTCCCCTTGGGAATCTGTTTATGTCCGAAAAGACAAATTACTATTTCAACAGACAACCATGGATGTGAGGAAGCTTTACAATAAATACGGTTTTCAAGCTGGTGATTACAATATCGAAGCGGATGACCATATCGGGCTGGAACTAGATTTTATTTTTCACTTAAATCGGCTATGCATTGAGTCTGCCGAGTCACAGGCAGCAACCGCTCTCCAGGAAATCCGCTATTTACTGAAGGAACAAAAACAGTTTATCGAGGACCATTTGGAGAAGTTTGTTCCGATGTTAGCAAAAATGGTCGATGAGCATGCGGAAACAGATTTCTTTCGAGGAATGGCAGCCCTGCTGCGACACTATTTAACCATTGATTCAAAAGTTCTAACAGAACTATTGAATATAGATTTGATCCAAAAGTAAGGAAGAGGAGGTTCAAAAATGTTGGATCTAGTGCAAAAAGTTAAGGACTTTAAGATGACAAGAAGATCATTTATCGGGTGGACAAGTGCAGCTGCGGCTACGGCTGTGATCCCAGTTTCTAGAGGTTTGGTAGTAAAAGCAGAAACTGGAACGGAGGCAGGCGAGAGTGCCGAGGGAATATGGAAGGCAGCCGCATGCTGGCACAACTGTGGCGGCCGTTGTGTGAACAAGGTTCTTATCCAGGATGGAGTTGTGGTACGTCAAAAAACAGATGACACCCATGCGGATAGCCCTGATTTTCCGCAACAAAGAGGCTGCTTACGTGGACGTTCACAGCGTCATCAAGTATTTGGCCCTGACCGTTTAAAATATCCAATGAAGAGAAAAAACTGGGCAGTTGGCGGAGGCAAAAAAGAGCTTCGCGGTAAAGACCAGTGGGTACGAATCTCTTGGGATGAAGCTCTTGATATTGTTTCGAGTGAGATTACGAGAATTTCTAAAAAATATGGTAATGAAGCATTATGGGCAACCGGAGCTGGTCAAATTACCAAGGTATTATCCTTAAACGGAGGCTGCACAACAGACTATGGAACAACCTCTTGGGGTGCATGGTACTGGGCGCCAACGATGATGGGTGTAGCAGAGGGCTGGACCGATCTTGGTATTAATGACCGGATTGACCTTCGAAATTCACAGCTAATTGTTCTATGGGGAGAAAATCCGGCCTGGAGCAGCCCAGGAAGTCCTACTTATAATTTTATGCAGGCAAAAAAAGCTGGAGCAAGGTTTATTTCGATTGATCCTTCCTATACTGAATCAGCAAGAACCTTCCAAGCCGATTGGGTTCCTGTAAGACCTGGAACAGACCATGCGCTGGCACTTGGAATAATGAATGCGTTATTAGATGAAGATGATCCGATGACAAATCCATTAATTGACTGGGATTTCTTGAATCGCTGTACGGTAGGTTTTGATACCGAACATATGCCAAAGGATGCGGATCCAAAAGAAAACTTTAAAGATTATCTTCTAGGAACCTATGACAATCTTCCAAAAACACCTGAATGGGCTTCAGAGATTTGTGGAGTAGAACCAATCCGAATTCGTGAGTTAGCTCGTCAAATTGGCTCAACAAACAGAGTGGCTCTTTTAACAGGATGGGGACCAGCACGAATTAACGATGGTGAAGGCTGGGTTCAAGCATTTTCAACACTTGGTATGATGACTGGGAACATGGGACGTTCAGGAAGTATGACAGGCGTTAGCTGCCATCGAGCTGCCGGTAATGGCGGTCCATGGTTAGTAAAGGCAGGAACAGATGGTTATCTATCTGTTAAGAATCCTGTGACCAATCTGTTGAATCATAATGAAATCTTCACAGCCGTTTTAGATGGAAAGTTCCATCAAAAGGGTGAAGGTGAGCGCAAGGCTAATATTCAATTAATCTATCACCAATTTAATGCCACACTTCAGACTCGCGGTGCGATGAAAATGGGAATTGAAGCACATAAAAAGGTTGAATTTGTCGTTTCTCATGCGTATGTCTTAACCACAAATGCAAAGTATTCGGATGTGGTTCTGCCAGTAACGACAGAGTGGGAAACGGAAGGCGGAATGCTCCAGGGCAATCGTGAAATGTATATTGTCTACAGCAACATTACAGCTCCATTATATGAAGCGAAGAGTGATGTGCAAATTGCAAAAGAGTTGGCAGCAAAACTCGGCTTAGATTCTAATTTACTCTATCCAATTAGTGAAAAACAAGCCTTCTTTAATAAACTGGCAACAAGTAAGGTGATTGCAGAAAATGGAGTCGATTATGAGCCATTAGTGACGATTACCGGACAAGACATTAAAGAGTGGGGCGTGGCTGGTACACCGCAGCAAGGAAGAATTGGGTTAAAAGAGTTAATCGATCAGGGTGTCTATCAGGTACAACGCAAACCTGGAGACAATTTTGGCTTTATTGCTTACAAAGACTTTGTTGAAAACCCAGAAGGCAAACCGCTGAAAACACCAAGTGGAAAATTTGAGATCCATTGTAATACGATTCATGAAGAGTCAAAGGGCGGCTGGACTGAAATTGCTCCGATTCCTAAATACGTACCAAAAACAAAAGGGTTTGAAGACACTTTTGAAAACTGGGAGTCTAAAAAGAAAGGTAAATATCCTTTCCAAGTCTATAACCCACACTATTTAAGACGTTCTCACAGTACCTTTGATAATGTCCAGCAGCTGCGGGAAGCCTGGCCAAACCCAGTGTTTATCAACAAAAATGATGGGAAGCGCCTAGGAATCAAAGAGGGTGATACCGTGCTTCTCTTTAATGAATACGGGAAAACCTTGCGTCCTGCTCACTTAACCGAAACGATGACACCTGGAGTTGTTGCACTCCCACATGGTGCTTGGGTGGAATTGGATGAAAAAGAAGAAGTCGATAAAGCGGGAGCAGACAATATGCTAACAGGACCAATTGCAACTGGTTTGGGAACTTCTGGTTGGAATACAGCTGTTTGTAACATCAAAAAATGGGATGGCGAACCTCTAAAAGAAGATGTTAAGTGGGCTCAGCGCATCATTAAATTTTAAGAAGAAGGAGGTTTAATCCATGGTGCAAATGGGATTTTATATAAACGTTGCAGAATGTATCGGGTGTAAAACATGTACCGTTTCCTGTAAGGATAAAAACTCTTTAGAAGTGGGAAGAAACTACCGTAGAGTCTATGATTTTGAAGAAGGAAGCTTTCCAAAGCCGACGCTTTATCATCTATCAATTTCATGCAATCACTGTGATGAGCCAGCATGTGTCCAAGGATGTCCAACGGGCGGGATGTTTAAGCGTGAAAGTGACGGCGTTGTCCTTGTTGATCATGACAAGTGTATTGGCTGTAAGTATTGTGAATGGAACTGCCCATACGGTGCTCCACAATATAATGAAGAACTTGGTAAAATGACCAAGTGTGATACATGCTACGACTTAAGGGAGAAAGGTGAAGACCCTGTCTGTGTATCTTCATGTGTTATGCGTGCCATCGAGTTTGGACCGATTGACGAATTGCGTGCAAAACATGGTGCCAATGCGGATATCAGGGGTTTACCAAGTTCTTCCATCACAAAACCAAATTTAGTAATTGGTGGGGCAAACTTATAAAAAAAGAGGAGGGATTCCAATGCATGAATGGCCATTATTACTATTTACTGTAACGATTCCTGCTGCAGTCGGCAGTGTGCTTTTTCTATGGTTGATCTATGGAAAAATTACAAAGTCTAGCGGGGATAGTCTTACTGTTTTGAAATTACCGCTGCTAGTCACCGTGGTGGTATCGTTTGTTGGTTTAATTGCATCATTCTTTCATCTCGGCAGTCCAGAAAATGCCTTTAATGTTTTAAGAGGATTTGGGCGGTCATGGATGAGTAATGAAATTGTTTTTACAGGTGCATTTATTGCTCTTGTCTGTTTAACAACTGGCTTGCTGTTTGTTCAAAAGAAAGTCAATCCGACTCTTTTGATCATCACAGGGCTTGTTGGATTGGCTGATATCTATTGCATGGCATCTGCATATGCTGTCACCCGAGTGAATGGCTGGGATCATTTGAATACGTATGTTGTTTTCTATGGAACTGCTTTCTCACTCGGACCGGTTCTTGGAGCAAGCATGATGCTTCGAACTATCAAAGAGGAACAAATGAAGAAAATCGTCAAATGGGCATTTCTCATCGGAATATTCGGTGTGGCTATTCAGGTAATCGGTGCAGCGATGTTTGCTGGCTATACACCAGAGATTCAGCTTATCACAGGTGAAAGTGCTGCCGCGAAGCTAGAACCGTACTCAGGGATGATTGGTTTCCGTTGGGCGATTGAAATGCTAGGCCTTGGCGTGATGGGTTATCTAGCATTATCTTCAAAACCAAAAGTCAGCTTTACCCTTGTCTACGCAGCGCTACTTGTATTTGTGGCGGCAGAAGGCATGAGCAGATATGTATTTTATGTTTTAGGTGCTTAAAAGCAGGTAGAATAGGTTGAGGTGATTCAAAATGGGGATTATCGATAAATGGGTGGAAAGTCTTGATTATCAATTTAGTGTATCTGATTCCTGTATCCGTAGTAAAAGTCCATGGGCAGCCTGTAATCAGTGTATCGAATCATGTAAAGAAGAGGCTATCACGCTTAAAGATAATCTGCCTATTATTAATGCTGAAAAATGTGTGGAATGTGGGAGTTGTCTTGCTATTTGCCCTGTTCAGGCAGTCGAAGGAATTTTTCCAAAACGATCTATCCTTCAAAATCAACTGCTGGCAGAAGAGGGACATATCCCTTCAATGAAGGAACTACTCGTTTTTTATGCAAAAGGGATCACCTCGATGCTTTCGGTTTCGGAAAAATTGAGTGACGACTGGAAAAGGGAAATTTCGGCGGCCAATTCCATTCTTTTAAAAATGGGAAAATCGCCATTTTCGGTGCAAGAAGGAAAGCTAGAAGTGGAAAAAAGTGATTCCTACTCAAGGAGAGACTTGTTTTCTCTTTGGGGCAAGGAGAGTAAATCACTTGTTAAACAAGTGACTCCGGCAAAATGGAGATTCAATCATAGCAATTTGGAATTGTCTCGCTATTATCCAGACTATCAATTTTTCGATGTTATTGTTGATACAAAAAAGTGCAGCCTATGTCGTGTATGTGAAGCACTATGCCCAAAGCAAGTCTTTAGCATGAGGGATGACGCTTTTATGATCGCACCACAGGCATGTTCGGATTGTAAGCTGTGCAGTGATGCCTGCCCGGAAAAGGCGATTATGATTAATGACCGAGTTACTAAAGCCATGCCAACCACACATGAAACGTTTTTAAACACATGTGAGAATTGTGATACAAGCTTTAGAACCCTCGCAAGGCAGGATAACAAATGTCCTGTTTGTTCGAAAAGAAAAGTTGGTTATTTAACCAGTAAAGCATAAAGCAACCCGCCTTCCCATAAGGAGAAGGCGGGTTTTTTAATTACGCTCTTTTCTTAAAACAGGAAAACCAGTCACATAGACACCTAATCAATCTAAAATGCCTCCACACTTTTCTTCACTATCTTTTCTTTAGCAAGTTCTGGATGAACCTTTCGAATGACAGCTGGTCTTAACATAGCAAGGACTACACCCACACATAATCCAGATGACAAGAGCAGAACCCATTCAGCTGGGAAGACATCGTATAGAAATCCATAAAGCACCATTCCTAATGGAGATAAAGCCATGGCAACTGTTTCAATGAGAGAAAAAACGCGCCCCTTAAATTCGTCCGCAATTTGTTTTTGCATCATCACTTGTGTTGGTGTATTGACGAAAACAATACATGCTCCTAAGCCAAGTTCAAGTAGTATATAGTAGCCAAACATGATGTTATAAGACATGGTGAATAGTAAAGGTAAAGTGGTACCTCCCATAATCACTGCCATAAGGATAATTCCTCTTTTTGATACGAGCAACGGAAATTCGATCTCCTTCCGGACTGATAGGTAAATCGATAACAGTAGCATACCAATGGCAAAGGCGCCCTCTGTAAAACCAAAATGCTGGGAAACCATTTTCAATTTTTCAATCAGAATGAAGGAATAACCAACTTGATAGGCACTGAAAAGGAAATTAACTAATAATGCTATCCAGATAATTGTCATCAACAGCGGTTGTAATCTTAAATAAGATACACCGGCCTTCATACCTTGCCACATGGATTCTTTCACTTGCTTAACTGTTTCCGCTTTTTGATTGACGAACAAAGTGAAATTCATTGTTGCATCAAGTACGACAGCAACGGTAGAGGCAGCCATATAGATAATGAGAAATAGTGGCAAGGAAACCGCTCCATACAATAGTCCTCCCACGGCTGGAGAGGCAATAGCCGCAAATGAAATCGACATTTGATTTAAGGACATGGCTTTTTGTATTCTGGCTTCATCCACCAGGCCTGTAATGGATGAGGTAAATGCTACGCTTGAAAACATGGAGGTAAGCGACAAAATACAGGAAGTGATATAAATAGCGGTTAAGGATAATCCGAAGGTAATACTGACGACTAATAAACCGCCAATCGCTAAGGTGGTTGCGATTTGTGAGATAATCACAATCCTCTTCCGTGGATATTTATCGACGATATAGCCTGCAAAAGGTGCTGCGATGGTGCGTGGTAATATATTGCAAATCAGATTCAAGGCAAAACTTTTCGCGGATCCAGTTGCTTGTAGGATATAAAAACTAATAGCAAAGGAATAGACTTGTGAACCAAAGGATGCAACTAGCTTGCTTATGGTAAATGTCCAAAGATGATAGGTGGCTTTTTTTAACATGTTACTATTATTCATAAAATCTCCCCGTTTCTTAGGATTATTTTGAAAAGTTTAATTTAATTAAACAAATCATAACATGAAGGTTTTACCAAATCAATAGGTAAGTTTAATTAAATTAAACATTTTTTATGATGCGGTGTGATAGTGCCTGTAAAAGTGAAGGAGTAAAATTACGGTAATAATAATGTGAGGATAGTGCCTGTAAAAGTAGATGAGTAGACATTCGATAACAATAGTGAAGTTTACATCTTCCAAATCTAGGGTAAGTTTAATATAATTAAACAAATGGTTATTTTGGAAGAGGTGCCCCACTTATGTTAGGAGACCGAATACGTAAATTAAGAAAGCAGAAAAAGCTGACACTTGAAGCACTGGCCGGGGATGGCCTTACAAAGGGGATGCTTAGCTTAATCGAGAACAATAAAGCAAAGCCTTCCATGGAGAGCCTTGCCTATATTGCGGATGGGCTCGGGGTCGATGTAACTGAATTATTAGAGGAAATCAGTACAGAGGAGGTAAGAGCTGTCCTTGAAAGGGCTGAAAAGCTATATAATCAGAAATCTGCTGCGGTACCAGATAAATATAAACAACTGTTAGCCCTTATTACTCCTTATAGTAAAAACCTTACCCAAGGCTATGAGTCGGCACGATTGCTGGATATTTATAGCCGCAGTTTATATGAGGAAAAAATAGATGGCTGGGAGGCCCTTGCCGATCAAGCTGCAGTTATGTATGACAAGATGAATCTGACAGCCAGGCGCGCGCAAATTACGATTTTCAGATCAATGGTATACTTCATTAAACATGATTATTCCAATGCCTTAGACCTACTGGTAAGAGAACGGACCGAGATTGAATTGAACCATGTCTACATTGATCCGATGACACGCGTTGACCTTGACTACCATGAGGCGATTTTGCATTTTGCAATTGGCGATAATGCGGCTGCCAGCCAGGTAATGGAAAGTGCGATTGATTTTTCAAAAGAGCATCGAATTTTTTATCGAATTAATGATTTATATCGTCTTGGTGCAGGACAGGCACTTATGTTTAAAAATGATGAACAGTTGGAATTGTATTTGCGGAAACTAAAACAATATGGGGAATTTGCGGATGATTTACCTTCCATTCTTATTCATGATCTCATAGTGGTTATGTCGCTAATAAATGTGAAGCAGGATTATGTCAAGGCACTTGAGATTATAAATCAGTACTTAGCGGCACCAAAGATGGAGGAAGTGGTAGAGGATTTGTACCAATTGGAAAAAGGAAAAGCCCTATACGGACTTGGGGATTTTTCGGAAGCCATTACTTATTTCGATAAAGTAGAGACATCTGCTACCACACACCATCCGTTTGATTTGGCACTTTATTATATTCGATATCCCTATCAAGCACTTTGCTACTGGGAAATAGGAGAAAAGGAAGAAGCGCTTCAAGCTGCCCAAATAGCTATGAACAATTTTGACCCTTTACCCGATTCACCTTTTAAGGAATTTACGAATGATGTCTATCAAAATTTAAAGAATTCGTAGCTGAATGGTTTTCATGAGGCTCAAAATTAGGAATTACAATAGAAAATGGGCCTCATGAATCATCCATGAAGCCCGAAAACAGGATTCGCAATAGGAAATGGGCCTCATGGACCGTCCATGAAGCCCAAAATTAGGATTCGCAATAGAAAATGGTCCTCATGAATCATCCATCAAGCCCCAAAATAGGAATCGCTGCCGCTGACCAGGGCTCCCTGCGCTTTTTACATTAACCGTTCAATTCTTTGCTTAAATGTTGTTTTAAATCCAGCATCCATTTCACGATTATTTTCAGGTTCAGGATTCAATACTTTAAAACTATCCTTCGTTACTTGATAGTCTAGGAGATCACGGGTATTTGCCGCCACTCTACGTTTACGTGCTTTTGGAAGTTTGTATAACACGCCGACTTTAACTTGCTGCACCTCTTTAACCCCTTGGATAATAAGCTGCATGGCAAAGATCGCAAGCATGAAGGCAGCTAAAATCCATAAGTACCAGTAGCGACCAGAAGCGATGGTAGTTCTTCCTAATTCCCCTATTAGTCCTGACCATTCTTGTGTCATAGAGGTTGGCGGATCTGCCCCCATCGGATCATAGCTCAGTTTTGTCCCGCCAAAGAAAAATTTAAATATGCCCAAATGGATAAAGATTAACAGGACTTGAATAAATTGAGTTCCAAAAAGAATCGTTAAGCGCGGTCCGATGTGCGGGAAGATATGACGCCAAAACAGATGAAATTTACTGCCGCCTAAAACGCGGGCACTGGCAATAAATTCATAGTCGAGAACACGCTTTATTTCCTTTCCTAATAAAACCGTTGTTAACGGAACGACCAGGATGGTTAAAATGAACATTTCTAATAAAATTCGTTCGGTAAATGAGTAGGTAAACTCATAGCCAAAACCTGTAAATGCCGGCATCAAGATAGGTGCAAGTAAGATGTATGCAATTAGACTTAACGGTAAAAAATGAATAGAATCTACTAGTTTGCCAAGCCACTGCTGGGTGCGAGGGCCTAGGTGGAAGGCATAAAAAACACCAAATAATAGCCCACCTGCTACACGCAGCAAGGCAATTAATAAGGCAAAAATCAACGTATATTTTGCTCCAATCACTAACTGATCGAAAAGGCTGAATCCTAACTTGTCAGAACCAAAGAAAAATGGTTCAGTTGGTGCATGCGGCGCCGCACCAAGCAGTTTCACACCGTCTTCTGAATAATGAAGCCGTACTTGATCGACGTGATTATTGGTAGTTACCGAATAAATCATACTGTAACTGATAGCTGCCATAAAAAATAACGCTCCAAGTGCAAACTTCCAATTTTTCATGTGCCGGCTAAATAAAAAAAGAAAATTCATCAACGGACGAAATGGTGATAATTTTCGCAGATTGATAGATTTAATCGTATAAAGGATATTTTCAATCGAACGCTTTGACCATGCTAGTAGCGTTTGTACTCGCCATTTCTGCCACCAGGTACCCCTTCTTGTCTCATACGATAATGGCTGTTCTTCTTTTAACCAGATATCGATCAATTGGAATAAGAAGTAGAAGGGTGTAAAAATAAGCATGAGTGTCACGAATACGGTTATCGGTTGAAAGTTTTCAAGTAAGTAGTGTGTCAGTCCGTGGACATTAAATACTCGTTCAATAATAAATTGACTAGACAGCGTTCCCCAAATAATAATTTTCATATGGTGAAACGAAATCGGCATGATATTTTTTATCACATGCTTTAATAAGATATGTAACTTGTTTATCCCCTTACTTTTAGCAAAGGTCACATACACCTTTAAAAACTCTTCCTCAATCATGAGGAGCAAAATCTTGTACATGGATACGAGCGGCAGGATGGCTAAAGTGACGATAGGTGCAAAATAAGCTTTTTCCTTAAAGCTGGCAACACTAAATATATCAACGTCAAACGTCTTAAATATAAAGATCGATAATACTTGTAAAAGTGTGGCGACAATTAAGTCTGGTACGGACTCCAAAATATCCAGCACCTTTTTAATCGGACTAAGCATAAATGGAGGCAAGAAGGCTGACCCTAATGCCAAGATAATCGCCATGATAAATCCTATTGATAGTGCCCCTGCTAAAATCTGCATGGAATAAATAAATGCCGGTCCCATAATCTCCATCATCGGAGCCCCGCCTGCTTTTGAAACTTCCATTTTATAGATCCATGAATCAGATTTAAATAATTCCTTGCCGAAAGAAAGTAGTTGCTCGAAGTAGCCCGAAGAATCAGCGACACCTCTAGTTGAAAAATATTGTGGAAAAATACTTACACAAAAGATGGAAATCATTCCTAGTAAGTAGTATGTAATTAATCTAACTACCTTCATATTGTCCCCCCTGTTTTTTCCTCGTTAAATTACTACATTTGTATAATACAGAACCAGTGCACATAAAAGAAATTATATTCTAAATTTTCAAACCCTTCAACCTGTAAAATACCAAAAATTTCAAGGTACAAAATTTAGACGAAAGTGGTTTTAAATTTGTTACAATTAAATGTGATAAAATGTTAATGGATAGAAACTTTTATTTAAGGAGACATGACTATGATTCTCGTTGTTGGCGGTGCTGGTTATATCGGCAGTCATCTAGTAAAGGAATTAGTAGAAAAAGAAGAGGTTATTGTATTAGATAATTTGTCTACAGGCCACCGTGAAGCGATTGATCGCAGGGCGATCTTTGTTAAGGGTGATCTTGGAAATGAAGAAGATCTACAAATGATTTTCTCCAGTTATCCCATCAAGGCAGTGATGCACTTTGCTGCTTTTAGCTTGGTAGGAGAGTCTGTAGTGGATCCACTCAAATACTATCAAAATAATGTAGCAGCTACGTTAACGCTATTAAACGTCATGATGAAAAATAATGTAAAAAACTTTATCTTTTCATCAACTGCAGCTACATATGGGATACCGAATGTTGAAATCATTGATGAACAAACGGTAACAGCTCCAATTAATCCTTATGGTCACTCCAAATTAATGATTGAACAAATGCTTGCTGATTTTTCTAAAGCATATGGTTTGCGTTATGTGGTTCTTCGTTATTTTAATGCAGCAGGTGCACATGAATCATCAAAAATTGGTGAAAGCCATGATCCCGAAACGCATTTAATTCCGATTATCCTTCAGCAATTATTAGGTCAACGCGAAAAGGTTTCTGTCTTCGGCGCAGATTATGATACACCAGACGGCACATGTATCCGCGATTACATCCATGTTACGGATTTAGCCAGCGCCCATATCCTTGCATTAGAGGCCTTATTGACAGAGAAGAAAAGTACGGAGATCTATAATTTAGGAAATGGTCTCGGGTTTTCGGTGAAAGAGGTCATTGAGACATGTGAGCGGGTAACCGGTGTTACGGCGAATGTTGAAATGACTGACCGGCGTGCAGGAGATCCTGCCAGACTTGTGGCTTCATCACAGAAGATTTACAGTGAATTAGGCTGGAAAGCCGAGCGGAATTTGGAACAGATTATTTCAGATGCGTGGAAATGGCATAACAGTAAAAAGTATTAGTAAAAAACCCCCTTGCCTAGTCAAAAAAGGCAAGGGGGTTTTTCGGTCTTCTCTGTCAAAAAACAACGAATCTTCCCCGACAAAAAAATTTTGAAAAATTGTCATAAGTTCGTTATTCAATAGGAGTGGGGCTAGTTTTAATCAATCGCTTGGTTAGTCAACAAATACGCATAAAGTGTCTGATTTTGTTGATATCTATCACAGAAGTTTCTTTTCGTTTAGGATATGTTCACTTTAGTAGGAAAGATGTTCGGATCTCAGTGATCGTGGAAGGAGCTTTCTTTTGAGAAATGAGATTAAAGTGTCAGATTTGTTTTCTTTTATTGAGATTTATAAGCCTTTACTGTTAGGTGTCCCTTATCCATGTTATTTATTGGATTTGGAAGGCAGTATTGTTTTTTCAAATGAAGCGGTTCAGGAGTTAACAGGGTATAAGCGACATGAGGATTATCAACGAAATTTTGTTTCGGTTTTGGCAGAAGAGGAAATTGATCGGTCAATTGAACATATTAATACTGTTCTTAAAGGGAAAAGTACGGGCTTTCAAACAAAGCTTAGACATAGGAACGGTAATAGATTGTTAGTAAACATTCTTTCCATCCCGATAGAAGTAGATGGGGAAATTCTTGGTATTTGCGGCTACATTACTGAGTCCATAAACGATAAGCATCAAACTCCTCAGTCTATTCCTAGTAGTTGGGATAATATCTTCACTGGGATTGAGATTTGTTTGTGGTCATTGGAGGCAAATACCATGACAACTCTTTCCATTTCGCCTGTATGTCAGGCGGTATTTGGGTATAGTGAAGAGGATTTCCTTAAGCAACATCATTTGTGGGAGCAACTCATCCTGCCTATTGATAAAAAGGGTGCCTTAAAGCATATGGAGGTAGTTAGGAATGGGAATTCGTCGCTGCATGAATACCGTATTGTTACAAAAAACGGTGATCATAAATGGGTTTCTGATTTTATCGTTCCTATTTTTTCTGATTATACACAAGAGCCTGTCAGGATTGACCGGATCGTAGTGGATATAACGAAGCGGAAAAAGGCAGAGGAAAAGTTAACGTATTTAGCTTACCATGATACATTAACGGGCCTGCCAAATAGACGAAAATTAGACCATGAGCTCCATAAAGCGTTAATAGAAGCAAAAGAAAAGGAAAAGCTGGTAGGGATCTTATTCTTGGATCTTAACCGCTTTAAATATATTAATGATTCCCTTGGTCATAAAATGGGGGATAAAGTATTACAAGCTATTGCTGAACGTCTAAAGGGCAGTTTAAGACATGATGATCTTATTTCACGCCAAGGCGGCGATGAGTTTGTTATTCTGCTAAAAAATATGACGATGAGGGCGGATCTTGAGGAAGCGGCACTAAGGATTAATAGTATTATCACAGAACCTATTAGGCTGCTAGGAAATGAATATGTACTGAGTGCCAGTATTGGGATGAGTATTTTTCCTGATCATGGTATCGAGGCTGAAGGGTTAATTCAAAAAGCTGACCATGCGATGTATTTAGCGAAAGGCAGCGGTGGCGGAATTAGGTCCTATGAAGCGGGAATGTCCAAAAGTCATTCACGAAAGCTGCTACTTGAACAATATTTACATAAAGCCATTGAAAAGAATGAATTATATTTGGATTATCAGCCGATTGTTGATGTTTACGGTAAACAAGTGATAGGGTTAGAAGCGCTCCTTCGCTGGAATCACCCTGTATTGGGTGCGATCCCACCAGGAGAGTTTATTCAAATTGCCGAAGAGTCGGATTTGATTATAAAATTAGGAAACTGGGTGTTGGAAACCGCCTGTAGACAGCGAAAGCAATGGATTGAAATGAATTTACCGCCATTTTATGTATCGATCAATGTACCAGCTAGACAAATTAATCTTGGGTCATTTTTGGAAATTGTGAAAGCCAATTTGGAGAAATTTCAGCTGCCATCCAATCTTCTAAAGATTGAGATCACAGAAAGAACGGCCATGACCAATGTTCAAAGTACGTTGAATACGATCAAAGAATTACAGGACATTGGTGTCGATATTATCCTCGATGATTTTGGGGTTGGCTATTCCTCGATTAGTTACCTTGTTCAATATCCCTTTAACACGATCAAAATTGATAAATCCTTTATTGAAGGCTTAGACAAAAAAAATCAGCGTTCCGTCTGTCGAACATTAGTCGCAATGGGAAGAAACTTAGGGATGAATGTGGTAGCTGAGGGTGTAGAAGAGATCGAACAATATCAGTACTTATGCAGTATTGGCTGCCATAACATGCAAGGCTACTATTTTAGCAGACCGGCTGGGGTTGAACGAATCGAGTCGTTTTTTACATCTGAACAGCAAGGAATGCAGGGTAAATTTCAATAAGTGTTAGACTAATAGAGCGGCCGTTGACATTCATGTCGACGGCCGTTCATCATTCGATAAAATCCTTAACCATTGTAATAAATTCAGTTGATTCTCTACTAAACTTCATCCTTTGTATAAATCCAAGTTTTGTATACAAATGAACGGCTCTTTCATTAAATGATGCCACGGTTAATCGGATTGAAACATCCTTACTGTTTTCTTGGATATAAGAAAGGATGAAAGAGAAAAATGCAGCACCAAAACCTTGGCCCGTGAAAGCAGGATTCATTCCTATTCCGATATCGTTTATATCATCTGAGTAGGCACCAACTGTAACACCAAATGGATCCTGTGCAGATTTTCCAATACAAAAAAAGCCAACTAGTACGTTTTTGTTATTTAAGACTACATAATAGGGGTTCTCTAGTAATTCCTTAAGAGATTCAGAGCTTTCTTCATTATTATAAAAATCATAGGGTGGTTCGTATTTCCAATTTATTATCTGCTTTGCAAATCCTTCATTCATATTCCCTACAACTAACTGCATGTTCCAACCCCATCTCCTTTTTGCAAAAATTCTACCATTATTTGTTCGTAGAATCGAATTTCTGAAATTTCTAAAAAATATTTAGCTAATAGAGCCAGGCTGCGGTATAATTTTTTCTAATAATAAAAGTGAGGTTATGATGATGAACACCTATATAAAAGAACATATTGAGAAATTCCAGGAAGTGAATAAAAACCGAGGACGGTTATTGGTTAGCTGTTCGGACCAACCTGGGATTGTATCGGCCGTCTCCCATTTTTTGTTTTCGTATCAGGCCAATATCATCGAATCCAGCCAATATTCAACCAATCCAGAAGGCGGAGTATTTTTTATTCGAATTGAATTTGAATGTCCGGATCTCAAAGAAAAGGCCAAGGATATGGAGAAGCAGTTTGCAAATATTGCCGAGAAGTTTTCGATGGAATGGAAATTATCCCATGTTTATCTGGTAAAAAGGGCTGCGATCTTTGTATCAAAAGAGCCTCACTGTCTGCTCGAACTTTTATGGGAATGGCAAAGCGGTGATTTGATGGCGGAAATTGCGCTTGTTATTAGCAATCATGAGGATGCAAGGGATGCGGTAGAGGGGCTAAATATCCCATTTTATTATATTCCTGCAAATAAGGATATCCGAAAACAAGCTGAAGCCCAGCAGCTTCAGCTGTTAACAGAGCATGAGATTGATTTTGTGATTTTAGCGCGATATATGCAAATTCTAACCCCTGATTTTGTCGCTGCCAATCCAAACAAAATCATTAATATTCATCATTCCTTTTTACCGGCCTTTGTAGGAGCTAAACCATATGAACGTGCACATGCCCGCGGTGTAAAGTTAATTGGTGCAACCTCCCATTATGTAACCAATGACCTTGACGAAGGTCCGATCATTGAGCAGGATATTGCTCGGGTTAATCATCATGATGATGTCGATAGTTTGAAAAAAATCGGCCGTCGGATAGAAAGAAGTGTATTGGCCCGAGCGGTAAAATGGCATATCGAGGACCGGATTATCGTCCATCAGAATAAAACGATTGTTTTCTAAGGCGGAAAGAAAAGAGGATGACTCGATTATTGAGTCATCCTTTTCAATTATTTAGTTGGGGAGGATTAAGTGGTATTTTTTATACCAGTCTATAAAATGACCTAAACCAATTTCTAATGGTGTAGAAGGAGAGAACCCTGTTGCCTTTTGAAAATCGGTAATATCTGCATAGGTCTTCTTTACATCTCCAGGCTGCATTGGCAGATATTTTACCTTTGCCTTCATGCCAAGCAGCCTTTCTAACATATTAATAAAGTCCATTAGCTTTACGGGATTATGGTTGCCGATATTATAAACTTTGTAGGGAGCATGACTGGTACTCGGGTCTAGATTTCTGGTAGGGTCGGGTGTAGGAGGCTGATCAAGCAGTTTAATGATTCCTTCGAGAACATCGTCGATAAAGGTAAAGTCCCTACTCAAATCCCCATTATTGTACACCTTTATTGCGTTCCCTTCGATGATATCCTTAGTAAAAGAGTAATAGGCCATATCGGGCCTTCCCCATGGGCCATAGACGGTAAAGAATCGAAGGCCAGTGGTGGGAATAGTGAATAAATGGCTATAGGTGTGAGCCATTAATTCATTGGCCCTTTTAGTGGCTGCATACATACTGACTGGGTGATCTACTGCGTCTTGGGTAGAAAAGGGAGTATTGGTATTTGCCCCATAAACGGAACTGGACGATGCGTAGATTAAGTGTTTCACTTGATGATGCCTGCATGCTTCAAGAATATTAACAAAACCTGCTAGGTTTGAATGAACATAGGATTGTGGATGGGTAAGACTATAGCGAACGCCAGCCTGAGCAGCTAAATTGATGACAATTGGGAAGCTATGCTCCTCAAAAAGTATTGCTAATGAATCATAATCAGCCAAATCCATTTTATAAAATTTAAATTGCTCCTTCGCCTCTAGTATTTTTAACCGATCTTTCTTTAAGTGAATATCATAATATTCATTAAGGTTGTCCACACCAATCACATGATAATCGAGATCCAACAGACGTTTAGAAAGATGGAACCCAATAAAACCTGCAGCACCTGTCACGAGTATCTTCATTTTTTATCCGAACCCTTTTTACGATCATGCTCCCTTTTATTGCTCCGGTCCTTATAATGGCCTTTTCCCTTTTTACGGTCTTGACGATCGTGTCCCTTTTTATGGTCTTGGTGGTCATGTTCCTTTTTACGGCCTCGATGGTCATGCCCCTTTTTATGAGCATGTTCTTTTTTACGATTATGCACTCTTCTACCTTGGTACTCAATGTTGCGGATTTCCAACTGAGCCTCCTCATCCGTCAATGGAATTGGTGTTTTTGTCCATTGTGCATGGATGTCAGGATCCAGAACTTTTACTTGCTCAAGAAAGGCGTCAAGGAATCCTCGTTCGTGGAGATTTTGAAACAACTCTAAAGGTCTTTCTTGGATGCGTGAAAATGAGTACACATGGTCGACCATTTTAAAGCCTCTATTGGTTACAAACACATGTCTTAATGGGGCATCGATTTGTTTAAAGCCAGCCTGTTTCTGGGATGTTAAAATCTCAAGTAAGAGTTTTGTCACAACCGGTGGTAGGGTAGATTGTTTTTTTAGAAAGGTATTTAGATCGGGCCCAACCAAATATTCCATGACCACATAATTATCTCCCGATTCATAGACTTTGGGAATAAAAGTAAGGTTTTGATTAGACAATAGAATGTCTTTTTCCATTTCACAATGTTTCGATTTTCCATAAATCTTTACGCACTTATCTTCTGAAATACGGTAGACTGCCCCTTGGTGACCAGCTCCAATTAAGGTTTGTGAAATGGCGCTGTCGACTTTAACTCCTTCACCATCTCCACCCGAATAGACCGGAATATTTCGATAGTCCAATTTGTTTTCATTAAAATATTTCTGCCACATTTCAAAAGTCTCTGGTTCTAATCTTTTAACCTGTGATAGGAAGGATTCTTTTAGGAGCATCCTATTTAGATCTCTTAATAATTTAAGCGGGACGGGGTGAATGCGCTTGAAGGCATTTACGTGGTCAATTACTTTTAGCTCCTCATTTTCAAGGACAAAAATATGTCTAAGCGGGGCATCAACCATCGTGAAATTTGCCTTTTTCATTTCACTTAATATATCCAAAAGTTTTCGCGTAATGGAATCTGGAATATAGGTGCAATTTCGGAGATATTCCTTTAACGTTGGTGCATTATAGTAATCCATGACGATATAGTTTTCCCCATGCTTATATAATCGCGGAAAAAAGCTTAAGTGTTGACCTGCTTTCAGTGCTTCTAGTTCCATTTGCGCTTGAAGAGGGTTGGTATAGATTTTTACACAGCGCTCCTCTGAAAGTTTAAAGACTGCACCTTGTGCACCCATTCCGATTAAAGAATAGTTAGTGGGGTTATCGATATTTAAGGTTTTTATGCCTTTAGTTACTTTAATGGATGTAAAGTCTGTCATCGTGATCCCCCTAACAATTCATCATAATATTTGGCCTGCAACAACAGCAGATTATTCTGGTCAAACTTTTGCTCTACTTTTTGGCGTGCGGCTAATGAGAATTTTAACCAAGACTGCCTGTCCAATAGCATATATTCTAAGGCCTGTGCAAGGTGATTGACATCGTTTTCCCGCACCAATATTCCCTCACGGTTATGGGTAATAATTTCTGGAATACCCGCATGGTTGGTTGCGAGCACCGGAATGCCAGTGGCCATGGCTTCTTTTATCGTATTCGGAATCCCCTCGACATCCCCATTTGAAGCCGTTAAGCTTGGGGCACAGAATAAATCTGCTTTTGCCATAAGTTCTGGTATTTGACTCTTGGGAACATGATTTAAAAGACGAAAGGAGGTACCTAAGTTCAGCTGCGTGGCAAGAGATTTAATATAGCCTTCTAGTTCACCGCCGCCGATGATGGTAAGTGTAGCCTTTGGAAATTTCGTTTTAATTTTTTTAAATGCCTGCATTAAAATATGGTGACCCTTCTTTTCCACTAGTCTTCCAATCGAAATAATATTTTGAGTGTCATTTAGATGGGGTGCTCGATATGGAAATAGGTCAAGGTCAACACCCCCATACAATACTCTGATTTTTTCAGGAGGACATCCCCACATATTAATTTGCTGCGCCAAATATTGACACACTGGAAAGAAACGTTCTCCTTGTTCAAAAAGCAATTTCATGCCGTCTAAATAGCCAATAGGCTGATTGGCAAGGGTTGCATCTCTCCCGCGAAAACTGGTAACAAGCGGAAGACGGGTTTCTTCTTTAAAAGGGAGCAGTAATAGTCCCAATTGACCGTGATGTGCGTGGATCAGAGATGCATTGTTCTTTTTTACATATTCTTTTGGAGAAAATATCTCACTATAGTAGTGAACTTTCTCATTAAGAAGAGAAAGATTAACCATATATTTAGGCTGCCTGACCAAATGTATATAATCATAGCCAGGAATATCGCGTATCTGAGGAATATATTGAGTTGGGTCAACTCTAAGATTCATATGGATAACTTTTGACAATTGTCCATTCTCCTTTCACATAACTAATTTATCTCTAAAAATAGCGTATGCAACTTGAATGGGGAGGCTTGGACAAAATGGAAAAAACAAAAAAGCGCCAGAGTCTGATTTAGACCCTGGCGCATTTAATATTAGATAAACAAGCTTAGTAGTAATACAATTCCAAGACCAACAAGAGAGTTAACCAACAATAGGAGACCCCATGTTTTGAATGTTTCTTTAATGGTTAATCCAAAATACTCTTTGAATAACCAGAAAGAAGCGTCGTTTACGTGAGTGATGGTGTTACTTCCTGCTGCGGTAGCAAGTACCATTAAAACAGGGTTTACATCAAAGGTATGAATAAGCGGACCAACGATACCAGCAGCTGTGATCGCGGATACTACGCCTGTTCCTGTTGCAATACGAATTAAAGCTGTTATAAACCAAGCCATAATAAGTGGTGAAACATTTGTATTTTGCATTAGAGACGCGATTGCGTCACCAACACCGGAATCTAAGATGATTTGTTTAAAAGCACCGCCAGATCCAACGATGAAGACAATCATCGCAATTCCTTCAATTGCTCCAGAGAATGATTTCATGACTTCTGACATTGTCCGACCCACACGAATACCGAATACATAAATAGCAATTAAAACCGCGAGGATCATACTGATTTCCGCACTTCCGAAGAAGTTTACGATTTGATAAGCAGTGGATCCTTTTTCAATAACATAATTAAGAAGGGTTGCAGCTGTAATAATGATTGCTGGTGTTAATGGAACAAGTAAACTTACTGCAAAGGATGGCATTTCTGCATCCGTAAATTCCTTTTCTTTTTTTAATAAAGTAGGTACTGGGCGGTCTAAGTTACGTAATAATCTTGGTAAAATAATACCCGCACAAATTACCGCTGGAATTACAACCACAAGTCCTAAGATATAAACCATACCCATGTCCGCACCATATGCATCAACAAGTGCTACCGGACCAGGCTGTGGCGGGAAGATACTATGAGCCATGGTAGCCGCAGCAACCATAGTCATACCAAGACGTAAAAACGGTGTTTTCGCTTCAACAGCAATACTTACAACAAGTGGAGCCAAGATAATAAAGGCAACTTCATAAAACACGGAAATACCGAAGATGGCTCCGACAAGAAGAATCGCCCATTCCACATACTTTTCTCCGAATTTATTTAAAAGTGTTGTTGCAACACGTTGAGCCGCGCCTGAATCGACCATCAATTTACCGAGTATGGCACCGAAACCGATGATGAGGGCGAGACTTCCGAGAGTACCTCCAAATCCGGCTTTTATGGAGGCAATGACATCAGGTAATTCCAACCCGTTTGCAATCCCTACAAAAATAGCAGAGATTAAAAGGGCAAGCATACTATTAAGTTTTACTTTCATGTTTAAGAATAGAAGCAAGGCAACACCCAGTGCTACCCAAATAATTGGTAAATAATTTTCCATGTTTTACTTCCTCCTGATGTTTGCAGATGTGTTAGTAGTATTGACATCGCTTACTTAAATTATAAAAATTGAGCACTACGTAAAAGATTAAGGGTTTACAATTAACAGTTATTTAATTAGTTCACTAAACTAATTAAATAACAACAAGAAGGATAACATGTCTAAAACAGGTTCGTCAATAGTTTTTTTGAAAGCGTTGTACGTGTAATTTCATCCAGCCTAAGGTGGTTAATGGAAAAGGAGAAAAAATGTCCCCGACTGGTGTAGTCGGGGACAACTTTTATTATCTAATTGTTTTTAAAGCGCCGCTCCAAGCGTTTACTTCGTCAAGCATTGCAGTCATATTAGTTTGGTGTAAATCTGCTGGTTTGAATACAGATCCGTTTTCAAAGTCTGTGAATAAAGACAATGTTGGATGTGTGCGAACATCGGCCACTTTCAATTCAGCAAGAATTCCACGTAAATGTTCAGCAGCACGAGCTCCACCAGTTGAACCGTAGCTTACGATACCAGCAGCTTTGTTGTACCAAGCTTCACGTGCAAAATCAAGAGCATTTTTTAATGCACCAGTAATACTGTGGTTGTATTCTTGAACAACGAATACGAATCCGTCTAAGCTAGCAAGTTTTTGGTTCCAAGCAGCGATTCCTGGTTCAGAACCATCAGTTGTACCTAAGAATGGTAATTTGAAATCTGCGATATCAACGATCTCATAATCTGCATCTCCGCGTTGGTCAGCGATTCCTTTTACCCATTCGCCTACTTGTGGACTTACGCGGCCTTCACGAGTACTACCTAAGATAATACCGATTTTTAATTTTGTATTTGTCATTGTTTTTTCCTCCTCGGTTTTATTACCAAATAATTTGTTTAAAAAACCCATGCTGTGCACCCCTTGCTGTTATTTTTGAATCTATATAGGCTTTTTCTAGTTGTATGTTTTGAATTAAAATAGTATAAATTAATTTATTTTTAATTCGAGATAAATATATTACAAATTTCAATCGATGTCAAGCAATTGATACTAAAAAAATGATTTTAATAAACTGGTTTTAAAATATATTTTGAATAATGTTTCTATAAGGCATGAAAAGGTTATTTTTGGAGGGCTTGTCTGTTTGAAAAGACTATGCCACAATATACACAATGAAGGAACGAATGGAGGAAATAAAGTATGTCTACTTTGCCAAATTGTCCAAAATGTCATTCTGAATATACATATGAAGATGGAAGTTTATTAATTTGTCCGGAATGTGGTCATGAATGGAGTTTAGAGGCTGCAGCCACTGAAGAAGAAAAAGTGATTAAAGATGCCAATGGCAATGTTTTAAATGATGGTGATTCAGTAACGGTTATCAAGGATCTTAAAGTAAAAGGAAGTTCATCAACGTTAAAGCAAGGAACAAAAGTAAAAAATATTCGTTTGGTGGATGGAGACCATAATATCGATTGTAAAATCGATGGTTTTGGCTCAATGAGTTTAAAATCTGAATATGTAAAAAAGATATAAAAAGTGGCGCTCCCCTTTGATGGGAAGCGCCTTACTTTTTCAATAAAACTACTGAACATAAATAGTTTAGATTCTCTTTTTGACTTCTTCCCTTATGGCCTCTACCAGTGAATCCGATAAGTTTGCTGGAAGCGATGTACCATTTTTATATTCCCAGGTATTAATGATTTCAAGGTCTGCTTTTTTAAACGTAATGCTATAATTCAGATGATCGTGGGTAAACTCTACGGTTACATATTCCTCACTGTCAAAATCATCATCAATTATCATGTTCGTTAGTTCGTATGTATTCATTAGGGCGGTCTCCTTTTAGCATGCGATATCGATAGAATTTACTAAAAGGAGAATTATATTCGTGTAAAATTAGGATTATGACAGCTGACTGTACCTTAACTATGGGAAGTATATTTCTAGTTTTTCAAGACTATTTCGCAAAATATAATAGTTTTGGAAGTCAGCGCTCATGAAAACCAGGGGATATTCAGTAAGATCAATGGTTGTGAACGTACTATCCTTCATCAAAAAGGTAAGGGCTGAGTCAGTGACCTGAATGGTGAGAAAATAAAATCCATCTCGTTTGTAGAGAATATCCTCGTCTTGATAATAGTTTAGAATCACTTGGCGATGTTGATAGGTTGCAAATAGTGCTGTATTACTCAACTGTTTTTCCATACGCGCAACACAAACCCCCCGCAACCGCATTGATCAATAAATTTCTGGTTTATCGTTTCCCCAAAGTAATTCGTTAAGGCTGGTGCTAGGTAGGAATCCGGTTCCCCAAATGCAGCAGGAGTTACAATATTTACATAAAATTGAGGACCAGTCTGTTCAACTGCATTTATGGCGTTTTTAATAACCAAGTCCTTATCGTTTTCATATTCTTCGTGTTCAAGTGAAATCGACCAATTCTTATCCATATGTTTCACCTCACCCTTATTTTAAAAGGAATCCTGCCTATGTGTGGTGATGGCTGTCACTGTAATTGAATAAAGTCGAAAAAGGGCTAGGACGTTCCTAACCTTTTTTCTAAGCTCTTTTCTTAAACTTTGTTGCTTTTAGGTGAAAAAATTAATACTTGTGCTGTGTTTTTGCATAAAACAGTATAAATTTGATAAGAAAAGAGCCGGTAAACTAAATTCAAAGGCGCAAAAATAACTATTGCCACGTTAAAGTCGGCTTTAAGACTTTAACAACAATCGTTACGAAAACAGCCTTTTTCTATCATTTCTCTATTAGCCACTTTGATACTGTTTTAGCTTCTTCTTCGGATAAAAGTCCGCCGGGCATCATCCCGACGCCATCATTGATTAATTTCATTATTTCTTCTTCTGAATATTTAGCCTTCATATTCGTCACCGGCGGTCCAACGGTTCCCTCTAAGTTCTCTCCATGGCAGGATAAACAGCCGAATTTATATAGTCCTTCGCCATCAGTTGGTCTCTCTGCGGTAGCAGTTTCAGATGAACATCCTGTTAGTACTAATAATGCGAGGGCAAATATAATCCAAAGTTGCTTCATGATGTCGCCTCCTAATATGAATATCTTTAAAGAAAGCTTACGGTATAAAACTAAAATATTTCTAAAGAAAAGATTAATATTTTCTTAAATGGGTTGGGTGAGTGCGAAGGGTGATGGAATTAGTTACGTATGGCGTGGTTTAGTTGCTTATGGCAGAGGGTTAGTTGCATATATAAGAGGCTTACTGACGTATAGCAAGAAATAAACTCCCAGGTTCCCCGGGAGTTTTCTCATTTCAGGTGTTTCTCTCTTAAATCAAGCAGGTATTTATGCCATTGCGGGGCTAACTCTTTCACACCTACTATTTTTTCAATCATCTCCATGGACGGTGTTGGGTCATGAAAGTAAAGATGATGAATGGAGGAAACAGTAATTTGTTCGGGATGTGCAAACAACTTCGTTATTTGCGAATCGGCTTTTACCACTCCTTCCTCCAGCACTCTGAAAAAGTAACCCGTATAGCCGGTTTGTATAATTTTTTTTAATAAAAGATGGTTGTTATTCCGTTTATTGATGGTTGAGCAAGGATACCGCCCTTGGGATACCTGCAGAACAGCCTCGCCTATCTGGAAGACATCGCCAATACAAACCTGATCTTCTGTCATGCCTGCAATGGTTAGATTTTCTCCAAATGCTGAAGGCGTCAAGGCTTGGCCAAACACACTTTCCCAATGGCCATAATGTTCGTAGGGATATACGCATACGACGCGGTCGGATCCACCATGATACTCCGGATTCGCCACCTGATCGCCAGTTATTTGATCGAAGCCAGCATAAATCTCATTGCATGGTTCTTTCCAAATTCCGGATACATAGGATTCATCCTTATACATTCTATATTTAGGCACACCCTTGTTTACAAAAATTATTTCACGACTGTTCAATTCTCTCTTCGCCTCCTTGATGATTATTACTTTTACGCAAGAATAAATACAGGTTGAGTGATCGTTGGCAAAAGAATTTCAATCGTGGTTCCTTCATCAACTTTACTAGAAATGATCAATTCACCATTGTGACTTTCGATAATTTTATAACAGGTCATTAAGCCGAGACCTGTCCCCTTTTCTTTAGTTGTGTAAAAAGGCTCACCTAGGGTTGGTATTCTTTCCTTTGGAATTCCGACGCCCTGGTCGATAATCTGAATCAAAATTTTCCCTTTTTCCTTTTCCCGGACCTTAACATCAATGGTTCCACCACTAGGCATCGACTCAATCGCATTCTTAAGCAGATTTAAAAAAACCTGTTTTAACTGATTTTCCTCGCAGCTAATTTTAGGTAAGTCTGATTCGAATTCTACGAAAATTTGTACATTGCTTAAAATAGATTGTGTATTTATCAAGGTTACAACATCTTTTATTAATTCCTTGACATCCTTTTCTGCAAAAACAGCCACAGTTGGCTTGGCGAGGACAAGAAATTCTCCAACAATGTTATTGATGCGGTCAAGCTCTGATAATACAATATCATAGTATTCATCTTGGTGTTTCTCGACTTTGAATAATTGTATAAAGCCTTTAATGGAGGTAAGTGGGTTCCGAATCTCATGTGCAATGCCCGCAGCCATTTGACCTAGAAGCGCCAGCTTTTCAGATTTTTGCAGGAGTTGTTCGGTTTGTTCTTTTCGATCAGTGATATCATTTCCGATGGAAAGCACAGCATTTTTCCCCTCAAAAGTTATCCACATTGAGGAGCCTTCAAAGAAAAAAAGGTTCCCATCTGATCGTGTTGCTTTATATTCAATGTTTATTAATGGTAGTTTCCCTCTTTTTACTTGTTTCAGTCGTTCAGTCAACCGTTCCTTATATTCGGGTAAAATAAAGTCATAAAGGGACTTGTCAATTAAATCATTCATACCAGCAGCACCAAGCATGGTGACTGTAGCCTGATTGGCATAGATAATTTTATTGTTATGATGAATAAAAATTGATTTTGGCAATGAATCTATTAATTGTTTATAGCTTTCTTCACTTGCACGTGCTTGTTTCCCATAATATCGTGTTCGGTCATACTGCCAGCCAACCACCCAGGCGATCGCAGTGAAAATGATAAAGTCTAATGTAAAAAAACGGTCATGCTCCACAAATGTTTGAAACGTCGAAAATAATACCGAAATTAATACCAGAATAATTTGTCCCGATTTATTCATCCGTTTGCCCTCAAATTATCTAATTTTTCTTTATCATAACACGAATAAATAGTTAAATAATAGAAAATTAGTACAATTGTCATGTTATTACCTTTAACCATGTAAAAAGCAAAAAGTCAGCTGCTTTTTGCTTTTTAAAGGCACAATTTTTAAATTAGGATTCAGTCATTCTTTTATACAAATTCAGGATTGATTGTCCGTAACTCGTACCTGGTACAGCCCAATTTCCGTTTAAAGCGATCCATGTTGTGGCAGAGCCCCTATTGACAAGATGAAAGCGAGGGTCAACGAGGGGAAAACGGTTTGGCAGCGGAGCTGTTGATGCATAAGCATATAAATGCTGGAGATGTGCTAGAACACCTTTCTCCGGAGTAGAGAAGCTTGCTCCACGCACTCCACCTCCTGTTGCTCCGATTCCAGCAAAATTGTTTTGATCATTTCTCACGGTACCTGTAAACCGAAAATAGTCTGTTTCCAGCATGGCTTGTGCAAAGGCTACGTCTCCTCTGATTCCGTAATAATCTCCCAATGTTTTATAAAAATTACCAAGTAAAGGCGCACTAGGGTTTAGCTTTCTTACATATGCATTCATTTTTTCAGCGGAAAGCTGAGTAGGACCTAAAATTGAGGATGGGTCAAGTTGAAGCGAGCGTGGACTTGTGCTGGCATCGGAGTTTACATGATTCCGCTGAAATGAAAGCAGTAACTCCTGTAATCGACTTAATTTCGGTTATTCGCTTTTCTGCATTTTCTCTGCTGGAAAAGGAGCCAGACTGTACACGAAACCAGGGCTCACCAGAGATGGTCGTGGGGACGATAAAGGATTGAATTCCTTTTGACAGCAGGAAGGATACTCTCTCTTGTGCATTTTCTCGTGACTTGAATGAACCAGCAAATACTTTGAACATATCATCACCTCCATTTGTCAGTTTCTACGTATATTATGTGAGAGAAATATTTTTTTGTGGGATAAAAGCCCGATAAACGGAAAAGAACCCCCTGATGGAGATTCCTTATGTTCCAGTTTTAACCGTTCTTTTAAAAAGAACCCTTTTTTGCTGTTGCATTAAAAAGAAAAAGACACCGAGGAGAACGAGCATTCCACCTGCAATTTGCCAGCTGGCAAGATGTTCGCCCAGCAAAATGACTGCTAATATTGTTGCACCAACGGGTTCTCCTAAAATGCTCATCGAAATGGTGGTTGCATTCACATAGTTTAAGAGCCAGTTATTAATGATATGACTAATCGTCGGCACGGTTGCAAGCAAAAGAAAAATCCCCCACTCCTTGGCCGGGTAGCCGGAAAACGCAACTGAGGTGCTAAGATTATAGCTGGTTAGAACAATCGTAGCAATGAAAAACACACTAAAGCTATAAATCCAGTGGGATACTTTTTTCACAATATTTTGGCCGATAAGTAAGTAGCCCACGACAGCAATCACACTTAAAAACGAAAGTATGTCACCAAGAATAGCGTCCTGGCTTAAGGCTAAGTCACCCCAGCCAATCATCATCGCGCCAATGATCGCTATCCCCATTGTCATCAATGCCGAAGCTGTCGTTCGTTCCTTAAAGAGGAAGTAGCCGCCAACCAATGAGACAATCGGCTGCAGGGCAAGAATGATGGTTGAACTGGCAACGGTTGTTAACTTTAATGAACCGAACCAAAGAACAAAATGTAAGGCTAGAAACAGACCTGAAAAAAATAAAAACACCCAATCTTTTAGTGAAATCTTTTTAAATTCCTCGCGGTTTTTCCAAACGATGGGTAGCATTAGGATACTGGCAAACATCATCCGATACATACTTAAAATCGAAGCAGGTGCTTCGGACCATTTTACAAAAATAGCTGAAAAGGAAATTGCTATAATTGAAATCGTGAGCGGTAATACAATTGATCTGGAGTTTTCGTGCTGTGACATCTTGTGTTAGCCTCTTTTCTTGACTAAATTTCCATGAATGAATTTTAACATAATTTCAAGGTGGAAGTTTATAAAATAAAAAAAAAACGCCAAACCCTGAGTTAAGGGGATTGACGTTCTTCTTCTATTTTTTTGTATACATTTCTTCAAACGGAATTTTGCTATTTTCTAATGCTTCTACGAACCGTTGGATTCGTTTCATGGCTTCTTGGAGCTGTTCCAGTGAAGTGGCATAGGAACATCGCACATAGCCCTCACCGCTCTCACCAAAAGCACTTCCAGGTACGACCGCTACTTTTTCGGCAAGTAGAAGTTGTTCTGCAAATTGTTCGGAGGTCAGGCCAGTTTTTTTAATAGAAGGGAAGACATAAAATGCTCCACCTGGCATGTGGCAGTCCAAACCAATGTTATTTAAGGATTGAACAATGTAATTCCGTCTTCTTCGGTAACTTCTTCGCATGCTTTCCACTTCATGATAGGTATTACGCAAAGCTTCAATCGCACCGTGCTGCAGCATATGGGGGGCACACATGGTGGTATATTGTAAAATTTTCACCATTTGTTCCGTGAAAGCTGGCGGGGCCGCTAAGAAACCTAATCTCCAGCCCGTCATCGCAAATCCTTTAGAGAAGCCATTGATTAAGATGGTTCGTTCGTACATACCCTCAATCGAGGCGAAGCTTGTATAATCTTCGTCATAGGTTAATTCTGCATAGATTTCATCGGAAACAACCAGCAGATCGTGTTTTTCGATCACCGCTGCAATTTTTGTAAGTTCCTCTTTATTTAAAAAACTTCCAGTTGGATTATTTGGTGAACATAACAAAATTGCTCTTGTCCGGCTGGTTATCGCGTTTTCTATTTGTTCCGGTGTAAGCTTAAAGCCATTATCCGGGTGTGTTGAGACGGTTATTGGCCTTCCGCCGGCTAACGTGACTAACGGTGCATAAGAAACAAAGGCAGGCTCAATAATTAATACTTCGTCTCCCGGATTTAGAATCGCTCTGAAGGTTAGATCAATTGCCTGGCTCGCACCAACCGTCACAATCACTTGATTGACCGGATTATATTGGACCCCAAATCGCTTATTTAAGTAGATTGAAATTTCCTGCCGCAGCTCTAGCAAACCTGGATTTGCTGTATAGGAGGTAAAGCCCTCTTCTAGCGACAGAATGGCGGCTTCCCTTATACTCCAAGGAGTGACAAAGTCAGGTTCTCCAACTCCTAGGGAAATAACACCTTTCATCGAGGCAGCCAGGTCAAAAAACTTCCTGATTCCAGACGGTTTGAGTTCTTTCACCATTTCAGATAAATAATGTTGGTGTTCCTTCATCATGGAGAAACCACCATCCGCCGATCTCGATCATTGTTCTCGCCAAAAATGACGCCATCGTGTTTATATTTTTTCAACATAAAATGGGTGGTTGTGGAAATAACGTTATCGATGGTCGATAGCTTTTCTGATACAAATCTAGCGATCTCCGACATCGTTTTTCCTTCAATGGTGATCGACAAGTCGTAGGCACCGGACATGAGATAAAGGGAAGTAACTTCCGGAAAACGATAGATTCTTTCCGCCACTTCGTCAAAACCAACCCCGCGCTTTGGTGTCACCTTAACATCAATCATCGCGACAATACTATCCTTGCCAGCTACCTTGCTCCAATCAATCAAGGCCGGGTAACTAACAATCACCTTTTCATCTTCCAACTTCTTAATAATCGCATTAACATCCTCAACACTCGAATTCACCATCAACGCAATATCTTTCACAGGAATTCTATGACTATCCTCGAGAATCGACAAAACCTCGAGCTCCTCACCAGACAACTTCATCCTACATCCCTCTCATTCCTAAACTAATATTACATATCATACATCATTGTTTGAATAATTTAAATATAATCATGGAAGGTGGTGTTGATGGAGATGGGGGATAGAGATCGTTGGCGGTGCCCGTTGATGGTGCCTGTCACCGCTCGTGGACACTTTCCACCTGAGGCGGACAGTTGAAAATTACTAATATTTACTAATTTTTTTGCGCTTAGGTATAATTGTTATAACGAATTTAGAGAGGGGAGTATCGATGAAGGTAATTGGCTTAGGAAAAGAGAGGGTTAGTGATTTTGTCCTGTATTGTAAGAAGCATCGAATGGAGATTGATGATTCATATTTGTATGATATGGATTTACAAGAGTTTGAGGTAAGTGAGGATCATCCTACTTATATCGTCACAAATGAGAAGGAGGAAATCGTGGCTGCTGCCTCGCTGGTTTTAGATGATTATCATAGACGCGGGAAAAGGGCGCGCTTTCGAATTTTCCATTCAGAAATGGAAGATATACAAGTCTATCAACATTTGCTGCAGGCACTTTTGAACCATACGTCAGACCTCGATAAAATTTTTCTATTTATCCCGGTTGTAAATAAGAAATTAACAGATGCAATTGAAGGATTAAAGTTTACTCTGGATAGATACTCCTTTGTGCTAGTTAGAGAGGATTTAGACCTTTCTGAGATGGGTCTACCTGTTGGCTATGAACTTCGACCGTTTCGACCTGGAGAGGATGAAGAAAATTGGCGACTTGTTCGAAATGCAGCTTTCGCAACACTTAAAGGCAGTGAAACACCGATTACAATAGAAGGTGTGACAAAGCTGCTAACCGATCATGATTACCTCGAAGGTGGGATGATGCTTCTTTTCCACCAAGGCCATCCAGTAGGCGTGATTAGAGGTGCGGACGATGAGTATGAAAACTCACCGATTATGAATATTGGTCCGGTTGCCATTATTCCGGCGTATCAGGGGCTTGGTCTAGGAAGAAGCTTGCTTAGAGCCTCATTAAAGTTTGCCAAGGAACAGGGGTATAAACGAACCATCCTTAGTGTAAACGGGGAGAACGAACGGGCACAGGCGCTGTATATTAAAGAAGGCTTTAAACAAGTTGAGGCGGTTGCTTGTTATCACTATTTCTTATAAGTATTTAATGGCGTTTTTCTCTTCATAAAGAGGGAGCGCCTTTTTAAGTGCTTTTTTATGGTAGCTGATGATTAGTTTTCTAGTATTTGCAGTTTATTCTCGATCATAAATATTTATTTTGTGAAGTTCCATATGCCCTAAAGTTCCATATGCTTAATAAATAAGGGGTGAACTGTAATGAAAAAAGACCAATTTGATGAAGTTACACTAAAGCACATTAGGAACAGACTTGATTATATTTATTCTATTGCTAAGAAAAATTACAATGATAACCCTGGATTGATGGACACGATTGAGAGTTTAGCTCAAGTAGCACTTATGTTTACAAATATTAAACTTCAAGAGGTAAACGACGTCGAAGAGACAAAAAGCCCTCAGGGGTATATCCTGTCGAAGCTGTCAAACTCATATTCTAGAATGACTGAGTATGAAAAACAAAAGGTAAAAGACTTTCCAGATTGGAAGCTGTAAGAAATTAGCAGTCCTAATGAGAAGACTAAGAAATAAATGAAGGGCTCAGAGTTTTCGAATCTGAGCTTTTTCTATTCCAAATCCATATGAAAAAGAAGAAATATAAGGAAATTTGTCTAACGATTATCCACCCACCTTGCAGGAAATAATACTGGCAAAAAGGAATTTAATAATTTGTTCGTTATTAGGAACGTTTTGGAGGTGGTGGTGTAGTGGTTTTGCTCTTTCATTATTTATCTCTCTTGAATATTTTTGATGCCATCATTACTTACTTCGGGTTAGAAAACTCATATATACTAGAAATGAACCCATTAATGAGCAGTGCCTATGCGGCAGATCCTTCGTTGTTTATTTTTATAAAGTTGATGTTCTCCCTATCCATTTACTTGTTCATCTTATTTAAAAAAGTACCAACCTCATCCCTTATACGGGGATTAACAGTCTTTGCCTCAAGTTTTTACACGATCATATTCTTTCTCCACTGCTACTGGCTAGTAATGCTTATGTAAAGGTGCCTCTCCCTAAAAGTGAAGGCACCCTTTTCATTTGTTATCCTTATCCAAAAATAACCACATGTTTTTATGTATTTGAGATAATTTTGTATAATTATAAAAATTGGGGTTGGCAAATGCGAGATAAATCGATACATAAATAGATGGAAGGGGAGAATGCACCATGAAAAAGTTTAAAGTGGCGGGTTCTGTCATAGGGGTTCTAGCATGTATCATAGGAGTCTATTTTTATTTAAGTGATGATGGAGGACTCAAACTGAATTTAAAGAAAAGTGATCCCGTTACAACGAAAGAGGCTGAAACTAAGATTGAAAAAGGCTTTGAAGCCCCAGTTTCAAGCAGTGTAACGGAAAAATATGAAACAATGACTGAAGGGGAATTAATTCAGGAAGTTCATAATATGACCCATCAAAAGGTCAAGGCAGAAAAAAAATGGGGGTCATCTGAAATAACGGCTGGTAAAGTCCAGTTGTTATATGATGTTATTAAAATCAAAGACTTTAAAAAAGGAAATAACAAACAAATGCTCCTAGACATCTTAGAACCCTGGATAAAGAAAGACTTCAGTAACGCTGTGAGCGCTCACAACCGTATCTGGTCCTCCCAAAATGGAAACATCGGAAAAGCCACCCGGCTCCTCAATCCACAAGAAGAACTAGAATATATAGAAAAAGAATTTAGATAATGTGGTTTGCGTTGCCTGTCACCGTTCGTGGACACTTTCCACCCCAGGTGGACAGTTTAGATTCCGCAAGCGCAGATTTATACTATTCGTCCGTTGATGGACATATCCTTTAGTATGTAAAGTCCGTATTAAAGGAGCAGATGTGCATGTATAGAAAAACTGCGCAGGGTAAAGGAAGAGTTATACTGGCAATGGCGCTTGTTATATGTATCGTTATTGTTGTTATGTTGAAAATGAGTGCTATGTTTTCAGCGGATAAGCAGGCGGTTGCTGTGGTTGAAGATTTTTATCGATTTGAGCAGAAAGGGGAATTTTCTGCATCGTGGCAGCTTTTTCATTCAACCATGAAGGAAAGATTCACCAAAGGCTTTTACATCCAGGACCGAGCGCATGTATTCATGAATCATTTTGGTGTTGAGAGCTTCGAGTTTTCCATGAGTGAACCTGAACAAATTAAACAATGGAAAATGTCCAAAACAGGACCAGCCATGAAAAACGTTTACAAAATCCTTGTTACCCAAACCTATAAAGGAAAATACGGAAACTTTAACCTCGAACAAGAGGCTTATGTTGTTAAGGAAAAAGAAAAATGGAAGGTTGTTTGGGACTACAATCAGTGAAATAGGATGACAAAAATATGGTGCCTGTCACCGCTAGTGGATAACTGTCCGCCTGGGGTGGACACTGTCCACGGGTGGTGACAGGCACCAAACTTTACAAGTTGGAGAATTTATCTTAAGATTATGACAACAATGAAAATTGCATACGGTTTTTGCACTAGGGGAGCTTTTTGCTGAGAGGACGTTGTCCGACCCTTATGACCCGATCTAGATAATACTAGCGTGGGGAAGTGCAGGAGAAGATATCGTGACATAACGTCTATTTTGATATAATTCGACTGCATTCCCCCGGGATGCAGTTTTTTGTTGTCAAAAAATTTTATGGGGGAATGCAGGATGTCTAATTTTTGCGGTACGAGTGAAATTACGGGGGCACGTTTTTCGATTTATCCGATGTCAGATAGGTTTGTAGATATTATCCTATCAGCGTTAAAGGAAGTCGATACTTCAAAGGTTTGGTTGGAAAGTGATGATGTGAGTACATGCGTTAGAGGAAGGTCAGAGCATGTATTTGATGTTGTGAAAGCTATTTTCCTAGAATCAGCTAAAAATGGCGATCATGTTGTACTCCAAGCAACCTTTTCAAACGGCTGTCCTGGCGATTCAGCTGGTGATGTTTATCTTTCAGAAAACCCAGAACGTCTCAACGAAGAAAAATCACGACAAATCCAACAAGAGGTTGCCGTCCAATTTGCACTCTACCCAATGGGGATCCCAACGTATATGAATGTCATTATGGATGCGGTAAAACTCGGTCAAGAGCAAGGGACTTTAACAAAAGGTGTCCACTATGCCTCAAGACTTGATGGAGATGCGAACAAAGTATTCAAAACACTTGAAGATGCTTTCCTTGGCGCTCAAGACAGCGATTCTACTCATATTGTGATGACGGTTGTGATGTCTGCCAACAGCCCTTCGAAAAAGGGGGTCAACTAAATGCTTGCAAAATGGAAGCTTCGTGAGGTGATCGTTTTATCAGTTCTTGCTGTTGTTTTCGCAGTTGTTTACCTCTTGTTCCTTCAACTTGGTACTGTCCTTTTCGCAATGTTCGGGTTGATTGGCTATGATCTTATTTTTGGAATTTGGTTTATCGTTTCGATTATCGCGGCTTATATTATCCGCAAACCTGGGGCTGCCTTTCTTTCAGAAACCATCGCAGCTATGGTTGAGGTTATGATAGGTAACGCCGTTGGACCACGATTGATCATCTCCGGTATGATCCAGGGTTTAGGTGCGGAAGCTGTCTTTGCTGCAACAAAATGGAAGAATTATTCGACCTGGGTATTGATGGCCGCCGGAATGGGGTCGTCGGTATTCAGCTTTGCCTGGGGGTTTTATGTTTCAGGATTTGCGGCCCTTTCACCCGGTTATGTGACGGCAATGTTCTTTGTCCGCCTTGCAAGCGGGGCATTACTTGCTGGATTGCTAGGTAAATATTTAAGTGAAGGATTAGCAAAAACAGGTGCATTAAATAGTTTTCCATTAGGAAAGGAACACAAGCGCAATGTCACTGTTTAAGCAATTGGAGGCAGAAGGATTAGGCTTCAGCTATGAGGAACGTGATATTTTCACCAATCTCACCTTTTCGATCCAAAAAAATCAATCGCTTTTACTCCTAGGTCCAAGCGGCTCTGGAAAAAGTACTTTAGCTTTTTGTCTCAACAAGCTATACCCAGAAGCAGTTGATGGAATATTGAATGGGAGCCTTTTATTTGAGGGCAAAAACCTGGATGATTTTAATCAGGGAGAACTTAACCAAAAAATAGGAATTGTTTTTCAAGATCCTGAAAGTCAATTCTGCATGTTGACGGTGGAAGAGGAAGTTGCCTTTGGATTAGAAAATTTCAATGTACCGCGGATTGAGATGGAAGCAAAGATTGAAGCTGCACTGGCAATGGTAGGGTTACATGACGAGAAAAAATCCACTATCCACACTCTTTCAGGAGGGCAAAAGCAAAAATTGGCTCTAGCCTGTGTATTGGCTCTAGAGCCGGAGGTCATCATTCTTGATGAACCAACGGCTAACCTAGACCCGCAGTCAAGTACAGAATTGGCAGAGACCATCGCACGATTAAAGAAAGAGCGCCCTTTTACACTCATTGTCATTGAACATAAGCTTGATGATTGGGTAGAGATAATAGACCGCTGTCTTGTCTTGGATTCCAATGGAATGATCCTTTTTGATGGCAGTCCTCGTCAATGTTTTGGTGAATTTGCACCCTTCCTGCAAAAGGAAGGAATTTGGCTGCCAAAAGTAGTGAATGCAGGAATAGCGGCTAAAAATGCTGGCTTTTACAAAGGGGAAAGACTCCCTCTTCGTCATCATGAATTACTGGCCGGGCTAGAAAATTCGGTAGCTTTTTCAATAAAAAATAATATAACGGTTTCCCTGGGTGAACCAATCCTCGAAGTCAATGGCCTATATGCACGAGGGCATTTGAAAAATATTAATCTTCGGATTCATAAGGGAGAAATGACTGCAGTTGTTGGCGCAAACGGTTCTGGGAAAACGACGCTTTCAAAATGTGTGAGTGGACTGCTCCCACTCACACAAGGACAAATTCACTTTCTAGGGATGCCCCTCTCAAAGTGGAAGGAGAAAGAATTGTTTAAGCATCTAGGCTATGTATTTCAAAATCCTGAGCATCAATTTATTACGGATTGTGTGCATGAAGAAATTGGCTTTGGATTGGAGGATCAAGCGGCAATTCCGGCTATTCTTGAAAAAATGGGGTTGGAAAAAGAAGCGGCGGCCCACCCCTTTTCTCTTAGCCAGGGGCAAAAGCGGAGATTGAGTGTGGCAACCATGCTTGTTCATGAGCAGGACCTGCTTATTCTTGATGAACCGACATTTGGCCAGGATGCCAACACCGCCCATGAAATCATGGAGGTTCTTAATGAAAAAGAGGGTTCCGTATTCATGATTACTCATGATATGGAGCTGGTTGATCAATATGCAGATACGGTTCATGTATTAGACAAGGGAGAGTTAATTTTCTCTGGGACACCCGAGTCATTGTGGGGAAATCTTGAGATTATCCAACAGGCAAGGTTGAAGCTGCCGTTTAGAAAAAGATTGCAAAATGATTTGGTTAGGAGAGAGATTCATGTCGCTACATGAGGTGAATCCAAGTATTAAGGCGTTTACGGTGGTTGTTTCCATCCTAATTCTGTCTGTGTTTTTCGATCCCATTACACCACTCGTAACCATCCTATGGTCTGTGACGGTAACCTTTCTGTTCGGACGGGTTTCTTTTAAGAAATGGTTGTTGTTATTTACTCCATTCCTATTTATCGCGGTCATTTATGTTTGGTCAACGATGTTATTTCCACGGCTTCAAGTAGGAGATCACATCATCTGGCAATGGGGAATTTTGACGGTGACAGCTGAAGGATTCCAAAGGGGACTTTCGCTTGGTCTGAGAGTGTTAAGCTTTGCAACGTTATCGATTATGTTTACGTTAACGACAAAGCCAACCGACTTTCTCTTAAGTTTAATGCAGCAATGTAAGCTGCCGCCAAAGCTTGCCTATGGAATCATGGCCGGATATCGCTTCCTGCCGTTAATCAGAGAGGAGTTTCTGACCCTTAAAAATGCCCATCGTGTAAGGGGAGTAGCAGGGGCACGAACGATACCAGAAAAAATACAGCAACTAAAAAGATACGTGATTCCACTGCTTGCTGGGGCCATTCGTAAGGCAGAGCGAACCGCACTGGCTATGGAATCGAAAGGCTTCACTGGGGCGAAAAACCGGATATTCTACCGCGAGATTACCGTGTCTCGAATCGACTGGATCTTTTTATTTTTAATGATAGGCGCTGTCATCCTAAGTGCCTTTATCTCTTGGAAACTAGGATACTTACAGTTTTATAATGGTGAACTATAAATGCAAAAATAGGGTCCTCAACACCTATTTAAGTCTGCTTGCAGCGTTACGGTATCAATAGAAAAACAGGCTGAATATTAATCAGCCTGTTTTAAAATCTCAATATTTAGAGCAGTACCTTGTAATGGATAGGATTCTCTAACTTTTCCGTCTGTCCAAACGGCAACTGTCTGACCCTTTTCAAAGGTTTTGATGTCGCTTCCTTCTGGTAAGGTGAGCCAGATTAATCCTAAATTCTCATCCTCTACTAAAATTCCACGACCATCCTTGTTTACTTCGATAACAGTTCCCTTAATATCATATTCTCCTTTTATGTCACCCTTGTGCGTGTTGCAGCCAGCAAGTAGGAGGAAGGATAAAATGACAACAAAAGGAATATATTTTTTCACGGCTCTCTACCCCCTTGTTTTGGAGAAAGAAACTATTGACCAAGCTGTTGAATCTGTTCGATTATGTTAGTAATATCCTGTACGGATTGAAATAGTTCTGTATTTTCAAGAATGGCAGGATCCAGCAGACCGTCCTTGAAATTGTTCAAGTATGTTTCAATTTCAGTAATAATCGCGCTGTTTTGTTCAATAATTTGCTGGTGGAGTTCAGCTGCGATATCGGGTGCTTGAAGTTCATTAAAGGCTTCCACTGTTTGCTGCATATCTTGAAGCATTGTTTGGAAATCTTCAGCAGCTTGAATGTCACCAATTGCCTGCTGTGCAAGTGCTGGGGCATCACTAGCAAATTCAGTAGCCGCACTTAAATAGTCTGTTGCATCATTAATATATGAAAGTGAATCCTGTGCATCATTGAGAAACGAACACCCGCCAAGCAACAATAACATGCTTGCCGACATAACTAATAGTAACTTTTTCAAATCAAAACCTCCATTATCAATTTTCAGGAAAGGGGTATTAGGTATCTTACTACATTAACCATAGTATAATATAAAATTTAGATTGGTGCCTTGATAGGGTGCCTGTCACCGCTCGTGGACACTTTCCACCCCAGGTGGACACTGAATTAAAAAAGCCACTGCCCATTAAGAGGCAGTGACACTTTAACTATAGATTACGTTTCGTAGATTGCTTGCTTTAATGCTGTGGTTTCATAGGTTATGACTTTGTTTAAGAGATTGATCATTTTTTCTAGGTCACCTGTTGCATAGTTGTCAATGCAAGCGATTTGGATCCAATTTCTTTGTTGTAGATAATCACTTTCATAGTGAAGCTGGTAACCATGGTTATAAAGAAGATCCCCAACCGTAGCTGAAGAGATGGACCTTGGCAGCCCAATCGTAAGAATGATAGGTGAGCTGTGCTCTTCACTAACGATGGTAAAGCCAAATTGTTTAAGCTGTTTTTTTAAGTATGCGTGTGTTGTCACCACTTTTTCAAACGTTTCCTCATTAATATCCTCTAATGCGGTTAACAGGGCTTCCAGAAGGTTGGATGACTGCGAAAAAGGGATGCTCCCCTTTGCCATGTATGTTCCTAAATCTAGATATTTCGGAAGTGTTCGAGACGGCTGTACTTCGTGATTGTGAAAAACGAACGAAAGCCCAGTTAGTGCACGAATGGCTTTTCCACTTACACCTGTTGTCAAAAATACTCCATCTAAATTTATTTTCAAAGCCCCTAAAGAGCTAATACAATCAAGGCAAAGTTTGAGCTGATATTGTTTCGAAATATCCTTCAACAGGTCAAGATTGTTGAGCATACCAGACGATGTTTCACTATGAACAGACCATATCCACCGGGTTTCAGGTGATAATTTTGAAATTATCTCAGCTCGGGAGAAGGCCTGTCCCCAGTCTTTTTCAAGCACATCGAAATCGAGACCAAATCTACCAGCCTGTTCAACCAAACGGCTGCCAAATTCGCCATTGGTTAAAATAAGTCCTCGACCGTTTTCTAAGGAAAGCTGTCCGGCCACAACATCATTAGCAAGTGTTCCTGATCCAAGGAAAAGATGGACATGTTTACAATTCACTAATTGACCGAGCAGGGATTTTGCCTTTTCAAGTTTTTCTTTATAATGGTCCGACCTGTGAGAAATCGGAGCCTTGCCTAATGCGTTCATGACTTTTTCTGAAACTTGAACTGGCCCCGGCAAAAATGGAAGGGTCGGTGGAAGAATCCTGCCAGCAATCGACTCGTCGAACGTTTTCTTCGTTAGATACATAGGCTGGAAGCGTGCTTCATCTGTGCCAGTTAAATTAGCAAATGGTTGAAATCCTAACTGTCCATAAAGCTTCAATTGGCGAACTGTGCCTGAGATAAAGGCGATGTCGTAGCCTTTTTTTAAACAATATTTTATTAAAAACTGTGCGAGACCTAAAAAGACTCGTCCATGACGATATTCTTTTTTGACCGATAGCAGTCTGACTTCACATGGTGATTGAACTGGAAAGGGTAGTGACTGTTCTACCGGACCAATTTTTTTATCGAGTGAAAATGGACGATTATCCCGAATCGCAGTCATGCCAATTACTTCATTTTCTTTTACACAAATAATATATGTATTTTCAGCATGGAACTGGTCCACTAGCTTTTGTTCTTCATTCTTTTGATGCTGTGGTATTTCCTCTGAAAAGGTTTGATAATTTAAGCGATGAATTTGTTCAAATTCATCTGCAGAGGTTGCAATTTTGAAAAAGAATTCGTGCTTACTCATTAGGTTTCAGCCTTCCCTTAAGATTTTCTGCATGTGCTGCGTAAAGCATTGCTATTATACCTAATGCTATGAGGCAACTTAGCCAATCATTATTTATGATAAAAAGAACTACTGGGATAAAAAGAAATGCTCCTAAGCCGGCTAATGTAAAGCTCTTTATAAAAGTGTAGAAGATGGAAAAACCAAGAATGATGACCGGAACCATCAGGGGTTCAAAGACAATGATCCCACCGATAAAGGTTGAAATCCCTTTGCCGCCTTTAAATTTCAGAGTAATTGGCTTTATATGACCCATAATCGCTAGGGCCAGCCCCACTAGTTGAATTGTTTCAGAAAAGTGTAAGTAACGTGCAGCTAAAATCACAAGGACTCCTTTTAGTGCGTCCCCGAGAAAAATCAACACAAAGGCAGTTTTGCCATGTAGGCGGCCGGCATTTCTTGCACCGACATTACCACTACCCTGAACTCGGATATCCTTCCGATAAAAAATCTTTGTGATTAGAAAGCCAAACATGATACTTCCAATTAAATAGGAAAAAATAAAATAAAACCAAATCATTGCGAACACAACCTTTGTCAATTCTTGTCGGTGCAAAAAATGAATTTGTTTCCATTATAATATGTATTCTTCTTTTTTTACATAAAATTTGTCAAAACAGCGTTTGAAATGATAAAAGAGAGCCTGACTCTTTTTGAATTCAAAGAAATACATCCCCTTGTTGATCTGACCCAATTAAGTTAGACAAAAAAAGATTTAAGCAGCTTCCAAGATCTGAGTTCGGTATTCAAATGGGCTAGGTCATTTAATTTTGCCTTCATTCGTTTGTGAAATTGTAGTAATAAATATAATCGTCTAATTCCCGTTCAAAATGCTCTCTACTCTCAAATTCTTGTAAGTAGAGTAATTCAGACTTTAAAATAAGCCAAAGAAATTTTCCATAAATGCGTTATCTAAACAGTTAGATTTTCGAGATATACTCTGTGTAATCTGGTGCTGTTTTAATATTTTTTGATATTGTCCCATTTGATAATGCTAACCTTTATCTGAATGAAGAATCACTTGATCACCTGGATGAAGGCGTTCAATGGCTTTTCATATATAAAGGAAAAATCAATTTTTCCATTTATTTGAAGGAGAATATGATTTGAAGGAACAAATACATTTAAATCAATAAACTCTAACTTACTTTGATATTCATCTTTACGACCCACCATAAAAAATCCTATTAGTTTGTCAACAGCCCCAGTAGCTGGTTTTTTTAACCACCGTCCAAGGTGATTCGCTGAAAGTTAGGGAGGCGAGTTAAACTATCGGAAAGCTGCAGACAGGTACAAAAAAATATCGTACTTGCAGAGCTGTAAAAATATTAGTAATATAATAATGGTGTTAATACCCAAAGGTATAAGGAAACTCCTTTAAAATTTACACGCATTTTTGTGTATGGGTTTTAGAGGGGATTTTTTTGTTATTTTTGATAAACTTCAGGGTTAATGGGTAAAAAAGGAAGGAGGCAACTTTGGTTGTACATTTGAAAACCGTAAATCAAGAAATTCATAATGAGTTCTGCCTCTAGGAAAGGAATACAGCTATGGTTTTTAATTCGACAGTTTTTATTTTTTTGTTTCTTCCATTGAGTTTTATTTTGTATCTTGTATTTCCACGAAAGTTAAAAAACATATATCTTATTTTAGCCAGTTTGTTTTTTTATTCGTGGGGAGCATTGGATCTTACCGGCATTTTATTAGTTAGTATTATTTTTACATATATTTTTGGAATTCTTGTTAGAAAATCCAAATATCGAAGGACATCGCTCGCAGTAGGTATTATTTTCCTGATTGGGATGCTGGGAGTTTATAAGTATTATGATTTTGCAATGAGTTTTATTCCAGATCGGTATTTTTCAAGCTATAGAACTTTAGATTTACCCATTCCACCGGGAATTTCATTTTTTATTTTTTCAAGTGTTTCTTATTTAATTGATATTTACCGTCAAAAAGGGAAGCTCAAACCCGGGCTGATTGATACGGCACTTTATATCAGTTTTTTTCCTAAACTTATTATGGGACCTATTACGTTATTCTCAAATTTCTACGATCAGATATCCAATAGGGTAATAACTTTAGAAAAGGTAAGAAATGGCTTGGTACGCTTTTGCTATGGTTTCGCTTTGAAGGTAATAATTGCTGACCCACTAGGTGCAGTTGTAAATGAAATTTTTACCCAGGTGGAATTTGGAATAACTACTTCAACCGCGTGGACCGGCGTATTGCTTTATTCTCTTCAAATATACTTTGATTTTCTTGGGTACTCAGTTATGGCTATTGGAATTGCTTTATGTTTTGGTTTCGAATTAGGCAAGAATTTTAATTATCCATATATTTCAACCTCCATCACTGAGTTTTGGAGACGTTGGCATATTTCTTTATCCACCTGGTTTAGGGATTATCTGTATATACCTTTAGGAGGAAACCGACGAGGTAATGTCTATGTAAATGTAATGATTGTTTTTCTCGCAACAGGTATCTGGCATGGAGCAAGTTGGACATTTATTGTATGGGGAATTATTCATGGTATCTGTAATATCTTTGAAAAATATATGAGCGATAAGCCAATCTATCAAAAGACACCTGTTATTCTTAAATGGCTAGTAACCACTTTCATTATTGGCATTGGATGGCTGCTTTTCCGTTCACCAACATTCTCATTCTTTATTGATTATATGGCGATTATGTTTGGACAGAAGGATTCCATATCAACAGAAATGAGCACGTCATTTTTTATTACAAGTAAAATAATGTTTACTACATTAATTGCAATAGTGTTGAGTTTTCCTGTTATTCCTTTGATAAAGGAGAGATTTGGAAGTATATATAAGAATGCTGATGTTTTAAGTACAGCAGTACAGAATATTTTTGCTCTTGCAATGCTAATTATTGGTGTTTTATATATGGTAAATAGTACATACAGTCCATTTATTTATTTTCAGTTTTGATAACACGGAGGCTTAAAGTGAACAATAATTTTAGACTTTCAAAACAGAGTAAAAAACAAATAGATGATGAGAAGAAAGTGAAAAAAACATTAAGTATTCTCAATATACTGTTTATCCTTCTATTTGCCTTAATTTTGTTAATTCCAAATTTAAAGTTAAATTTACAAAAGAATGCGGTTTCTGAAATTGATAATCGTATGTTAACTGAATTTCCTAAGCGTGATGAAAGTTTTCTTCCAAACCTTTCAAACTTTTACAGTGACCGTTTGGGTTATCGTAATGAGATTATTAACACATATTCAAAATTCAACAATATAATTTTTAATGAAATGGTTCATCCTACATACATGTATGGACAGGACGGTTATGTTTTCACCAAGTTAGGAAGAGCAGCGAAGGATTATGACTTTATGAAATCATTTGCAAAATTCCTACGTGAATTACAGGACTACTGTGAAGAACGGAATGTACCGTTTATTTACATGCTAATACCGTCTAAAACAACAGTTTATGAGGATAAACTGCCAAGTGGTTTTGCTTATGATAATTCTAGGATCGAGTTGCTTATACAGGAACTAAATCGATTGGAAGTAAACTACCTATATACAGCGGATCCGCTTATTGAAAGACGAAAGACAGAGGAAGTGTTTAATGTTCAATATGATGCGGGACATTGGAATGAGTATGGTGCACATTATTCGACCTCGTTATTATTTGATAGAATAAAGGAATATTATCCTGACATTAAATTTGCAAAGCGGGATGATTATGAAATTACTCAGAAGCTTGAAACTTCCCTGCCTGTTTCTAATTTTGAAATTAATGAATATGTACCGTTATTTACACACAAGGATAGCGATTATGTTAATGATCAGAAATATGCTGAAGAAATCCAGTTGGATTTACAGAATCGCCATTATAGACATTTCGTAAATAAAAGTTTACAGAGCAATGCACCAAAGTTATTGTTCTTTCATGGAAGTTATTATAGGGAAGATAGAGATAAGTTTGTTGTAAATAGTTTTGCTGAGACAATGTCTATCCATAATTATATCAATGTTACGAACTTTGATTATTACTTTAATATTGCTAATCCTGAGATTGTCATATTGACATCAGCAGAATATGCAACAACTGATAGTAGGTTTCCAGTAACTCAAATGGCAGCTGCAAATTTACAACCTGCATATAGCAATTATGAGAATCTTAAGAGTATACAGGCTTCAGATAAAGCAATTGAATATCATCCTGATGAGGATAAACAACTGCAAAATGTTACAGTGAAGCTTAATATGCCGGAAAAACCTAAAGCGGGGTACCTCTTGATGAAAGATAGAATCTACGATATGAAAATTCTAGTTGATAAGGGTTCTATTTCCGCTCAAGTTACTGTACCTACCGAGAATCTAACCCACGAAGCAGAAATCGTTTTTATACCAGAAAACGAGGAGAACAAAATCATTCAGAAATTAATAGTCAAATGAACTAAGTAAAAAAGTAGCTAAATTCTTCCAATTTTACTTTCAACTTAAAAGTAAGAAACGTGGTCTGCAGGTTGGCATAATTACAGTCATTCAAACATTTGGACGGGATACGAAATTTAATCCCCATATTCATGTCTTAGAAACGAAAGGTCCATAATGAGTAGGTTCCTTCCGAGTTTATTCCATATGAATATTTATGAAAGACCTGGCAAAAGGTCCTGTACGATTTATTGAAAATCTTGGTTTTAAAATAATCGCTCTAATATCAATCTTATTAATGACCTATATCAGCAATACCAAAAGGTTTTTACGTGAATGCAGAACAAAGAATGAGGGATGCAAAAGTAGCTAAAAAATACAGGAATATATTAAGTTAGACTTGCAATTGCAGAATATCCCAAACCTAAAATACGATGATAAGATGGCTCACTTTTGGTTTGAAGACTACCAAACAGGAAGAGAGTTGGTGAGACTCAACCTGTCTATAAAGTTAAAGGAAAAAGTTATTAAAGTCGTGGTAGTTAATCCTGCACATGTAAAACAGACAAAAGAATTAGATGATAATTCTTCTACAAAAAACGATGTAAAGGATAGACTAACCTAGTTAAATGAGACACGATAAAACACCTTCGAAATGGTACACTGAAATTAAGTACTAATATCGGAGGTGTTTTGCATGGACAAAAACGTATATTCTAGTGAAACAAAATGGGCGGTTGTGAAAGCTAAGATGTCAGGTGAGTTAACCAATCAAGAGATTATGGAGAAGTACGGAATTAAAAAATGTTCCCAAATTAAGACATGGATGAAATGGTATCGAGAGAATGAGATACATCGTTTTGATCAGCCAATCGGTAAACAATATACGTATGGGCTTGGACCAGGCCACCTGCGTGAAAAGGAAAAAAAGGAACACAAATATAATCACTTAAAACAGGAGAACGAAATCTTAAAAAAGTATTTGGAGATGGTAAAGAAGTTGAAAAACAAGTAGTTCTACAAATCGTTTAGAAGTTCCGAACAAAGTAAACTGTTAAGGCAATTTTATCTGCCCTATCGGTGCCACGTGCTACCTACTACCGATGGGCAAAGTGGGTACATACGTATTGACCAAAGAGGAAGAAATAATTTATTACTTTATGCCAGGAGACATAATGTCGGTACGGACATCGTAAAATCAAGGCGTTATTATACTGTAAACATCAGATCAAATTGAATTGCAATACGGTTCAACGTATTATGCAAAAACATTATTTACAATGCCGTGTAAAGCCAAAACGAAAGTGGAAATCGCAAGGAGAGTCCGTTGTCGTTGCACCAAATATTTAGAATGAGAGTTCACGGCCACTGCTTCAAATCAAAAGTGGGTCACTGATATTGTGTACCTTCAATACGGTCCATCTACATTGTATTTGTCTACATTAGGACTTGTTTAACAACCAAATTGTTGCATATAAAGTCTGTGATCATCAACGGACATCGCTAGTGAGGGACACACTAGAAACAGCCTTAATTTCACGGGGAAACCAATCTGGTGTGATTCTGCATTCTGATCAAGGAAGTGTATATACATCATATCCTTTCAGAAGTTTTTAAAAGAAAATAACCTAATCAGTAGTATGTCAAGACGGGGAAATGGCTGGGATAATGCAGTTATTGAGTTATTTCACTCAAACTTGAAATCAGAGGGGTTTCAATTTATTAAGTTCAATTCCTTGAGCTTAAATGAAGTGTGTAATCATGTAAAAGATTATATTAAACATTATAATGAAGAATGTATTCAAGAAAGATTAGGCTACCAAACCCCAATTGAATTTGGGAGCATGGCAGCCTAATGAGGGTGTTTTATCTCTGTCTCAAACGCCTAGGACAGTCTATTAGGATGTTTTTTATTAGTCCCCACGACCACCCGAGTCGCCACCATCCGAGTCGCTGTCAGAGCTGAAGGCATGATCGTTACTAAAGTCATTGTCATGATTATAATGGTGACTTTTGCTAGTACTGCGATTGGGGAAAATTAAAAACGCTATTATAATGGATAGAACCCCAAAGAAAAATTGTTCAGCAAAAATCAGATATACCCCAAAAATAAAAATGAGGAAACCAACCAATCGTAATATACCCCTCAGACGACATACCCCCTTCAAAATTACCATTAGTAATAGATATGGGTGCCTGTCACCATTTATTCATTTTCCTTCATATATACAGCTATTTTTGTATAATTTGATGATAACCAAGCATTATCCGTCGTCTTTTTTCTGTTGTTTCTTTTGTTGTTCTTGCAGGGCTAGGATGATGTCTTGGACGTCAATTTTCCAATCATTGTTTAAGTCTGGAATGGTGTTTTGAGGTGTAGGAGGCGGAGCAGGTGGTACCTGGTGTGCTGCCAAAGCTGCCGTTACGGCGCGTTTTTTTGCTTTAAAGGCAAATGTGTACAATAACAGTAGAATGATCAATAAGGCTGCTGTACCACCTACGACATAAAAAATGGTTTTATAATCGGACCACAATGTTTTACTGTCTCCAGCTCTTTGCTCAGAATTTATGATGAACTTTTTGATTTCAGAGTGGTTTGGATAGAGTCTTTGAACGGCCTCGAATTTTTCAAGCGCATTTTCATAATAGCCGCCCCAATAAAGCTCCAATCCTTCCTTATAAAGTTTATCTGTGTTACTTGCCGTATTTTTTGCTCCAGCTTGGTTTGTAAATTCCTTTACGATATTAACCGGAACGGAAAAGTTAAAACCTTGAACCTCTTGACCATTAACGGTATCACCTCTAAAGGTTAGTAAGCCAATGATTTCCCCTTTGTCATTGATCACAGGTCCACCGCTATTACCATGTGTGGCAGCTGCATTAATTTGAATAACAGGGCTACCTTGCTCCGTTTTCTTATCTATAGCAGAAATTTGACCAGCATTCATGGAAGATACAAGAGAGGAGTCTGGTGAAAGTAAATTGGAATCGGCAGCAGCTGGATAGCCGCTTACCCAAATATTATCCTGGTTTTGGATATTATCAGAATTTCCAAGCTTCAATGTAGGGAGGTTTTTTCCTTCAATCTTTAGTACCGCTACATCTTTACCCTCATTGACAGGTGCACCATAGCTTTTAACATCACCTTCAAAAGTATCTCCGCTTGGTAAAATGACTTTAATAACTTTTTGAATCCCGGTATATTGGGTGTACGTTAACATATAATCATACACGGTATCATAGTCTAACCGAAAATAGTCTGCCATAATGGTTACGAGTTGATCGAATGCTGCAATGGCAATATCTTCATCTTCCATTTGGGCAGCCTCTACAACATGGGCATTGGTGACGATATAGCCGTCAGAGCTAATAATTGCACCGGAACCAGAGCCCCCCACAACAGTTTGGTAGTTTAATTGACTTAGTATGGATTCTACTTCCGGGTCATATGGATTGTTAAACTGCCATCCAACAACAGAGTAGCCAAGAATCCTGACAACCGCAGGCTTTGAGTATTCTGCTAGCTTCTGAGCTTGAGGAATATTCGAAGAACTTGGTTTAATACCCAATAGAACAAAAGAAGTAACAATCATACCGATAAGTATCAAACAAAGCGGAATAGTAAATAGGGCCCTTTTCATCAAATAAATTCACCCTCTTCCATAAATTTTAGAAATATCCATTTACTATATGTCCTTAGGTTTTTGATGGTGCCTGTCACCAGGGTGACATCACCGCTGGTGGATACATTCCACCCCAGGCGGACAGTGGTTGGAATGAAACCATAAAAAAAAGCCAGCAGCAGCTGGCTTTTTTGAATTTGTTGCTATTTAGATGAATAGTAGAAGGCTAAGTGCCATCACGGCCATACCGGCAATAAGTCCATAGATGGATAGATGGGTTTCGTCATATCTTTTGGCTGCGGGTAGTAATTCATCAAGGGAGATGAACACCATAATCCCTGCAACTGCAGCAAAGATAACTCCGAACATGATATCATTTAAAAAAGGCATTAAGAATAGATAAGCGACAAGTGCACCAACCGGTTCAGCTAAGCCTGACAAGAATGATAGTTTAAAAGCCTTTTTCTTATCCCCAGTTGCAAAATAGACGGGTACGGAAACGGCAATACCTTCTGGGATGTTATGAATGGCAACCGCGACAGCGATGGCTATCCCTAGTGCAGGGTCTTGTAATGCAGAAGTAAAGGTTGCAATTCCCTCTGGAAAGTTATGGATACCAATAGCTAGTGCCGTAAATGTCCCCATTTTTAAAAGGTCGGGCTTTTTCCCATCGATCGTAGGTGGCTGTTTCATATCCTCAACGGTTTTCAATTCATGCGGGTTTGATTGCTTCGGGATAAATTTGTCGATGGCAGCTATTAGGAGCATACCACCGAAAAAACCAGCAACCGTTAACCAATTTCCAGGAACCACACCCATGGCATCCACAAGCGCTATCTTTGCTTTTACAAAAATCTCTACCATCGAGACATAAATCATTACACCGGCTGAAAAACCGAGGGTAACGGATAAAAATTTTGTATTTGTATGTGATGTAAAAAATGCGAGTAGACTACCTATGCCTGTCGCAAGGCCGGCAAATAAAGTCAGACCAAATGCTAATAGCAGATTCTCCGTCATAGTATCTTCTCCCTTTGTTATCTTAGTTGTAAGTTTAGAATAGTATTATATATGCGTGAACACAGAAATGTTTCCTTCGAGAAACATTTTACACCTAACGAAACAAAAAAACAGTAAAAATATCTCAAAAAAAGAAAATGCGCGAAGTTTCTTGAATGTTTTCAAGTACTTTCGCGCTTTGTTTAATTGTATTATTAGTAACCAGGGCCGAAGCCGCCGCCATACCCGCCACCGTAACCACCCGTGCCAGGTCCATGCACACCGTATCCTGGACCATACCCGTGCCCATATCCACCGTATCCTGGCCCATATCCAGACCCATATCCGCCAAATCCAGGATTGTAACCACCAAGACTTGAGCCTAAATAACCTAATCCAAGACCAAGCAATCCTGCTCCAACATTCCCTAAATTAAAGCCACCGTGGGGACCGCCATGCTGTCCGCCGCCGTATTGACCGCCACCGTGATGACCGCCGCCATGCTGTCCGCCACCGAGGTGCCCACCGCTATGC
>NZ_JBALNQ010000014.1:0-8281 GCF_036961885.1 Neobacillus niacini | reverse complement strand
GAGGTGCCCACCGCTATGCTGACCGCCGCCATATTGTCCACCAAATCTAAAAACATCGGGCATTCCAAATGGATGATACATTTGATTACCTCGCTCCTCTATCTATAAATTTTAATCCTGTTATCCTGATATCATATGGATATCTGGGTATTCCTCTTGGACTAAAGCCCAGGTTGCTTAAAATAGCGGGAACAGGAAGATACAACTGTCCGCCTGGGGTGGAAAGTGTCCACGAGTGGTGCCTGTCACCATCACCACCATCAATTTCCCAAAATACATCTTAGGTCTTAGTTTTCTTTACGCTTGTGGTCTATGGCAAGCAGGATTTTAATAGTGTATTGTTGAAGTAATGAGAGATGTCCAGCCTTTTTAGGTATTTTGTATTTGGTGAAACATTTCCATTGTTCGTTCGTATGAATATAAAGGATTTTTAGTTAGGAGTCGATTATGATGAACCGATTTTTATCGTTTCTTGTTCAAAGTTTAGTGACTGTGCCATCTGCAACAGTAGTCTGGTTTGTTAGCTATTTTGGGTTCAAACTAACATTTGGGCCATCATCAGCTATTGCTTTAGGAGGCGGGGTCATCGTCTACAATATTACCTCAGCCATCATGACTTCACGCTTTTTGAAAAAACATCAGCTAACTAGAAAAGAATATCGTTATATAAAGAAGAATTTAGATGAAGCCAAACAAAAAATTAATCGTCTTAACAAATCGTTGTTTACGATTCGTGATCTTCCAACAATGAAGCAGAGACTGGATGTGCTCCGCATAACAAGGAAAATTCAAAGCATGACACATAATGAGCCAAGGCGCTTTTATAAAGCCGAGAAATTTTATTTTTCTCATTTAGATTCTGTAGTAGAGCTTACAGAAAAGTACCGATTTTTATCGCAGCAGCCTAAGAAAAGTCATGAGATTGATGTTTCTTTATATGAGACACGCCAAACGTTAACAGACCTAACAAAGGCGCTAGAAGAGGATCTCTATTTTGTCATTTCTGACGATGTTGATACCTTGAATTTTGAAATTGATGTTGCGAAACAATCTATCAAAAAACTAAATGATACGAAATATATAGACGAAAGCAGGAGGCCAAAATGAGCGAGAATAACTCACCTCAGTTGAATAAAACTGGGAATTTATTAGATGATATCCTAGCCAATCCGTTCGGTGACAACGAGCTTGCTCCACCGCCGCAAGTGCAGCTATCACCACAGCTTCAAGAAGTGAAGCCGGCTAAGCTAATTGATGTCATTCCGGAGGAAAACCGGGCAAAAGCATATCAGCTAGCCGAACAAATTGATCCGAGAAACCATCAGGCGATGATTACGTACGGTACCCAAGCACAAGGGAAGCTTTTAAGCTTTTCACACACCATGCTTGAGCATGTGCAGAAAAATGATATCGGTGAGGTTGGCGAAATCATCAGTGATTTAATGAAAAGACTCGATGAGGTTAATCCGGATGAATTAAAGGATGGGAAGCCATCCTTTTTCGGGCGTATGTTTGGAAAAATTTCTAACTCAATCCAAGAAGTGCTCTCAAAATATCAAAAGACAGGTGCACAAATCGATCGAATCAGTGTGAAACTCGATCGCAGTAAAAACGTACTTTTATCTGACATTAAATTACTAGAACAGCTCTATGAAACAAATAAAGAATATTTCCATGCGTTAAATGTCTATATTGCAGCAGGGGAAATTAAGCTAGAAGAGCTCCATCAAAAAACAATTCCAGCAATGAAAAGGGCAGCAGAGGCAACAAATGATCAAATGAAGTTCCAAGAAGTTAACGATATGATCCAGTTTGCCGACCGCTTGGATAAACGCTTATACGATTTGAAATTAAGTCGTGAGATCACGATTCAGAGTGCTCCACAGGTTCGCCTGATTCAAAATACAAACCAAGCGCTTGTGGAAAAAATACAATCGTCGATCATGACAGCTATTCCACTTTGGAAAAATCAAGTAGCGATTGCGCTAACCTTAATTCGACAACGGCATGCAGTAGAAGCTCAGAAAAAGGTGTCACAAACCACAAATGAGCTGTTATTGAAAAATGCCGAAATGCTAAAAACGAATACCATTGAAACAGCGAAAGAAAATGAGCGCGGACTCGTTGATATCGAAACGCTTAAAAAGACACAGGAAAATTTAATCACGACTCTTGAAGAAACCATGCGAATTCAGGAGGAAGGACGTCACAAACGTCGTCTTGCTGAACAAGAGCTAGCCAATATGGAAAACGATTTAAGAATAAAGCTATTGGAAATAAAGGATAAATAGAAAAAGAGTCAAGTTCCACTACCAACGGAATTTGACTCTTTTTTAATTAGTTATTCACAGGTACTTCATTAAAGTATTCTTCGAGTGTAGTACCACTGTTCATGATTTCACTAGCAATCTCTTTCCCTACATAACGAAGGTGCCAAGGTTCGTATTGATATCCAGTGATATGTTCTTTCCCTTGTGGATAGCGAATAATAAAGCCGTATTCTGAGGCATGTGCTTGGAGCCAATTGGCTTCTGGTGTACCTCCGAAGCAACTTTCAGCAGCACACTTTCCATCTGCACCCGTCACATCAATCGAAAGACCCGTTTCATGCTCGCTCGTACCAGGCAATGCACTATACGTTCTTGCCTGTTCATAACCATCTTTACTTACATAATAGTCAAATAATGTCGCTTGAGTGGCATGTGACCGATAGGCAGACACCCCTAAAAGTGAAATTCCTTGTGTTTTAGCATCAGTAAATAATTGATTAATAGCAGTTGCAGCTTCTTGCCTCATTTTCCGTTTTTCATTTGTCGCATGTGAAACAAAGGGGATGTCGGCAGGAACAAGATCTTGCGGATTATAATCATCTGGTAATTTATTTTGTTTATTAACCAGCACAGGAATGCTTTCTGGATTTGAAATAACCTGGATACTTTCATCACTATTTTGTACTGGAGGCACCTCTGCCTTTTGGTCTACCGGTTTCGAGTTATCCTCAGATGTACTTACATCAAGCCGTTCTGGTTTTTCTGCATCACTGGCATCTTTGACAGTTGGGATTGAATCGCTATTTTCTGATTTTTCTCCAGTTTGAGAATGTTCCGGATTAGATTTAGCAAATAACATTTTTTCGGAGCAGCCTGATAGTAGTAGCGTCATCAAGGCGATGCTTCCGATTATTCCAGATAATTTTTTCACAATGTAACACCCTTACTTTTTAAAATAATTTAAAGGAAAACTTTTGAAAATTAGTTCTAACAATAATAGACAGCAATATAATACATTATGTTACATCCTTCGATATTCAACAACGTATTTTTTAAAAAATAGTCTAGGCAGCCCACTTAAAAACAAGGAAAAGTTAATAAAGCAGGACCTAAGACCCTTTTTTATATGTAGGTTATATCATATATTGGAAATAACATCATAAATCGTACGAAACGGCAAAGCTATTGAAAAATGGTGACGCAAAACTAGAGGGGCTAATGTTTAAGAACAATGCCAGCCAGTTACCGAACACGATCCTCGGCGGTTTATGTAAATCTATTGAGGAGGTTTTTGTGTTGTTGAAAAGTGTATTATTAAAGGGAAAGTATTATTATCATCTATTTCAGTATCATCATATTGAAATGATGCAGCAGGATTGTTTAAGCGATGAACTTAAATGCGAATTAAAGGTAAAATCTTTATATCATAATAGTAAAGCGATTGAGCTTGGTGCGAGAATATAACCGAAAAGCCTGGGGAGTCCCCAGGCTTTTTTCAATTTAATCCTATTCTTTCAAAGTGGATGTAAAATCTGTGGATAAATCAATGGTCTGTGTGAATAACTGGATAACTTATGTGTATAACTATTTTCTGACTGGGGATATTTATTATTTGTTTGTGGATAAAATGTTGGTAACTATAAATCTAACCACAATATCTGTGGATAAAAGCATCGGGGGAAGCCCCGATGCTTTTACATTTTAATGTGACATGGTTGCGCTTGCATCGTCAAGTCCATCTTTGGTAACTTTTATGATACCAACCGCACCTTTTGTTGCATGGTTAAATTGGTGGGTGACAATGGGGTAGCTACCTTCTTTCGTGACGGTGAATTCAACGACAGCCCCGCCGCTTGCAGGCAGCATCACGGTTTGCAAGCCCTTCATAAGATTAAATGGATTTCCATCAATATAAACATTGTCAAAAACGGTTCCGACGACATGGAAGCTGCTGACTTCATTGGGTCCGACATTGTTAACATAGATTCTGATTTTGTCGCCAACTTTAGCCAAAAGAGGCGTATCGACAAGGGCACCAACCGTACCATTCGTATTCAAATCGCCTTCTTTTAAGGCCTTTGCCGAAAAGACCACATTACTAGGAACGCCATTGGTAAAATCCTCAAGGTTGTTGTATTTATACCATTCATTTTGAACAATGACAAATTCGCGATCGATTTCAGGATCAGTTGGGTACCCGTTTGTAGGCTTAACGATAATGGTACCATGCATTCCGTTGGCGATATGGGCTAAAACAGGTTTTGTTCCACAGTGGTACATGAAAACTCCGGGATTAGTAGCGGGATAGGAAAAACTGCCAGATTCATTTGGCATTACATCAATAAAATCCTTTGATGGAGAGGCGTGAACCGCATGAAAGTCCATACTGTGCGGAATGGCCGGGTCCATGTTCTTTAAGGTAAAGTTAATGGTATCGCCTTCATTTACGACAATTACGGGTCCTGGAGCTTCACCATTAAACGTCCATGCTTTATACATATTATCTTTGCTAATTTCGATATCAGTGATCTGTGCGGTCATTTCAACATTGACTTCGTGTTCACCAACACGTTCGATGTTGAGTGGAATTGGTTTTTGATTGAGATTCTTATGAGGTTCAATAATTGGTGAGGAGGTATTCATTTTAGCATTTACAACTTGTTTTTCCACCGATCCATTGGCACCATTACATGCACCTAAAAGTAAAACAGAACTAATGATAAGCGTTGCAAACTTCCCTATTTTATTCATCTAGATCCTACCCCTTTAAATAAAATTGTTTACACTTACATTGTAAATTTTGTAAATATTATCCTAGTGATTTCAATCACTCATACTTCTATAAAAAGTGAACGATTTGTGAAATGTTGAACAATTAAGAATATTGCTACCTTTTATAAGTGGTTAAAGTGATTTACCTACATCAATAACAGAGGTGTCAAAAGCGGTGCCTGTCACCGCCCGTGGACACTTTCCACCCCAGACGGACAGTGACACAAAAAAAGGGTTTCAAACGATTATTTCGTTTGAAACCCTTGAAATTTATACGAAGCAATAGTTTATCCTTAATCTCTTTCGCGGTGACAGGCACCAGAGGGATTAAGTCTTTTTAGTTATTCACAACCATTCCGTCATCTTCCAGTATTAAATTGGTATCATCAAGCTGATTAATCATGGCTATAAATGGTTCGACGAATTGGGGGTCGAATTGTTTTCCTGAGCAGTCCCTTAACTCGACAATCGCTTCCTTGAATGTTTTTGTTTTTTGATACGGCCGTTCGGTGGTCATTGCATCAAATGAGTCAATGACACAAAGGATTCGTGCAAGTTTAGGAATGGATTTTCCTTTTAAACCATATGGATAGCCATTTCCGTCAAAGCGTTCATGATGAAGCTCAACTAATGGTATCAAGTCTTCTAATTTTTTATTGGTCGAAATGATTTCTTTGCCCCAAGTTACATGCTTTTTCATCATTTCCCATTCATGTGGCTCAAGCTTTCCCTTTTTATTCAAAATTTCCCGAGGGATTTCGATTTTTCCAATGTCATGAATTAAAGCCCCAAGAATCAACGTCTTTCGTTCATATTCACTTAAGGATATTAACCTTGAAAAATTTAAGGCATATTGATAAACACGCTTACTATGCCGGTATGTATAAACATCCTTTGAAAGAAAGATTCGCAATTGCTGTTCTGCCTCTTCCAATTCTTTCTCTAAGGAGAGAGAACGTTGTGCTGAGTATTCGGAATACTGATTATAAATTTGAACAAGGTTTTTTCCTTGATCTTTAGCAGCGTACATCGCTTGATCAGCCTTGTTTAGAAGTTCAGAGGTGTTATAGGTTTCCTTTTCGCATTCTGCAATACCTGCTGAAAAGGATAAACAGCCATAGGGGAGACGTTCTACTCCCTTATAATAAGTGTCGTTAGTTTTCTTCCGCAATTCATTCATAAATGAATGAGCTTTCTGCCGGGTTGTATTAGGCATGATAATCGAAAATTCTTCGCCGCCATAGCGGGCAACTGTGTAACTTTCCGCTTCTGACTTTGTTTTTAGGAGTGCTCCAAATTCCTGCAGCAAATGATCTCCTTGGATATGCCCGTATAAATCGTTATATTTTTTAAAATCATCGATATCAAGAAGAACTACACAAAGTGGTTGATCGTTCTCTTTTGCAACTGTAACTTCTTTTTCTAAGATTTCTTTAAAATATCCATGATTATTAAGACCAGTTAAAAAGTCTTTGTTAGCTTTCTCAGAAATCTCTTTAAATAAAAGAAAATGCTGCTTAAATGCTAATGAAAGTAAAAAGGCAATACAGGTAAAAAGAAAAAGTCCAAATAAACTTTTCGAACTCATTAATATGGCCAATACTAATGAAAGCATGAGCGTACTCAAATAAGGGGCTAGTGCTTCTTTAATAAGTTCTCTAAAAACACTTTCAAAGCTTTCAGCAGCTGCTAGTATAAAGAATAATCCGACAAAAATGACATTCATAGCAAAGTAAGTGAGTAAGGAAATTAAATAAGAAATGAAGTTATTAATATCGATGCTGCCAATGGTACCACCCGTTAAATTGAATACATAATAAGAACTAACAATCATTAAGATATAGCTGGAGAAATTAAAAATATGTTTCCACCAGACTATTTTTCGTTGTGTAACCGCAAATAAAATTGAATTAATTAGCAGTACCGCCAATGTTATATCCAGCCCATATAAAAAAAGGCTTGCAAGGAATATTGATGAATCCATGGAAAGGGAGTTGCCCTTTGGGGGAAGAAGTATAGGATAATGATTTAATAGTAAGATGGCTCCAGCCAAAGCTATAATGATAAACCATTCGATATTTGAATGAATATTAAAATCATATAACGCAATGAAGGTTAAGAAACCTAACACTGATACGAGAAAAAGGTATTTATTGGTGGTTGTCTTTAAAAACTGCATTATTTCATCACTCTCATAATAAGATTGGAGAAAGTAAAAAATTCACTTCCTCCATTTAATATAACTTAATGATTATACTAGTCTAAATCCAGATGTTAATGCAACAATAACAGATCCAATAATAATTGCATTGTATAGAATACCAGTTAATTTAAGGCCTTGTTTTTGGTCTTTTTTCATCTTCCTTCACCTCCCTTCAATGAAAGGGAAGCTGCATTGCTCTTTTTTGCCAAGGGGTGCTTAACCATTAAATATTGTATAAAAAAGAAGATTCCGATATTCATAATAATATCGCCAATACTTATGATTTGAGTACGCGGGTATGGATCAGATATTGGGATCACATCGCCTAAGAGACCAAGATGTGTTGAAGATGTTAAAGCGGTATGCTTGGCATACAAGCTTTCTTGTAGAGCTTCGATGTAACCAGGGTCTAAAACGGCCGCAGCCTCTACCGAAACAGGCATTCTGCCCCCATTGAGAACCATGACCAAAAAATTAAGAAAGACACCAATGAAAATAAGGATAAAACCAGGGTTCTCGCGATTAAGGAATAAGAATAGTAATCCAATGATATAGACAACGATGTAAATGGATCCGCTAAGTTGACCTAAAAGCTCACTATCGTTTTGAAGCATAAAAACCGCCAATTGGACGACCAATAACAGTGGAAATACCCAACCCCATTTTAGTTTTAACTGAGAGAAAGCCCTTAAGTTACCTTTCCTAAGTATTCCTACAATTAACGAAATGAGTATGCCATCAAATACCATAAAGTGGTTACCTGCCTATGCTAGAATATATAAATCTAATAGTAGTGAAAATTTTGTATAGGAAAAATTTTCCCACAATATCAATAATATTGGTAGAATTTGTCGAATGCAAGAAAATTATTGTGAATTTTTCATGTATTTTTAGAGGTTTTTGTAAAAAGAAGAAAGAACCAACAGGTTAACCTAGAATAATATCAAAAAAGGTTTCAAACGATTAAATTCGTTTGAAACCTTTTTTTATTATTATTGGCTGTTTTGGTAACGATTGTTGTTAAAGTCTTAAAGCC
>NZ_JBALNQ010000013.1:48527-48792 GCF_036961885.1 Neobacillus niacini | reverse complement strand
GATTGATAATAATATTCTTAGACCTGACTGCTATTTCAAACTTCACAATCATACTCTTACATCTTTTTCAAATTTAACTGTAAAAGAGTTACGTAAAGCACATAATTTAGAAAAGATGTACAGAGCGGGTTCGTTTAATGGAATTAGGAAACTCAACTCAGAAACAAACAACTTTTTGCCGTAAAAAAATTACGGTAAAAGTTGTTTGTTTTTTTGATTTAATGTAGACTTAATATAAAGAAAGCATCCATTTATATAGTTAATC
>NZ_JBALNQ010000013.1:18397-48436 GCF_036961885.1 Neobacillus niacini | reverse complement strand
AGTAAAGTACAATTTAACTAAATAAGTGGACTAAAAGAGGGATATTAATTGTTTTTAATATTCCTTTTTTAGTCAGGAATTACACTAAAAGTACAGAAACGCTTAACGGAGAGAAAAAATCATTAAACAATACAAGGGAGGGAATAAAATGTTAATTGAATTTAGAGTTAAGAACTTTAAAAACTTTAATAGTGAATTGGTATTGAGACTCGATCAAATAAAAAACTATGAATTTAGCATTGATGCTATTAGAGAAGGCATTATAAAAACGAGCCTTGTTTATGGAAAAAATGGAAGCGGTAAGTCTAACCTTGGTCTCGCACTTTTTGACATTACTCTAAATTTAACGGATAAAGAAAAAAATCTTACAAACTATAGACATTATCTTAATTTAGAATCCAAAGAAAAAATTGCCGAATTTTGCTATAAATTTAAGTTTGGTTCCTCAATATTAGAGTATAAATATGAAAAAGATGCTCCGGATAGGATTTTAAAGGAAGAACTATTTATCAATAATCATAGAGTTATATTCTACGATCACATAAATAAACTAAATGATGTTCAACTTAAAGGAACTGAAACTCTTAACAAAGACTTAAATGAAAAAAATATTTCATTTGTAAAATACATTAAAAACAATACAGTTCTAGCGGATACAGAAGAGAACTCAGTCTTGGATAAATTTCTTAATTTTGTCGATAATATGCTGCTTTTCAGTTCTTTAGAAAGAAACCATTATCAAGGCTTTCGTAATGGAAATGGTTCTATCGCAAAGGAAATTATTGAAAGAGGCAAATTAGAGGATTTTCAGCAATTCCTAAATAATGCAGGATTAAATTTCAAACTTATTGAACATGAAGTGGACGGGGAAAAACAATTATTTTGTGACTTTAATGGCAGAATAGCAAACTTTTTCAGTATTGCCTCAAAGGGCACTCGATCACTCTCATTATTTTATTTTTGGCTAATTGAACTAAATAATGTGTCATTAGTATTCATAGATGAATTTGATTCTTTCTATCATAATAAACTGGCAAGACGTGTTGTTAAAGAGGTTTTAAAAACAAATGCTCAAGCAATTATCACAACCCATAATACTAGTATTATGGATAATGAACTTTTAAGACCTGACTGTTATTTTAACCTTGTTAGGGGAGAAATTAATTCCTTTGCATTTTCAACTAGCAAAGATTTACGTAAAGCACATAATATAGAAAAAATGTACAAGGCTGGTTCATTTGATGAGTAAGGAATTAATTGCTATTATTTCTGAAGGTGAAAAAACAGAAAAACAAATTATTGAAAATATTAAGAAAAACTTTTTTAGTGATGATCAAGAGATTGAATTTCTCCCCTTTAGAACTAATATATATGGATTATGGGACGTTCTTAAAAAGGATGAGTTTGAAACGGATATTATTGAGGTTTTAAAAGAAAGAGAATCCGATATAGCAGAAAAGTTTAAGGACCTCAGTAAAAATGACATTTCTCAAATTTTTCTTTTTTTTGATTATGATGGTCATGCAAAAAAAAATGAAGATGATGCAGATGACATTGTAGCTGAAATGATAGAAATATTTAATAATGAAACAGAACTTGGAAAAATCTATATCAGCTATCCAATGGTAGAGTCTTTAAAACACCTTAAGAAGAATGAATTAGACTATAAACAAAATTGTGTACCTGCTAAAGAGAATATAAGGTATAAAAATATTGTATCCGAACAGTCAGATTATCAAAATTTAACTTTATTTACATTGGATGACTGGTATTTTATTTTAAGGCAAAACCTTAAGAAAGCAAACTTTATTCTGTTTTCAATATTTGAACTACCCAACCTCAATTTCATTGACTATCAAAACACTTTTAACCAGTCTTCAATATTTAAATATCAGCGAAAAAATTTTATTAATGTTAATCAAACTGTGGCTGTTTTAAGTGCATTTCCTTTCTTTTTAATTGATTATTTCGGTAATAATTTTCTTACTAAAATAACAACAATAGAAGACCCTCATACTTCAAATGTATAAAGGGATTTCTTTTTCTGAGACACATGCTTAATAATTTACCTAAAGAAATTTGAATTAAATACGATTATAAATAGGATTTTACTAATCAATTCTTGGTTATAGGTAAATTACTATAAACAGGTATATTTTTTTCCAATGCCAAAGGAAAAAATATACCTATTTTCTTTGTTTAGGAAAAATTTTTTTCGAGATTAAAAATGATTTTTCTCACGATCTTAGGAATCCAGACATAAATTTTTCATAGTATTATTTATTATTATGCCTCCTCTAACCTCATTTACTTGTGATACGGTTCCCCCCGGTTAATCCGAAAAGCCCGATAAATCTGCTCCACCAGAATCAATTTCATCAATTGATGAGGAAAGGTCATTTTTGAAAAAGAAAGCTGTTCGTTGGAACGTTTTATTACCTCATCGCTCAGACCCAGTGACCCGCCTATGATAAAAGCAATTTTACTTTTCCCATAGGTAGCCAATTTATCTAATGTATCAGCAAGCTCCTCGGATGATTGCATTTTTCCATTGATTGCAAGTGCAATGACATATGTATCCTGGCTAATCTTAGCTAATATTCGTTCGCCCTCTTTTTGTTTTACTTGAACCATTTCTAACTCACTTAGAACTTCTGGTGCTTTTTCATCCGCTACCTCGATAACTTCTACCTTGGCATAGGCTGATAATCTTTTTAAATATTCGTCAATCCCCATTTTTAAATATTTTTCTTTTAATTTGCCAACCGTGACAATTGAGATATTCACAATCCACAACCCCCATTTTTAATTTACAAACAGTTTACAAACACGTTATCCACAGAAGTTATCCACATATCCACATTTTTTATCCACATATTGTATGGAATCATTTGTTCGCCACAATATATACAGTTCGATTTTAAATCTATTCACATCCTGTTGATAAGTTATCCCCTGCAATTTTCGATAAAAAGCAGAAAGGCTTTTACACCTTTCTGCTTTATTCTAGGCCTGCTCTTCAGCTAATGTGATGCTAGTTGTTTGCAGCTTTCCTTCACGGTAATACTTTATTTCCATTTGCTCGCCGATTTTTTTCTCCTGGTATAGATGCTTTCTAAGATCAATGACGTCATGTATTTTTTTGCCATCCAGCTCAACAATGACATCCAACTCTCTTAAGCCTCCCTGTGCTGCAGGTGAATTATTGACAACTTGACGAAGAGCTACTCCATAAGTGATATCGCGAGGCAGCTTTAATGCCTCTTCCTGATAATATCCTGGGATCTCAGCTACTGATTTTAAATCGACTCCCATATAAGGACGTTTTACCACACCAAATTTCTCTAGGTCATTAATAATCGGTCGCGCATAGTTTATCGGAATCGATAAGCCAATCCCCTCCACTGCATTTTGTGCAATTTTCATTGAGTTGATTCCGATAAGTTGTCCAGCAATATTAATCAATGCACCACCGCTGTTACCAGGATTAATGGCAGCATCTGTTTGTAATACTTCCGCGTTCCAGTCCATGATCCCATCCTGATTGATATCAACTGGTATCGTCCGATTAATTCCGGAAATAATTCCTTGTGTAACAGAACCAGAGAAAGTCGCTCCTAGAGGGTTACCAATCGCCATAACCGGTTCACCCATCTTTAATGCTTCAGAATCACCGAACTCAGCAATTTTCTTCACTTTGCCGGCATCAACTTCAAGGACCGCTAAATCTGTCCATACATCCCCACCAAGCAATTTAGCGGGTATCTTCGTGCCGTCATTAAGGGTAACTTCTAAATGCGTAGCACCTTCAACCACATGCTGGTTGGTTACGACATATGCCTTATTTCCTGCCTTTTTATAAATAACACCTGACCCCGTTCCCGCCGGTCCTTGATTATCGCCGGACTCATCATACCAGAAGTTGGTCGTCTGGATATTATTAATTCCCACTACCGCATCAGCAGCCTTATCAATTGCTTTTGTTGTGTCTGTTTGTACATCATAAGATACCTGTTGTTGAATAAAATTATCTTGATTTTTGTTATTACCTCCAGCAGGTTGATTTTGATTTGGTGAAACATTGTAGGGAAGGAATCCCTGGTTAGATAATGTAGGAATTGAAATGACAACTAGCATGGCCCCAATTACCGCACCAATAATACTTGAAAAAAGGTAGCCCCTTCCGTTCCCACTCTTTCTTTGGTAACGCTCTTGTGAATGATCATCATAGTAACCCATTTTCACCACGTCTCCCTTTCATAAGCAACTAATTTATATTTTGGCTTATACTTACAATTATACTCTTTAAGGGTGAATTTTATAAAAAAAAAGAACAAAGATACCCATCGAGTATCTTTGTCCCCCTTACACTGCAGTAAGAATCGTTGGAACCTTCGGATCTGTATCATAGAGGTCAAATTGCTCTCCGACGATTAATCCTTGGCCTTGCAGCGTTTGCGCCACTGCCATTCTTGCCAAGTCCTTCATATTATTGTCAAGACTTAAATGAGCCAGGTATACCCTCTTTGTATTGTCACCAATGACTTCACTCATCGCAATCGCTGCATCTTCATTTGATACATGGCCAAGATCACTTAAAATCCTTCGTTTAATACTCCAAGGATATCTTCCCATCCTTAGCATTTGCACATCATGATTTGACTCAAAAATATAGGCATCTGCATTTGAAATAATGCCCTTCATTCGGTCACTTACATAGCCAGTATCCGTAATCAAGACCAATTTTTTTCCGGAATGATGGAATACATAAAACATTGGTTCTGCAGCATCGTGTGATACACCAAAGGATTCAATATCAGTAGATCCGAAGCTTTTTACACTTTCAGTACTGAAAACCATTTTTTGTTCTAATGGTATATCCCCTACCAAACGATCCATTGCCTGCCATGTTTTTTCATTCGCAAAAATGGGTAACTTGTATTTACGTGCCAAAACACCAATCCCTTTAATATGATCGCTGTGTTCATGAGTCACGAAAATTCCCGATAATTTACTGATATCACGATCTATATGTTGAAAAAATGCCTCCATTTGTTTGCCGCTAAATCCTGCATCTACCAAAAAGGAGTGTTCGTCTGACTCTACATAAAGCGAATTCCCCGTACTTCCGCTCGCTAAAATGCTATAACGTAATGACATTTTCTTTCACTCCACATCCCTAGTCTCATCGCTGTTAAATTGGATGATCTGTCCCTCTAGTGCATTGACATAAAGGCTTTCTTTATCATCTACTACAAAACGCCAAGTAGGCGCTAAAGCCTGCGAAGCTGCAAGCTGAATTAATGTTGAATAGCCCAGCTCCACTTTCGTAATTTTGCTTTTTGACTTCAAGACACCCTTTTGATGCAAGGTTTCCAATGCCTTTAATGGCAGGAGGATTTCCTCTCGATCAGTCATTTTTTCAATGTCTTCCAAAAAGGTTTGCTCATAGGAAATGATTTGATTTTTATCATCAATTTGAAAAGTAATCATTCCGCTTAAATTTTCATATAAAGTCATATTCTCATATTGTTGTAAGTAAATAATCGTATTATTTTTATCGTTTTTCTTCCAAAATTGATATTGGTCACCGTACAAAACATTATCCTTTATAAATGGAGCAAGTTCGGCTGCCTCAAATTTTGTATTTATGGTGATTGGCTTTTCAAGCCTCACTAGTAATGTTGTACTTGGTTCTTTCAGAATCACCGTTTGCCCCTTAAGTTTCGCTATTTCATCCTTTGTAAACAGTTTAGGCTTGGCGCTAAGATATTGCCCCTTTATCGGTGCTTTCGGCAGCTCTTTATAGCTAATTTCATCTGCCTCTAGCTTTTCTACAATAGAGGTCTCAGTAATGATTTCATATTTATTAGCATCTCGAATTTTCATAAATTGAAATAATAGATACACATCTAAAATCAAAAACGTTAAAATAAAAATTGTTTTAATTTTACTCCAATCCATGTAAAATCCCCCCTAGGTCTTCCTTCGTGATTTGTCCCCATTCTTGGTTATATCGATAAAACCAAGAAGGTTCTAGGAGGATTAGTTTATTTACATCTTGAGCCCTTGTCATTCGGTACCCTAACACAAGTTGATCCAGTAATTCCGGTTTAAAACTCCTTCGGCTTTTAAGGAATTCTAATGCCTCTGATCCTGATGGAACGGTTACCTTTGCCATTTCTGTAGTTAACGGCAGCTCTAGCGCTATATTCGGTCTAACATATTTTGTAATCTCATTTCTGCCCCATACTTCTTGAATTTCTGACATTCCACTTTCATTAAAAACAGGATAACCATCAGTACTATATAAACGGAATTTGACAGATTTCCGCTTTTCATCCTTTGCAACATACCGATATGGGTCTGTCCATCCGCCATGACCATTAATAAAGTCAATGCTTCTCATTAATAAATCATACGAGTTCTCAACATAATTGGACTCTGCGTTAGGATTAATGTAGAGCAGCATATTTGTATTAGAATCTACCGTCATTTTACTAGAAACGTCACTATATTCTTCAACCTGGGAGATCGTTCCTCTTTGAACGAAACTCGGATCACTAAACAAGGCCTCTTTAAATGCCTCCGAGTTAAGGACGACCGGCAAGTACTTATATTCCATCATTTCCAATTTTCCATCAGGGATGAAAATTGTCCGCTGTTCTGATGCATCAAAGGCAAAGTACGCTTGATATTCCACAGCATTTTTAAAAAAATTCCGATTAAACTCATTTAATAAACCTGGCGATATATGACTCATGTAAACCTTTTGATAATCGGATGAAACAAAATAAACAATCCCATTACCCTTTTCAGAATTCTCAACATTAATAATAATTCGGTTAAAATTAAAGGCAGGAATTCTCTTTTCCTCAAATTTTAATACACTACGATAAATTTCAATTGGAACATCGGCAGGAAATACAATTTCTGCATTACCATTTCCATGGACCAATTCTTTAATGTTCTCAACATTATCAGAATAATTTTCGACGTCGTAAAAGGACCATTTCCTTATTTCATCCATCATTTTATCTAATTCCACTGCATTGGTTGTTCCATAGTGCTGGCCATTATGATGAAAAAGCACTAAATCAGGCGTAATAATCTCCTGGAGCTCCTGTTTTTCTTTCAATGTTACCTCGGCAACATAATCATCGCTGCTTTCCATCATGTCAAAATTAGGCTGGTAGGTCCAAAGATTCCAAGTTAAAATTATGCTAACCAAGATTAGAAATATTAAAATCACTGATTTACTATTTTCGTATTTCATGACCATTCATCCTCTTCAGATTGCTCGTATGGCAGTGAAAAGGAAACCTTCGTACCTTTGCCTTCTTCACTTTCAGCCCAAATGACGCCCCCATGAACATAAACCATTTCCTTGGCAATCGCTAAACCTAATCCTGTACCACCTAATTTTCTCGTTCTTGCTTTATCGACTCGGTAAAAACGTTCAAAGATTTTTCCGATATTCTCCTTCGGAATCCCCACACCCTGGTCAGAAACACTGACGATAATTTTTTCGCTTTCCTCTTTAATTGAAAAGGTCACTAGTCCACCTTCAGGGGAGTACTTAAGGGCATTCGAAATGATATTGTAAAGGACCTGGGTCATCTTATCTTCATCAATTTCTACAAAAATCGCGTGGTCAGGAAGCTTCCTTTTAAAGCCTACATTTTGGTCCTTCGCCATTTCAAACCGATCAATAATTCGGTCATAGAAATCAACAAAGTTTACCCATTCTTTATTCAGTCGATAATCTGTACTATCTAATTTAGAGAGCTGCAGCAGGTCATTCACTAGTCGGATCATTCTCTCCGTTTCAGTCCGAGTTACCTCTAAGAAATTAGGAGCAATCTCTTCATCCTTCCAAGCACCATCTGCCAATGCCTCTAAGTAGCTTCTCATTGTCGTGAGCGGCGTTCTTAGTTCATGTGATACATTCGCTACAAACTCTCTTCTTTCTGCTTCTATTTTTTCCTGGTCTGTTATATCATGAAGGACTGCAATCAATCCATTGACAAAACCTGTCTCTTTTTGAATAACAGAAAAGTTAGCACGTAAAATATATCGTTCTTTTTTTGTACTATAATCTAAAATCAATGAATCCTTTTCCTCTAATAAATCCTCAAATGTATTGGTGTCCGTTAACCCTAATAAAGAAACAATCGGTTGTGAGAGAACTGTTTCACGTGAAACATTCAACATCTCTGCTGCCGGTTCATTGATTAACATGACTCTGCCTTTCCGGTCTGTCGCAATCACACCATCTGTCATATAGGATAATACAGAAGAAAGCTTCCTTCTTTCGCCTTCAGTCATAGCCTGAGCCTCTAGCAGCTTTTTCGTTAAATTGTTAAAGGTCATCGCTAACGTTCCTATTTCATCCTGACCATATACTCGTACCTTCCGCGAAAAATTCCCCTTCGCCATGGCCATGGCTTGCTTTTTCATATCGGTAATCGGTCTAGTAATCGTTTGGGCAAGAAGGATTCCTAAAATAGCAGTAATAGCTAAAGCAATTCCCGTTCCTGTCGCAAAAATACCATTGATCGTTTTCATTTGGGAAAATACATTTTCTAACTTTGCCTCCAAATAAATCGCGCCAATTACTTGACTGCCTGATTGAATGGGAGTTGACAACACCCAAATTCGATGACCGCTTTTTTGATCAATTTTAATAATGCTTTGATCCTCCGCCAAGTTAATCGATTGGGTAATCTTAAGCTCCGTTGTCCTTTGACCAACTACTCCTTGATTATTGGGGTTAGAGGTTCCAAGGACTTTACGAGATTTCCCATCAATCACTTTGACCTCATAGATATCAGCAGATTCAAAATCACGAAGTATTTTCCTAATTTCATCTTCGAGAATCGGGTCCTCAGGGGTTCTTTTCTTTTCCATCTCTTCGACCACATTATAAGCAAGTAAATTAACACGTTCCTTTATGGAGGTTTGAAAATTAGTCCTTAAGGTCTCTTCAAGCTGCCGAACAAAATAAACACCAATAATCTGCATCGCTACTAAAATAAGCAGTACATAGATAATGACGAATTTTACATGGATAGATTGAAAAAAGCTAACCTTTTTCATGAAGGGTTTTACTCCTGATCTGGGTTACGTAAATAGTAACCCACCCCTCTGCGCGTAACGATCCACGTAGGATGGCTTGGATTATCCTCAATTTTTTCACGCAAACGACGGACAGTAACATCTACTGTTCGAACATCTCCGTAATAGTCATAGCCCCACACGGTTTGCAGCAAGTGTTCCCTTGTCATTACCTGGCCGATATGTTTCGCCAAATAGTAAAGCAGTTCAAATTCACGATGCGTTAATTCAATGGTCTCACCGCGTTTTGAAACTACATAGGCATTCGGATGTACCGTTAGTGAACCAACTTCAATCTCGTTTGTTTCTACTTCCTCATCACTCTGTGAGATAACCACTTGATGACGACGTAAATTTGCCTTTACTCTGGCAATTAATTCCCTGGTACTAAAAGGCTTTGTCACATAGTCATCTGCACCAAGCTCAAGTCCTAATACCTTATCTATTTCCGAATCCTTGGCAGTTAGCATAATAATCGGCATATCATATTTCTTGCGGACTTCACGGCAAACTTCCATTCCATCCTTTAACGGCAGCATTATATCTAAAAGAATTAAATCTGGCTGTATTTCTTCCACCATCGTGATGGCTTCATTTCCATCATAAGCACTGTAAACATCGTAACCCTCTTTTTTTAAGTTAAATTGCAATATATCCGCAATCGGTTTTTCATCATCCACTACGAGAATTTTCTTTTCCATACCTATTGCTCCTTTGATTTAAAATCGAATGTTTAAAAAGACTCTTGTCTTAAACTTTGTTGCTTTTTATAATCGTTGCGAAATCGAGCTTTAAAAATAAAATGTCATTTCTACTCTAGTTAACTTTACCATGGTTTCGTCCGTAATTCACGTATTAGTAGTATTTGACAAAGAAAGAGCCACTAGTACTAGCTAGAGGCTCTAATGTTAATTTTTATATTATTTTAAATAACCAAGCGGGTTTTGAAGAGCTCCATTTTTATATACTTCAAAGTGTAAATGTATTCCAGTTGAATTTCCTGTTGAACCCATTACACCAATGGCTGACCCTTGTGATACAGTTTGACCGACACTAACACCAATAGATTCAAGGTGAGCATATACAGTACGGATCCCATTTTGGTGGTCAACAACGATTTTGTTGCCATAGCCGCCGTCCCAGCCGGCTGATACTACTGTACCGTTATCAGCTGCCTTTATCGTTCTGTTGCTTGGTCTAGCGATATCAATGCCTTTATGACTTTTTCCCCATCTTTGGCCTTGCTGACTGGAAACATAACCACCAGATGTTGGCCATGCAAGATTACCATTGCCACGTGACGGAATAACCTTAGTTCCTTTTACAACAATATGATTAATCGGTTGTGAAAGTACAACCTCACTCGTTACTTCATTGCTGATCGTTATTCCATTTTGTGTCGAAACTCGGTAGTTAACAGAACGTTCGCCATTTTGTCCTTGTTGCTTCACTTTTGTTTCACCTTTTGGCATAGATTCATCGTTAACTGTTTCATTTGCGTACGGAATAGCTTCTTTTTGATTAACTTCTTTTTGAACAATAATCTCAAGATATGGTTTTAAAGCCGTAACATTAACCTCTTGGCCAATTTTCACCACAGTGTCTTCAGTAAGTCCAGGGTTTAATGCAATAAAGTCCACTAATGTTAAACCATGATTATTCGCAATAGCTCCTAGAACATCGCCTTCTTGGGCTACATATTTCTTTTCTTCTAACGTACCCTTTTGTAAAAGTGTTACAGCCTCTTCAGCAGTCATGATTTTATCAGGAGTAACTTTTTCTGTTTCTAATGAAACATTTTTTGATACGGTAACGTCTAATATACGAGTTTCATTTTCAGCTAGTGGTGGCAACTCTGCTGTAGGTGCTGCTTTTCTAGCTTCTACCTCGTTTAGTTGTTCTTGGGTTACATAGGTAAGTTTAAGTCTATTGATAACATCTTCAGCAGTTTCTTTATTTTTCAAATAAACTACTGGCTGGCCATCAATGACAATAGAGGAAGCTTCTGCTTGAAGCTGGATTGCACTCTCTAATTTTTTTGACACTTCAGTATTATTTGCTGTTGAATGAAATACTTGCTCTTTTATGTACTCAATATCCGAGCCAAATTTCAGATCCAAATCCTTCATGGATTCATTGAACTTGTCTTCCTTTTCTTCAACGATTTTTTTGACAACTTCTTTATCTGAAACAGTTCCTATATATTGTTGGTTATGATAAACATGATAAACAGTTGTTAACTTAAATGAACCAGCAGCACTTGCTGAAACTGTGCTAAATAGTAATGCCGAAGCCGCAAATGCGGTTATAACGACAGTTTTTAAAGATTGTTTTTTCTCTAATTTACTTGATTTTTTTCCTTTATTAAAAAATAACATTGGAATCCTCCTAAATTACGGAAACAACTCTCTTAATCTAGTGCTTTCTAACCACAAAAAGAAATTTCCCTCTTTTTCCACTCTATAACTTTAACATATTTCAAATAGAAATAATGATTAGTCTTGATAATGTAACAAAATTGTATAATTCCCGACATTTTACGCAAAAATTCTACGTTAAAGTCATGAAAAAATAATATGCTATTTTTCCTATTTTCATAGGTATAAGTTATTAGATCAACGTTTTTGGGAGGTAAATATTAATACCTACATTTTAAAAGTGAAAAAAAACCCGAAAAACGCTTGTAAATAATTGGATGTTTTTTTACAACAACATTACAATTGTTACACATGAAAAAAGAAGCCTACAATTTGTAAGCTTCTTTTTTAGATGGCGCAGGACGGAATCGAACCGCCGACACAAGGATTTTCAGTCCTTTGCTCTACCGACTGAGCTACTGAGCCAACTTTTAGGATAGTTCCTAAAACATAATCCATCGTAAGATTAAGTGGCGGTCTGGACGGGACTCGAACCCGCGACCTCCTGCGTGACAGGCAGGCATTCTAACCAACTGAACTACCAGACCAATTTTTTAATAAAAGGTATTTTCGCTTTTGCGAAAAAACATTGGTGACCCCTACGGGATTCGAACCCGTGTTACCTCCGTGAAAGGGAGGTGTCTTAACCGCTTGACCAAGGGGCCATATAAAAATTTTTCTTTTAAAAACTTGGTGAGCCATGAAGGATTCGAACCTTCGACCCTCTGATTAAAAGTCAGATGCTCTACCAACTGAGCTAATGGCTCGTACTTTAAACTATTTCGTTTGTGACGACGCTTTTTATAATAGCATGGCTTGTATCCATTGTGCAATACTTTTTTAAAAAAAGTTTTATTAAAAGTCAAAGCCCTCTGAAAACGAGGGCTTTTTATTAATTAAATTTGTCTCCAAGGACTACGAACTACGTTTGTTTGATTGCGATCTGGTCCTACGGAGAAGGTTGTTAACGGAATCCCTGTAAGCTGTGTTACCCGCTCTACATAATGGCGTGCATTCACAGGTAGTTCATCTAACGACTTAACTCCTGTAATATCCTCAGCCCAGCCAGGAAGTTCTTCATACACTGGCTCACACTCAGCTAAAACCTTTAAGCTAGCAGGATACTCGGTAATTAATTCACCTTTATAGCTGTAAGCCGTACAAATCTTCAATGTTTCGATTCCTGATAAGACATCAATGGAATTCAAAGAAAGATCTGTTAGACCACTGACACGACGGGCATGGCGGACAACCACACTGTCAAACCAGCCAATTCGGCGTGGACGTCCCGTTGTTGTACCGTATTCGCGACCCACTTCACGGATTTGATTACCAATTTCATCATGTAATTCAGTTGGGAACGGACCGTCACCGACACGAGAAGTATAGGCTTTACAAACACCTACAACATGGGTGATTTTTGACGGACCTACACCAGAACCAATGGTAACACCGCCCGCAACTGGGTTAGAAGACGTTACGAATGGGTATGTTCCCTGGTCAATGTCCAGCATAACTCCCTGTGCACCTTCAAATAATACCCGTTTGCCTTCATCCAATGCGTCATTTAAAACAACAGATGTATCACAAACATAATGTTTAATTTGCTGGCCATATTCAAAATACTCATCAAGGATTTCTTCTTTAGTGAAGCCTGTTGTCTCATAAATACGTTCGAATAAACGATTTTTTTCAGCTAGGTTTCGTTCGAGCTTTTCTTCAAAAACATCACGTTCAAGCAGGTCAGCAATTCTGATACCAACACGTGCTGCCTTATCCATATAAGCAGGGCCAATTCCTTTTTTCGTGGTTCCAATTTTATTGGCACCCTTACTTTCTTCCTCCACAACGTCAAGCTTCAAATGGTATGGCAGGATAACATGTGCGCGATTGCTAATCCGGAGATTATCCGTCGTAATTCCTTTTTCGTGTAAATAAGCAAGTTCAGTGACAAGTGCTTTCGGATCGACAACCATCCCATTGCCGATTACACAAATCTTTTCTTTATAAAAAATCCCAGATGGAATTAAATGTAGCTTATATGTTTCCCCATTGAACTTGATGGTATGACCTGCATTATTTCCACCTTGATAACGAGCGATTGCCTCTGCATTTTCAGAAAGAAAATCGGTAATTTTACCTTTTCCTTCGTCTCCCCATTGTGTACCAACTACCACTACTGACGTCATATAGGCACCTCCAAATTAAATACGTTTTTCTTTTTCCAAACACAAGTTTAACAATTAACAACGCTAAAAGTCAATAAAACACGAACGATTTATAGTAAAACATTAAAATATGTTCGTAAAATATTATTTTGGGAATCTAGCTTGTAAAGGATATTGGTTTTTCATAAAATGGTATCATAGGAAGGAAGTGCTATATGATATTTAGACAGAGGCCAGAAAATAAGGTATTGATTCTTTTAAGGCTTTTAAATTGTCGAATGGTGTTTAGCGAGAGTCAAGCTCTAACCTTCTTCACCATTGAAAAAGGCTATGAGGGGGAGTTAATAAGTGATGCCTGGCTCAAAGGGTTAACCGACGAGTGGCTGATCCTAAATGATTTATTATTTGACTATCATGGTTCACGCTTCCAAATTGACACCTTACTTATTGCTTATGAAAAGATATACTTATTGGATATTAAATACTGGGAAGGTGATCACACTATTAAAGAAGATAAGTGGTTTACTCCGACAGGAAAGCCTGAAAAGAACCCATTCCACCAGTTGGAACGGTGTGAAACCTTATTTCAAAGAATGCTGCATGATTTAGGTTTTCATTATACGATTGAATCCTATTTAATCTTCAACAACCCCGAGTTTCATTTATATACCACCTCAATAAATCCTATCATTATTTTTCCAACACAGCTTAATCGTTTTTTGAAAAAGTTAAATACTAAACCGGTCAAGCTAAAAAAAAGTTACCATGAGTTAGCACAGCGACTGGTTGACCTCACAATTGAAGAATCTCCTTATAAGAGAATATTCCCCTATACTTATGAACAACAAACGAAGGGAGTTACCTGCCCCGACTGTAATACCTTTTTTACTGACGAATTCATATGTAAGAATTGTGGGTACATAGACGAGGGAGAAGCGGCGATATTGAGGAGTGTAAAGGAGTTTATACTGCTTTTTCCAGGAAGGAAGGTAACTACAAATGAGATATATGAGTGGTGTGGTGGAATTAGGTCAAAGAAGGTAATTCGGAGGGTGCTGGCTAAAAATTATAAACTGGTTGGACATAGTTTGAACTCTCATTTTGTTCCGCGAAACTAATTTAAGTTCGATAAAATTCATTTTTAGTACTTTAATTACCTTTTTTTAAGTAAAAGGATCAGAACTCCCTGATTACCATCTAGTGTTTTTTTTACCCCACATGGTAATCAGATGGTTTCTCTGATTCCCTCCAACCCAGTTTTCCACCCTCAAAGGTAATCAGATACCTCATCTGATTACCTCAAACCCGGTTTTCCATCCTCAAAGGTAATCAGATAGGCCAGCTGATTCCCTCAATCCCGGTTTTCCATCCTCAAAGGTAATCAGATAGGCCAGCTGATTCCCTCAAACCCGGTTTTCCATCCTCTGAGGTAATCAGATATCACTTTTGATTCCCTCTACGCCCTTTTTATCTCTTGAAGGGAGTCAAAATCAATTCTAAAATACCTTTTTTAGTAAACCCTCCCAGCCAAACACAAAAAAAGCCAGCCAAATGAATGGCCAGCTTAGCTTTCTTAAAGTTTAAGCACTTGGATCGTACCGTGTCTCCAAGTTTACGAACTTATTGTATTCTTTTACAAAGGCTAGTGCAACAGTGCCTGTTGGGCCGTTACGCTGCTTGGCGATGATGATTTCGATGATATTTTTATTCTCGGATTCTTTATCATAGTAGTCATCACGGTATAAGAAGGCAACAATATCCGCATCCTGCTCGATTGAACCGGATTCACGAATATCGGACATCATCGGGCGTTTGTCCTGACGCTGTTCGACACCACGGGAAAGCTGGGATAGTGCAATAACCGGAACCTTAAGCTCACGTGCTAGCTGCTTGAGGGAACGGGAAATTTCCGATACTTCCTGCTGACGGTTTTCGCCGGCACGACCGCTTCCCAAGATAAGCTGCAAGTAATCGATTAAAATCATGCCTAAACCATGCTCTTGTTTCAAGCGGCGGCATTTGGAGCGAATATCACTGATTCTAACTCCTGGAGTATCGTCTATAAAGATACCTGAGTTTGAAAGTGCACCCATGGCCATTGTCAGCTTGCCCCAGTCATCATCCGTAAGGGAACCGGTACGCAGCCTTTGTGCATCGATATTTCCTTCCGAACAAAGCATACGCATAACCAGCTGCTCGGCACCCATCTCCAGACTGAAAATCGCCACATTTTCTTCTGTTTTTGTCGCAACATTGGCGGCAATATTCAAGGCAAAGGCTGTTTTACCAACAGAAGGACGAGCACCAACAATAATTAAATCATTGCGCTGGAAACCTGCTGTCATTCGATCAAGTTCAGCAAATCCAGTTGAAATACCGGTAATGTCCCCTACGCGGTTATGCATTTCTTCGATGTTATCATAGGTACGAACCAAAACATCTGTAATATTGTGGAAAGAACCAGCATTTTTCCGCTGGGCAACAGCAAGGATATTTTTTTCAGCCTCGCTTAAAAGTGCTTCGACTTCGTCTTCTCGTGAATAGCCATCCGATGCAATTTCTGTTGCTGTCCGGATTAACCGTCTTAATAAAGACTTTTCTTCTACGATTCTCGCATAATATTCAATATTCGCTGCAGTAGGGACGGATTGTGCCAATTCATTTAAATAACTAACACCGCCTGTGTCTTCAATTAGCTTTGCTGCTGCTAATTCCTCGGTTACCGTTACCAGGTCAACTACCTTACCTTCGTCATTCAACTTCAGCATGGCATTAAATATCTTTTGATGAGAAGCTCGATAAAAATCTTCAGGTATTAATATTTCAGAAGCTACGGTTAGAGAAGATGGCTCTAAAAAAATTGCACCTAATACCGCCTGTTCCGCTTCAATATTTTGCGGTGGCAGACGATCTGCATATAAATCGCTCATCTATCAAAACCTCCTATTTGAAGAGGATAATTTATAGTTTAATAGTTTTTATTTTAAGTACGTCCATAATGAAGAAAAGTGACCAGTATAAACCGATCACATCAACTTTAATTATTTTAACATGTTTATCTGAAATTTGAACTGGAAATTAATTTACTTCTTTCACTTGAACAGTTAAAGATGCTAAAACTTCATGATGGAGCTTAACAGGAACCTTGGTGTGGCCCAGGGTACGAATGGCATCTGGTAATTCCATTTTACGTTTATCAATTTTGATTCCATGTTTCTTATGAAGCTCTTCCGCAATTTGCTTAGTAGTAATGGAGCCAAATAGTCGTCCGCCTTCACCAGCTTTTGCAAATAACTCAACCGTTATTTTTTCTAATTGCTCACCCAGTTTTTTCGCTTCTTCAAGCTCTTCTGCAGCACGTTTGTCTTCCTTTTTCTTTTGTCCCTCTAGCGTGCTGATGTTAGTATTATTGGCTTCAATTGCCAAGCCTTGTTTAATTAAGAAGTTATGTGCATACCCATCGGCAACATTCTTTACTTCACCTTTTTTTCCTTTTCCTTTTACATCTTTTAGAAAAATTACTTTCATTCTTTTTTCCCACCTTCAAAATAGTCTTCAATTGCTAGCTTTAATTGTTGTTCTGCCTCTATTAATGAAATCCCTGTCAGCTGTGTGGCTGCATTTGTCAGGTGTCCGCCGCCCTGCAGCTTTTCCATTATGATCTGGACATTTACATTTCCAAGTGATCGAGCACTAATTCCAATAAGCCCCTCATTATTGCGTTTTGCAATGACAAATGAAGCTGCAACACCATCCATAGTTAAGAGCGTATCGGCTGCCTGGGCAAGAAGAACTTGATCATGAACTTCCGTTTCATCACCTTTTGCTATAGCAATTCCGTCGTGATAAAAAAGAACCGATTCAATTAACTTAGAACGCTTAATATACGTATCAACACTTTCTTTTAAAAATTTCTGAACAAGGATTGTATCTGCTCCTTGACCTCTTAGGTAAGAGGCAGCATCGAAGGTTCTCGCACCGGTTCTTAACGTAAAGCTTTTCGTATCCACCACAATTCCAGCTAATAATGCAGTTGCTTCAATCATTTCTATTTTACCGCGTTTTGGCTGGTATTCAAGAAATTCAGTCACAAGCTCTGAAGTAGATGAAGCATATGGTTCCATATATACAAGTACGGGATTATCAATAAATTCTTCACCACGGCGATGGTGGTCAATGACAACCACGTTATCAATCTTATTTAGCAGGCGTGCTTCAATTACAAGGGATGGTTTATGAGTATCAACAATCACCAATAGTGTTTTTTCTGTTGCAATTTCCAATGCCTCTTCTGGACCAATAAAACGTGAGAATAGTTGCTCCTGTTGACGGATTTCTCCCATCAACCTTTGGACAGCACCATCCATCTCTTGAGAGTTCAAGACTATGTAAGCATCCTTTTGATTCATTTGTGCTACTTTATAAATTCCAATTGAAGATCCAATCGAATCCATATCAGGATTTTTATGCCCCATAATAATAACTTTATCACTGGCTGTAATTAAATCCTTTAATGCATGGGAAATGACACGAGCACGAACCCTTGTCCGTTTTTCAACTGGATTTGTTTTACCGCCAAAAAATTTAACTTTCCCATTTGGATGTTTAATCGCTACTTGGTCTCCGCCTCTTCCTAAAGCTAAATCCAAGCTTGATTGCGCTAACACGCCTAATTCAGGCAGTGAAGGCGTCCCAGCACCTACTCCGATACTAAGGGTAAAGGATATATTTTGTTTCGAAGTCATTTCCCTTATTTCATCAAGAACAGGAAATTTACCTTTTTCCAATAATTGCAAAATAGCTTCATTAAACACCGCAATAAACCGCTCAGATGAGATTCTTTTTAAAAATATCCCATTGTCCTGAGCCCATCTATTTAAGGTTGACGTAACCATATTATTAATGCTGCCACGCATCTGATCATCCATACCTTGTGTAAGTTCATCGTAATTATCTAAAAAGATAATCGCAATAACGGTCCGCTCATCATGGTACATTTTTTCAATTTCTTTTTGCTCGGTGACATCAAAGAAGTAAAGGAGCTTCTCTTCACTTTTAAGAATCACTCGGAACTTTCGTCCATGGAGGGTAATGATCTCCGTTTCTACTTCTTGTTTAATTAACGGTATTAACGTGTCCCCGACTTCATAGAGAGACTTTCCGATAAGCGTATCTGCATCAAAATAGGAGGAAAGAAAAGGATTCGTCCACTCGATAAAATAGTCATCATTGATGAGCATAATCCCGATTGGCATTTCCATCAGAGCCTCTTCGCCTACCCGTTTTACACGGTAAGAAAGGGTTGAAATATAGTCTTCCATCTCTTTTCGTTGGCCGGAATCAACAACGATCATATAGTACAGCGGCGGAATGATTAGAATGAATCCAATCAAGCTAAGTATCCAATTGTAGTAGGTAAGGACAATGAGCAATACCACTGTTATGCCTATTAACCCGTAAAAAGGATAACGAATTGAGCGCTTTTCAATAAATGCAGGCAATTTTTTCAGCTCCTAAACAGTAGTCATCACTCTTTTTTAGTAAAGCCTTTTCGTAAACCAAAGCCTAAATCAATTATACCTAATATCCCTACAATATAAAGGAAAATTGGCATGATGAAAGTGAAAATTGCTATCGTTATAGAAACTGCTTTTGAAACACCCTTTTGGTCAAAGAAATAAAAGAGAAACGTATATCCCTGCAGAATGATTAAGAATTGAAGGATATAAGTCATATTAATTATTGCCATATACCAGAAGGTTCCTTCTTCGGGGTTCAACAGCATACTGGCGATCAACGTAAGAAGAAAATAATAGATTAAACTTTTTGGCAAGGAAATATCTTTAAAGCTTTTCCATTTTTCTACTTTAACCCCAAATCTCCTAATAATCGGAAACGATACAAGCTGGATAATAAATACGATAGAAATGGAAGAAAGAACAAATAATGTAGGAATTAAGGTTTTAATAAGATTTAATCCGTTATTAAATTGTTTAATGACCTTTTCTGTGTCTTGTGTATTTCCGAAATTCTTTAATAAATCTGCAGAGGTATTGATTGATTGGCGCATCATATCAACCATTTCAGTAATCATATCCACTTTAAAAAATGCAATACTTGCCACATAAATAATAATTAAATTTGTTAAAAAGACAAGGGACCCACTTAAGAATATAACGCCAATATTCTTCTTTCTTTGAATAAAATACCCAATTACGACTCCGGTTGTACCATATGCAAGTGCTAATGGCAACGACATAATCGTTCCTACAATGAACGAAAGTAGAAGGGAGGCTATAATAAATACAGAAATACTTTTAATATCATTCTTGGCTGCAAAAAGCATAAATGGCACAGCTAAAAACAAATTTACGACCATGCCCAATAATGGAACATATATCGTAAGTAATAATAGGACCGCAAAGGCTGCTAAAAGGATAGCACCCTCTGTTAGTTTACGAACATTTTTCACTACTTCACCTCAATTAATTAAAAAAGCCTATTTCTTAATTTTAGCTAGAAAAGCTCATCTATTCAACCATTTGAGCAAGATAAAAGAAAAAGACAGCAAGGGTGAGACCCCCGCTGCCTTACATTCGATTTATTCGCCAGCCACGAATGGTAATAATGCCATTTGACGTGCACGTTTGATTGCAACTGTTAATTTACGTTGGTATTTAGCGCTAGTACCAGTTACACGACGTGGTAAAATCTTTCCACGTTCAGAGATAAACTTTTTAAGTAAATCTACTTCTTTATAATCAATACGAGTGATACCGTTTGCTGTAAAATAACAAACTTTACGGCGCTTCGCGCGTCCGCCTTTACGTCCTCCCATTGCCATGAAAATTCCCTCCTTTATCATTTTCTTAACCGCTCATAAAAGGTTTACTTTAAAATGGTAAGTCATCATCGGAGATGTCTATTTGACCGTTACCTGCGAACGGGTCTTCATCCACTTTAGTATTATAACTTTTATTATTGTTATTATTATTTTGATATTGGCGTTGATTCTGATTCTGATTGCCGCCGCCATAAGGATTTCCTTGTGGTTCCCTTGGTGGAGCACCGAAGTGATCATTGTCGCTTCTTCCGCCACCGCCGCCAGATGCGTTTTTAGGTTCAAGAAATTGAACACTTTCCGCCTGAACTTCAGTTACGTAAACACGCTTACCATCTTGTCCTTCATAGTTGCGAGTTTGAATGCGCCCATCTACTCCTGCAAGGCTGCCCTTTTTCAAGAAGTTTGCCACATTTTCAGCAGGTTTCCGCCAAACAACACAGTTTATAAAGTCTGCTTCACGCTCACCTGACTGACTAGAAAACGGACGGTTAACAGCTAAAGTAAAGGTAGCAACAGGAACCCCATTTGGTGTATAACGCAAATCAGGGTCTTTAGTTAAACGGCCAACAAGCACGACACGATTCATCATCAGAATCAACTCCTTTTCTTTATGGAGAATGTTTCATGTGAAACATTCTGACCAATTTATATTAAGCTTCTTCTTTAATTACTAAATGGCGAATGATATCTTCGCTGATTTTTGCAAGACGAGAAAATTCTTGTACCGCGTCAGCTGAAGATGTAGTTTTCACGATTTCGTAATATCCATCACGGAAATCGTTGATTTCGTAAGCTAAACGACGCTTACCCCAATCTTTTGTTTCAGCAGTTTCCGCACCATTATCAAGAAGAATTGTGTTAAAACGCTCAACAAGAGCTTTCTTTGCTTCATCTTCAATATTTGGGCGGATGATGTACATGATTTCGTACTTATTCATCACAGTCACCTCCTTTTGGTCTAAACGGCCCACTTTTGGGCAAGGAGCAATTATTCATTACTCACAAGTTAAAATTATAGCATAAGCGAGCCTTAAATGCAACATTGTTCACCATTTCTAGATTTTTCGTTCCACAATTAATTGGCAAAAAACCTTGCAGAAGCAAGGCTTGCCATTTTACACATTAAAACGGAAGTGAATAACATCTCCATCTTTTACGAAATACTCTTTACCTTCTAAGCGTACTTTTCCGGCTTCCTTCGCTAAGTTATAGCTTCCTGCCGCTAATAGATCGTTATAAGAAACCGTTTCGGCACGAATAAAGCCGCGTTCAAAATCGGAATGAATGATGCCTGCACATTGTGGAGCTTTCATGCCATTGATAAACGTCCAAGCACGAACTTCCTGGACACCTGCTGTAAAATAAGTAGCTAATCCCAACAGGTCATAAGCTGCACGAATTAATTGGTCAAGTCCAGATTCTTTAATGCCAAGCTCTTCAAGGAACATTTGCTTTTCTTCGCCTTCCAGTTCAGCAATTTCTTCCTCGATTTTTGCACAAATCACAATCACTTCAGCATTATCTGCCGCAGCAAACTCACGAACCTTTTGTACATATTCATTTCCGGATGGATCAGCAACATCATCTTCACCGACGTTAGCCACATATAGGACAGGCTTAATCGTTAACAGGTGAAGCATTTTTGCAATTTTCATTTGTTCTTCGGTAAATTCAACGGTCCGTGCTGGTTTTTCCGCTTCAAAGGCCTCGCGAAGCATGGAGAGAACTTCAAACTCAGCAACTGCGTCTTTATCCTTTTGCTTAGCTAATTTTTCAACCCGGTTAATTCGTTTTTCAACAGACTCCATGTCTGCAAGAATTAACTCCAAGTTTATCACTTCGATATCGGAAATCGGATCGACTTTACCCGCTACGTGAGTAATATTATCGTCCGCAAAGCAGCGGACAACCTGGCAAATCGCGTCAACTTGACGGATGTGGGAGAGAAATTTGTTTCCAAGTCCTTCGCCCTTACTTGCACCCTTTACAATTCCTGCAATATCGGTAAATTCAAATGCAGTAGGAACCGTCTTCTTTGGTTGAACAAGCTCAGTTAATTTATTTAGGCGTTCATCTGGAACCTCTACGATTCCTACGTTCGGATCAATCGTACAGAACGGGTAGTTAGCTGATTCGGCACCAGCCTGTGTGATTGCGTTAAATAATGTAGACTTGCCCACATTCGGAAGTCCTACAATACCTGCTGTTAAAGCCATTTACGTTCACTCCTCAAAAAGAATATCTATTTGTAAGTCTGTGTTAAACTGGGCTGTTGATTTACGCTACAGGCGCTACGCTTTCCGCGGGCTCGCCGTGAGCCTCCTCGCAGCTTCGCACCTGCGGGGTCTCACTCTGCTCGTACATCCCGCAGGAGTCGAGCGCCTTTCGCTCCAATCAACAGGTTTAAAAACAACAGTCTCCTTTGAACACAGCCCTTTTAAAAATAACGTCCAAGAATTATTAAAAAGCCTCTCACAATTATAGGCATTAGCTGTTAAAAAGACAAGCTAGACAAATATAAAAACTGCCGCATGAAGCGGCAGCTATGTTATTTTTTCAAGATTAACAAGACAATCGTACAATGTACTACCAAGTCCATTATCAGATTCACGACTCGATGTTAAGCTATTAACCGAGCCGCCAAATTGTTTCCAAATTCCTTCATCGATGTTAATCGTGTTAGGATGTGCTTTTGGCAATATAGAGAGAGAACCCCTTACTTCCCCGCGCTTATTCCAAACTCTCACCAAATCACCATCCTTCAGCTGTTTGTCGGCTGCAATATTTTCAGCCACCTCTACCTTTAACTGCGGAGCTTTCGGAAAGAGATGATAATGTTGCGAATGGTTTGATCGTAAGGGATGAATGGTTAATAAGTTATACGGGAAATCTTGAGCCAGTTCAGGATTGCTCCACTTTGATTCATCAGGCACTGCTAATGTCAGCTCACCCTTGTATGTAGCCGTGAACTCAAATTTACCTGATGGAGTTTTGAACTGAAAGTCACTCCAAGGAATCGGTTTTACTGGCAACTCAAGTGTTTTTCTTTCCTTAAGGGTATCCAACGTTATTCCCTTATCAGCTAACGACTGAAGAGTCATTTCCAGCCATTGATTTCTTGAAAACGTAAAATCATCACCAAAACCAAGTCTCTCGGCAAGCTGGGTCCATATCCACAAATCAGATTTTGCTTCTCCTGGAGCTGGAACAAGTTTCGGACCATAATTGACATAATGATGATACATTGAAGAATAATAAAGATCTTCTTCCTCAAAAGAGGTGGTGGTTGGCAGGATATAATCGGCCAACCGAGCTGTATCTGTCATGAATTGGTCAACGGCAACGAGTGTGGAGATTGAAGAAAATGCCTTTTCGACGACCGAGGAATCGGGAAGCTGTGTCAATGGATTACCACAGGTGACGATGATCATCTTTATTTCTGGATTTACTGCTGCTAGGACTTCCTCCGCCTGCTTCATAATCGAAAACTGCCTGTGGCTGGTCTTACTTCCGCTTAAGGTTAAATTACCGATATCAAAACTCTGTCCTACTTGGAGATTGGCATAATTGGCGCCGCCACCATGGATTCCAATATTACCACTAACCGCTACAAGTGCATCGATTAAACGGATCGTATTTCCACCATTTTTGTAGCGCTGTAATCCAAGTCCCATATAGGTAGAGGTTGGTCGATCCGCAAAAACCTTTGCTAACATTTGAATGTTTTCAATAGACACCTCTGTCATTTCACTAATCTTCTCTATTGTTAGACTATCAACTAATTTCTCTACATCGTGAAAACCCTGTGTATGCAGTTTAATAAACTCCCGATCCTCGAGCCCTAAACGAAGAACTTCCTTCATAATCCCAGCAGCCAATATACCGTCCATTCCTGGTTTAACTGATATATATTTATCTGCTATTTTCGCAGTGGCATTAAAAAGCGGATCGATAACAATGATATTCGCTCCATTTTTTCTAGCTTCAAGGAGCTTTTCGTAAAAGTGCATATTGGTTCGTGCGACATTTCTTCCCCAGACGACAATGTTTTTACTTGCCAAAACATCATCCGGTACATGGCCATAGGCATCGCCAAAATCCCATTTCTGTGCCTCAATTCCTGCCCCCCAACAGAGGGAACCATAAATTTCTGTGACACCGCCATAACCATTAAAAAATCGTTGATCGAGATTTTTTAGTACTCCGTTGTTTGCATAATCATGACTGTGGAGGACAGCAGTGGAACCGTATAGATCTTTAATTTCTTTTAAGTTGAAGGCTATTTCATCTAGAGCCTGATTCCATGTGATTGGTTTAAATTCACCGTTTACTTTTTTTAAAGGATGGAGAAGCCGTTCAGGAGAATTTGTCCGAGTTTCTAGCATCCTGCCTCTGCCACAAATTTTCCCCTTGGTAATCGGGTGAGACGGGTCACCTTCTACTTTGATGATTTTGTCATTCTCCACCGTTACATGAAAACCACAGCTATCCCAACAATTTAATGGGCAAGCCGATTTCAGAATTTCAGCCAAATTCTCCACCTCCGCGAATAAATTTCTACTTTTCTAATAAGAATAATACAGATAGGCAAAAAAAAGAAGCACGAACTATTGCTCATGCTTGACCAATATTTTCTTCATTTTTCGTGAAAATTCCCTTCTTGGAATCATCACACTATGTCCGCAGCCTTCACATTTAATGCGAATGTCCATCCCCATCCGGATAATGATCCACCGATTTGTCCCACAAGGATGCTGCTTTTTCATTTCAACGACATCATTTAACCCGAATTCTTTTTCCTCCATCAAATACACTCCCTTTAAACGCTAGGTTCATTAACATTTCCTGAATTCTTTGAGTACATGACCATACGTGGATATGGAATTTCGATTCCATGCTCATCTAAACATTGTTTTATGTCACTTTTTATTTTCCTTGTAACACCTGCATGCTTCATTGGCAATGTTTCTGCTACAATCCGCAACACAACCTCTGAGGGTCCTAAGGTTTGAACACCTAAAAGCTCAGGCGTCTTCGTTAATTCCTGATATTGGTCAGGCATTTTTTCAAGTAACTCCTTTATTACCTTTTCTGTCTTTTCAATATCCTCTTCATACGCAACAGAAATATCAATAATTGCAAGGCTATTATTTAAAGAAAAATTGGTTACCTGAATAATACTCCCATTCGGCAAGATATGGACTTCGCCTGTCCAACTTTTTAACTTTGTTGTCCGTAAACCAATCGTTTGAACCGTACCTTCAAATTGGTCAATCCGGACATGGTCGCCAACAGAAAACTGATCTTCAAAAATAATAAAGAAACCACTGATAACATCTTTGACAAGACTTTGAGCTCCAAAACCAACTGCGAGGCCGACAACCCCCGCTCCAGCAATCAGCGCTTTTACATCAATCGTTAGGACAGAAAGAATCATCATGAATGATATAAAATAAACGACATATGTAAGCACATTATCGAGTAGTTTTGATAATGTTCCTTCCCTTCGTTCTGAAGTCTTCAAGGGAGAACGAGTCCTAATTTTAAATACATTATCGATTGCCAAGCTTCCAATTTTAATAAGTATTTTGGCGATTATTAAAATAGCAATAATTTTAAGAAACCCTTCCCCGATGGCCAGCCAAGTATCTTCATTTTGAAATTTATCAATCAATTTTTGATTAATCGAATTCATCGCTCCATCTATTCCTCTCTATCAACTGAATCACATTTATTTTATCAATTTTCCTTTGTAGTTTATAGTATTGAATTTTATTCTTTTTATTTACCTTGGAATATCTTTTATTCACCATGTATAGATTTTCATAATTTTCCGTATACTGTTAAAAAGCTGTGTTAAACCTGGCTGTTGATTTGCGCTACAGGGGCTACGCTTTCCGCGGGCTCGCCCGTGAGCCTCCTCGGTCCTTCCGACCTGCGGGGTCTCACTCAGCTCGTTCATCCCGCAGGACATTGGAATTACTTCCTTGAGTTTGCCCACGCACGAAGAAAATGCGTTAGCATTTTCGAGGAGTCGAGCCCCTTTCGCTCCATTCAACAAGTTCTTAAATCAACAGTTTCTATTAACACAATCAAAAAGTATCACAACCTGAGGAGTGGGCTTATGAATCTGAAACCTAGTTTTTTTGATAGGAGGGCCAATACACAGCGAATTATCCATGATGATTTTCAAGCTGTTGAAAATCTGGCACTGGAATTACTAAAGTTTCTGCCCAGCACATCAACACGTCCCATCGTATTTGTATGTATTGGAACCGACCGCTCCACTGGAGATTCATTGGGTCCACTTGTTGGATCTTTTTTAGAGGAAAAGGATATTCCTTCCTATCATGTTTACGGAACATTAGATGAACCCATACATGCCGTTAATCTTGATGAACGTTTGGGAGAAATTATGCTTAAACATCATGAACCTTATATAATTGGAATAGATGCATGTTTAGGGAGAATGAAGAATATTGGGGTTATCCAAGTAGCTGATGGACCCGTTAAACCAGGTGCTGGTGTAAACAAAGAGCTTCCTGCAGTCGGTGATATTCATATAACTGGAATTGTTAACGTGAGCGGTTTTATGGAGTTTTTTGTCTTACAAAATACCCGTCTTAATCTAGTGATGAAAATGGCAAAAACAATTGCAAATGGAATTTATCAAGCAAGTATTCTCCAATCAAAGGGACGTCTGCAGGACCTGCAGCAAGAACATAAAAAATCCAATTAAAGAGCAATCAGGATTTAGTCCTAATTGCTCTATTTTATTTACAGATATTGTATATTTTAAACAAATAAATGATATTGATAGAGAATCGTAACGATAATCCCAGTAACGACAATAGCAGGAAGTAGGTTCGCGACCTTTATTTTTGCTAATCCAGTTAGATTTAAACCAATAGCAAAAATCATAATCCCACCAGTTGCTGTCATTTCCACAATAAATTGGTCCATCAGAAGCTGGGGAACAAGACGGTCAATTTGGGTTGCAAATAAAGCAATAATTCCTTGATAAAGCAGTACAGGAATAGCTGAAAAAATAACCCCTATTCCAAGAGTCGTTGTTAAAATAATTGATGTGAATCCATCGATTATTCCTTTCGTATACAATACATCATGATCACCGCGAATCCCACTATCAAGTGCTCCAATGATCGCCATTGCCCCAATCACAAAGATCAAGGTTGCTGTAACAAAGCCTTCGGAAATACTTCCTTTGCCTGTAGAACCTAGTTTAGTAGAACCTAGTTTTCTTTCTAGCCAAAGTCCAAGTTGATTCAGTCTCTCATCCAATTGCATTAGTTCCCCAAATACAGCTCCCAACACCAAACTAATAATAACAATCAGGAAATTATCACTTTTTAAACCCATCTGTAAACCGAGTACCATCACCGATAGGCCTATTGCATACATAACTGTTGTTTTCATGCTTTCCGGAATCCGGTTCAAAAGCTTCCCGATTAACGTGCCAATAATAATTAGTAATCCATTTACTAGTGTTCCTAATAAAAACATTTTTTTCACCTATTCTTCGAATCTCGAAATTTATAATAGTATTAAACTATCATGTTTTGCTGCCCGTGAAAAGATAATTATTCAGCAAAAAAAATAAACCATCCGTTGATGGTTTAAAGTGAATCTTCTTGACCAAGCATCTCTAGAATACGTTCTAAATCTTCTTTTGAGAAGAATTCAATTTCAATTTTCCCTTTATTTTTGGTTTGCTTGATATTTACAGTCGTTCCAAACCGCTCACGGAGGGATGTTTCACGTTGCTGAATAAAGATATCCTTTTTCTTTTCAGGCTTCTTTGTTTCACGTGGAACATTTTCATTTACGTGCTGAATGAGTTTCTCCAATTGGCGGACATTCAATGATTCTTGAATAATCTTATCCACTAAAGCTGGCAACTTAGCCTTTTGACGGAGACCCAAAAGAGCTCGGCCATGACCCATTGAGATCTTCCCATTGGAAATTAACTCTTGAATCTTAACGGGAAGAGAAAGGAGCCGTATATGGTTCGCTATATGAGGGCGGCTTTTCCCTAAACGCTTTGCTACCTCTTCTTGGGTGAGTTTTAACTTTTCCATTAACGTTTGGTATGCCTGTCCTTCTTCAATCGGGTTCAAGTCCTCACGCTGCAGGTTTTCCAAAACAGCTAACTCCATCATTTGCTGTTCCGTTAACTCTCTAACAACAGCCGGTACAGTTTCTAGTTTTGCTTCCTTAGCTGCTCGGAATCGTCTTTCTCCGACAACTATTTCATAGCCTTTAATGCTTTTTCGCACAACTAGGGGCTGGAGAATGCCATGCTCTAAAATTGAGGCTTTCAATTCATCAATCGCCTCTTGTTGGAATGTTTTCCTTGGTTGGTAAGGGTTTGGACGCAATTCTTTCACACTAATCTCTTGGACAGTCTCTTCCTTACCGGCTTCGATATTTGTAAAAAATGCATTAATGCCCTTTTTCCCAAGACCTTTAGCCATTTGAGACCACTTCCTTTGCTAAATCTAAATAAACTTCTGCCCCACGCGATTTTGAATCATACGTAATAATTGGTTCGCCATGGCTCGGTGCTTCACTTAGACGTACATTTCTTGGAATGATGGTTTTATATACTTTGTCTTGAAAATACTTCTTAACTTCTTCTATGACTTGGATACCTAAATTGGTTCTGGCATCAAGCATCGTAAGTAATACACCTTCTATTTTCAAGTCTTGATTTAAGTGCTTTTGTACAAGACGTACAGTATTTAATAACTGACTTAAACCTTCTAAAGCATAATACTCACATTGAACTGGAATTAATACAGAATCAGAAGCAGTTAACGAGTTGAGCGTCAATAATCCTAATGAAGGTGGACAATCAATAATAATATAATCAAATTGATCTTTAACCTCTTCAAGAGCACGCTTTAAACGGACCTCTCTTGAAATAGTAGGAACAAGCTCAATTTCCGCTCCAGCCAGCTGGATGGTTGCAGGAATCGCATACAAATTTTCTACTGTTGTTGGTTTAATGACGTCCTTGGCTTCGACATCATCTACTAAAACATCGTATATACACTGTTCTACATCTGCTTTTTCAATTCCAATTCCGCTTGTTGCATTCCCTTGAGGGTCAATATCTACTAATAAAACCTTTTTCCCAATGTATGCTAAGCAGGCGCCTAGATTGACAGAGGTAGTTGTCTTTCCAACTCCGCCTTTTTGATTCGCGATTGCAATCGTTTTGCCCACGATGTCACCTACCTTGTTTCTAATAAGATACTTAAATTCTAGTAATTGTAACTAGTTTTCTCGGCTGTCTAGCAAGTAAAACTAGCAATAAATTTCCATGCTCTGTTATTTTATCATGAAACTGTTTCATTGTTATTTTTTTTCATAAAATATTCATGACGATTAAAAATAATATTTTACATTTTTTTACAAAAAACAAGCTGTTGATTTGCACTACAGGTGCTACGCTTTCCGCGGGCTCGCC
>NZ_JBALNQ010000013.1:12794-18388 GCF_036961885.1 Neobacillus niacini | reverse complement strand
TGCGGGGTCTCACTCAGCTCGTACATCCCGCAGGAGTCGAGCACCTTTCGCTCCAATCAACCGGTTCTAAAATCATCAGTCTCCATTAATAAAACCTTACAAAAAAAAAATCTATGACACAAAAATAAAAACCAAACTACGAGTAAGTCTGGCTCTATTTGCAAGTATTTTATTTTTTCTTTGGAATTTTTATTGTAAATTGATAGTACTCTTCAAATTCTTCTTCAGTGGCATCGAGATTAATTCCGTTATCTATTACCATGGTTAATGATTGCCGAATGGTGTTTACAGCAATTCTCATATCCTTGCTGAAGGCTTTTCTTTTTGGCTGTGGTTTTTGATTCTTTTCTTCGAGCAGCCGAGCAACTCGATCCTCTGTTTGCTTAACATTTAAGTTTTTTTCAATTATGTCTTGTAAAAGAGCTACCTGCTTCACTGGATCTTTAAGCGGAATAAGTGATCGGGCATGCCGCTCAGTAATTTCCTTATTTAACAAGGAATCTTGGATAGGCTGTGGCAGCTTTAAAAGCCTGAGCTTATTGGCAACGGTCGACTGGCCTTTTCCAAGCCGTTGAGCAAGAGCTTCTTGCGTTAAGTTATGGAGCTCGAGCAGCTTTCCATAAGCAATGGCCTCTTCAATCGGCGATAGCTCTTCCCGCTGTAAATTTTCAATTAACGCAACTGAAGCCGTTTCTGTGTCTGAATAATTTTTTATAATTGCTGGAGCCTCATCCCAGCCAAGCTTCTTCATTGCACGAAAGCGGCGTTCCCCGGCAATTATTTCATAGCTTCCCTCAAACTGTCTAACGACAATCGGTTGAATGATTCCGTGCGTATGAATGGTTCGTGATAATTCCTCTATTTTTTCATCATCAAATACGGTTCGAGGCTGAAAACGATTTGGAACAATACGATCAATCGGAATCCTTTTAATCTCTTCATTTTTTACAACATCTAGCTCTAGTTCTAGCTCTTTATCAAGTTCCTTTTCAAACTCAACCTTTTGATCTCCCTTTTCGCCGAGGCCAAAAAAGCGTGAAAACGAATTCTTCATCCCCAACACCACCTTTACGAAACTCCCTATTTACGTATTCGCTGTCAAACAGTTTTCTTCCTGCTAATTTTATTTAAACAAATAAATTCTTCCATTTGCTTGAATTATTCAATCGGCATTTTTCCAGGTGTTCCTGGCTTACGAGGGTACCTTTTCGGCGTTTGTTTTTCCTTTTTAATGACAAGAATATTTCTTTCGCTTTCTTCCATCGGCAAAGTGAATGTAAACATTTGCTCTAGTTTTCCCCCTAGGGTTGTAATTGCCTTGTTACCCACTGCAAGCTCATCATTTGCATGAGCTGCCTTCATTGCGACAAAGTACCCTCCAACTTTTACAAGCGGCAGGCAAAGCTCACTAAGAACGGACATTCTAGCAACCGCTCTAGCCGTGACGAGGTCATAGGATTCTCTGTGTGCTAGATTAACGCCGAAAGTTTCAGCGCGGTCGTGAATGAAATGCACATTTTCCAATTTTAATACATTGGCTAAATGATTTAAAAAAGAAATTCGCTTATTTAGGGAGTCAACGATGGTCACCTCTAAATGCGGAAAGACAATTTTTAATGGAATACTTGGAAATCCCGCACCTGCCCCGACATCACAAAGATGAAGTGGCTGCGAGAAATCAAAATAAAACGCAGCAGAGATGGAATCATAGAAATGTTTTAAATAAACATCACGTTGATCAGTAATTGCGGTAAGGTTCATTTTTTCATTCCACTCAACCAAGGTATGAAAATATTTATCGAATTGATCTAACTGCTTATCGCTAAGGGAAATTCCCTTCTCAAGAAGCATAGCTTTAAATTGTTCGGTGTTCATCTGCAAAACTTCCTCTTTTATTATGGATTACTCGTCCGAGCCACTCTTCCTTGTTCTAAATATATAAGGAGAATCGAAATATCAGCTGGGTTTACACCAGAGATCCTCGAAGCCTGAGCAAGAGATAATGGTTTGATTTGTTTTAAATTTTGCTTCGCTTCATTTGCAAGCCCGGATATTGAGTCATAATCAATATTTTCAGGAATTTTCTTATTCTCCATTTTCTTTAAGCGTTCAACTTGCTGAAGTGATTTTTCAATATATCCTTCATACTTAATTTGAATTTCGACTTGTTCCTTAATATCTGGATCTAATTCCACGTTACTAGGAATCAAGCTTTCAATGTGGTTATAGGTCATTTCAGGTCGTTTTAATAAATCGGCTGCAAGGATTCCATCCTTAAGCTCACTGCCGCCCATGCTTCTAATTAGGTCTTGAACTTCTGGTGTAGGTTTTAATCTAACGGTTGAAAGTCTTTCTTTCTCCGCCTCAACAGCTGCCTTTTTTGCTAAAAATCTTTGATGACGCTCCTCTGGTATAAGTCCAATGGAATGACCGATATCCGTTAATCTTAAGTCGGCATTATCATGACGCAAAAGAAGACGGTATTCTGCTCTTGAAGTTAATAATCGGTACGGTTCAGTTGTTCCTTTGGTAATTAAATCGTCTATTAACACACCTATATAGGCATCTGAACGGCTAAGAATTAATGGATCTCTTTCTAATGCACTCCGTCCAGCATTAATTCCAGCCATAATACCTTGACCAGCCGCTTCTTCGTATCCTGAGGTCCCATTTATTTGACCAGCAGTAAAGAGGTTTTTTACCAACTTTGTTTCAAGTGTTGGCCAAAGCTGTGTCGGATTAATAGCATCGTACTCAATCGCGTATCCAGCCCTCATCATTTGTGCATTTTCCAATCCTGGAACGGTTTTGATGAGTTGTTGTTGAACATCTTCCGGAAGACTGGTTGATAATCCTTGTACATAAACTTCTTGTGTTTTTCTGCCTTCTGGCTCAAGGAAGATTTGGTGGCGCGGTTTATCATTAAATCGGACCACTTTATCTTCAATCGACGGACAGTAACGCGGACCCGTTCCTTTAATCATTCCCGAATACATCGGTGAACGATGGAGGTTTTGGTCAATCAATGTATGTGTTTGTTCATTTGTGTATGTTAACCAGCATGGGAGCTGATCAGTAATATACTTTGTTGTTTCATATGAGAACGATCTCGGCTCTTCATCACCGGGCTGAATTTCTGTTTTGCTGTAATCAATCGTATTACTGTTGACCCGCGGCGGAGTTCCTGTCTTAAAACGAACCAACTCAAAACCAAGTTCCTCTAAATGCTCAGATAATTGGATGGATGGCTGTTGGTTGTTGGGACCGCTTGAATACTTCAATTCTCCGAGGATAATTTCTCCACGAAGATACGTACCAGTCGTAATGACGACTGTCTTTGCACGGTAAATAGCTCCTGTTTTTGTAATAACCCCGACCACTATTCCATCTTCAACGATTAATCGTTCTACCATTCCTTGAAGGAGCGTTAAATTGGGTGTATTCTCAATCGTATTTTTCATTTCACTCTGATAATCAACTTTATCAGCCTGGGCACGTAATGCGCGAACTGCAGGGCCCTTCCCCGTATTCAACATTCTCATTTGAATATGTGTTTTATCAATGTTTTTACCCATTTCTCCACCAAGGGCGTCTATTTCCCGGACAACGATCCCTTTTGCGGGCCCGCCAATCGATGGGTTGCATGGCATAAAGGCAACCATATCAAGGTTAATCGTAAGCATTAATGTGTTTGCACCCATTCGTGCAGCCGCGAGGCCGGCCTCACAGCCAGCATGACCGGCACCGATGACCACAACGTCAAAATTACCTGCTTCGTATGACATTTCATTTCACCAACTTTTCTTATTGTCTAGCTGCAGCACCTAACCCCTCGAGGTCACTTCGGTCCAAGCGAAGAAGTCAAAGAGCGCGACTTCTCCGCTTGGCCCTCTAGTGCTTGTCGGGGCTGAACGAGGCGCTTCCGCTTTTCTTATTTTCCTAAACAAAATTGTGAGAATAGCTGGTCAATGAGGCTTTCGTGAACACTTTCACCAATGACTTCACCAAGCAGTTCCCACGTTCTAGTAATATCTATTTGTACAATATCTATAGGAGTTCCCATTTCAACTCCACTAATCGCTTCTTCTATCGTATGCAAACTTTGTCCGATCAAAGCAATGTGACGACTGTTCGATAAATAGGTCATATCGCCAGCATCAATTGACCCTGCAAAGAATAAGGAGGAAATTGCTTCCTCTAACTCATCAATACCACGATCCTCTAATAATGAGGTTGTGACAATTTTATGCCTCGCGGCCAATTCCTTTACGCGTTCCATATCAATTTGCTGCGTGAGGTCTGTCTTATTGACAATAACAATAACATCCATTCCTTTAACAGCTTCAAAAAGGTTTTCGTCCTCTTGTGAAAATTGCTCAGCATAATTTAACACTAACAAGATTAAATCTGCTTCTTTTAAAACTTGTCGAGACCTTTCTACCCCAATGCGTTCAACAATATCTTCCGTCTCTCTTATACCCGCAGTATCTAGCAGTCTTAGCGGCACGCCGCGAACATTGACATATTCCTCAATGACATCACGGGTTGTCCCAGGAATATCCGTGACAATCGCTTTATTTTCTTGGACAAGACTATTTAATAACGAAGATTTTCCGACATTTGGACGTCCGACAATAACTGTTGACAGACCTTCACGCAAAATTTTCCCTTGCTGCGATGTTTGTAGCAGTTTCTGTAACTCATCTCGGACATAAGAGGCTTTTTCCAATAACATTTTATGAGTCATCTCTTCAACATCATCATATTCTGGATAATCTATATTTACCTCAACATGTGCGAGTATCTCTAGCATTTCCTGGCGAAGTCTTCTAATTAAGTTAGATAATCGACCTTCCATTTGTCCTAGGGCCACATTCATCGCTCGGTCTGTTTTTGCTCTAATTAAATCCATTACTGCTTCTGCTTGTGATAAATCAATCCGTCCATTTAAAAACGCCCGTTTTGTGAATTCCCCCGGTTCAGCTAGTCTTGCTCCATAGGCTAACACATGCTGCAATACCCGATTAACAGAAACAATTCCACCGTGACAATTTATTTCAACAACATCCTCTTTTGTAAAAGTCTTTGGTCCCTTCATGACCGAAATCATTACTTCTTCGACCACTTGTTCCTTCTTAGGATCAATCAAATGTCCATAATGGATCGTATGTGAAGGTACCTCTGTTAACCTTTTACCGCCGATGCTTCGAAAAATTTGATCCGCGATTTTAATGGAATCATCGCCACTCAATCGTACAATTGCAATGGCTCCCTCACCCATCGGTGTCGATATGGCAGCTATCGTATCAAATTCCATTACTCTCACCACTCTTTTATCTATTTAAAAAACATTCTTTAGGTACGAAGCCCTGAAAAACAAATAATTTTACTCCAAATTAGTAGAATACCACATCTATACGTGTCTGAAAAACCAGAAACAATGTTACTAATTATCCACAGGCGAATAATGTTCACGTATTATTTTAACTTATCCACATGTGAATAACAATAAAACATAAGTTTTCAAATTATTGTTATAAATAATTTTATAAGATAAGGGCTGTGTTAAACTTGACTGTTGATTTGCGCTACAG
>NZ_JBALNQ010000013.1:8322-12709 GCF_036961885.1 Neobacillus niacini | reverse complement strand
GCCCACGCACGAAGAAAATGCGATAGCATTTTCGAGGAGTCGAGCGCCTTTCGCTCCAATCAACGAGTTCTAAAATCAACTTGTATTCCATTAACACAGCCAAGACAAAAAAAGACATCCTCGGAAAAGATGTCTTTTAACTATTTTTTATTTTGCTGGTGAAATCACAATATGTCGATATGGATCTGAACCATCTGAATATGTTTTTACTCGTTTATTATCGGATAAAGCTGTGTGAATGACCTTACGCTCATATGAAGGCATTGGTTCCAATGCTACATCCTTGCCAGTCTTTAAAGCCTTTAAGGCAAGACGATGTGCTAATTGAATTAGCGTATCGTTTCTACGATTTCGGTAGTCCTCTGCGTCTAAAATAACAGTTAAATAATGATTTGAAAAACGATTGATCACTAACTGCGTCAAATATTGCAGTGAATTTAAAGTTTGTCCTCTTTTTCCAATCAAAAGAGCAATCTTTTCTCCTGTCAGAACGAAATGAACTTGTTTACCATCACGTTTAATTTCAATACTAACTGGAACTCCCATTTGTTCACTAACCTGAAGCAGGAATTTCTTAGCCTCATCAATTGGATCAATGATAATCGTAACCTTAACGACAGCTGGGCGAGCACCAAAAATTCCAAAGAAGCCCCTTTTACCTTCATCAATAATGGTTACATCTGTGCGGTCTTTTGTTGTGTTTAATTGAGCTAAAGCTGATTCCACTGCTTCTTCGACAGTTTGTCCTGTAGCAGTTACTTGTTTCACTTTTTTGCTCCTCCCGCTTTACCGGATTCTTGCACTTTTCTTAGGTCCGGCCCTTTAATGAAATAAGTTTGTATGATCATAAACAGGTTTCCTACTACCCAATACAAGGAAAGGGCTGCTGGGAAATTGAAAGCAAAAATGACAATCATAATCGGCATCATCCAAAGCATCATCGCCATTTGTGGATTATGCTCTTGACCAGCCATCATCAGTTTTTGCTGAATAAATGTGGTGATACCCGCAATAATCGGCAAAATATAGAATGGATCTTTATCTCCAAGGTCAAACCAGAGAAAGCTATGATCAGCGATTTCCCTTGTTCTTGAAATCGCATGATAAAAACCAATTAATATTGGCATTTGCACGATTAATGGAAAACAACCGGCCATTGGGTTCACACCATGTTTTTGGAAAAGAGCCATCGTTTCCTGCTGCAATTTTTGCTGTGTTTTTTGATCTTTTGAACTATATTTTTCTCGAAGTGCCTTCATCTCTGGCTGTAAGGCCTGCATCGCTTTTGAGCTTCTTGTTTGCTTTATCATTAATGGTAGTATGGCTAACCGAATTAAGATTGTAACGACAATCAAGGAAAAACCAAAGCTCCCACCTAGGATTTCTGCACCTTTTACAATCACCCAAGAAAGCGGGTAAACGATATACTCATTCCAAAATCCTGTACTTTCTGCACTAATTGGCTTGTTTATTTCGGTACATCCTGTTAAAAACAAAAAGACTGAAACGATACCAAGCAAAAGTAATATTCGTTTTTTCAACCGAAGTTTCCTCCTTGAACAATATATATACTATATAAGAATGAATACCTTTTTTATCAATATAAACCTTGAGTATATTTCATAGGTATTTTACCATCATTTACAATAATTTGCTTCTTAAATTTATACCGAATACAACATTATTTTTAAAAATTGCCCCTTCTGAAAACCTTTCCAACCTTTAATACATGGGTTAAGCTTTTTTTTACTTCAAAAAAGTCCATGTCAGCTGCAGGTTTTCTAGCAATAATGACATAATCATTCCCTGGAACAATTTGATCCGATAGTTCAAAAATAGCTTGTCTTATGTATCTTTTAATTTGGTTTCTAGTTACAGCATTTCCTAACTTCTTGCTCACAGAAAGACCAATTCGAAAATAGTCCTGATTTTCTTTCTTTAGACTATAAATAACGAATTGCCTATTTGCAAAGGATTGTCCCTTTTGAAATGCCTCTTGAAATTCCTTATTCTTTTTGACACGCAATTCTTTCTTCATAGAAAAACACCTTCCATCTGCACAAAAACTTTTCCACTCTGAAAGATCCTTTATTAGAGCTGTTTTCTAAACAGAAAACAGCCTCTATTAGAAAAAAGACCACTGATGTTTCAGTGGCCTAAGCTGATAATACTTTTCTTCCTTTAAGACGACGGCGTGCTAGAACTTTACGTCCGTTAGCTGAGCTCATACGACTGCGGAAACCGTGAACTTTACTATGTTTACGTTTATTTGGTTGATATGTTCTTTTCATTATAAGACACCTCCCTGAGGAATAGCTGTTAAAGACAGTCTAACTAATTATAAAGACGCACCTCCATATTGTCAACCACCCATAAGATATTGTTCCCATGTCCCCACTTTTTTGCACCAAGACTTTTTTACTCTAACAAGATTTTTCTTTCTTAGTTGAGTTGCTATAAAATTTACCTGTGGATATTTTTTTCGACTTTTTATTTACTTTTTCACAAGATATTGACAGTTTTTGCACAGGAGGCACTACTTGTGGACAAGTTTTAATCACATATTGTTACGGTTGTGGATAAACCAATAAAAGGCATTGCACACATGCCCTTTATTTGGTATTATATTTGTGTTTTCACTCTGAATAACTTCGTCTTCAAAATAAATTATCCACAATTTGTGGATAAGGTGTGGACAAGTTATCCTTGCATACTGCAGAAACTTGTCCACAAGCGGTGGATATTGTCGAAACTCCACTTTATTTCCTATATTATGTTTTTCCACAATCATTGTTTCGTATATTTATAAATTAGTAGTTGTACAGCTTGTATAACATTGTTTTATCACGGAACTTTTATCCATTTTGATATGAGGATGGTTAAAGGATACTTCACCACTCTTTGTGAAAAAATATCTTTATATATGGAGTTTAGACGAAAAAAAATCTGCAAGTGCACTTTAGAAATAGATAGATAAAAAAGAAATAAGGAGGGACAACCGTTGGAGAATATTGCGGATCTTTGGAATGCTGCTCTAGCCAATATCGAGAAAAAGATTAGCAAGCCTAGCTTTGACACCTGGCTGAAGTCCACAAAGGCCCATTCCCTTCAAGGAAATCTACTTGTGATTACGGCTCCTAATGAATTCGCACGTGATTGGCTCGAGGAGCGCTACTCCCAGTTAATTTCTGGTATTCTTTATGAAATCACTGGAGAAGAGCTGACAGTAAAGTTCATCATTCCGCAAAATCAAAAAGAAGAAGACCCTGATTTACTATTACCAGCTAAAAAGGCCAAAAAAGATGACGATCAACATGATTTTCCTGCAAATATTTTAAATCCAAAGTACCTGTTTGATACGTTTGTAATTGGTTCAGGGAATCGGTTTGCTCACGCAGCCTCACTAGCTGTTGCTGAAGCACCCGCAAAAGCCTACAATCCCTTATTTATATATGGGGGCGTTGGGTTAGGTAAAACACACTTGATGCATGCAATTGGTCATTATGTTTTAGAACATAAGCCCAACGCCAAGGTTGTATATCTATCTTCAGAAAAATTCACGAATGAGTTTATTAATTCGATTCGTGACAATAAAGCTGTAGAATTCCGCAATAAATATCGAAATGTGGATGTGCTTCTAATTGATGATATTCAATTTTTAGCAGGAAAAGAATCAACCCAAGAGGAATTTTTCCATACTTTTAATACTCTTCATGAAGAAAGCAAACAAATTGTTATCTCAAGTGACCGGCCGCCAAGGGAAATCCCGACCCTCGAAGACCGATTGCGTTCACGTTTTGAATGGGGATTAATTACGGATATTACTCCTCCAGATTTAGAAACTAGAATTGCTATTCTTCGGAAAAAGGCTAAGGCTGAGGGCTTGGATATACCAAATGAAGTGATGCTTTATATTGCAAACCAAATCGATACCAATATCCGAGAACTTGAAGGAGCATTAATCCGTGTTGTTGCCTATTCTTCTTTAATCAATAAAGATATTAACGCAGATCTTGCATCAGAGGCGTTAAAGGACATCATTCCAAGTTCAAAACCAAAAGTCATCACTATACTTGAAATCCAAAAGACCGTTGGTGAACATTATAGTTTGAAGCTAGAAGACTTCAAAGCTAAGAAGCGCACTAAATCTGTAGCTTTCCCTAGACAGATTGCCATGTACTTATCACGGGAACTAACGGATTATTCATTACCAAAAATCGGAGAAGAGTTTGGTGGGCGAGATCACACTACCGTTATCCATGCTCACGAAAAAATTTCTAAGCTCTTGCAAACTGATCTTCAGCTGCAAAGACAAATAAAAGAAATAAATGAGATGTTAAAAGTTTAGGAAGGGATGTTTGCATAACGATTGTTGTTAAAATCTTAA
>NZ_JBALNQ010000013.1:0-8260 GCF_036961885.1 Neobacillus niacini | reverse complement strand
TCTTTTCTTCTTAAATTTTCGCTTTTAATAACAAAAAAACAGATTAACATTAATTTTTGTTATTAAAAGCAACAAAGTTTAAAAAAGAGCCTTAGGGAAACTGTGAATAACCTTGGTTAGTTTGTACACAGTCTATCCACATGTGGACAAGCTGTGTTTCTATGATAAAAAACAAGTTATCCACATATTAACAGGCCCTACTAGTACTTCTTCTATTTTTTCTTTAAAAAACTTATTATTATATGCTTAGGAAATTTCATTTATGCGTGAATAGAATAAAAATTGCAGGGAGGATTATGAAATGAGATTTATCATCCAACGGGACCGCCTCGTTCAAAGTGTTCAAGATGTAATGAAGGCTGTTACATCAAGAACAACAATTCCGATACTGACAGGAATTAAAATTACAGCTAGCAGCGAAGGAGTCACCTTAACAGGAAGTGATTCAGATATTTCGATCGAATCCTTTATTCCCAAAGAAGAAGCTGGAGACGAACTTGTTGAGATTAAACAAAGTGGTTCAATTGTCCTTCAAGCAAAATTCTTCAGCGAGATTGTTAAAAAACTGCCGACTGATAGTGTTGAAATGGAAGTACTAGGATCATTACAAACTGTCATCCGCTCAGGGAAATCGGAATTTAACTTAAATGGACTTGATGCAGAGGAATACCCTCACCTGCCACAATTAGAGGAAAATAATACATTTCACATTGCGACGGATCTCTTAAAGACCATGATCCGCCAAACTTTTTTCGCAGTTTCCACTTCAGAAACACGCCCCATCTTGACAGGTGTAAACTGGAGGATTGAAAATGGTGAATTAAACTGTATTGCAACAGATAGTCACCGGCTAGCACTAAGGAAAGCGAAAATTGAAACGGAAAATAACGAAAGCTACAATGTTGTTATCCCAGGCAAAAGTTTAAATGAGTTAAGTAAAATCATTGATGATTCAAATGAATTAATTGATATTGTTATTACCGAAAATCAAATATTGTTTAAAGCGAAACATCTGCTATTCTTCTCTAGACTACTGGAAGGGAATTATCCTGATACTTCTAGACTTATTCCGAATGAAAGTAAAACAGAAATCATTGTGAATACAAAGGATTTTCTACATGCGATCGACCGTGCCTCCTTACTAGCACGTGAAGGAAGAAACAATGTAGTAAAACTCTCAACGATAGATGGCGGAGTTATTGAAATTTCTTCTAACACTCCAGAGGTTGGTAAAGTAGTCGAGGAAATTCAAGGTCAATCGATAGATGGGGAAGAATTAAAGATTTCTTTTAGTGCTAAATATATGATGGATGCCCTAAAGGCTCTTGAGGGTACTGACATAAAAGTAAGCTTTACGGGTGCCATGCGTCCCTTCGTTATTAAACCATTGAATGATGAAACCACCTTGCAGTTGATATTGCCTGTTAGGACCTATTAGAACAAAAATAGTCACCATGATTTTGGTGACTTTCTTTATTTTTAATTTTTTAGTAAAATAAAGTATTGAGTCCATTTTAGAAATGAGTGATAAACATTGCCTGAAAAAATTAAGCTGAATACTGAGTTTATTACGTTGGGACAATTTCTTAAATTGGCTGACGTCATCCAATCTGGTGGTATGGCCAAATGGTTTTTGAGTGAAAACGATATTTTTATTAATGGTGAACAAGACCAAAGAAGAGGAAGAAAGCTTCGAACTGGGGATAGAATTCAAATTCCTGGGTTTGGTGAGTTTTTGATTACCGATTAATTATGTATATTGAACAATTAGCACTAAGAAACTATCGGAATTATGAGAATCTATCGGTTGAATTTGAAAATAAAGTGAATGTTATCCTCGGGGAAAATGCTCAGGGGAAAACAAATGTAATGGAATCCATCTATGTTTTAGCGATGGCAAAATCTCATCGAACCTCCAATGATAAAGAACTTATTCGTTGGGACCAGGAGTATGCTAAAATAGAAGGCAGGGTTCAAAAGCAATATAGCTCCTTGCCTTTGGAATTAATTATTTCTAAAAAGGGAAAAAAAGCGAAATGCAATCATATGGAACAGCGAAAATTAAGTCAATATGTCGGAAACATGAATGTGGTCATGTTTGCACCAGAAGATCTTAATTTGGTAAAAGGGAGCCCACAAATTAGACGCCGGTTTATTGATATGGAAATTGGGCAGGTTTCACCCATTTATCTACATGATATGAGTCAGTATCAAAAAATACTTCAACAGCGGAACCATTTTTTAAAAATGCTGCAAATAAAAAAACAGACTGACATAACTATGCTCGAAATTCTTACGGAACAGTTTATTGATATGGCTGTAAAGATTATTTCGAAAAGATTTGAGTTCCTTAATTTGCTTGAAAATTGGGCAAAGCCTATTCATAATGGGATTTCTAGAGGGTTGGAAACCTTGGAAATTGTCTATAAACCATCTGTCGATGTATTAGAAGACCAAGATTTGTCGAAAATGAAAGTGTGTTTTGAGGAAAAATTCAGTAAAGTTAGAGTGAGGGAAATAGAACGTGGAACAACCCTATTTGGTCCCCATCGTGATGATTTGGTGTTTTTTGTAAATGACAGAGATGTCTCCACCTTTGGGTCACAGGGTCAACAAAGGACAACTGCACTTTCTGTTAAGCTTGCCGAAATTGAATTAATTCATTCAGAGATTCGAGAATATCCGATCTTACTTCTTGACGATGTATTGTCCGAATTAGATGATTATCGTCAGTCACATTTGCTTAATACGATTCAAGGGAAAGTTCAAACATTTGTTACTACTACCAGTGTAGACGGCATCCATCATCAAACCTTAAAAGAGGCATCAACTTTTGAAGTAGAATCTGGTTTTATCAATAAAGTTAATTGAGGTGGAAGTGTGTATATACATGTCGGGGAAGATTTAAATATCAGGGCGAAGGACATCATCGCTATTCTTGATAAAGGGTGCGTAAACTCTTCGAATTTAGTTGAGGAGTTCTTAAAACAGCATAAGGAAAAGCTCGTTAACCTTTCAAAAAACCCCTTTAAATCAGTCGTAATTACATATGACAAGGTTTATTTATCCCCAATTTCTTCTGGAACATTAAAAAAACGTTCAAATCAAAAGGAAATGCAAGATTAGAGAATATAATACTTTTTATATTTCTGGTTACTAGAATATTTTTTTAAAATGAAAGTGTGGGTGAACTATATTGACACTGGAACAAAAAGAAGTCCAAGAACAAGAAGAATACGGTGCAGAACAAATACAAGTTCTTGAAGGTCTTGAAGCTGTTAGAAAAAGACCGGGTATGTATATTGGTTCAACAAGTGGAAAAGGTCTACATCATCTCGTTTGGGAAATTGTGGATAATAGTATTGATGAAGCTTTGGCAGGCTATTGTGACGAAATTAATGTCATTATTGAAGAAGATAACAGTATCACTGTTAAGGATAACGGTCGTGGTATTCCCGTTGGAATTCAAGAAAAAATGGGAAGACCCGCAGTTGAGGTAATTATGACAGTGCTTCACGCTGGGGGTAAATTTGGCGGCGGAGGATATAAGGTTTCGGGTGGTCTTCATGGTGTAGGTGCATCAGTTGTTAATGCCCTCTCCACTAATCTGGAAGTTTATGTACACCGTGATGGTAATATTTATTTTATTAAGTTTGAACGTGGAGCGGTAGTTAATGAATTAGAGGTAATTGGTACTACCGACATAACGGGTACAATTACTCATTTTAAACCTGATAATGAAATTTTTACTGAGACATTGGAGTACGAGTTTGATATTTTGGCAACTCGTCTGCGAGAACTTGCCTTCTTAAATCGTGGAATCAAAATCACAATTGAAGATAAGCGTGTTGAAAATAAAAAGAATGAGTATTACTACGAAGGCGGAATCAAATCGTATGTCGAGCATTTAAACCGCACAAAAGAAGTCGTTCATGACGAACCCATCTTTCTTGAGGGTGAACGCGATGGCATTAGTGTTGAAGTTGCTCTACAATACAACGAGGGATATACGGAAAGTATTTACTCCTTCGCCAACAACATCCACACGTATGAAGGCGGGACTCATGAATCCGGTTTTAAAACTGGATTAACTCGAGTAATCAACGATTACGCTAGGAAAAATGGTTTGATTAAAGAAAGTGAAACCAATCTTACTGGTGAGGACGTAAGAGAAGGTTTAACAGCCATTGTCTCAATTAAACATCCTGATCCTCAATTTGAGGGCCAAACCAAAACAAAGCTTGGAAATTCAGAAGTTAGGACGATTACTGACTCATTATTTTCTAGTCATTTTGATAAATTTTTATTGGAAAATCCGTCAGTGGCAAGAAAAGTTGTTGATAAAGGACTAATGGCTGCACGGGCAAGGATGGCTGCAAAGAAGGCAAGAGAGCTAACGCGACGTAAAAGTGCATTAGAAGTTTCTAGTTTACCTGGGAAATTAGCAGATTGCTCTTCAAAGGATCCTTCTATTAGTGAATTGTACATCGTTGAGGGAGATTCAGCGGGGGGTTCAGCCAAACAAGGTCGTGACCGTCATTTCCAAGCTATTCTTCCATTACGAGGAAAAATCCTTAATGTTGAGAAGGCACGTCTAGATCGGATTCTCTCAAATAATGAGGTTCGCTCGATGATAACGGCCATTGGAACAGGTATTGGAGAAGATTTTGATATTGCTAAAGCTAGGTACCATAAAGTAGTGATTATGACGGATGCGGATGTTGATGGTGCTCATATTCGAACACTTCTTTTGACATTCTTTTACCGGTATATCCGAAAAATTTTAGAAGCTGGCTACGTTTATATTGCGCAGCCACCTTTATATAAGGTGCAGCAAGGTAAAAAAATTCGTTATGCTTATGATGACAAAGAGCTAGAGCAAATATTTGCAGAGCTGCCAAGTCAACCAAAACCTAATATCCAACGTTATAAGGGGTTAGGTGAAATGAATCCTGAGCAATTATGGGAAACGACCATGGACCCTTCTACTAGAACGATGCTACAGGTTAGTCTTGAAGACGCAATTGAAGCGGATGAAACATTTGAAATGTTAATGGGTGACAAAGTAGAGCCACGTCGTAATTTCATTGAAGCAAACGCTCAATATGTAAAAAATTTAGATATATAAAGAAAAGCCTATATAGTAAAGGGATAGAGGGGTGACCACTATCCTCCTTTTTTCGTTTATCTAGATCGTTAGGGTAACTATTAAAGGCAGATCGTCACCTAAATAGGAGGTACTTAAAATGGCAGAAACACCAAATTCTCAAATAAAAGATATTAATATCAGTCAAGAAATGAAGACTTCATTTCTTGACTATGCTATGAGTGTTATTGTTTCTCGTGCCCTTCCAGATGTTCGAGATGGGTTAAAACCAGTTCACCGCCGTATTTTATATGCTATGCATGATCTTGGAATCCATGCTGATAAACCTTATAAAAAATCAGCTCGTATCGTTGGGGATGTAATCGGTAAATATCATCCTCATGGTGATTCAGCCGTATATGAAACGATGGTACGTATGGCACAGGATTTTAACTATCGATATATGCTGGTAGACGGTCATGGGAACTTTGGTTCTGTAGACGGTGACTCAGCAGCCGCTATGCGTTATACAGAATCGAGAATGTCGAAAATCTCAATGGAATTATTAAGAGATTTAAACAAAGATACGATCAATTTTCAAGATAACTACGATGGCGAGGAAAGAGAGCCATCTGTTTTACCAGCAAGGTTCCCAAACCTTTTAGTGAATGGTTCTTCTGGGATTGCAGTTGGTATGGCTACGAATATCCCACCACATCAGCTTGGTGAGGTTATTGATGGCGTATTGGCCATTACCCATGATCCAGACATAACGATTCAAGAATTAATGGAAATCATTCCAGGACCAGATTTCCCAACCGGTGGAATCATTATGGGCCGAAGCGGTATTCGTAAGGCCTATGAAACAGGCAGAGGATCCATAACGATTCGCGGAAAGGTAGAAATTGAAACAAAATCAAATGGTAAAGAAGTTATCATTGTTAATGAGCTTCCATACCAAGTAAATAAAGCAAAGTTAGTTGAAAGAATTGCAGAATTGCATCGTGATAAAAAGATAGAAGGCATTACCGATTTAAGAGATGAATCCGATCGTAAAGGGATGCGGATTGTTATTGAAGTTCGTAAAGACGCGAATGCGAATGTCCTCTTAAATAACTTATATAAACAAACTTCTCTACAAACTAGCTTTGGAATCAATACATTAGCTCTAGTAAATGGGCATCCAAAGGTGTTAAATCTTAAACAATGTTTAGTCTATTATTTAGACCACCAAATTGTAGTTATTCGCAGAAGAACAGAGTTTGAATTACGGAAAGCAGAAGCACGTGCTCATATTCTGGATGGTTTAAGAATTGCTTTGGATAATCTTGATGCAGTCATCAGCTTAATTCGAGGCTCGCAGACAACAGATATTGCCCGCGAAGGCTTAATGACACAATTTAACCTTTCTGAAAAACAAGCACAAGCTATCCTAGATATGCGCTTACAGCGTTTGACTGGTTTGGAAAGGGAGAAAATTGAAGAAGAATATCAAAATTTAGTAAATCTAATTGCTGAATTAAAGGCAATTTTAGCAGATGAGGAAAAAGTTTTAGAAATTATCCGTGAAGAATTAACGGAAATTAAAGAAAGATTTAACGATAAGCGCCGTACGGAAATCCAAACAGGCGGAATCGAAAATATTGAGGATGAAGATCTCATTCCACGTGAGAATATCGTTATTACGTTAACACATAATGGCTATATTAAACGACTCCCAGTTTCAACCTATCGTGCTCAAAAAAGAGGCGGTCGCGGTATCCAAGGCATGGGCACGAACGAGGATGACTTTGTCGAACATTTAATTACAACTTCAACGCATGATACGATTCTTTTCTTTACAAATAAAGGCAAGGTTTACCGTTCAAAGGGGTATGAAATTCCTGAATATAGCCGTACAGCTAAAGGTTTGCCAATCATTAACCTTCTTGGAGTTGAAAAGGGAGAATGGGTGAATGCCATTATTCCAATTGAGGAATTTGTTGATGACTGGTACTTATTCTTTACGACAAAAGAGGGTATTTCTAAACGTTCTCCATTAACATCATTTGCACATATTCGAAATAATGGTTTAATAGCGCTAAATCTCCGTGAAGGTGATGAACTGATTTCAGTTCGCCTAACAGATGGATCGAAGCATATGATCATTGGTACGAAAAAGGGTATGCTAATCCGTTTCCCTGAGACAGATGTTCGTTCTATGGGAAGAACAGCTACTGGAGTTAAAGGGATTACCTTAGATAGTGATGATGAAGTAGTCGGTATGGAAGTACTTGAGGAAAATAGCAGTGTTCTAATTGTCACTAAGAAAGGATACGGTAAGCGAACAAAAGCAGAAGAATACCGTATTCAAGGAAGAGGCGGTAAAGGTATTAAAACGTGCCATGTTACCGAGAAGAATGGCGATTTAGTATCTGTTAGAGCTGTAACAGGTGAAGAAGACTTAATGTTAATTACCACTGGAGGAGTCCTTATCCGTATCGATGTGGCTACCATTTCTACAATGGGACGTAACACTCAAGGTGTAAAGCTTATTAGTATAAAAGGTGATGACCATCATTATGTTGCGACTGTTGCGAAAGTAGAAAAAGAAGAGGTTTCGGAAGAAGAAACCGTTTCTGATGATACGGAGGAATCAATCGTACTAGATGGATCAGAAGTAGAAGTCGAAGATACGGAAGTTGAAAATGAGATAACTTCAGAAGATGAGAGTTCAGATACTAACACTGAAGAATAATTACTATTAAAAGAAGGAACACCTAATTGGGTGTTCCTTCTTTTAATTGGCTGTGTTAATGAATGCAATGCTGTTGATTTTAAAACTCGTTGATTGAAGCGAAAGGCGCTCGACTCCAGCGGGATGAACGAGCTGAGTGAGACCCCGCAGGTGCGAAGCTGTAGTGAGGCTCATGGGAGAGCCCGCGGAAAGCGTAGCGCCTGAAGCGCAAATCAACAGCCAAGTTTAACACAGCCTATTAATTAAATTTATCAAATTGCTAATTTCCTCTTGCTAGATGTTGTTAATGCTGGTATACTCATTTGAGTCGGCAAAGACAGTTTGATATTATATTAAATAATAACAAATTAACGTTGACATGAATTGCAACAAATGATATATTAATAAAGTCGCTTATGGGCGATGGAGTTAACCTTGATCTTTGAAAACTAAACAAA
>NZ_JBALNQ010000110.1:0-1000 GCF_036961885.1 Neobacillus niacini | reverse complement strand
GGACGTTGCCAGGCTGTATCATATGGAGGATTAGCTCAGCTGGGAGAGCATCTGCCTTACAAGCAGAGGGTCGGCGGTTCGATCCCGTCATCCTCCACCATATTTTTTCGTTTTATGCCGGGGTAGCTCAATTGGTAGAGCAACTGACTTGTAATCAGTAGGTTGGGGGTTCAAGTCCTCTCGCCGGCACCATTTTTTTGGGTAAATATTTTTAGGAAGCTATTTTAGGTTTGAGCCATTAGCTCAGTTGGTAGAGCATCTGACTTTTAATCAGAGGGTCGAAGGTTCGAATCCTTCATGGCTCACCAAAGTTTTTTGCAACGCAAAATAACTTTTAATATGCGGGTGTGGCGGAATTGGCAGACGCACCAGACTTAGGATCTGGCGCCGCAAGGCGTGGGGGTTCGACTCCCTTCACCCGCACTTATGCTTTAAATATTATAACGCGGAAGTAGTTCAGTGGTAGAACACCACCTTGCCAAGGTGGGGGTCGCGGGTTCGAATCCCGTCTTCCGCTCCAATGTTGCCGGGGTGGCGGAACTGGCAGACGCACAGGACTTAAAATCCTGCGGTAGGTGACTACCGTACCGGTTCGATTCCGGTCCTCGGCACCATTTTTAAAAAATATAAAGTAGATTTATATATTGCGCCCGTAGCTCAATTGGATAGAGCGTCTGACTACGGATCAGAAGGTTGTGGATTCGACTTCTTCCGGGCGCGCCATATTTTATCGGGAAGTAGCTCAGCTTGGTAGAGCACTTGGTTTGGGACCAAGGGGTCGCAGGTTCGAATCCTGTCTTCCCGACCATTCTTTCATTCGTTAATTTCAAATGGGGCCTTAGCTCAGCTGGGAGAGCGCCTGCTTTGCACGCAGGAGGTCAGCGGTTCGATCCCGCTAGGCTCCACCAATTATTTTAAAAAATATGTTGACAATGATATGAATCATTTGTTAAGATATTAAAGTCGCTAAAGAGACGACATATTGTTCTTTGAAAACTAA
>NZ_JBALNQ010000109.1:0-1649 GCF_036961885.1 Neobacillus niacini | reverse complement strand
ATCGTGGTTCTTTTTATTTTGAAGTAAATATGGATGGTTAAAAAAGTGTTCAATTGGATGGTAATAAAATTTATAAATCATTTATTATGAAAAGTAGATTTTATTATTGTAACAACATGAATAGTAAAATAATTAAAAAAAATGTTTTGTGATTAGAGTGTCATTCATTTAATATTTTATTAATGCTTGCCAAAATTACAAGTATAAATGAATGATGAACCTTTATTTATAAATTTTTCCTGAAATTTAATTGGAGGAGATCCAGGTGTATACAAATCAGAATGTCAGGGTAGCGGTAATTCAAGCTGCATCCGTTATTATGGATTGCGATGCGTCGATAGAAAAAGCAGTTAGCTTAATCAAACAAGCGGGAGAAAAGGGTGCTAAAATTGTTGTTTTTCCGGAAGCTTTTATTCCTGCCTATCCTAGAGGGTTATCCTTTGGAACCATTATTGGTAGCCGAACAGAAGATGGAAGAAAGGATTGGTACAGGTATTGGGAAAACTCAATTCCTGTTCCTGGTGAAGCAACAGAACAACTAGGGACAGCCGCACGTGAAGCTGGCGTTTATGTTGTTATGGGCGTTATCGAGCGAGATAGTGAATTTAGTGGTGGTACTCTGTACTGTTCTGTTATTTTTATCGGACCTGATGGCTCTCTATTAGGAAAACATCGAAAATTAAAACCAACTGCAGCTGAACGAATCGTTTGGGGTGAGGGTGATGGCAGTACGTTACCGGTATTTGAGACTCCATACGGGAAAATTGGAGCACTGATTTGCTGGGAGAACTATATGCCTTTAGCTAGGGCAGCAATGTATGCACAAGGTGTCCAGCTGTATATTGCACCTACTGCAGATGCGAGGGAATCTTGGCAGTCGACCATTCGTCATATTGCAATGGAAGGTAGATGCTTTGTATTGTCCTCTAATCAATATGTAACCAAGGATATGTACCCTAAGGATTTAGCTTGTTATGATGACCTTGTTTCATCTCCAGATGTGATGAGCAACGGTGGAAGTGCCATCGTTGGACCGCTTGGTGATTATGTTGCGAAGCCTGTTTGGGGAAAAGAAGAGATCATCATTGCAGACCTTGATATGAAACAAATAGCCTATAGTCAATTTGACTTTGATCCTGTTGGTCATTATTCAAGGCCGGATGTTTTTAAATTGTTAGTAAACAAAGAAAAGAAGGAAAGTACAATTTGGATGAAATGACCAAATTTCTTTCCGATAGTAAGCCGTTTTCTTTATCAGGGGATTCGGCTTTTTTTACATATTGAATTCAGGTTCTTTAGATTGCCTTTAGATTTTTACTTTACAAAAAATAAAAACTATAAAAACGCATGGGATTATCTCTTGCGTTTTTATAGTTATTCTTTCTTATTGCCATCTTGCGGATTTTGCTAATTCAGTTAAAGCCCAAATAAGGTGAAACATAAACATGGAAATACAAATGGGTATAACGATTACTAGATTTTTTCCGTACCGTTCTTTTAACATTCCTGCATAATAACCACAAAAAAATAAAACTACCATTGCAGCAACAAGTACTAGCATAAGGACTAACTTCATGATTACCACCCTTAAGTGAAAAATATTAAAATATGTGAAGAAATATTTATTTAATAAATCAATACTATTTTCT
>NZ_JBALNQ010000012.1:28234-43486 GCF_036961885.1 Neobacillus niacini | reverse complement strand
TAGTTTTCAAAGAACAATTGTTATTCGCAGAAGAGCTTGTCTCACTATGGGGCTCAAAAGCGACCTCTTTAATTTAACATATCCTGCATCTCGATGTCAACAAGCTTTTCAAATTCTTTTTTTCTGTTGTTTGACTCTCTCGAAGAGGACAAGAATTAATATAACACGATAAAAATATGATTGCAATATAATTTTATAGTTTTTTTTGATTCGTATCACTTTATTGTTGTTTGACACAAAGGTTCGTGTCAGAATAAACAATATGCTCCTTTCAAAAGATAAATCAAACATTATAAGGAGCATGAAAAATTAGTTCATGGATTTAATTATAGAAGACATTTTCTTTTTTAAACTTTGCAGGGATATCGTATTAAAGAATGAATAGGTATCATAGTATCATCTAAAATTATAATGGACGTGAACCAGATGGAGAATATTGATTACGATATATTAATAAAACTTGGCATTTCAGCAATACTTGGACTTATCATTGGACTTGAACGTGAATTAAAGAGAAAACCTGTAGGACTCAAAACAAGTCTCGTTATATCTGTTGTTAGTTGTCTGTTAACAATTGTCTCAATAGAATCTGCTTATATGTTTCCAGATTCTGATCATGTAAAAATTACAATGGATCCACTACGCCTTGCAGCGCAAATCGTTTCAGGAATTGGCTTTTTAGGGGCAGGTGTAATACTTAGAAGAGGAAACGATAGTATTTCGGGATTAACAACAGCCGCAATGATTTGGGGAGCAGCAGGAATTGGAATTGCCGTTGGAGCAGGTTTTTTTATTGAGGCATTTGTTGGTGTGGCATTGCTGATAATAAGTGTGGAATTAGTACCTTATGTAATGAAGTTCATTGGGCCAAAGCAATTACGCGAAAAAGAAATTAGTCTTCAATTATTTATTCGAGATAAAATACAAATTGAAAAGGCAATTTCATTTATTATGGAGAAAAAGTATATTATTCGCCGAATCCGTATAAAGGATTTAGATAATGGCGATCATCTCGTTCAAATATTAGTTGCGGTGGATTACCGTGAAAAGACCACCGAGGTGTATGATTCAGTTTCAAAATTAGATGGAGTCCATAAGGTTGAAATAGAAAGCATGGGAGGATAATCTCACAATTATCAAAGAAATTGAAAATTACTCTTGCAAGAACGGTATGAGAAAGTTATAATTTTTCTTGTACCATATAAGGGGGGCTTAGCTCAGCTGGGAGAGCGCTTGCATGGCATGCAAGAGGTCGTCGGTTCGATCCCGATAGTCTCCATAAGAAATAACCCTTGCGGTGGCAAGGGTTATTTTTATTTTACCTTTTATTTTTTCCTTCGCTAGACTTGGTTCTTCCTATTTCGCCAGGTCGCGTGTTCGTACGTTTCCCCTTCATCGCACCTCTTGCTCCACCTGTCGATTTACCATTAGCTTTCCCATCAGCTTTCCGGGCAAAACCACGGTTCTTATTCGAATTAAATGTTTTCTTCTTTGTTGGAGTCTGTTTTGTACTAGGTTTCTTCTCTTCACTCAATCCATCATTACCTATATTTTGCTTTTGAATCGTAATATTAAGCTCTTTTTCAATCATATCAAGTGTTGGTCGATCATCCGAGGAGTAAAAAGTGATCGCTACTCCTTTCGTGCCTGCTCTCCCCGTTCTCCCAATCCGATGGACAAAGCTTTCTGAATCTTGTGGAATGTCATAGTTAAAGACATGTGTGACACCTTCAACATCAAGACCTCTCGCAGCAACATCTGTTGCAATCAACAATTGTATATCTCCATCCCTAAAGCGTTTCATCACTTGCTCTCTTTTCGCTTGTGATAGATCACCATGAAGTTCATCACATAAATATTTATGGGATTTAAGGACCTCATATAACTTGGAGACTCTGCGTTTGGTTCTGCAAAAAATTAAGGCCATGTAGGGTCTATGTGTTTCAACCAATTGAATTAACGTTGCTTGCTTAGCACGATCGATTGTATGCATGGCAATTAACTTAACATTTTCTGCAGGACCTTGCGTTTTTTCAACTTGGACGTATTCTGGTTTACGCATATGTTTATTAGCTAAAACTCTTATTTCTTCTGGCATTGTCGCTGAAAATAGCATGGTTTGCCTTGTTTTAGGAGTCTCTCTGATAATGTCCTCGACTTCTTTTAAAAAGCCTATATGGAGCATTTGGTCTGCTTCATCCAGAACAAGAAAGGATACATTAGATAACTGAACGGTCCCTCTTCCAATATGATCTAAAAGTCTTCCAGGGGTTCCTACAACAATCTGAACATTTTTCTTTAGTTTCTTTAACTGTTTATCGACATCTTGCCCTCCATAGACAGCAAGTACATCGACTCCATCAATACCGTTCGTCAATTTTTTAAACTCATCGGTAATTTGTAATGCTAGTTCCCTTGTTGGAGTGACGACTAGTGCCTGTATATGTGCAGCTTGCAAATCTATTTTTTCTAGTATCGGCAAAATAAAAGCAAACGTCTTCCCTGTTCCTGTTTGCGCTTGAGCAATAACATCTTTACCAGCCATGACAAGTGGTATCGCCTTTTCCTGGATTGGTGTCGGTTTTGATACACCAAATTCCCTTAAATTATTTACAGTTGATTCCGAAATCCCTAAGGATATAAAATCAGGCAAAAAAATCCCTACTTTCCTTGAACCATACAAATATTTATTCCTATTAATATTGCGTGTTTAACACCAAAATAGCAAATAATTTTCACAAAGTCTGTTTTCGTAAAGATTGTTGTTAAAGTCTTAAAGCCGACTTTAACGTGGCAATAGGTATTTTTCGCCTTTGTATTTAGTTTGCAAGCTCTTTTCTTATCGAATTTTCGCTGTTTTCTGCGCAAATACAGCATAAATAATAATTTTTCTGCCTAAAAGCAACAAAGTTTAAGAAAAGAGCCTTTACAAAAAAAAGATCCTATCCGCAAGATAAGATCCTTTAAAAAGTATTAAACTGTTACCTCTGCTTTTACCCAATGATTTTCAATTGGAATTCCAGCGTCCTTTAAGGTCCTAAAAACAGGGCAGCGTTTATCAACTGCTTTTTGTAATTCAAGAATTCGTTCTTCTGACTCAGAGGTTTCTAAATATGCTTTCACAATTACATTCTGAAAGTATGGTTTTACGCTTAAATCTCCCATTAAACCTGCAAGGTCCAAACTGCCATCCACCTCAAAAGAAATACCTTGAAGATCAAACTTCATTTCATTCGAGATTAATTGTGCCATAACATTTTCACAGGCAATCAGTGATGCTAAAAATGCTGATAATGGATCAATTGCTGAATCCTTACCTCCAAATGACTCTGGCTCATCGATTGCGATTGTATGTTTTCCTGCAACCGCATCTGTCCGCATGCCAGTCCCTTTTCCTTCTACTTTCACATTCATTATTTGTCCCATTCTAGAACCTTCTTTCATAGGAATTTAGACTAAGATTGATTCACGTAATTTTTTCGCAGCTGATGACATCGCTTTTAATTTTTCAAATGCAATTTCATCACTATTCATGGGCCTTTGCGCAAATGTTCCAAATCCACAATCTGGGTTTAAATAGATTTTGTCATCTGATATGAACTTTCTAACTTCCTGTACCCTTGCTAAGATTTCATCTTCCGTTTCTACCGTTTCGGTTCGTGGATTGACAATACCAAATCCTATTTCTTTTCCGCCAAAATCTTTAATAGCGTCAATCTCGCCAGCCCGTGGAGTAGCATATTCAAGGATTAATTGGTCAACATTTACATTTGAAAAATAGGGAACCAATGGATAATAAGGACCTTTTAACAAGATTTCATCCTGAGTGCTCCAATTGCCGCGGCAAACATGGACGCCAATTTTTGTCCCTCTGCTCTGCATTCCTGCTGTAACTTGATTCATCAAGTCCAAGGCAAATACAATTTCTTCCTCGGCATCAGCCTTTGCAGTCAATGCCCCGCACATAAAAGTTCGATTTGCATTTTTCTGAGTAAAAACCAGCTCAGTCAAAACTGGCTCATCAAATTGGACAAACTCAACACCCGCAGCGATTAAATCTTCCAACTCTTCTCGTAAAACGCTGATAATATCTACTGCTAAATCTTCTTTTGTCGGATAGGCATCCTTCGATAATCCTTCAACCCACATAGACCTTGTTAAGAGGTATGGACCGGGAAGGGTAACTTTCACTGCTTTATCCGTATGTTTTTTAAGAAATAAAAAGTCATTTAGTGCAAGTGGTTTTTTTCGGCTAATTTTCCCTGTTGCCGCTGGATTGGACATTGAAAAGGCAGGTACATCTAATGTTCCAAGTATCTCTTCGAAGCTTGCTTTATCTTCAATATAATCTAGTAGCTCTGATACCATTAGCATGCGAACATTATTTAAATGCTCAGCAACAAATGAGATATAGTTATCCCGCCGTTGTTCTCCATCTGTCACAATATCAATTCCAGCATCCTCTTGCCATTTTAAGCATTGTAAGACAGCTTTATCTGCAATAGAATCAAACTCTTCTTCACCAATTCTTCCGGCACGTTTATCACGCATTGCTCGTTGTACTTCATTCGTTCTTGGCCAGCTGCCAATAACAGTGGTAGGGAATTGGGGTAAATTCACGGTTTTTCCTCCTTCTTAAAATACTATCGAAAGTTTTATGTCGATCGGGATAAGTGGATGAAGTGTTTGATAGATTGGTGACCTAGCAACCGTATTGGACCATAAATCCTCAAGTATATCTTCTGATTCCGGTGAAGATACATAAAAGGTCCCCCCGATTCGGTTAATTTTCGGACTCCCTTCTTCATCCAACTCCATGTGAAACAAGACGTTTTCTAAACCGCCTTTTAATGTGAGTTCTACATTATCAATCTCGATATTTTTACGTGATGCTTGCGCCTTGTAACCCACAGTCAAACAAGAAGCTAGCGCTGCAAGTAAATAATCAATGGAGCTTGGGGCATTTACCTTTGGACTAAAGTCAGCGGGCTGTCCAGCAATAAAAGTATGGTTTCTTGAATGTATTTTTACAGTTAAGTCCTTGTCCCCCCGCGCACGTACACTCCACTCATATCCTTTTGCTGCTTGTAAATCCATCTCTAATTCTTCTTGATTAGAGCCTTTTTTGATAAAATAGCGGATAGTATTATCACCAGGTTCTGAGCCTAGAAATTCATGGTCAACCATTCTACACCAGGCGGGAAGATCTTCTGCAACACTTCTCTCTCTGCTGCGTACTTCAAGAATCTGACCATTTGTAAGTGGGTCCATTGACTTTTTTATAATCAACAGCAACCCCGAACCACAGTCTAAATCCCCACCATCACAGATTGCATTTGCTTTATTCATGTTCCCCACCTTGCTTAATAAGTAATAGAAGCGGCACCAAGGCTAAGGAACTCTACTAATTTTGCTCCACCAACAATGGTTGCACCTTCAACAAGGTTTTCTTCATCTAGTTCTCTTTTCTTGTAACATGGGCTGCAAACCCAAAGAGTGCCGCCTGCTTCAACAAAGTTCTCCATTAATTGTTTTAAAGGAGCGAAACCGGTTTCATGAATATCATCCGCATATCCTTTTGAAGCTAAATAAGCGCCTTCAACATTAAGAAAAACAACCGTTTCTTGTCCTGAAGCAACTGCTGCATTTGCTACGACAAAACCAACTGTTGCTTTATCAGGATCATTCTTTGCATTTGTTAAACTAACTAAAAATTTTCCAGCCATTTTTTATTCCTCCGTAAATTCATATTATTTTATGTAAAAGACTAATATCAGCCTTTTTCAATATAGTAATAACTGATTTTCCCAAAATCCTTACGATCAAGCAGGGTGTGTTTTTGCATTCTGCACCATGCAGGCAGATCTTCCCTGGCACCCGGGTCATAAGAAATGACTTCAATGATTTGTCCACTATTCAACTTTTTCATGGTCAAAAACAGGTTCATAATCAACTCACCGCACCCAGTTGGTCCTGCATCATAGATATGATCTGGTATAAATTGGAGTGACATTCTTACAACTCCCAACTAATATTAATATTGTCACAGTATTTATTTCAAAAACAATTCAAAACATGGATTCAATTCTATTATAAAAAAATGTTATGATTAGATAAATTCATTTTATCTATTCTATCTATTGATATAAATCGATTTTCTGAATATGAAGGAGGGAGAGTCAATGGATTTACACCAATTGTTTGTGTTTACAAAGGTCGTTGAACATAATAGTTTTTCTAAAGCAGCTGAAGACATATACCTAAGTCAATCGACGGTCAGCTCACATATTCAAGCATTAGAAAGAACGTTAAATGTAAAGCTTTTTGACAGAGTTGGCCGTGAGAATATTCTTACCCCCTCTGGAAAGCGTTTGTATCAATGGGCATTAAAGCTTCTATTATTAAAGGACCAGGCTATGCTCGACTTAAAGGTGGGAGCCACAGAGCTCCGAGGAATGATTCGTATCGCTGCCAGTTCTGTACCTGGACAATTTATGATTCCAAAAATGGTGAAGCAATTTAGAGAACAATATCCTAAAGCAATCTTTCATATCAACCAATCATCCTCAAAGAATGTTGCCGAAAAGGTCCTTAACGGATCAGTAGACTTCGGTATTTTAGGCGAAAAGTACGAAAATGATAAGTTATGTTATATTCCTTTACTTAAAGAAAATTTAGTACTAATAACAGCACAGACCTCTGATATTGTAGGACCCGTTAATATTCATGATATCCTGAAGTATCCATTTATAATGAGAAACTCTGATTCTGGCACGAATTCGTTAATTGAAAAATTTTTGAAAAAAAATCAAATTATAAAAGATCAATTGAATATTGTTGCATATACGGAAAGCGGACAAAGTTTAATTCAATTCGTGCTTCAAGAAATTGGGATTGCGATAATTTCTGAAATGGCCGCAAGCGAATATTACGACAGAAATTTATTAAAGGTTCATGAGATCGTTGGATTTAACGATGAAAGATATTTTTACCTCGTCTATAATCTAAACAAAACGCAATCAATGTTATCTAACTTATTTATTGAGAGCGCGAATGAATTGGTTGAGCCTAAAACATTTTAAAGAATTACTTTTACTCAAACCTTGCCCAAAAATAAGAAAGAGGAGAACCATTGAAATCGGTTCTCCTCTATGTTTGTTTACTTAATTCTTTCAATTTCTTTTTATCAATTTTCCCAACATGAGTTTTCGGAAGTTCATCTACTTGAATGAATTTTTTGGGGATTTTGTACCTGCCAAGTTTTTTTTCACAATATGCTCTCAAATCCTTTTGATCAAAAGAATGTGGGTGCTTTTGAACAATAAAGGCGGCCACAATTTCGCCCCATTTGTCATCCGGGAGTCCAATTACGGCTACTTCATCAACCTCTGGGTGTGCAGCCAGCCAGTGTTCTATCTCTAACGGATAGACATTTTCACCACCCGTGATGATCATATCCTTTTTTCTTCCGACAATATAATGAAAGCCATCTGCATCCTTCTTTGCTAAGTCTCCAGTATGGACCCAGCCACCCTTTTTCGTTTCTAATGTTGCAAGTTCGTTATTCCAATAATGAGAGAAGGAATGTTTTCCTTTTATTAAAAGTTCTCCGACTTCATTTATCGCTGCCTCTTGACCATCTTCCCTTGCAAGTTTTATTGCATTAAATAACATTGGCTTCCCTACTGACCCACGTTTTACTTGTGACTCCTCAGGATCTATAAAGAAATTATTTGGTCCGGCCTCCGTTAATCCATACCCTTCCTTAAAAGCTAATCCCTTTTTTTGAAAGGCTTCGTATACCTGCAATGGACAAGGAGCGGCCCCTGATAAAAATACCTTCATAGTAGGAAAATCATTTTCCTGAAATTCTTCACTTTGTATGAGTAAATGGTACATCGTCGGTACGAGGAGAATAATCGTACACTTGTACCGCTTGATGGAGTTGATCACTTTTTGACCGGAATACTGATCACCAATTACTAATGTCCCGCCAATCATTAACACCGGAAGTGAAAGCGCATTTAATCCTCCTGTGTGAAACATCGGCATATAGTTTATCGTTACATCGTCCTCGGACAGGTTCCAGCTGAGAATGGTATTAATGGCATTCCATTGAATCGATTGGTGACTTAAGACAACACCTTTTGGTTTCCCTGTCGTTCCTCCTGTATAAATCATCGCTAGTGGATCATGTTCTAAAATCACTTCTGTATGATTATTTTCTTCTTTATGGGTTACAATCTCATCGTAGCCTGAACCACCGACATGAAAAGAAGGTAAGTTTTTTTCTAAGCTAGCAAACATGTTCTGAAACTGCTGATGGATTCCTAATAAAATAGGTGTACAATCCAGTAAAATTTCATTTAATTCATGTAAAGACAGACGCCAATTAAGTGGAACAAAAATTGCACCGATTTTCCCGCAGGCAAATAGCAAATCAAAATAACTAATATCATTGGGCGACAGAAGTGCTACCCGGTCACCCTTTTTCACACCTTGATTTTTTAACCATCCTGCCACTGAAGACGTCCGTTTATTTAATTCTCCATAAGTCCATGTCTTATTTGTATCTTCAGCAATTATTGCATGCTTATTGGGCGATAACCTTGCTCTATTTTCCAGCCAATCTAGTTCCCACCTCACCGAAAAATCTCTCCTTCACAACTAGTTGAGAACATCTTACTGAATAGTAGTTACAGCAAAGTTACAATCGAGCGGAAAGAAAAAAAACGACCATAAAAAGGCCGCTTCCTTACATCATAATCCCACCATCAACATGGAGAACAGTTCCATTTATATAATTCGATTCATCTGACGCTAAAAACAAGTAGGCATTTGCAATGTCTTCAGGTTTACCTAAGCGTGCAAGTGGAACCATTTGTTTCATTTGATCCAATATTTTTTCAGGAACCTTCGCTGTCATTCCAGTTTCAATAAAACCAGGGGCAACAGCATTCACGTTAATCCCTTTACGCCCAAGCTCTTTTGCCCATGTTTTCGTCATGCCCACCACACCTGCTTTGGTTGCCGCATAATTCGTTTGTCCGACATTACCATACACACCAGAGACAGAGGAGGTATTAATAATCTTTCCCTTTCCATTCTCAATCATCGACGGTAACACCGCTTGCGTACAATGAAACACCCCTGTTAGATTAACATCCATTACCGCTCGAAAGTCTTCGACGGTTAGTTTGGACAGCATAGCATCCTTGGTAATTCCCGCATTATTTATTAGCACGCCAATATTTCCGTAAGTTAATCGGACTTTATCGACCATTTCATCGACGCTTGTACGGTCGGTCACGTTAACCTGAAAAAAGGTCACATCAAAGCCCTTTTCCCTTAACTCTTCCGCCCTTTTTTCACCTAATTCAGTATTAAAGTCAGCCATTGCCACTTTTGCACCTTCATTGGCAAAAACCTCAGCAGCGGTTAAGCCAATTCCATTTGCTGCACCAGTAATCAAAGCCACTTTATCTTTTAATCTCATTTATACACCTCTGTATTTAGAATAGCGCAAGCGCCCTGGTCAGAGGCGTATGGCCTGGAGCGCTCCAACTGAGATAAAGGAAACACGAAGAGCCGGAGGCGATTCGATGTTGACTTATCGTAGGGCGGAGAGCGAAGGACACTAGCCGCTAGGGCGCTGGAGCTGGACAGTAACCTAAGTTCAAAAACTTATACTTTCTTATCTTTATAAAAAATCAGTCACCTCTTTTAGCAATTGTGGTAAGTCATCAACAAGCGGAGAATGACCGCAATCCTTTAACTCTACAAATGTAGCTTTTTCTCCTAAATCCTCAACTATTTCCCTAGTCATTTCAGCTGTTACAACATAATCACGGTCTCCTCTTAATACAAGAACAGGCACATTAATTTGGTCCACTAGGCCATTGCCTTCAACCAATCCATTATGGTGATGGCTAATATTAAAAGTATTATTAGAATGATGAACCTCTGCTAAATTACGCTGGGTTCTCATATCCTGTACATACTCATCATAAAGCTCTGGTGCAGGCTGTGTTTTTGTATAAATAACAGCATTCCAAATCAATTTCAATAATTCCACATTATTTGTGTCATAGGCCGTTTGGACAGGAATGGTTCGAATCAAGTCCCGTTTAATATCTTCATAGGATGAAAATCTTCGGGGTTCTTCGTTCTCACTTGTCTTGCCATCAAACGGATAACCTCTAGTCGATTCAGAGGCTAATAATAGTAACTTATTACAATAGCCAGGATAATCAGCTGTAAATTGCATAGCGACAGCACCGCCTGTTGACCAGCCAATCATGGCAAAGTCCTTCAAACCAATCTCATCGACAAACAGCTTTACATCATCCGAAAAGTCCTTAATTGAAGTAATGAGTTTGTTGTAACTTGATTTTCCAAATCCCCGTAAATCAAGCGCATACAGCTTATACTCCTCTGACATATTTTCCAAAACAAGATCCCAGTGCTTAGAAGAAGTCATATTTCCATGTATTAAAAGTAGCTTCTTTTCCCCGCCTGCACGCTCACGATAAGCAATTGTTTCTCCGTTTGTTAAATGGACCTCTTTCATCATCACATTAACCATTCAGTTCACCTTCCCCCATTTAATTGATGTTGCCCCCCAGGCATAACCAATACCAGCACTAACGAAAACAACAAGGTCTCCTTCTTTTACCTTCCCTTCCTTCAGTGCAAGTTCCAGAGATAAAATCTGATCGATTTGACCGATATGACCATAATCCTCCAAGTATATCGATTGCTGATCGGTCAATCCTAATTCTTTTAATACAAAATCATGTGCAGACTTTTTCATGTGGAGCATGGCGATATATGAAATATCGTCCTCCTTATATCCACTTTTTCTGACTGATTCCCGAACAACTTTTAAAAAATTCGCCATCGACTTTTGCTCCAGCCGCTGTTTCATCCCCTCAGGGTCAAGGACATCGAGCTTATTTAAACGTTGTTCAATTGCTTCTTTTGTAATTGGATTTTTTGTTCCACCGGAAACAACAACAACATCCTCTGAAAAAGAACCATCGGTTAGCAGCTCGGTTTCTAACAGAATGTTTTCGTTATGGCCTTTTTTTAACAGAATGGCCCCGCCTCCTGCTCCCAAGTTAAACATAAAACGGGTGCGCGGGTTCTGATAATCAATGAAATCCACGTTCCGATATCCTCCTGCAAGCAGGACCGTATTAATAGTTGAATCTGCAATCATCAAGCTTTTTGCTACTTTAAGCGCCATCACGGTTGTTCCACATCTTAATGCAACATCAAATGCCCATGCATTCAACGCTCCTACTGCTTCCTGTAATTTAATGCCGGCAGTCCAAAGTGGGTATTCCTTATGTTCCTCGCCAATATAAATAACAACATCGATCTCCAGTGGATTAATACCGGCTTTTTCAATCGCTTGTTTTGCCGCAATAATTCCCATTTCACATGTGTGATCATTTGGACCTGGAAGGTATTTTTTTTTAATCCCCATCTTTTCTTCGACAACAACAAGAGGGATACCTGCTATTTCTGCTATCTCTTTCCCGGTAATACTGTTCTCTGGGAGATACGTACCCGTACTAACAATGCCAATCTGCAAAACTTTCACCACCCTAATCTAGAGGTCTTCGACCATGGACTTCATAAAAGCTGTTGCTTCTTCAATGGACTCAAATAAAGTCTCCCGCTCTTCTTGAACATGGGTAACTTTAATTCTCCATTGTTTTTTTCCTGTTCCCTCTTCCACAGCTGCCAGTTGAAAACGGACGACGAAGGATGCAATTTGTAACGGATCCATTATGCCCCTCCTATCCAGCTAAATTTTCTTTTTTCTTTGCAGATTGCTGCCTTTTTCGTTTCCATGTAAATTTCTTCAATGTCCCGACGATTCCTAGTGGGAAAAAAATAACAACTAAAATATAGATAATGCCAAAGAAAATAATCCATCGTTCAAATATCCAGTGTTCCTTCGCCAGTTCGGTTAACCCATCATGCGCAAATTCAATTAATCCTGCACCGATAATCGCTCCCACTAACGTACCAACTCCACCGATGATCGTCATCAATAAAGCGTCTAATGTAATATCCATTGTGAAAACACTGGTATTGACATAGCGAAGTGACATCGCATAAAAGATTCCGGCTATCCCAGCTAACACACCAGAAACAACACTTGCAGCAATTTTATAATGTAATACTTGATAACCTAATGATTCTGTCCGCTGCTCATTTTCCCGGATTGCCTGAAGAACTCTTCCGAGCGGTGAGTTGGTAAAGCGCTTTAAGAGCATAAAGACAGCAATCATCGCTAACAAACAAATAAGGTAAAAATTAGTGCGGTCAATAAATAATTCTGGCACTCGAAAGGTAAATCCATCATTTCCGTATGTTAACGTCCGCCATTTTTCTGCTAAAACTAAAAATAATCCCGCCAAAGCCATCGTTAACATCGCATAAAAGTGACTTTTTAACCTTAGTGTAAGCAAACCAACAATAAAACTAACAATTCCTGTAATCAGAATGGTTGCCAGTACAGCAAAAATGAAATGAAGCATAGTGGGCTCAAAACGCTTCATGAATATCCCAATGGAGTAGGCACCGATTCCAAAAAACATCGCATGACCAAAGGATACAATTCCGGTAAAACCTAATAATAAATCGTAGCTCATCGCTAGGATGGCAAACACAAAAATTTGAGTTAACAAAATCAACATATTTCTAGATTCATAGACAAAGGGCAAGATTAACAAAAAAGCTGCTATGATCATATAAATAGCGTTAACTCTATTAGTTACAATCCATTTCATACTCTCACCCCTTCCCGCCGAATAGTCCTTGCGGCTTCACGATTAATACAACTGCCATTAAAAGCATATTCACCGCTAACGATAGTTCCGGTACGTAATAAGCCATAAATGAACCAGATAAACCTACTAGTATTGCAGCCATGACGGATCCTTTGAAATTTCCCATCCCGCCTATAACCACAACAATAAACGCTAAAATGGCAAATTCCATCCCCATTCCTGCGTGAATGACACCCGAATATGGACCGAAAAGTACACCGCCAAGTGCCGCCATCCCTGAACCAATCATAAAAACAAACATAAACACCTTTTTTATATTTATACCCAATGCCTGGACCATTTCCTTATTCATAACGCCTGCCCGAACGACCAAACCAATTTTTGTTTTTTTCAGCAAAAACTGCACACCGGAAAATACCAGTAATCCTACCACAATAATGAATACCCGATATTTAATGATAATGATATTGCCCATTTCCCAGCTTCCACTCAAATATTCTGGTGGGTTAGCCGTTAATTGATTTGGTCCCCAGATAACTTTAAGCATTTCTGATAAAACCAACATTAAGCCAAGCGTAATTAATATTTGCTGTACGTGGTTTCCGTAAACTGGTTTGATTATCCACTTTTCAGTAATGATTCCTAGTATAAAACCCGTAAGAATGGCACCAATGATACCAATTAAGAAGCTGCCAGTCGTGGAGTAAATCCATATACCACTGTAGGCACCCCAGGCAAACAATCCACCGTGGGCAAAGTTAAGTACATCCATCAATCCAAAGATAAGCGTTAATCCTGCCGCTAATAGGAAAATCAGCATGCCTGTTGCCAATCCATTTAACGTTAAATTGAATAATTGCTCCATTCAACCTTTCCTCCTTCCCCTAAGCAATCCCCAAATACTTTCGCTTCATTTCCTCATCTTCTTTTAACTGTTTCATTATTCCATTGCTAACCGTTCTTCCATCATCAATAATGTAAAAATAATCACCGATTGTACTCGCCATATAAAAATTTTGTTCCACCAAGACTATCGTTGTTTGTTCCTTCATTTGCATAATGGATTCCATCACCTTCTCCACAACAATAGGTGCTAATCCTTTACTAGGCTCATCAATTAGTAAAAGTTCGTTTTCATTCACATAGGCTCTGGCAATGGAAAGCATTTGTTTTTGCCCACCGCTCAGTAAACCACCAGGTTTTTTCCAGAACTTTTGTAAGTCTGGAAACAAATTCAGAATATAATCAAGTCGTTTAGTGGTTTCTTGATTTTCCTTTTGCATCGCTACTTTCATATTTTCTTCCACTGTCAAACCTGAAAAAATACCTTGATCTTCGGGAACATACCCAATTCCCTTTTGAGCTATGGTATAGGTAGGCAATGCTTGAATCTGTTCTCCTTTAAAGATCACACTTCCTCTTGAGGCGGGATTGAGACCCATAATCGTCCGTAGTGTTGTAGTTTTTCCGGCACCATTTCTTCCGAGCAGCACTGTGACTTCACCCTTTTTTACTTCAAGGGAAACACCTTGTAAAATATGATATTGTCCAATATGCGTTTCAATTTGATTAAGCTTCAGCAGCTCGCTCATCGCTGATCCCTCCTAAATAGGCAGACTGGACTGTTTCATTTTTCATAATTTCCTCTGGTGTCCCATCCGCCAACAGCCTGCCGTTAAAGAGCACCATTACAGAGTCTGATAAATCTAAGATCATATCCATTTTGTGCTCGATCAATATAATCGTTCGATTTCCTTGCTCCTTGATTCGTTTGATTACTTCTAAAATAGCGGGTACATCTTCTAAAGACATTCCTGCAGTCGGTTCATCTAATAAAAGAACCTCGGTTTCAAGAGCGAGAAGCATGGCCATCTCAAGCTTTCTTTTTTCTCCGTGTGCCAAATTGCTCGCTAAGGAATCTGCCTTATCGTCTAAGAGCACAAGACGTAACCACTTTAGAGCTATTTGTTCAAATTCTCGATATTTTTTATAATGAAATAACATCTGGTAACGAACTCCAGCTCTTGACTGAACTGCGAGCCTTACATTTTCCAATACCGTTAAATTAGGAAAAACATTGGTAATTTGAAAAGATCGTCCAATTCCTTCTCTCGTTCGTTTAGTCGAGGATAGTTTGGTGATATCCTTTCCCCGAAAATAAATTTTTCCATTTGAAGGCGCTAATTGACCGCTTAAGAGATTAAAGAAAGTTGTTTTTCCAGCACCATTTGGTCCAATGATTGACTTGAAGTGTTTTTCTGGAACTGAGATGCTGACAGAATCAACGGCTGTATGCCCGCCAAATGTGATTGATAAATTATTAGTTTCTATTAAGGTTGTCACCTTTTCACCACCATTCGTTTAAATAGAAATAAGGAAGAGGGTGACCAATAGGCCAAACCCTCATATTTTTTAGGGTGTGTTAACTAGGCTGTTGATTTGCGCT
>NZ_JBALNQ010000012.1:9551-28125 GCF_036961885.1 Neobacillus niacini | reverse complement strand
TCCCGCAGGAGTCGAGCGCCTTTCGCTCCAATCAACGAGTTCTAAAATCAACTGTATCCATTACCACAACCCTTTTTTAAATAACACCTTTTTAATTACGTATTGGAGGTGCTGTTTCTTCTGGTTTTAATTCTCTAATTAGAACTGGTACTGGGTAAGCTACGCCCGCTTTCTTTTCTAGCTTAATGGCGTATAGTGCTTGAAGTGCCTGATGATCTTCAGGTCGATAGGTCATCTTTCCTTTTGGTGTTTCGAAGCTCATGCCTTCCATTGTTTTAATTAATTTATCCGCATCGGCATCGCCTTCTGTTTTCTTCAATGCTTCTACAATTGAAATTGCTGCGCCCATACCACCTGGCGTGAATAGATCCGGTACATCGCCGTTAAACCGCTTCTTATGTTCTGTTACTAACCAATCATTTATTTTATTTTTAGGAAGATCGTGATAATAAACGGTAAAGCCTTCCATACCAACAAGCGGCTCCATTGTAGCTAAAGCAGCAATATCAGGTGCACCTGTAGAAATTTTGATTCCTTTGTCTTGAACCTTCATATCAGAAATCTGTTTCCAAGGAGAGTTGGCACCCGCCCATACAACAAATAAATAATCAGGCTTTGCATCAATAATTTTTTGAATGTTGGAAGTAAAGTCCGTTGCAGCTGGATCTGCATACTCTTCTAAAACAATATCTGCACCTAGCTTAACAGCTGCTTCCTTAAATGCTGCTACTCCGTCACGTCCAAAGGAATAATCAGGAGCAAGGGTGGCAATCTTTACATTTTTACCGGCTATAGCAGCTGCACCTGCTACCGCATCCTGTGATGAATTCCGTGCGGAACGGAAAATATACTTATTAAACTCAGATCCTGTAATACTATCAGCAGCTGCTGGTTCCACGATCATGATCTTTTGGTATTCTTCTGCCAGTGGTAGGACCGCCAACGTATCAGCAGAACTTGATGATCCAACTAAAAAGTCTACTTTATCTTCTTCTAAAAGCTTTGTTGCCTTTTGAACTGCTACTTCTGGCTTCGTTTCAGTATCTTCGACAACAAACTCAATTTTTCTGCCGGCAACTTCCATTGTGCCTTCGGTTGCATAGTCAAGACCAAGCTCAAATCCTCTTAATGTTTGTTTACCATAGGATTCGAGCGCACCAGTAGTCGAGGCCAGTACACCTATTTTAATTGGTTCCTTTACCTCAGCCTTCTCACCACTATCCTTTGTATCCCCTTCTGTTTTGTCAGAGCTGCATGCTGTTGCAAAAATCATTACTAAAATAAGAAATCCTAATAAAAACCCTTTTCCACGAAATCCTTTCACTTCTATTCCCCCTCAATTTTTAAACTCAAACCTTGCATTGCTTTGAGTTAATACTAGAAGAATAGAGTTACAGGGAAGTTACAAAGAAAAGCGGAAACACCCACAAAAAAACAGCCCTATTAAGGCTGTTCGATTTGATTGATATACTTTTCTGATTCGATGATCATGGTATACATTTGTTTTGTTGGTCCTAGTGGAGACACTCCTAATTCTTCTTCTAAAACCACCTTGCATTTGTTAAACCATTTCATTGCCTGTGGCCGGTTATTTTTTCGATAATAACAATACATTAATAAACGATAGGCTTCTTCCCAAGTCCGGTCGCGCTGCAAGATTTTTTCACACCAATAGATAGCTTGATCATAATTTTCTTGACGGACCATTAATTGAGCCATTTTTTCCGCCCCTCTTAAAAAATACACAAGCATGCTTTCACGTTTACTAATACACCAATCATCATACCTGCGTTCTGGCAAGTATTCTCCTTGGTATAGTCTTAAGCCTTTTTCTAACAGGGTAATCGTAAGTTCCTGTGAGGATTCACTCAAGCCAGCTTGAATCCATGTTTGAAATTGAGTTAGATCTAAGTCAACAACAGCATGGGGATTTAAACCATAGAACATCCCTTCACGAATAATGAAAAAGGGAGCTGCCCTCGCCTTCCGCAATGGTTCAAGCACATGGTGAAGACTATTTAGGGCAACTTTGAAATCGCGGTCGGCACTTTTTTTATCTTGATTGGGCCAAAGTATTTGAAGAATCTCATCTTTTGTAATTAATTCGTTAAAGGTAATAAAGAGCTGAAACAGTTCCTTTCCTTTTTCCCGCTGCCAATCTTTATCCCCAACTTCTTTTTCTCCAAGCCATACTTTAAATTGACCTAAGGTTTGGACTCTAATCGAATACCCAGGATGTGATTCCAACGCGGCTATTCCCATATCCTGTAATATTTTTATAGAATAAGAACTTTGAATGTTATTTTTCACACAATCTATTAATAGGGGTACAACCATTTGTAAGTCCCTTGGACTAAACACGGAAACTTTATGAAAAAAGAACTCATAACCATGTGCCTGGACCAAATCAAAGAATTTTCCTATGTTTTCCTTAAACGACTCATTTCTTTTTTCTATAAAATGTAAATAGGATAACCAAAAACTACTTAACATTTGTCCAAAGGAATCGTCACATTGAATGAACATTGCCTCAGTTTTTTCTAAGTAAAACGACCCCTTTGACAGTTTCTCATTATAAATACAGGTAATTCCCATACATAGACTAATGAGTGCAGAAAGCCAGATATCATGTACTTTTTCAGTTTCCTGCAATGCCTTTTTCCCTGCCTCAATCGCCCGCTCGTATTCTCCTCGTGTGCCATATAGGATACAAAGTCCCATCAATGGCTCAGCTTTTCCTCTATCAACGTTAAGCTTATTCATAATATCTAATGCCGTATGATAGCACTGTTCGGCTAATTCTGAATCATATTTGTTCAGTATTTGTACCGCATGTCCCATCCGAATCCAGCCACATGCCTCCACAAACGGCGCTTTTAGACTAATTCCCTGCTGGATGCCTGCTTGTGCTAAATCTTTTGCTTTTAGCCCTTCACCGATAAAGGCTTCAATTAACGATAATAATAAATCTGTTTCTCTGTGTGACTTCGGCAGGGCGAAGTTATTTTTACTAGACAGCTCTTCTATTTGATTGACTAGAAACTTTTTTGCTTCATTAAACCGCCCAGTTCTCAAAAACAATCTTGCCTCAATATTTCCATCCACCAATTCAGGACTGGCTTCCTTTGCCTTTTGCAGCCACTTCTCAGCATTTGATGACTTCCCTGAATTCAATAGATTCTCTGCGAGCAAGTAATACAGTTTAGCTTTTTCTTGCTCTGAACTACTACTTTTCTCTCTCGCTTCAATTGCTTCATATAATAATTTCTCCGCATGATGAGGTTGGATTGTATCTAAATAAATTTTCGCTTTTCCTTCTAATGCTTTACTCATGCCAAGAAAATCATTTCTCTTTTTTGCCTCGATAAAATTCTTGTCATAACACTCTTCAGCTTCCTGATATTGGGAACGGTATCGATGGACCTCTGCTTTTAAAAACCAAAGATGGTAATATGTTTCTAACTCTAACACAGGAATCAACATCAAATGATCTGATAGGCTTTTAAGCTTTCCGCCTTCCAACATTTTAATCCCATTGTCTTGTAAAATAGAAGCTATCGCTTTAAAATGATTAATTTTTTTATAATGATAGAGTGCCTCTTCCCACATCAATCTTTTTTCATAGAAACGAGCACATTTCTCATGAAGTGCTGAATAGTTGTTCGGGTTATTCCTTAGGAAGGCGTTTTCTAAAAACTCTTTAAAAAGAGCATGATAGCGATAATGCTTTAACCCAATCTTTTGAATGAACAAATTTCGTTCCTTCAATTGTTCAAGCATGCTAGAAGCTCCATATATTCCGATTACTTCATCACATAGTTCTTCCTCAATGACCTCTAAGATTGAGGTTTGTTCTAAAAACTGTTGTATCATAGGAGGCTGTTTTGAAAATACTTCCATCACTAAGTAATCAAACAAGTCTTGCAGCGAATACGATGAATGTTCAACGAGTGCTGTGATATCACCAGTAAGGGGGATCTGCTGGGCAATCATACATAGTGCAATAATCCAGCCTTCTGTTAGGTGATAAATCGTCTGTAAATGATGAGCCTCAACTTCTAACCCATATAGATCCAATAAAAGCAGTTCCATTTCATCAATTGTTAATACTAAATCTTCTCGTGTGATTTCTAATAACTGCCCATTAACCTTCATTTTTGTCAGGCGCTTCCAGCCTGGGCGACTTCGGCTTGAGATAACTAAATGTAAGTTGGCGGGAATATGCTCAAGTAATTTTTCAATCCAGCTATTGATGGTATACGAATGTTCTATTTGATGATAATCATCCAAAATTAATGTAATATCAGCGTTTACTTCCAGGACCTCATTAATAAATAAAGAACATAAATAGCTTATATCTTCTTCTCGTATGTACTGGTCCATTGTTTCGATATACTTAGCTATTTCTTGTCCAAAGTCAGGGACAAAGCCACGTATTGAATGAATAATATAGGAAAGGAATGGAAGGATGTCGTCATCCATGGACGAGATGGAGTACCAGCAGCCCGGGATTTTTTCATCCCTCATAAATAAAGCCAGTGCCGTACTTTTTCCAAATCCTGCTCCGGAATGAATGATGGTCAAAGGATACTCAGGAATTTTCTTCATTTTCATGGTAAGTTTAGCTCGTCGAATAAATTCATCTTTGACAGCCGGAATACGCAGTTTGGTTTGAATAATGGGCAGCTTCATTTATTATCCTCCTTTCTATTTTTCCAATTTTTACACTATTTTATCATATTACTGTCCAATGTGGCGATAAAGAAAGAAGGATAGCATAGAAAATAGGGCCAGGAATCCCCCGGCCCTATTTCTATATGCATTTATTTAACCGGCAGACACTACTGCCCGTATAATCAATGTTTAATAATTTACAAGTCATATCAGGAAAGGCGATCTCTAGTTCATGCACAAGAGCTTCACCTTTACCTATTTCACAAAAACATAAAACAGTCGGTCCCGCGCCACTAAGCGCAACGCCAAAAGCACCTTTGTCTTTTGCATAACTTTCTATATCATTGTAAAACGGGATTAGCTGTTTCCGATAGGGCTGATGGAAAAGGTCACGTTCCATCATTTTCCCTGCCATTTCCCATTCTTGACTAAGAAGTGCTGCAACTAATAGGTTTGCTGTTGAAGAGGCTTGAATGGCTTCCGAATAGGAAAAATCCGTTGGCAGTACACTTCTTGCATCCTTCGTTAGTAAACCTTCTTGTGGAATGACAGCAACCATTTCAAAGGTATTAGCTGCCAGTGAAAGGATATTAACCTCACCCTGTTGATAACTTCCAATGACTAACCCGCCATATAAAGACGCCCCAACATTATCAGGATGACCCTCTATCTCAGTGGCTAGTAATAACTTTTCTTCTTTTGTTAATCCTAATTCACCAATAGAATCAGCCAGTTCAATTCCTGCAATAATTGCAGAAGCGCTAGAACCCAGTCCTCGTGCTAAGGGAATATCACTAGCGACACTGATGTTACAAGGTGTCAATACTTTGCCGTATTTCGCGGCAGTTTGAATGGCAATTTGGCAGATAAAGTGATTTTCATCTTGAGGAAAATCTTTTAAATCTGCGGAAGAAGAGAGACATTTCCACTCATCACTCTTCTCTACCTCTAATTCCAAATATAAATCTAGTGCAACACCCATAGAATCAAAACCAGGGCCTAGATTTGCTGAACTTGCAGGTATTTTGATTACAAACTTTCCATCATTAAGGGTCATTGATGGACAACTCCCCTAATATGGTCCGTTACAGCTTGTTCATCATTTGGAAGGTGCTTTATATTTACCTCACTGCTTTGAATCGCAGTATCTGGGTCCTTTAAGCCGTTTCCAGTAAGGACTGCCACGATTTTCGTGCCTTTTTCAATTCTGCCTTTTTGTAAAGACTTATAAATACCAGCAATTGAAGCACAAGACGCAGGTTCAGCAAATATACCTTCAGATGAAGCAATTTTCTTGTATGCTGCTACGATTTCTTCATCACTGACTTCATCAAAAAGACCGTTTGATTCTTCCACAGCCGAAACAGCTAAATTCCAGCTTGCTGGATTTCCAATTCGTATCGCAGTTGCAATGGTTTCAGGATTTTCAAATACACGGTTATGAACAAGTGCTGCAGCCCCTGCTGCTTCAAAACCATACATTCGTGGTAATCCTGTACCTTTATGCTGGGAATATTCTTTAAATCCCTTCCAATAAGCACTAATATTTCCTGCATTTCCAACAGGTATTGCTAAGATATCTGGAGCAAACCCTAGCTGATCACACACCTCAAAGGCAGCTGTCTTCTGACCTTCCAAACGAAATGGATTAACAGAATTAACAAGGGTAATGGGTTCTTCTTCGCTAATATTGCGGACCATCTGGAGCGCTTGATCAAAATTCCCTTCAATAGAGATAATTTCAGCTCCATACATCATTGCCTGGGCCATCTTACCCATTGCAATTTTTCCTTCTGGAATAACAATAATGCAACGTAATCCTGCTCGTGCTGCATATGCGGCTGCCGCTGCTGATGTATTTCCAGTTGAGGCACAGATAATCGTTTTACTTCCCGATTCTATTGCCTTAGCAACAGCCATAACCATTCCGCGGTCTTTAAAGGAACCAGTCGGATTTGCGCCTTCAAGTTTCACGAAAAGCTCAATATCCCATTCCTTAGAGAGCCTTTCTAGCTTTACTAGCGGGGTATTTCCTTCGTTTAAGGTTAACTTAGGTGTTTCGTTATTTACTGGTAAAAATTCTTTATATGCTTCAATTAATCCTGGCCATCTCATAATGATTTCCTCACCACTCTATATGCACTTTTTATTTCTTTCACTGCTGGTAAATCATTTAACTCGAAAAGGATTGCATCATAATTTGTCAACGATGCACGATGTGTAACTAAGACAATTTCAGAGGTTTCATTTTTCTTCACTGGCAGCTGTAATATTTTTTCGAAACTGACACCAAATTTGGCAAAAATGGAGGTAAGTTCTGCAAATACGCCAACCTCATCCTGTACATGGATACGTAAAAAGTATTTAGAGTACTTTTCATTATCATCCTTTAAACGCTTAGGATATTGTGGTGTTACGGCACTACGTCCATTCACACCAAGCCGCAAATTTTTTATTACGCCCATTAAGTCTGATACAACAGCTGTTGCAGTTGGCATGCTTCCAGCACCTGGTCCGTAAAACATTGTTTCACCAACAGCTTCGCCATAGACATAAACCGCATTATATTCATTTTGAACGGAAGCCAATGGATGGTTGTCGGATAAGAAGGTAGGCTGGACACTTACTTCTACTTTTTCCCCTTCTCGATGAGCATATCCTAATAACTTCATTGTATACCCTAACTGTTTTCCATAACGTATATCATCTTCAGTAATAGAAGAAATCCCAGATACTTTTATATCATCAAGCTCGATATGCATAGAAAAACCTAAAGTTGCCAAAATGGTCATTTTCCGGGCAGCATCTAAACCTTCTACATCTGATGTAGGGTCTGTTTCAGCAAACCCTAGTTCTTGTGCCTCTTTCAGGGCATCTTCATAGCTTGAGCCATTTTGGCTCATTTTCGTTAGTATATAATTAGTAGTACCATTAACAATCCCCATCATTTGCGTAATCCGATCAGAAGCAAGACCATCAACTAGACCTCTTAAGATTGGAATACCGCCTGCTACACTTGCTTCGTAAAACAAATCACAGCCGTTCTCTGAAGCAAGAGTTAATAATTCTGATCCATGTAGAGCCATTAAATCCTTATTTGCTGTCACAACATGCTTACCTTCGCGTAGGGCGTTAAGCAAATATTCCTTTGTTTCCTTTACCCCGCCCATTACTTCAATCACAACATCGATTTCTGGATCATGCAGGATATCAGATGGCGAGCATGTTAACAAACGGGGATCAATATCAACTGGTCTAGTTTTATGTAAATCTTGGACCAGGATTTTTTTGATAACAACGGGACAACCCACCTGATGCATTAATTTATCTTGGTGGTTTTTAATAATTTTTACAACACCTGAACCAACCGTTCCTAACCCAAGTAAGCCAATTTGGATTGCTTTCATTCTTATCCCTCCGCCACTGTCTACCACACGCGTACAATTGTATTTATATAGTAGACATTATATTATTCTCTCAATACAATTACAATAGACTAATTTTCTAAAAATTCAATGTAATCGCTTACTACCGCGCCATTATTGACAAGTTTTTTTCTAAAAAATTTTTAAATTTGAATTATCAAAAAATAATCTATTTTAACTCTTTACAACACTAAAGGTTTGCATGTAGAATATTCACTATATTCAGACTGAAACTTGAATCTTATTATACTATTAAAATGAAAATATATAAATGTAATGATGAAGACGGTTGTAAGAAAATGCCTCAGAGAGCTGGTGGTTGCTGTGAACCAGTGCAAATTCTTACTTTTACCCAGCCCTTCTGAACAGGCGGACTGAAATTTTGTAGGAATGCCCGGGATAACCCGTTACCATGTTGAGGTTGCAGCTTTTTAGCAACAAAAGAGGGTGGCACCACGTAGATCACGTCCCTCATAACAAGACAATTCTGTCTGTTATGGGGGATTTTTTAATTTTTTAAGGCTGTGTTAATAGAACTGTTGATTTTAGAACTTGTTGATTGGAGCGAAAGGCGCTCGACTCCTGCGGGATGAGAGAGCTGAGTGAGCCCCCGCAGGTGCGAAGCTGTAAGGAGGCTCATGGGCGACCCCGCGGAAAGCGTAGCGCCTGTAGCGTAAATCAACAGCCAAGTTTAACATAGCCATTTTATTAAAGGATGAAAGGATGAGATTTTATGTTTAAGGTACTAGTAACAGATGGTATTAGTGATACCGGTTTAAAAAGTTTGTTTGATCACCCAAATTTTATAGTTGAACGCCAGCCAACACTCAAGCCCGAGGAGCTAAAGAATATTATTGGAGATTACGAGGCCTTGATTGTACGCAGTCAAACAAAAGTTACAGCTGAACTACTTCAATATGCGGATCGACTTAAGGTCATTGCAAGAGCAGGTGTCGGTGTTGATAATATTGATGTCAATGCTGCTACGGGGAAAGGGATTATCGTCATCAATGCTCCTGGTGCTAACACCATCGCGGCTACTGAACATACATTAGCGATGATGCTCTCTATGGCAAGAATGATTCCTCAAGCTCACAAAAAAACAGTTGGCGGAGAATGGGATCGTAATTCCTTCAAGGGAGTAGAGTTATACAAAAAAACTCTCGGTGTCATTGGCATGGGTAAAATTGGAACCGAAGTAGCTAAGCGAGCTAAAAGCTTCGGAATGAACATCTTGGGTTACGACCCTTACTTAACCGAAGAGAGAGCCGAAAAACTCGGAATGAAAAAGGCTAGTCTCGATTTAATCGCACGTGAGTCCGATTTCATTACTATTCATACACCACTGACAAACGATACAAAAGGTTTGGTTAATGACGACTACTTAAGCAAGACAAAAAAGGGAGTACGTTTTATCAATGTCGCACGTGGCGGAATTATTGATGAGAAAGCTTTGGTAAGGGCTATTCAAGCCGGTCACGTTGCTGGTGCAGCACTAGATGTTTTTGAAAAGGAACCGGTAGCAGATCCTGCATTGCTTGATAACCCAAATATTATCGTTACTCCGCATTTAGGAGCTTCAACCGTAGAGGCACAGGAAAAGGTTGCCCAAGAGGTTAGTGAAGAAATAATTGAAATCCTAGAAACACAGTCCATCCGCAATGCCGTAAATATGCCGCAAATGTCCGGTGAGACACAACAAAAAATGCAGCCATACCTACTGCTTGGCGAACAAATGGGGCAGCTGGTTGTTCAATTATTAAAACATGCGCCTTCTAAAATTGAAATCAATTATTATGGTGATTTAATTGAAGAAGATACTGAATTATTAACGAGAACGATGATTAAAGGAATTCTATCCCATCATTTAAGTGATTCTGTTAATCTGATTAATGCGCTTCATCTTTTGAAGGAGCAAGGCGTTTCCTATAATGTCCAAAAAAATGCTACGAATAAAGGGTTTGCCAATTACATGGAGCTTTCGATTACAAAGGGCTTGGAAACAGCTAAAATTGGTGCCACCGTATTAAATGGATATGGTGCTAGAATCGTTAAAATCAATGAGTACCGTATTGATATTAGACCTGAAAGCCATCTCTTACTTGTTAAACATCAAGACGTACCTGGTATGATAGGAAAGGTAGGATCACTTCTTGGTGATTATCAGATCAATATCGGAACGATGCAGGTGGGTAGAACTACAGTTGGTGGAGAAGCCATCATGGTGTTAACCCTTGACAAGCAACTTACTGCAGAGGTTATTCGTGCCCTCACACTCATTAACGGTCTAAACGAAGCTCAGTCTTTAGAGTTATCAAATGTTGATTCCTTTTATCCGGGAAAACATGAGCTAGAGAAAGTGAAATAATTATTAAGAGGGATTGCGCTGCAATCCCTTTTAGTTTTTCTCTATTATTCCCCTTACATCAAGAACCGTATCTAGAATATAGTCGGCCTCATGTTTTTCAAAATCAATTCTCGCATCTTTTCCAGATAATCCGGTTAACACTGCCGCAAATTTGCACCCGATTTGTTTAGCAGCGAGTATGTCGGCCAATGAATCCCCCACCACTAACACCTCTTCGCCATTTTCGATCGGCAATGGCGTACGTAAACAGGTCTCTACCGAAGTTTCTCTACCTTTTAGTCCCAAAATGTACGTAAAAGGATCTGGTTTGGATAATGACCGTTTTTCACCAAGCTGTTTTTCTGCTATAAGTACATCATCTGCGGTAACAATATGATTGATGTCAAAATGTTTTAACCAGTCTAGGTGATGAAATGGCTGAATGGTTTCTAACTCAGGTCTCCCCGTTCCAATTCCTATTTTAATACCCAATTCTTTTAAAAATGTAAATAAATCTGCTATATCAGCTCGGGTAGCTAGTGTCGTCTCATTGGCTAAAAAGCCCTTCTTTCCTAGCTGCACAGAAGGTCTGCCTGTGGAGAGTTGTACATTCTCATCCCCTACATACCATTCCTGACTAGTATGCTCACATACAGACCAAAGTGGTCCAATTCCACTAAAGATCGTTGTTTTAACCCCAAGCTTTTCTTCTGCTGATTGGTTAAGGTAATTAAACAATTCTTGCTTCGTTTCTGTTGAATTTTCAAAATCATTTACAAATAAGTGAAAATCTGTTTTAACGGAATAGTTAGCTAAAACGCTGCCTATTTCAGTTAGCACTTCTCTGGTTATGGGTTCTTTCAGCCAATTGTTGATTCTCTCATTTTCGCTATCTTTTATCTGTGATAGGAGATGAATAAGTTGGTGACTAAATGATAAATAGATCATATCCCAATTGGCATTAAGTCCCCGCGACTTCATAAGTTTAAGGATCTCATCATCTTCTCCAAACACAGTTTCGCGAATCTCTTTAATCTCTGCCGCACTATAGTCTGTTTTAAATTTTCCAGGTGCCAATCCTAAATAATTATCGCTGATGACCAGTTCCCAAACAGTTAAGGCCGATGCATCAAAATAATGTTCCTCACTTAACAACACTCCATCAACATCAAATAATACTGTTTTAATCATTCTAACCACCCTCATTTCCCACTCCACTTTATTTCGTTATCGTACCACAGTAATGAGCTAAATTTAAAGAAAAAGACCAGAAATCATGATAATTTGGTCATCATCGCCGATATGATGACCATTTTCATGATTTTTTCAATAAGTTTTGGTCATCATCGATTTTTTCTTTTGAATAGATATGAAAAAAGCCAGCCATAATAATGGCTAGCTCTTCAAACTGTTTATTTTGCAAAACGGTGGTTTCCAATTGTAACTGTTGTTTCACGCGAGAAGATCCACTTACTTACAGCTGTGTTTGGGTTGTAAAAGAATAATGAGCCATTTCCTTGTCCTTGAAAAGCAAGTGCTTCATTTACAGCCTGTTTTGACGCTGCATCAGCTGGTTGATTAATTTGTCCGTTTTGTACAGGGGTGAATGCATAATGTCCGTTAGAAATTTGATAAACAACTTCTCTTACAGAGTTTGGAAAATCTGGGCTTGCAACTCTGTTTAAGATTACTGTTGCAACTGCAACCTTCCCTGCATAAGGTTCCCCCACTGCCTCTGCACGAACAAGGCGTGCCATTAAGTCTTTATCAGCTGCAGAAATAGTAGCATTTGGGATTACTAGATTCGAACCTGCATAAAGTAGTGAACTAGACGCACCATTTGCTTTCATTAAACTATTTATTGGTACTCCATACTTTGATGCAATTTTCCAATATGTTTCTCCAGATTGTACTTTATGGTTGGTAGCAGCTTCTGACTTAGTCACTCCCGTAAATGCTGACATTGATAGGATTAATCCCGTTGCAATTATAAGTTTCTTTAGTTTTTTCATGTTTTTGTTCCTCCTCGTAGTTCGTTTCTCTACTACTAAGGCTATCAGTTGTAATATAGTTATTCATTAACCAAAAAAATCCATTGTTAAATATGTTTAAATGGGTCCTACTATGAAAGTATTTATCTACCATTTGGAATTTCAACCCAAGCCTCTAACATCTCCAATTTTTACCACTATTGGATAATTCAGGTGTAAATATTACGATTTATTTCAGGCCTGTTTCATGAAATCCTCTTGGGAACATGACAATCTTCACTAAATAGACAAAAAACTCCTCGAATCGGATAAGAATTCTATCTAAATCTTTGGTAATAATATAATAGAAGACATAATGATGGAGGGTTCATAAATGGAAAATCAGTTAGTCAGCGTACTTAACAAACAAATTGCCAACTGGTCTGTATTGTATATCAAGTTACATAACTTTCACTGGTATGTGAAGGGTGGCCAATTTTTTACTTTACATGCAAAATTTGAGGAATTCTACAATGAAGCCGGTCTGCATGTAGATGAGTTAGCCGAAAGATTATTAGCAATCGGCGGAAAACCAGTAGCGACTATGAAAGAATCTCTTGAAATGTCATCTATTCAAGAAGCAAATGGGAACGAAAATGCTGATGAAATGGTTCAAACTATAATTAATGATTTCTCTATTATCATTGGTGAATTAAAAGAAGGCATGAGCCATGCTGGAGAAATGGATGATGAAACAACAGGCGATATGTTACTTGCCATCCATTCGGGCTTAGAAAAACATGTATGGATGTTAACTGCATTTCTTGGTAAGTCCATCTAATGGCATAGAAAAAGACTCAGCAGCTGCTGAGTCTTTTTTTAGAATTATGAAGGTTTACTTCATCTCTTCATTCTTTTGGTTACGCGCAATGATTACAAGGCAGATAGTGATAATGGTGAAGGCGATAAATGCCAGAATTGGTATCGTAATAAAGCCCAACCAATTAATATAATCCTTAGAGCACGGTACACCGCTTTTACACATTTCAAACTGCTGTAAATAAGGGATCTTTTGAAGGGCTGTATGGTATCCAGAAATCAGCATCCCAATGATAGAAAGTGGCAGTGTGTATTTTACAATTCCGCTATCATTACGGTAAAAAGCAACGCCCAAAATAATGGCTAATGGATACATAAAGATTCGTTGGTACCAGCATAGTGTACAAGGAATATAATGAAGAACTTCACTAAAATACAAACTTCCAATGGTGGCAATAAGTGCTGCCACCCATGCAAGCAGTAAAGGCTTATTCATTTGCAGCTTCCTCTACCAATTTATTTAAATCATCCATCGTTTGTCCATCAAATCGCTTACCATTAACAAAGATGGTTGGGGTTCCCTGCACTCCTAATTTTTTGCCGAGGGCTTCATCTTTTTCCCATGCTTCCTCTGGCTCTTTCGTATCAAAATAGGCTGTTACCTTTTTAACCTCTTCCTCACTAGCTATTTCTTGTAGTGTCTCGGTCAGGAAATCCTCGGTAAATAGATCAACTTTTTCATAGCGTGTATCTTCAGGCTGTATTTTATATATAAGATCATGAAACTCCCAAAATTTATCGTTTCCTAACTCATGAAAAACCGCTTCTGAAAATTTTGCAGTACGTTTAGAATCCACATTAATAAATGGATAATGGAAATAATAGAATTTAGCCTTTCCAGTATCAACGAATTCCTTTACAACTAGCGGGACCACATTATCAGCAAAGTTTTTACAATTCGGACACTTATAATCCCCGAATTCTATGATTGAAACTGGTGCAGCTTCTTCACCTAAAAAAGGCTGGTTGGCATAATCAATCTCTTCTTTAGCACTATCATCTGATTTCTCATTATTATTGCCGAGAAAGATAAATCCAACAATACTAATTGCTATCAATCCAATGATCCAAAAAACAAATTTTGATGATGATGATGCAGGTTTCGTCGATCCTTTTTTAGTACTTTTTTTTCGTTTGGCCATGATCAAACTCCTTATTATAATATAGTTCTAACTATAAAGTGGACTAAACAAAAATTCCAGTAATTAGACTGAAGACCCCAACTCAGGTTAAAATAAAAGGAATTAAAAAATGTAAGGAGTTTTTTAGATGACAACAACTACTACACAACTTGGTTATATCGGTACATATACAAAAGGAGATAGTAAAGGAATTTATCGGTTCACTTTAAATAATGCTGAAGGAAAAATTACAGATATTACCGCTGTTGCCACCCTTGAGAATCCAACCTATTTAACTTTATCTCATGATAAAAAACATTTATATTCGGTAGCTAAGGATGGTCAATCCGGTGGGCTAGCTTCGTATACGATTTCTGCAAACGGGGAACTTACTCCTATAAATAGTCAATTATCAGAGGGTTCTCCTCCCTGTCATGTAAGTATTGATAGTCAGAAGCAATATTTATTCAGCGCCAATTACCATAAAGGAACAGTAGAATCTTATTTAATTCATCATGAAGATGGCTCAGTCCTGCCAGCTGCATCCATTATTAAACATGAAGGTTCTGGCCCTGATCCTAGACAGGAAAAACCACATATCCATTATGCCGGATTAACACCTGATGAAAAGTATCTTGCCGTGGTTGATTTAGGAATTGATGCCTTGGTTACCTATAAAGTTAGTGAAAATGGTACCCTGACAAAAGGAAATTCTCTTCTATTAAAAGCTGGCAGCGGTCCGCGGCATCTTACTTTCCATCCTAATGGAATGCTTGCCTATTTAATGACTGAATTTAGTTCAGAGGTAATTGTTCTGCGCTATCACCCGAATAATGGTCATTTTACAGAAGAACAATACATTTCTACTCTCCCGGCAGATTTTAGTGAGAATAATCAGGGAAGTGCCATTCATATTTCAGCGGACGGACGCTTTGTTTATGCAGGAAATCGCGGTCACAATAGCATTGCAGTCTTTCGTGTCGAAGAAACAGGAGAATTAAGTTTCTTGGAATATACCTCTACTGAAGGGGATTGGCCAAGAGATTTTGCCATTGATCCGAGTGGTAAATATATTGTAGCTTCAAACCAAGAATCCAGTAACTTAGTGTTATTTGCACGCGATGAAGTCACAGGGAAACTAACTCTTTTACAATCCGATATTACCGTCCCACACCCTGTTTGTGTTAAGTTTTTATAAACATCTTGATTAGGGTCTAATTTGGTAAAGGATGTGTCTTGATGGATTTCTTCCATAGTCAGGAAACATTAACAACATTGGAGTGGATACTTCGAGCAGTCGTAGCCTATTTCTTTTTGATTCTTGTAGCCAAGTTGATGGGTCAGCGTTCCATTGCTCAGCTAAGATTGATTGATTTCGCAATTACTCTAATCATCGGGAACATCCTAGCTCACCCATTATCCGATGAACGTCTTGGACTAAAAGGTTCTCTTACGACTACATTGGTTTTGGTGGTATTGTATATAGGCAGTGTATATACTATTTTAAAATTCCCACGGATAAGAAACCTCATTAATCCTGCTCCCATCACACTTGTTAAGGATGGAGAGATTATCTATAAAGGATTATATAAAGCGAGAATATCAATAGATCTTTTGTTAGAAGAATTAAGGGAAGAAAAAGTCGAGGATATTAAAAAAGTTGCACTAGCATTGTGGGAAGCTGATGGGAAAGTATCCGTTTTTCTGGATCCAAAATATAACCCTATTACACCTGCAACATATAAAATGAAACCTGAACCATTTGACCTTCCCAAAACGATTATTAAGGAAGGTACCATTTATTCTAATGTACTAAAACAACTGAACAAAGATGAGGTCTGGGTTGTTGACAAGCTAGAAAATCTATATCATACCAATACTAAAAATGTGCTGCTTGCAACCATTGATCAAAAAGACAATTTAAAGGTTTTTCTTTATAGATAAAATAGACCACGATAATGGAAAATAAGCCGTTATGTTGTCTCATCCCCTCTCAAATCAATTTTAAATATGAATAACCCTTATACAAATTGATCTGTATAAGGGTTATTAGAATTAGTGGTGCTAGCTTTTGCTACCAATACTCCAATATTCTAGTATGTAGCCAAAGTTGCTTTAGATAAAAGCCAGCAATTCCTAATTAGTTAGATTAACTATCAAGGCCAGCAGGCCCTTCTGGTACCCACCCTTTATCATCTTTATCAAAAGTTAAATCATGGCCACCTTCCCAACTACCTATCATGGTCTCTGTACAGATGCGATATCTCCATGAGTAATTAGATTTTCTTAGCTGGTATTCCAAAGACAGTAGTATCTTGAGCTACTTGTTTCACAACAACACTTCCTGCCCCAATCTTTGCAAAATCCCTTACTTTAACGTTAGGAGTAATAACGGCATGACTTCCTAAAAACACTCCAGTCCCAAGATTAGCACAGCCTGTCACATCAGAATGGGAATTAATAGTACAGCCGTTACCAATAACTACATCATGCCCAATTGTTACACATAAGTTCAGCATAACGAAGTCTCCCAACTCAATATCACATGTCAATACCACTCGTGGACATACTATACAGCCGTTACCCATTTTAACATTTTTGCCAACTATGGCAGTTGGATGAATTAGGCTAATAAATCTAGCACCACGTTCCTTAAGTTCTTCAGCTACAGCCAACTTTGCCTTGGGATCAGCAATTGCCATTACTAATACGTGATCGACCTCTGGACGGTACTCATGGATAGTGCTCAAGATGGGAATTTCATAGTCATAACCATCTAGGACATCTAACCTATCACTGATAAAACCTATTGGCTCCCAACTATCATCTAGAAAATCAGGCAACCAACTATAAATCATTCTTCCTAGTCCTCCTGCCCCAACAATGATTACCTTTTTCATCTTTGATCTTCCTTTACCCTTCAATGAACATCGTAAGATTGACTTAATTTAAACAGCCTCAGATTTATGCTGGATAAGATTTAATAGATCTCCAATAACTTTGCATTTCCGGAGAGCTTCACTTGAAACTGTTTGCCTAAAATGCTCATCGACCATAACAATTACCGATATTAGAGCTAAGGAATCCCAATTTTCATTTACTTCTAATTGATAATCACTTGTTATTTCAGAGCTCTCAATCTCCAATAAGTCTGCCAATTCAACTAAGAAATTTTCCATTTCCATAAGAATCATCCTTTTTTATTATTATTTAATAATGTACCAAACTATTAAAGTATTATGGGATTATCAAATTTCACCATTATCTTTCCTTCTTCATAATCCCCATCATTTTTAATGTTTGGTTCACCTTTTAAATTATTTATTATATTTACCACAAAATTTTGCCCCAATTCATGTGCATGTAGATAACCACCACCAAATCTTGGATTAATTTCCGAAATTAAATATTCATCATTAGTATTAAAACAATCTATATCAATTGGGCCAATTGGTCTTAGGGCTTCCATTAGTTTTTCAATAAGCCTTATTAATCTTAGGTCCTTTAATGATACTGATTTGTCAGTCTCCCCCGCTCTCATTGTTATTTTTCTTTTAATAAAAATATTAGTAGTTTGCCTACTTAAAAGATCAACATAACAATCAACGCCATACTCCTGACCATCTACGAAAGCTTGAACAATAATATCTTCAGCCGCCTCCTTAAACAGAATTAGTTCATTAATTGAATTTACTTTATTTATTCCAAGGCTAGCACTTCCATTCTTAGGTTTAACAATAAGAGGAAATTTGAGTTCCCCATTATTTAAATCATTTATTACTTTATCAATGTCATTATAAGTTGGAACTGAAGGTAAATCATTTTCCTGTAAAAATTGATATGTTAAGTATTTGTCATAGCATATATCAACTACTTTTTTATCGGATACAACTATATGAATATTTTTTTCTTCAAATTCCTCTTTAACACTGGCCAATAATGCTAATTCAGGATCGATTAGAGATAAAATAGCATGAATTTCATGTTTTTTACATATTTTTTTAATATGTTCAAGATACTCAGGATGGTCTATTCGAGGAACAATCTCGTATAAATCTGCTTTTAACAAGGCAGGAGCAGTTGAATCACAGTCTATAGCGACCACTTTTCCATTTATTTTATTTAATTCCTCTTTAAAATAATCAATTAATTTTACAC
>NZ_JBALNQ010000012.1:0-9472 GCF_036961885.1 Neobacillus niacini | reverse complement strand
TTACACGTCGACCAGCACTGCAAATTAATATATTCAATTTAAAACCCCTCATTTTTTTTAAAATATATAAATTTCCTCATTAAAAAATTGCTTTACAGTTTCCTTTTTTCGTACGATAAAAAAATTATTTTGATCTGCAACTATAATACTAGGTCTCTCTTTTATAAATGGGGGATTGAAAACGATAGTATATGCCCCGACATTTTCAAAAATAATATAATCATTTATCTCAGGAAGATTAGCATGGACTTCATGTGCCAAATAATCTTTTTCCATACAAGTGTATCCAACAATATTAAAGCTTTTGCTTTCATTGACTTCCTCATGTTTTCTTACTATCCTCATTGGGAGATTTAATTTATGCATTGTCGGTTTTATATTATGAACGCTACCATCTACTAAAACGAAATTTTGATTTCTAATCGTCTTATTCTCAATTACTTTTGCTATAAAAGAAAATGTATTAGCTACCATAGCATTCCCAGGTTCCAATATGAGAGTTGGTTTTTTGGGAGAATTGTGAAATTCAGAATGCATAATATTGCATATCGCCTCTGCATATTCATCGAAGGAAGGAACACTCTTGTTAAAAACCTTAGGTAGTTCACCATAAAAACCTCCACCGATATCTATGTATTCCAAGGTTTCGATAATATTCTCTTTTGCTATATGGCAAAGTTTTTGAGTAATTTTTCTGTAAGTCTCGACATTTCTATCCCTTGTAGAAAAATGGCCATGTAACCCCACTACAAAAATATTATTAACTCGCATAAATGTATTTAAAACTTTGAGCAAATCTCCATTCTCTACACAAACACCAAACCTGCTAACCTCATATCCCTCTTGCAGTGGACTAAAACCATTCTGCGAAATATCAAAATTTAATCTTATTCCAATTTTAATTTGTTTTTCAGGATTATTAGAGGCATATTCCTTTACATAGCCGACCTCATAAATTGAATCTAGGTTAATAATACTTTCATTTTTTAACGCAAAATGTATATCTTCCCTCGTTTTCAGGGGACCGTTAAATACTATTTTTTTAGGATTTTCTCCTAGTTTAAGCGCTAAATCATACTCTAATCTTGAAACCACTTCTGCATAGGCACCTAATTTTGATAGTTCTTTACAAAGATAGGGAAGATAGTTTGTTTTATACGAATACCCAATAACAACATCTTCGTATCTACTACTAAAGGCGTTATAAATTTTTTTATAATTTTCTCTCAACTTATCTACGTTTACAACGTAGAAGGACGAACCAAACCTTTTCTCTAGTTCATTGATATTTTTATAATCCAACGTTGTTACATCAGCATTAGTATAAGTTTTCAAGCCAATTCCTCCATAGCATACACTTATTAATACATAATCAATTCTTTTTCGGGTCTGATTTTTTTCCACTACCAAAATTAACGTTATTTGCAAAGTAGTCTATCACACTATTATCAATATCCTCATCGAACTTCCTTGCGAAATACTGATTTGAGTCCACAATTTTATTTAGGTCCTCACTTGTTAAATCCTGAGGTGAATTCCTTCCACTTAATGTTTCACCCCATTTTAAAAACATCAAATTATTATTTATTACATTTGATTTAAAATGGGAATTCATAATTAGGGTGTGAAAAAAACTTTCATCAGGTACTAGGGAGTTTTCAAAAAATCTGTAATACCAAACGTTTTCATTTAAGAACTCTATGATGTACTTTGCCACTTCAAATGGAACGGTAAACCATTGAGATCCTTTATAGAAAGAAAGTTCCTTGGGCCACTTATTTATGTTAGGATAAATATTTAGTCCCTTGCTATAAAAGTTTAGTAGGAGTTTTCGATAAATTCTGATTGGGTGGGTAGTAGTATAACGTTTTCGAGTTATTTTAGGCCAATTAATCTTCATAAAGCCTAAATCTTTATCACTCATTTGCCTGTTATTCATAAATATTTTATTTTTATTATTCATTAAGTAATCTTTAAATCCATCTTTCACTAATAAATCCTGGCCACTTCGTAAACAAACAAAATCATACTTATTTTTGGATGCTAATACCTCTCTTAATAATAAAATGGTTGTATCTACCTGACTTATATCACCCCATTCACAGTTAATACTATATTGTAGAACTCTTACATTAGGACTTTTAAATATATCCTGATGAAGCTTTTCATAATTCTTTTTGTCAATATGAACAAAAACATCTGCCTGACCTTCGGCAATAAGTTGAGTAATGAATTTATTCACTTGTTCAGGGTTTTTGTGAATTTGGATAATAAAAGCTGTACGTAAAGAGGTAAACATTCCATTATCTCCTTTTTACAAGGTATTATTCTTTAATAAGAATACAATAAAAATCTTTTGGTCTTTCCTATTTATATTAGAAATCTCATACTAATACCAATATAAACTTTTTTATTTTCAGTTAAGTTCTTTATAAAGAACAATTCAACCGTTTTCTACTTAAACTTTCAAAAAAGTGTTGATTAAAGGATGGCTTCTAGTTGTTTCCTCAACAAGTGGCTAAATACTCCCAGCCTATCTTTAGCCAACTGGTTAAATCCACCCGTTTGAACAATTTTACCACGATCTAAAACCACCACTTGGTCTGTGTTACGTATCGTTGATAATCGGTGCGCAATTACAATAATGGTCATTCTCCCTTTTAACCTGCCTAAAGCTTCTTGTATTTTAGACTCATTTTCACTATCTAAAGCACTCGTTGCTTCGTCTAAAATAAGGATGGATGGTTTTCTTAATATTGCTCGCGCTAGAACAATCCTTTGTCTTTCCCCTCCTGATAATTTAATTCCTCTATCGCCAATAAGTGTATCAAGTCCGTCTGGAAGCTCTCTTACAAATTCAGCAGCAAAAGAAAATTCTAATGCTTCCCAAATTTGATCATCCGTTGCGTTCTCACACATTAATAACAGATTCTCTCTTATACTAGTATTAAAAAGAAAAGGGTCTTGTGAAACATAGCTGATTGAGTGTCTTAATGATACAAGATTGTTACTTGTTAGAGGTACACCGTCTATCAAAACATAACCTATTTCAGGTTGATTAAGCCCCATTAACAAATCAATTAATGTACTTTTCCCAGCACCAGAGCGCCCAACAACTGCTGTCGTTTGATTAGTTGGAATAAAGACATTAATGTCCTGCAAGGCATAATTCGTTTTGTTCTTGTTATAGCGAAAATATACATTATTACAATGTATCCCTTTTTTAATACGAATCGGTTCTGAATGTGGGTTGGCATTCTTTTCAAATTCCCTGGCATTTTCACATTCATTTTGCAAGGCAATAACAGCTTTGAAAGCTGGGAATGTTGTGGCGATTTGCTCCATAGAGGATTGTATACCAGCAACTCTTGGCCATAATCTAGAAAAGATTACTATGATTAACATCAACTGCCCAGCTTGTGCATGAAAAATGTTTACAGCTATACAAATAAAGACAGCAATTAATATAGCAGAAGCTGCTTTATAATAGAACTGTGATATCGTTCTCATCTTTGTATATTCAATTTGTTCATCCATCATTTGCTTAGTAACAGATTTGTACCAGTTCATCCTAGATACTTCTAATGTATTACTCTTAATATCTTTTATCCCATTTATTTGATCTGTAATACCTGCAAGGTAACTCTTGCCTAACTCAAAATTTCTGTTTCCTAATGCTAGTGACCTTCTTAGGAATTTACGATTAAAAAATATTAGTAATAATCCACACACTAGTACAAAGATTGTTATATTAGGCGAAAGAATAAAAGCAAGGGCTACTTGAATTAGTGAAAATAGTAGTGAAGTAACGAATTGTAAAAATGAATTTGTTCCTGCACTAGCCTTGGCAATTTCGGATGTTAATAAATTGACAAGATCTGACTTTCTATTTTTAATAAAAAAGTCCCAGTTTGAGTACAGAATCGCACTGTAGGTCTTTAATCGCATAAATCGAAAAAAGCCGTGCTGAATCATTGTATTTTGAATAGTTATATACCGCTGCAATAAATTCTGAACAATTACAATTAGGACATAGATACCTAAAATGAAAGGTAAACTTATAGTTATTGAAAAATTCTTTAGGAATCCAAATACCTCAAATAATTGTGATCCTCCAGCGTCTAGGTTGACAATACCGCTCAAACTGATCATAGGTATTAGTAATAAAATACCTATTCCTTCAAGAAAACTAATGATAACCATTGCTATGAGATTAATATAAAGTGTTTTCCCAGAATACAAATGTATTTGCTGTAAAAAATAATAGATTGGTTTCATTTATGTTCTCCACCTACTAATTCCTTTGTGTTAAACCTTTTTGCGAATTTCCCAACTACTGTAAATTTCTCCATTCCCTCAAAACCTGAAACATAATAGGAACCACACCGCAACCAGGCATGTGCAATCATTTTACCTGTCTCATCTTTGGCAACCCCTAAATAAAGCGTGCCTTCAATCTGTCTTCTTTCTAACATTTTCATACCTGCAATTGCCTTTACAAGGCAATGGCTTTCCCACAAAGTATAATGGCTCATAATATGAATAGCATTTGAAATGAATTTTAAAGTTTCAATATGTGTTTCATTTAAATAATAAGGGGTCTCTTCCAACTTGGTACCTAGAGTAGGGAAAATCTTCCTAAAAGGTAATAACTTTAATATTCGAGCCCAACCCAAAAAGATAAAAGCCTCTAGTAAAATTTTTTTGGTTGAGGAACTCAAGATTAAAAATCTCCTAACTTTACGAATAACCAAAAACATAACCCCTCCCCTTATTGCCTTTCAATTAGTCCCTCATTTAAGAGATGTTCTAAAAAAGATAATACCTGCTTCTGACATGCAGGTTCCTCAACCTCATAGCTTGCGGTTAACGTATCTACTAACTTGGTAATTGAAGTTGGGGACTTAATTAAATCCCATATTTCTCCGCCTACTTCACCTAAATTGTAATATTTCCCATTTTTAACACTTAACATAACCTTTTCTTCGCCCATGTCACTAACAATATTTCCTTCCCCTTGAACTACGATATCCTTTAACGAAATAATTGTGTTGATTACCATACTTTTTCCCCCTCATTTAATGTTGATAGAATTAATTCAGTTAAATCATTAGCCGTGAAACGTGAAATCGGCCGACGAAGTTGGAATAGTTGAATGTTATTTACTAAATTACTAGTAAAAGAAAAATGCCATTCCAGTAATCCGCAAGGGGCCAGGAAAAAGTTGCGATAAGTGTGGTAAAACAGTTTGTGTAAACGGTGAAGATTTTTTATTGGTTCAATATGAATATTCTCATTTTCTGTTTTTACCAGTTCAAACACCCCAGCTAATGGTAAATGTTTATTAGCAAATTGTGCATTAACGGGTACAGCAAATTTAGTCTCTCTTTCTATGATGGGTCTTAAATTATTCGAAGCAACTCCAAATGCCTCTAAACTCTCTTGCCAGAGTTTTTGCTGTGGATATGCTGGGCTCACAATCGGTTTATTTTCCTTGGTATAAGAAACAGGTATTATATCATCACTCATAAGCTGATAGCCTTTTTGTAAAAATGCGGAAGCAAGAGTTGATTTACCTGCACCAGAATCACCGACAATTGCATATCCTTTTCCATTAATTTGAATTGCGCTGCCATGTAACGGCAGAATTTTTCTTTGCATTAACAGTGCTCCCATACAGGTACCAAGTAGATATAGGCGTACTTGATCTGCGTTGGATCCTACAATAGGAGAAACGCTGATCCTATTACCATTTTGAATTGAGTAAATAGCTACATTAGGAATATGAAACATAATAACGTTTTCATTAATAACAAAATACCTGTTAGGTTCAGCTAATTCGGCCCATACCCCTGATAAATTTGCAACCTCGAAAATGATATCCTCTCGTTCTTCTTGGTTGCTAACTTTCGGTAATTCAGGTAAAAATATATCACTTAATATTTTTAATCCAAACCCTTTGTATACTTCCTTTTGAACAGTTTGTAGCAGCATATTTCCTCCATTATTAATATTTATTCGCCCTTATCATTTCGAAAACAGGAAAAGGGCGTTTAAACATAGTAATTATTTATCACTTAATGTTATTAAGTTAACTTCAGGGGTGTTAAATAACCTGAAATCTAAAAAAGGAATAGCATCACTATTGCCTAATCCAGTACTTACATATTGTTTGATATCCCTATATTCCCATAAACCTTTGACCCTATCCTGAGGAGGGAAAAGCCCATCTCTCGGGTACCATCCTTCAGGGATAAATAGAGCGCCCAAAAACGGAATTCTAATTTGTCCTCCATGGTAATGTCCAGCCATGATTAAATCATAATCTCCAACTATATAATTTTGTCCAGACATTAGGTAGTCAAACCTTGCATCTACTACCGGATAGTGTGTTAATCCAATTAAAACGTTGGAATCATCCCTATTATCTAGTGTAGATATTTCTTTAAATAATTGTTTCTGATGGTTTAAGTATCTAATGTTATCCACAAGTTTCAGGAATTCAAGGGACTTTTCTGCATCCTGGATGGATAATTCAAAATCAACGAAATGTACCTTTGAAGTACCTTTTTCGACTGTAGACAGTGATTCCAGCAACTTTACTCCTCTTTGCTCCATACCATAATAAAAGTCGGTTTTCTTAAATGGATTTTCTGTATTTAATTTATAAACATCGGGGTCAGTATTACCAGGAACAAAAAAAGCATTTTCTTTGTTTTCTATTCCTTCCAATAGTGTAAAAAAGGGCTTATAATTAGTACTTTTACTATCCTTCAACATATCACCTGTAAACACAATTACATCATATGAAAGTGAATTTATCTTCTCAATCAGTCTGCTTTGTTTTTTTCCAAACTCCTTCTCATGTAAATCGGTTACTTGAAGAATAGTAAATCCATCTAGCTCTCTAGGTAAGTTATCGATTTTAACCTCTTGGTGAACTATTTTTATGCGGTTGTTGTCTCGTACTGTATAGGTACTTAGGGACAAAAGAAATATAGTAAGGGTAATCAAAAGATACGCCTTAAATCCCTTCATTTTTCCATCTCCACTGATATAAACTATAAAAATCATTCAAGTAATAACACCCCTTGTTCATGAAGGGGTGTTATTATTCCCAAACTTGGAATACTTAGATGCAATGACCATAATTCTGACTAAGAATGTTAGCTATCAGTCCCCCAAGTTAAATCACTAAAACGGGTGCTCGCATCGAAACTAGCATCAATAAAATCTCCGGGTTTAGTACTAGCCATCGTCATATTAACTTCAAGAACCTCTAATACGGGTTTAGACCATTCCTTTTTCATATTTTCACCCCCCTTCAATTTTCTTTATAAACCGATATACAATTAAACTTCGCATCAGCAGTCTATATTCTGGTTTAGTAGCATGTTCAGGCCTCGGCCCTTCCTTAGCCTTTAAAAGAGCCTTCTTAATTCTTGCTCCATCTATAAATTCTAATATTCTTTCATCATTACTAAGCTGCTGCATCTCTTCCATAAATACATTCCAGTGAGGAACCATACGATGAACCCAATCTGCACCTTGGACACCCTTTATTCGTTGGTTTAATCTTACGTTATTTGGTAAATATCCTTCTGTAGATCTACGAATAAGAGCTCGATCCAAACCATTTTGAACATACTGTTCTTCTGGAATTGATAAACAATAACGAATTACTCGTAAATCATTCGTTGGATCGCGTTTCAATAATGAATACCGTAAAGATAATTTCGTAGCAAGCGTATTCGTTGCATTCCAATGAAAAAGGTCTTCAAAGTGATTTTGCCTCTGTTTAAAAATATTAGATGAAGCAAGCCACCCTGATTGATCTATTCCATGTTCTTTAAGTTTGTTATAAATGTCTGTTCTTCTTGCAAATTCTTGGTTTATTAATAAGGGAAAATAGTATTGATTGCTGGATGAAAAAACTCGATCAATAATAGGAAAGGCCACTTTTGCAATACCAGGAATTCTCCCTAATCTGGCCCCGCCAACATTTTGCCTATAGTGGTTTAATTCTTTGAACAGCTTTAACCACTTCATTCTTTTTAGAAGTATTGCGTAATAGTCTAATGCTGAGCCCCATGAGATACTTAAGTTTCCTCTTCCACCACTCAACAGTACTCCAATTCCCTCTTCATTAGCCTTCTCAAATACCCCTTTTATCCAGAAGGAGTTTTCAAAAAACTTGTAAGGCATTTCCAAAATTTCTAAGAAATGATCAATTTCAGAAAAAGAATTCTTTCCTTCAAAATCTAAATAGTGGTCCTTAATTCCTCTTACATATTGAACTGTTGAATGGATCAGTGGTCTTTCATCTGGCATAAGGTATTTTGGGGTATAATCGATAAAATCACTTGGAGGGATATAACTAAATGTATGTAATTGTTTATTTTCCCTGCTTAGCTGCCTAACAGCATAGCTTACTACCGCCCCAGAATCTAAACCGCCACTTAAATGGGAACCAACATTACGGAATGTACGTAAACGTGATTTGATCGCTTCATTGAAAACATCTTGAAATGCTTCAACATATTCTTCATTAGATTTCAATTTAAGCTGTTCTCCAGAAGTTAAAGTGTAATACCTTTTCAAGCTGGCTTTATTACCAACAACTGAAATACTGTGTGATGGAGGTACTTGTTTTATTCCTTTATAAGGTGTTATGGAAACATCCACAGTATCCACCACTGAGGAAATAGCTAGAAATTCAGCAAGCCATTCTTCTTTTAATTGTTTTTGAACATTCGGCAATGTTAGCAATGGCTCTATTGTTGTACAAAAAGAAAAACGAGACCCTTGATGGTTATAATAAAGGGTTCTCCCTCCCGAAAAATCCCTTGCACCGAAAAGGAGTTTTTTCTTTTCATCCCAAATCATAAATGCAAAATCACCGATTAAATACTTGGGAGCATCTTCTCCCCATTTTTGGTATGCAAGCAGTATAAGTTTACTATCCGAGATATTTTTGCGTTCTGAATCTTTAATTTGCAATTTCTCAAATAGCTCTGACCGATTATCAATGATAGCATCAGCTGTAATAGCCAATTTCCTATCAAAATCATAGTAAGGCAAGCATTCACCAATTGATTCAGCTGTAATCCATTGGGCATGGCACCCGAAAAAGACATTGAAACTTTGCCACTTTTGGATGGTATCAGCAGGAAAACAATTTTGAGCCTTCATGATCTTATTGCCGGAAAGCTCATCAATAGGTTCACCATTAAAATAAATTAATCCTGTAATCGCACTCATTATACTCTCCCAACGGTATTAGAAATCTTTTAGCCTCAAAACTTAAAAAACAATAGATTTCTGATTTCTGATTTATTTGAAACGCGTTATTAAAAGTATCTATTTGTTCTTATTTAAGAACAAATAGATACTTTTAATAACGCGTTTCAAATAAATCAGAAATCAGAAATCTATTGTTTTTTAAGTTTTGAGGCTAAAAGATTTCTAATAC
>NZ_JBALNQ010000108.1:0-1344 GCF_036961885.1 Neobacillus niacini | reverse complement strand
GCTTATATGGGTTTATTATATTTTTTCTTGTATTTCTAGTATTGAAATTTTTAATTAACTTTATTAGTAGGAAGTTTATAAAACAGCAAGAAAAAAACGTAATTAGGAATACTCGCTCTAAGTAAAATAAATCCTAAGGGAACCTATAATTAATAAGAAAGACTGCTATAATTTAAAATTTAAATTTATAGCAGTCTTTCTTTAATAAAAGAAAACTCTCCCTTAACTAACCAGGAAGAGTTTTTGTATTTATTGTATATCTAAATGTGTTTTTAATTCAATTTGAATACGATCCTTTTCATCGTCTGGAATAATATAATAATAAATATCATTAATTTTTGTTCCACTACCATTTACACTCATTTGTTGTACACTACCAGCAGCACTTCGATAATTTTTTTGAATATCATTCATTTGGTCAAAAGTAAGATTGGTTCTGACATTATTACCAAGAGCTGAAAAAATACTTTGATATTTTGTAAGTGAAGAGAGACTTGCACCTTCCTTAAGAATACCCTGAATAATTTCACGCTGACGTAATTGACGGCCAAAATCACCACGTGGGTCCTCATATCTCATTTGGGTAAAAGCTAATGCTTTCTTACCATCTAATTTTATTTGCCCTTTAGGAAAGTGGTAACCATCTTGAGAAAAATCTAAATCATTGTTGACAGTTATTCCACCAACAGCATCGATTATATCTTTAAAACCATCCATGTTCACTCTAACAAAATAATCGATTGGAATATCTAAAAGGTTTTCAACTGTTTTCATTGACATTTCTTCATTACCAAATGCATAGGCATGGTTAATTTTATCTTGTGTTCCTTTTCCAATAATTTCAGTGCGTGTATCGCGTGGGATACTGAGCATTTTTACTGAATTTAATTGTGGATTAACAGCTAAGACAATCATAGTATCTGAACGTCCTTTATCTCCATTACGCTCATCAACTCCCAGCATAAGAACGGAAAACGGCTGCTTACTATCTAAAGATACTTGTTCTGGACGTTTATCGGATTTAGTCCGATCTAACGGTTTGTGCATAGTTTCTACAGCATTAGTTAAAGAGGTATATACTGAATAGGCGTATGACCCAATGCCAATTAGAAGTAGTAATAATATAATTCCAGTAACACGGAGCCATTTTTTCTTTTTCTTTGTTCGTTCAGCTCTCATTATGTTTCCTCCTAAAAAAAATCTAAAAACTATATATTAGATTAACAGATTTTGTCGAAACAATATACTTTTATTTGAAGTTGATTTTAAAATATAATGGGAAATTAATCCTATATCATAAATAACTCGTTAATTTATGGGATTGATGACTTTCTACTATTATCT
>NZ_JBALNQ010000107.1:0-2915 GCF_036961885.1 Neobacillus niacini | reverse complement strand
AAAGTAAATTTAATAATTCAGCCGAAAGAGTGAGAATATGTCTTTCAAGAGAATAAAATGGATTGATACATGCAAGGGGATAGGTATTATATTAGTAATTATTGGTCATACTCCTATCGATCCAACAGCTAGAAGTATTATCTATGCATTCCATATGCCCCTATTCTTCTTTATCTCAGGATACTTTTTTTCAGAAAATAGATATAAAAATCTAAAAGAAATAACTGTTTCAAAGTTTAAATCGTTGATTATTCCTTATATTTCTTTTTCAATTATTTCTTTTTTCCTTCTTAATTATCTGTTTGATCAACCAGTTGCTGTAAGAGTTTTTCTTGAACAAATGATTATTTCCAAAAGAAATAGTATTTCCTATGATGATCCAATTTGGTTTTTAACCTCTTTATTTACCATTGAAATTCTTTATTACCTTTTGGTAAAGTTCTCACAAAAATTATATATACGTTTGCTATCTGTCATCCTTATAGGGTTTACCTCAAGCATAGTATTGAAGGTTTTTGCTGGCGGGAGTATATTACCTTGGAGTTTAGATCAATCACTTTACTATTTGATATATTTTGGGATTGGCCACTATATTAAAGGAATAAATTTCTTTGAAAAAAATAAGACTAAGTCATTTATTATTACTTTTAATTCTATACTTTTCCTTGCACTTATCTCTTATCAAGAAATTTATTATAGCTTCTGGAATCTTTTAGGTCTCCCATCAAGTTTGATTTCAATAATCGATGGGATTATTTGGGCTATATTAGGGATATCTTTTGTCATTATAATTTCACAATTTTTATCTTTAATATCTGTGCTAAACTTCCTTGGAAAAAATTCTCTTATACTAATGTCCTTGCACATTCCCTTAGGTTTTAATTTCTACAATACCTTTGTAAGAGCAAGGCTAAATATTGAGATACCAAATTTAAATCTATTTGGTATTATAGTAACCCTATGTGCAATTTTAATTTTAATTCCCACTTGTTTAATAATTAATAGATTCTTTCCATTTGTTCTAGGGAGAAATATGACTATCTATCCTTTGAATAACCCATCGAAATAAACATGACAAATACACTGATACCAACAAATTTGAGTCTGATTTCTTTCCAAAAACAGTTTTCGACCGAATAAACACTCCAAGAATCATTTGATGTAAGGGTGCTTATTTTTTGTATATAGTGGGAATGATCAAAATGGAAAACCCATATCAAAATGAATTTGATATGGGTTTTCCATAATTATATTTCAACCTCTAATAAAAATTCCTAACTTACTGATTAATAAAATTATAAAACTCTTGTGCGAAAAAACCAATTTTAGCTGCCCATGCTTCATCTGAAGCATATTGGTGCCAACTATTGTCATTCCTCATATTATCTATAGTTGGCTGAAAATATGGGAATTTTTCATCTGTATCCCAATCTCTTATTGGATAGTTCCTGCTTATCCAAGATGCACCAGCGATAATACCTCCCTCGGGAGTATCATAGGTATAAGCTCCTTCAGCAGGTTTTGAGTCAATCGCTCCAATTCCATAGAAATTGTATTTGTTTTTTGAAATACTTGAATTACCCCAACCTGTTTCATGCCCAGAATGAGCTAGTAAGTAAATTGCATTTAATCCACTTTGCTCTTGTGCCGCCAAATATGCCCAACCCAAACCTGTCATAGTTGTTACTTTACCGGACGTTTTATATTGTATAAATCTATTAATCTGATCAGCAGTAACATTTGCCTTTGTATTTAGAGGAGTAAAGATATTTACTTGATTGGTTACTGTGCCAACTTTGGAAACTTCATATTTTATGACGTTATACCCTTGGTTTGAACCTTTTTCTAAAGCACCCCAAATCCATCCTCTTTGTCCCGATACTGTTTGAACATAATACCATTCGTTATAAGTAGAATCCGAGGTAGTCACATGATCAAGTAAATATAAGGACGTCCCTGATGGTATCGAACCAATATTAGAACTTAAAACTGAAGATGAACTTCTTAAGGTTCTAGCTTCTTTGACGAGCCATAGGTCTTCTTTTAAGCTCGTTTCAAGATAATCTTTATGAACCCAACCCGATCTGCCATCTTGAGTGGCTATTCTAGCCGCGTATTTAGTCTCATCTAATACATTGACTAGATCTCCATAACCAAGTTCAAAATATCTAGTATAACTTGGATTATACAAAGTTAAATGAATATTATAATCGGCTAATTCGTTATAACTTCTATAGGCTGGAAGTTTAATAGATGATACGAATTTAGGATAGTTTCCATTATAAATAAATATAGTTGAATTTAGTGTCGAGGTGGCTCCATTTATTCCAGTTCCTTTTACAGTTAAAGTATGTTGTCCTTCGGTGAACTGTAAGGTATTAAGCGCAAACTGGTATCCAGAGTTTGTAATTTGATATTCTGGATATGCTTGAAATACATCAGTTCGAGCTCGTCCATACTGAGCCTGACCACTATACTTTCCATCAATAAAAACCTCAACCATTGATACTCCACTCATATCTAAAAACCAACCGCTTATGTCTATTTCCCCTTTTACCGAGGAACCATTCTTCGGAGTATCAATATATCCCCTTGGTAGTTGATTTTCAACATTTAATGTAGTGGTTACAAGATTGGTGGCTCCGTTATTTCCAGTTTCTTTTACAGTTAATGTGTGCTGACCGTTTATTAGATTCTTGGTATTTAGAGTGAATTTGTACCCTGAATTGGCATTTTGATATTCTGGATAAACTTTCGCTACGTCGGTTCGAATATCACCATACCGGGCTTCCCCCATGCTTTTCCCATCAATCAATATTTCAATCTTGGACACACCGCTCAGATCTAAAAACCAACCGCTTATGTCTATTTCCCCTTTTACCGAGGAACCATTCTTCGGAGTATCAATATATCCC
>NZ_JBALNQ010000106.1:0-7188 GCF_036961885.1 Neobacillus niacini | reverse complement strand
AAAGTAAAGCTTTTTCTATATTTTATAAATACTCATGCAAATAACTATAAAAAAATCCAAATCCATGTTAATAAAGTATAATAATAAACCCACTTTGCCCAAAGTAAAACCTTTGTACATCCACCCATGAATTCCCTTAAAGAAACCCTTATTTTTTTCTGTATAGCTATCAAATAGATTTTTTAATATATTTAAATTCGGTTTTGAAGTCATTTTTTTATCCTTTAAAACCTCTAATAATAACTCATACCTATCAGTTAAATCCAAGTCACAATACATGTCTTCCATCTTACTATTGTATAGAGTATCTATGTGCTCTATTATTGTCTTAACATCAAAATCTTCAACAAAGATTATATAATTTAAATGATCTAACCACTTTTTATAAGTACCAGCGATTTTATGATTACTATTTGGTAATACTAAGCAAGGTGTTTTTGTAATAGCACAAAAAATCATGCCATGTAACCTATCCGTTACTACCACTTTAGCTTTTTTAAATGCAAAAAATATACTTTCTAGCTCTTTTGCTGCACTTTCCTTTGTGAAATTATAAATAAAAGTATCATAATTAGTTACTGCTTTGTATTTCTTATTTATAGATAATATAAGACGTTCCTTTTGATTATTTGTTATCTTTTTTTCAAGGTCGTTTCTTAAACAAAGAATAATACCTTCTCTATTATATGTTGATTCTTCCATTTCAAGGGACAAAACAATGTCTGGAACTAAATAAATATGATTATTCTTAAAGCATTTTTTCATCAACTCAAAAGATTGAGCCTCTCTAGCAAAGATATGCAAGTTTTGATGTTTTGAATAAACTTTTATACTTTTATTTAAAGAGCTTTCTGTCCTAAAATCTATGGACTGAGGAAATGATATGATCTTATTATCAGGGAATAAATGAATGATAAACTTTCTCCTATTTTCATAATTTTCATACAAGTTCCCCATATTCCCCCCGCCAATAATCGTAATGATATCATTTGAATGGATGAACTTTTTTAAGTTTATTAACTTATAAGTATCTTCAACATCTACCTTTATTATTTTATAATTTGGAAAATGCTTACTCAAAAATTTTATTTGTGCATGAGTAATAGCAATATCACCGAGATTGCCATAATCAGCTGCTATGGTTACTAATATTTTCAATTCATCTTTCATACTAATTGGGTAACTTTCATGATTTGATAAAAAATATTGAAAATATAATTTCCAATTAAAAGGGACCTTTTTTGTATATTTCGAATATCTTAATCTTTCAATAATTTTTACCATTTCTAATCACTCCGTATTATAAATACAAAGATTATTTTTCAATATTGATTATTTTTTACGGATTTTGATAAGATATCAGAAACTGTCATTCTAATCTGGTTCATTTTTCCACCCTTAAGATAATGATTGTTTCACCTTTTCCTCATGACCAAAAGAATGGGTCTTAATGGAAAATATAAAAAATACAAGTATTTCGGCAATTTTATAGTTTTTACATCTGTAATAGATGGATATAATACACTAATATAATACAAAAGTTTTTGCCGGTTTGTTTTTAATGATAGTAAATAACGGTCATGATATCTTGAAACACTCTCTGGCAGGGGTTCAGTATGTAAATTTACCATGTGTTCAAAATAAAATATTGTTTTTTGCACTATATCTTTAGGAATCTTACCTAAGTTTAAGGCTTTCATTTCTTTGGATATCGGAGTTTCCAACAACTCGGAGGATAATATTAATACCTGCCCTCCTAAATGAAGGTATTGATATTCCTTCATTACCTTTCGAACCTTAATCCAATCCATTTTTTGTTGTACAAGTTCATGAACATCAACCAACCAACGAATTCTAGACCAACCATGACGTGCTCCATGAGTAACAAGGAAGAAAAACAAATCCTCTCTCCCCAAATAGTAGACAGGTTGAGTTGTAAGAGAACTGATTCTTTTCCGTTCCCACAATTCATTAAAACTCGGTTCTTTTCCAGGACCAGGATTTAATCTCCAATGAATTTCAAGCTTAACCCCTTTTTGAGGATGAAAATAAGATATATGATGATGTCTCCATTTCCAGTCATTCAATACGGTTTCAATTTGAAAATAATCCTCTTGCTTATAGCCTATCGATACTAGGAGTTTATCCACATTATCTAATTCGTTCATTGGTACAAGAATATCTAAATCTCTACAGGTACGTAGGGAGAGATTTCCATATAGGTCTGCTGCAAGTACAGGTCCTTTTAATACAAGGAGGCGAATTTCATTTTCTGCAAATATTTTACTTACTTCCTCCATTACTGCACTTAGGTGAAGCATTTGAAATGTATTTTTCTTGTATTCTTGGAATATATTTTGAACGACAAATTTTGGAAGTATCTTTTGATCTATCATTTTTATCTTTGAATATAATAATGGATAAAGGCGATGATGTATCGCTAACTCAAGGAAATGATTCCAGTCAACATCAAATAACTGTTCTATTATCTTTAAGTGTAATTTCTTGTCATTCTCAATCTTTATAATCTCAAGTATTAATTTTAATTCCTTCGGTAACCCTTCCAAATCAAGACTGAAATTATCATTCATTTTATTCTCCTTCAATATCATCAAGTGGTTATCCCATTTATTTCTATGATTTCAATCTTTCCGCATTTTTTTAAATCGGTCATTATGCATCCACCTATCGACCAATACAAGCTTTTGTGGAATTTTGTAACTAGGTAATTTGTCCTTACAATATTGAAGTAATCGATGACGGAAATCCTTAATATTTTCAGATGTAGCTAGCTTTATCGTTGCTTTAACCATTTGCCCTGTAATAGGGTTCGGTACACTACTAACAGCAACCTCCTGTACGCCTTCCATCAACTGGATTATACTCTCGACTTCAGCTGGGAATACCTTTTCCCCACCTACATTGATAATTTCCGATGTCCGACCAAGAATTCTAATGTAATCACCATCGACCTCTACTGCATCCTGTGTCATAAACCAACCGTCTTCTGTATACGGAGATGGTGCATTAAGATATCCTAACATGGCTGATTGTGCTTTAATTTCCAACATCCCATTCCTAACTCTCGTTTGGAATTCCTCTCCACCAACTTTTACCCATAAAGAATCCGATGATTTAGATTTTGAACGTAGTATTCCAACCTCAGATAATCCGTACGTCTGCAGCAGACGAATAGAAGGAAATATCGAGTGAAATTTCTTTAGGGTTGTTTCTGGCATCACTTCAGTTCCATATGTGACTAATTCAAGGCTTCCTAAATTATGTCCTTTATAGGCTTCGCTAAGCATAATTAGATTAATAAATGTAGGCGAAGTTGGCAGAGTCTGAACCTGATATTTTTCTATAGCTTCACACACAGCTTCTGGAGCGCGATCTTGAACTGTAACAAGACATCCACTATTAGAAAATGTATAAAACATTGTATTCAGTCCACCAATATGGTCAAAAAGTAAAAATGCAAGTGTACGCTTAGCATGCCGAGGGGTTTTAAACTTTTCTATCAATGGAACAAAATCATGGACCGCTGCTTTACTTTTACCTGTTGACCCTGACGAAAAGAGAATAACTCCAGGATGTCCTAAATCACGAAGTTTGGCATGGATCTCATGTTCTGCTTTCCTTTCTTGTTTCATGAATGATACCTTGTCATCCGAAGATAAGGAAATGATATATTCAGCTTCTGCAATCTCGCAAAACTCTTCTTTTTTTTCCCTTACAGCTTTACTTAACAACGCGATTATACTTTTGGATTCAATCAAGGAGAGTAACAAGGCGATAGATGTTGGGGAAAAGTCTGCATCTAAAGCAACAACACTCCCCTTTGGGACACGTTCGTCCTCCAATTTCAATTTCCAGTTCTGAAAAAGTTCAATCATTCTACCGAATGTAAAAGCTTCATTATTCCAAATGAGAGCATCTTTCTCTGAATTTTTTTGGAACCGATCTATTATGAAATCGATAAACATTATACCCCTCCTAGAAATAGCGTTTGCCCTGTTATAAATGAGCTTTCTTTTTGCAGGAAGAAATCAACAGCATTAGCTACATCTTCTACAGTTCCATACCTTTTGATTGCTTGCCTATTGATAAGTGCCTCCAATTTTTCCTTTGGCACTGAACGTATTAGATCCGTTTCTATGGGAGCGGGGCCAATCGAATTAACTGTTATACCATAAGAAGATAACTCTCTTGCGATTACTTCGGTAAATGAGATAACAGCAGCTTTGGAGGCTGCGTATATTGATTCTCCCTCAAGCTTTAGAGGAGCCGCTACCGTTGTGAAATTGACAATCCTTCCATACCCCTGTTTTTGCATTAGCTTTGCCGCTTCTCTGCTAAACAGAAAAGTACCGACCACATTCGTATTTAAAATCTTATTAACTGTAGAAATAGGTGTAAGTAAGAAGTGATTCATCGAGGCTATACCCGCATTATTGATCAAATGATCGAGCCTCCCATATTTTTTCTTGATGAAAGAAAATAAAGCTTTTACCTCTTTTTCAACAGAGACATCAACTTTGTAATGATCATATCCATCAAGAGTCCAATCCGGTTCATCTCGACTGCAGCCAATCACAATATGTCCCTGACGTACATAATGCTCTACTAAGTATTTTCCGATTCCTTTTCTAGTTCCAGTTATTAAGGTTATCGGTCTTTCCACACCGCCATCTCCTCTTCTAACAATCTGCAGATATAGTCCACTAATAAACTAACTTTTAAAAATGGACTCGTTTTTTGAGACATGGCTTTCTCATCTGCTAAAATCAATGAAACTTCCAACTCATCTTCAATCGACTGTTCGACCATGACAATTAATGAAACAAATGCTAAAGAATCTAAAACTCCATCCTTACCATATAATGGGGTATCTTCCATTCGTTCTATTGGTATATTCTGTTCGTAGGTAGAATTAAATTCTTCAATAGTAGTAAGAACAATTTTGGAGATTTTATCACGCATATTATATTCCTCTTTCTATTTTATTTAAGCTTCAATAGGATCTAATATAAGAGTTGAAGATAAATCAAGAGAACAGGAGGCCCATGATAAACCCACACCGAAACCACAACAAATCACTTTTTGGAGTTGATCATTTTCAGTTAATTCTTTTTGTTTAATGGATAACATTAGAGGTATAGATGCAGGACCAGTATTACCTACATTTGATACAGCTATCGGGACAGAATTCTTTTGGAACTTCATTTTTTTACTCAAATACTCAAGCATAAATTTATTTGCCTGATGAAGCGCATACGTACCTACCTCTTCTTTTTTCCAACCTGTTTCATACAGCAACTCATCAATCATTTGAGGAATTTCTCGTAAAACGAATGACATGATTTCCATTCCATTCATTCTTAGGGTTTCCTCATTGCGGATATTCCCATCCTCAACTTCTATTGAAAGGGAGGTCTCTTCACTTATTGGCATACGTGATCCACCTGCTGGTATAATTAAATGTTCAGCCCCGGAACCGTCCGTCCTTAATATAAAATGTGATACGGATTCTCCTTTTTCAACTAGCGTTGCACTACCACCATCACCAAATACCATCCGAACAGAACGATCTCCTGGGTGGACCATTCTGCTCGAAGTATCACCTGCACAAACTAATACTCTCTCACATCCACCAGATTCAATCAGCATTGAGGCTTGATATAATCCGTACACAAAACCGGAACAACCATAATTAATATCAAAAGCAACAGCAGTTGTAGGTAATCCCAACCGGTGTTGAAGTAAAACACTTGTTGCTGGCATCTTATAATCTGGTGATTGGGAGACAAATACAATCCCATCAATTGTAGATGGATCGACTTCTAGTTTTGCGAGCAACGCTTCAGCTGCGGCTGCGCATAAATCCGATGTGCACTGGCCTTCCTTGGCGGCTCGAACCTGTTCGATCCCTGTGCTCGCTATTATTTTTTTTACTTCTTCAGTTCCATACAAGGAGGATAGAGAAGTTAATTCTATAAAGTTATTTGGAATGGCAGCAGCTATACCTTTAATTAATGATGTAGTAAACTTTGACTTCAATTAAATCACCTATCTTTTCAATTTAATAATTGAAACGTATGAGGCTTCACTCTGAAGAAAACCTTTATAATGAATTTTTATCACCTTTTTGTTTCTTCTAAAGAACAAACGAGCAAAATGTTTCTCCTATTTTAGATTTATTAATGAAGTGTAAAATGTCGTTGTTCTATAGAATTATTTTTTATTAATGATGAAATTTAATTCATAGATAGGATCATGTATAAATAATTTGGTTTGAATGAATATTGATTTAAAATCTTGTTTACTTAGAGAGGGCTTAAATAGCTTATTAAGCAGAGAATTTTTATTTAACGATAAGGTACCAGACTTAATCTCTTTAAAAGAAAATTCATTATTTTGATTGTTAATGGCCAGCTCCATAAAGTTAACTCCTACATAAGCCGAATGCAACATACTTGCCCAAACCCTTGGATTGCATTCTAAGACCATAAATGTTCCATCCTGGGCATTAAATCTTAAATCAAAATGTATTAAACCAGAATAATTAAGAGTTTTCACAATGTACTCACCAATTTGCAATATTTCTTTATTATTATCGAATACAACCCCCTTATCAGTTCTTCTGTTTATTGTCCATGCTTTAATGTTTCCGTTCAAACTGAAGATACACAAGTTAATATCGTAACCAGGAATATATTCTTGTACTAGTAGCGGGATTTTTGTCCCATTTGTTTCCTTATATAAATCATTAAAGGTTTCTGATTTTATTACATTAATTGAGTTTTCACTATCCAGCGGTTTAGAAATAACCGGAAAATTAAGATTGTCTCTCATATTTTGAATTTCCGAATGGTCAAATAACATCGTCTTTGGTGTTGAAATCTTATGTTTCATTAAAAATAAATAGAATTCCCATTTATTATTTAGCATGGCAAGAGTCTTATAGTCCGAAATAGGATAATAATTTATAATTCCTTCAATTTCCTTTGCATTTTTACTAATATATAAAGTTGATTGAATACCAGTAGGAATAATAAAATTATCATCATTATCAGGAATCAGGGACTTGATAACCTCTCTTATGTTTTTACATTTAATATCAAAATCCATTTCTTCTATTCCATGTACAGATTTACATAACTTAGATAAGGAAACAGATTTAATTAA
>NZ_JBALNQ010000105.1:0-1809 GCF_036961885.1 Neobacillus niacini | reverse complement strand
AATACAGTAAATTCTATTCATTAATGAGAAGAGTGAAAGGAGCATGCGGTTTGAATATCACCATAACAGACAGTGCGATAGAAGAACTAAACAAAAAAATCGGAGAACAAAATGGAATATTAAAAATAAAATACGAAATCGACGAACACGAATTTTTCGGTTGTGCTGGCGGAATGCCGACTTTATGGTTTGTCTCTTCTGCGGAAGAAAATGACGATCTTTTATTTGATACAAATAATCGCTCAGTTTTAATGGAAAAGTCAAAACTACTCTTTTTTGAAAAAGAATTAAAAATTGATTTTTCGATTACAGCTAACAGTTTTCAATTAATAAGCCCTCAGCGAATCATAAACGGAAGAATGTCATTTATTAATAAAGTGAAATAAGAAGGATTTTCGTTCAATATTGGGAAGTATAAAAACAATTTTGTGATTGCGTATCAACAAGTTCATAACAATAGTGAAGATGAAGAGCTTTATTTCATTCAAAAATTGAGAGACCCACTTGGAGGAGAAAACATGAAACAAGTTAAAACAGAGCAAGAATATCTTGAGCAAATTTCCCAAGATGAACTAACTATTGGAATTTTCACTACAACTTGGTGCCCAGACTGTAAACGGTTAGGAATGTTTATTGATGAAGTTACAGAAGAGCATCAGGACAAACAATGGTTTAAAATTGACCGTGATGAGTTTCCGGAAGTTTCTGACAAACAAAGTGTTATGGGAATTCCATCTTTATTAGTTTTTAAAAACGGTGAAAAGCTTGCTCATTTGCATAGTGCAAACGCTAAAACTGCAGAAGCAGTGAAAGAATTCTTAAACAAACTATAAAAGATTTCTTTGGGAATATGGGAACCTTGTGGCTTTGAAGTAAAGTTCGATAATTTTGGAAGTCTGATCGAAAGTCCTGAATGAATAGGAAGGATTTTTACTTGTTAAGCAAAATATTCAACTTTCGATAAATATCAATGATGGTAGTTTGTTAACACAATGGAACGTTTTTAAGAAAAGTAACCTGTTTACTTGCTAACTTTTAATAGAGTGTGTTAAACTCAATTTGTACCGACCAGTAGGTACTAACTAAAACGTAAATCATGTACTTCTTGTCTTTTAACGAAGTGTTTGCGTTATCCATTGCGTAAAAACATACGTTAATAGGCAAGATATTTATCCAATTAATTTAATAGAAGGAGTGTTAATTATGGCTGATATGAAAATAAATGTGAATGCTGTTTGGGATGGTGGGGTAACAGGGAATGGAACCCTTAAAGCGGAGTATCTTGATACAAAAATCGCTATTCCAACATCATTAGGAGGTAGTGGTAACGGTGCAAATCCAAAAGAGGTCCTCGTTGCTTCTGTAACAACTTGTTATGCAGCAACGCTAACATTTGTGCTTGAAAGCAGAAAACTTCCTGTGGCGGAACTTACAGTGAACTCTGAGGCAAATATATCTGATAATGAGTTTAAAATTATCCATTATCCTCAAATAGTTTTATCTGCTGGCGCGACAGAAGAACAAATTCAATCCGCACAAAGAGCGACAGAAGCAGCAGATAAAGGGTGCGATGTCGGAAATATTTTGAAAAAAGCAGATGTTAAAATTGAAGTTCAAGGTAAAGTTTCTGTGAAATGATTTGATTCTGCCGTTTATGAAGCAATCAATCGCTATTTAAAGGATATGGGAGTAAGTGAAGAACAAAACCATTTCGAATTCTTTGGACCAATGGATAGTTTAGAAGAACAAGAACAAAAAGAACTAACTACCGTTTAAAATATCCTTGCCGAAATTTCAACTATCATAAAT
>NZ_JBALNQ010000104.1:0-6967 GCF_036961885.1 Neobacillus niacini | reverse complement strand
ATTTATTTCCATTGAACTAATAGTTCTTCAATATTATAATTTGGATTATAAGTGTCCTATTAAACGAACAATACCTGTGAAGAAGGGATAAATATATGAATACTACTAGATTGGATAGGAAAAAGAAAATAAAGAAGAAAAGTAAATGGCTCCGCTATAGCCTTTTCACATTTTTTATTATACTAGTTGGCAGTGGATTGTATTTTTATAATGCATATAACGATGTTGCAAATGCTGTAAATAAAATGAATAAACCTATTTCAAGAGAGGTTTCCGAAAAACGGGAACAAAAAATTGAATTTGAACAAAAGGATCCAATTTCAATTTTGATGGTAGGTATAGATGAACGCGAGGGCGATCATGGGCGTACGGATTCGATGTTAGTTCTCACTGTTAATCCTGAAACGAAAACTACTAATATATTAAGTATTCCAAGAGATACACGTACAAAATTACTGGACCCTGAAAACCCGAAAAAGACAACAATTGATAAAATTAACCACGCTTATGCATTTGGTGGGATTGAGATGAGTATTGCTTCAGTCGAGAACTTTTTAAACATTCCAATCGATTATTATGTAGAAATCAACATGGAGGGTTTTAAGGATATTGTTGATGCTGTAGGTGGAATCGATGTGGATAACCAATACGCGTTTGAATTGGATGGAGTAACTCTTAAGGAAGGACCACAGCATTTAAACGGTACAAAAGCACTAGCATACTCTCGAATGAGGAAAGAAGATCCCCGCGGTGATATAGGACGTGGTGAACGACAACGCGAGGTAATAACCAAGATTATCGACAAAGGAAAATCTCTTTCAACCCTTACTAATTATAAAAATATTTTGGACGCACTAGAAAATAACATTAAAACAAACTTAACTTTACCAGAAATTATTGAGATGCAATCTGCATATAAGCCTGCTGCTGAAACGATAGAAAAGCTTGAAATTGAAGGATCAGGGAAAATGCTTAATAATGTTTGGTATTATATGGTCGATGACGAAACAAGACAAATCCTTTCTGATCAATTACGTGAACAATTAGGCCTTACAAAAGAAGTAGTTATGAATAATACAAATTCAAAAAGTAATTAATCCAATTTAAAGGGTCCCAATGTTTTGGGACCCTTTTTGTGCCTACAATTACATCTCATCCATTTATGTTTACAAGATACGTAAAAAGCAGGGCGTACATACAGCAATGAATAATAGTTTGAATAAGTAAGTTTATATCTTTATTCTTATTTATAATTTGGTAATTCGAAATACTAAGGAAGAAGAGAATTGCAATCGGGACAAAGTATCTGCCCTGAATACCATAGATAACTGGATTTCCAACCGTGTTGTAGCCCACATACAAGGCAGTATAAATTAGTAGCATAACAGCTAATAGTATAAATACTAGAATTCCCCTGTCCATTCTCCTCCCCTGCATTTTCAGGTCGTTTTCATCATTTATTAGGCCAAATAACAGCATCATAAACAGGAATGTATAAATTATAATTGATGGTGCTGGGTACTGATAATTGGTGGCAACCTTTCCAATCATTGCAACCAATTGCGATGGACCTAAACTAAACAATGTAACAAACAAAGTTTTAATATAAAATATTGGGTGGAGTAAGACAAACATAACTTGTTCCTTCGGAGAAACCCCAGGGTTCCCTCTTAAATCTGGAACTGACATATTAGACAAGTTCATTAAGTTCCAAATAATAAATGGAATCAAACATCCCACAAAAACAATCAAGAATTTCTTTAAATAATCCTTTTTGTTTGTGAACTTTTTTAACGGGATCAGTAAAAATAACAGCAGCATAGGAATGTAAACTATTTTGGATAATGTTACAAAAAGACCTATACCAATCAAAATAATTAAATGCCTCTTAGTGATTTTATCAACTTTACCATATGCAAGTTTTAAAATATATGCAACAAATAATAATGCCATCGCATTGGTTATTCCATCAGCAGATAATGAGGCTGCATGAATGATTGACATTGGTAGTAATGCAAAGAGATAAAATAAATTTTTCTTTACAGGAACGACTTTCAATGCAGCATATACAATTGCTATATATGCTACAAAATTTATCAGCCTCCCCAAAAACATCATCATTAATGGTGAATCGAAAATAAGCCTCCCCAGCATCATCCCAAGTGCTTGTGGAACATAAATTAACGGTGGATAAGACGAGGCATAGTTTCGTAAAAACTGCCTGTCTTCCGGATTGAGCTTATTTTGAAATGCTTCTTTTACAATACTATATTTATACCCAGATTGATGAATGTAGCGTACATCATAGACGGTTTCAACAAGACTGGCAGGGATAAAATTACCTAGTCCCTGTTCTGTTTGCTGATTAATGAATTTCCCCTCTGAAACCTCAAATGCACGGTAATAGTGCTCTAATTCATCAAGTTGATCAAATGGGGGTATAATCAAGACCATCGCCAATCCAATTGGGATTGCAGTAATTAGAAAAGCCTTATGTAATTTATCTTTAAAAATCCTTAAGACGACCACAGAAAGTAAAAAAAACAACAGAATACTAATCCCGATCATCATAAATTTTTGTTTACTTAACAACGGTTTGGTTTCCACATCCATGACCTTAAACCGTAAATCACTTTGCATATCACGGCCATTGATTATTAGCTTCCCCTGCATGTAATCGTCTTTTGAGCTTCTCCAAATAGTTGCAGTTTTCCCAGGATCCAATCCCTGTCCAGTAATGGTAAATTCAAACTCTTTTCCCCTCGCATTGCGGATAACAGGAAAATCAATATTATGATCTAATCCATCCTGCAACTCATTAAGAGGTAAATCTCTTGTAAAAATTACTTCATCGCTTTCAACATCTATTAATTCAAACCCGAAATTTCCTTGCAGCTGTCGATTATAGGTGCCAAATGGTATTTTGATCCGCATAAATTGATTTTGCTCGGCAACGAATGACTGGGTAATTTCCATATCACCTGTTATTTCACCAATGGTCATTTCGCTTTTTTTCTGATTCATTACGGTATGTTCAATTTCTCTTGGGACAATAAATGTACTTCTATTTTCATAGATGTATAAAGAAAACAGTAAGAATACAACGAAGGCAATCGACCAAACAAGCCAGTAGTTTTTTAACTCCATATAAAGTTTATTTGTAAAACCATCCTTAAACATAAAAAAACGCTCCTTTAGCTTGTCCTTTGTCTGATTATCTTGCAACTAGATAGACACCAAACATGATAACTGCCACTCCAATCCATCTTGTCATTGGAATTTGCTCCTTAAATAGATATATGGCAATAAACAATGCGAGGACATAGGCTATACTTTGTAACGGGTACAAAAAGCTTAGCGGCAATTTTGACAACAAGTACATCCAAATAACTGTTGCAATAATATAGAGAGCAAAGCCAAGTATGATAAAGGGAGAAAAAACAATTTGAAAGAACTTCTCAAGCAGGCTCCCACTAAGTTGAATATTCTCTAATCCATATTTCCAAGCTGTTTGCCCTAATACAAGGCAAACAATATTCGTTAAGATTAATACAAATTTTAACATGGGCAGTTACCTCTCTACTGATTGAGTGTTCTTTATTTTTTCAACCTCTTTTTTTAACAATCCTACCTCCTGAACGAGTTGTGTAAACTTATTGGAAATCCTAGAAATTGTTAATGTTAAACTGAAGATAAGGAAAAATTGAAAAATAAATGATAATAGGAAAATAGCATTAACAGGTTCCTTAATGCTTAAAAGATTTGCAATCATGATGGCTAAATTTGAAAAGGCCGCGAGTAAAACATTTACAAAACAAAAAAATAGCCAGAGCAGCGAATATTTTAATTCAAGATTGTATTTTCGAATAAGATTGATTATTACCATAAAGGTAATAATCGAAGTAATCAATAGGATAATTTGTAATTGAATCGTAATCATAAAAAACTCCTTAAAAAATGATATGCTTTCCGGCTCATGTCAATCCAATTTTTCGCATATTATCAATAACAATAGCTAAGGTAACCTTTATCATATAGTAAATAGATTTAAATGAATTAATACTCGACTCTCCACCGAATCTTTCATTCATAACGACGGGAACCTCTTCTGTTTTGTAGTTATTTCTTAATAAGTAAACAATAGATTCCGGCTCGGGATAATCATTAGGATAACGGGTGCTGAATAATTCAATGACTCTGCGATTGCATGCCCTGAATCCCGAAGTCGGGTCGGTAATTCTTTTTTTCTGGAGCAGATAAATTAAGTAACTAAAATAATTGATCCCGATTCTTCGTAATAATGTGGATTGGAACCCTTCTTTTTTTAGATAACGGGAGCCAATAACTAAATCTGCTCTCCCCTCTTTGATTGGTAGAATAAGGTCCTTTATATATGCAGGATTATGCTGCCCATCCCCATCCACTTGAATCGCTATATCATACCCATTCTCATAAGCATACTTGTAGCCTGTTTGAACTGCTCCACCAATACCAAGGTTACAAGGTAAATCAATCACATTAAACCCTAGCCTTCTTCCTACATCGGATGTAGTATCCTTTGAACAATCATTTATTATTACGACGTCGACATCATTGATTCCATGGAATTGCTCTGCCACTCTTACTAAACCTTCTTCTTCATTAAAAGCAGGGACAATTACTAATACCTTCATAAGCTATTCCTCCTTTTATAGTCAGTCACTGATCTTTACTTATTAAAAGTCCAATATTTATTTAATAAGAAATTATAAATAACATTAAAACCCGTTACGCAAATTTGTCCGATAAACTTAGGGAATTGAAAGATATCCACTAGGATATACAGGAAAAACAAATTAATCAATAATGATGATAAATAAACACCTACGAACTTCAACCCTTGAGTGAAATTAAACTTTTTCTTAAATACGAAGGACAAGCTGAAAATATAGCCATTTAGTATTCCGGCAATATAGGCAATCGTACTAGCAGTAAGATAATAAACATTTAGTTTTAAAAGAAAAGCATAGACAACTAATGAAATCGAGGTATTAACCGCTCCTACTAAACAAAACTTAATAAACTGCCCATACTTCCCAACATTCATGATAGAGTACCATCCTTTTTAATGGACAATTACTGATACGTAATTTAACTCAATAAGTCAATTTTTCATCTTGAAATATTATAACTTAAATTCTACACAAATTGTTCATATTCGACAAATTCACATTTTTCCTTGTGTGTACCAACAGCGGTGATTCCTTAAACCCCACATACTGAGTAATTTACTTTTGGTCAATACTCATCTATTTATTCATAAAAAAGACTGTGGGCAAAGCCGAAATTATTCGGATTTGCCCACAGTCTGATTAGAGAAACTACTTTTTGAATACCAGTAATGAAATTATAATTCTTAATTAAGTTGCTTTATTTTTATTAAACAGATATAAAATCAATTAATAAATTCTAAAGTACTCAACAATTCCGTCTGCAATTGCTTGTGCCAACTGATTTTGATAAAAATCAGTAAACAGTTTTTGACGGTCACTAGTGTTATTAATAAAACCCATCTCCAGTAATGTTGCTGGCATAGCGGCTTCACGAATAACAGCAAATGTTTCTCCGTCAGTTCCACGATCATTTGCACCAGTGTAACTAACCATATTTTCTTGAATGAACTTTGTTAGTATTACACTTTTTAGGATTCTTTCTGAATTATTATGCATAGCCTCATTGATTTTAGAAGGATAATTTGGGTCATATTTATAATAGTAAGACTCAATACCAGAAGCAGTGGTTACGCCTAATCCAGTTGAGTTTGTGTGAATACTAACATAAATATCTGTAGCTAAATTATTCGCCATTTGAGGGCGGTCAATCAAACCTAGGTATGTATCATTATTTCGAGACATATAAACTTGAAGGCCTTGTTTTATCAATAAAGCTTGAACCTTTTTAGCAACTGCCAAATTCAAGTCCGCTTCATGATAATTTCCCCAAATTGCACCAGGGTCACTTCCACCATGTCCAGGATCTAAAAACACTTTCAATGATTGTCGGAACGTTACATGACTAGCAGGCAATGTAGTAACACGACCGTTTGTTCCAATTCCCCGAATTGTAACAGTGTGCTTGCCTTCAGTAAATTTGGTTGTGTCGAGAGCATAATGAAATCCTGCCATTTCATTATTAAAATCTGGATAAGCAGTTTTGACATCAGGTCTCGCATCCCCATAAGTTGCTTCACCTACAACCGAACCATCCACTAAAACTTCAATCTTTGCTACTCCGCTAGCATCCAAAAACCAGCCCGATATATCTTTTGTCCCTCTAAGGAGGGAACCAGTAATAGGATTGTCCATATATCCTTTGACATTGGCAATTGATACAGGAATATCAGGCAATAATGTTATTCGACCATTTGTTCCTGTTTCACGGATTACAACAGTATGTTGCCCATCAGGAAATTTGGTTGTGTCAAGAACATAATTAAATCCGCCTTTTTCATTGTTGAACTCTGGAAAAGCCTTTTGTACATCAGATCTGGCTGCGCCATAAGTCGCTTTACCTACTAGGGTTCCGTCCACCATTACCTCAATTTTTTCTACTCCGGTACTATCCAAAAACCAGCCTGATACATTTTTCGTCCCGGTAAGTGTTGCACCCACAACTGGATTGTCAACATAGCCTTTGACATTCGCAAACGATACAGAAACATCAGGCAAAGTTATGACACGACCGTTCTTTGCAGTTTCCCTGATTGAAACTGTATGTTGGCCATCACTAAATTGGGTTGTGTCGAGAGTATAATGAAAGCCTGCATTTCCATTGTTGAATTCAGGAAAGGCCTTTTGAACATCAGATCTCGCTTCTCCATATGTTGCTTGGCCAACCACAGAACCGTCCACTGATACTTCAATCTTTGCTACTCCGATTCCATCCAAAAACCAGCCAGAGACATTCTTGGTCCCGGTAAGTGTTGTAC
>NZ_JBALNQ010000103.1:0-2925 GCF_036961885.1 Neobacillus niacini | reverse complement strand
CTATTAATTACAGGAAAAATTGATGAAAAATATAGCAGTTCTACAAAAAGAAATACCACAAATTTAACGTTAATTTATGTTGTGATCATTACCTTATCTTTAATTTCTCTTGGAGTGTATATTAGATTTTTTGCATAAATAATATTGTTTTGATACCTATTGACTTAATAGCTCGGTAGGTTATTTTTTTAAGAATTTTTCTGTAGGAAAAAACTCAAGAGTAAAAAAGTGAAATAGAAAAATAATTAAGGTATGATTAGAAAAATTAAATCTTAAGGACTGTAGTCAATGGACTGGAAACCAGATCGTAAAGCTAAAAAAGCAATCTATAAACAGCTTGCTGAATATATTGAAAATGGGATTGCAAATGGTACATTTCCGCCTGATAATCCATTACCATCAGAAAGATATTTAGCTAAGGAACTTAACATAAACAGAAGTACTGTGGTATCTGCCTATGATGAGTTAGGATCGAATGGGCTGATTCAACGAAATAGAGGAAGCGGGACAACCATTAGTCAGGATATATGGGGGATTACGAAGAAACGTATTCCGAGCTGGAACAGGTACATTGAGGCAGGTTCATTTTTACCAAATTTACCTGTTACCCAAAGGATTCGAAAAGAAGCAGTTGAACATAAACTCATTAATTTAGCCAGTGGAGAACTATCCGAAGATCTTTTTCCCTTAGATTCTTTAAGACAGATAACGGCTTCTAGATCGTTTATCGGAAGCTTAGGATATGATCACCCACAAGGTAACCTTATTCTTAGGGAGACCATTACAAAGCATGTAAAGCAATTTCGGAGAATTGAATCTGATCCTTCTTCGATATTAATTACATCTGGCGCCCAGCAGGCATTACATCTAGTCGTACAGTGCTTATTAAAGCCTGGAGATGCAGTTGCTTTAGAGGATCCTTCCTATAATTATAATCTACCTATTTTTAAATCAGCCGGAATAAAACCATATTTTCTTTCCGTTGATAAGGACGGATTAAACCCAGAAGATTTATTAACTTTACATAAAAAACATCGAATTAAAATGATATTCTTAAACCCTTCTTTTCAAAATCCAACAGGGACCTTACTTCATGAAAAACAGAGGAAAGCGATTTTAGAAATATCCTCTGAACATGGGATTCCCGTAGTGGAGGACGATCCATATAGTCTAACTTCTTTTACCGGGGAAGAGGTTACAACATTAAAATCGATGGATATTCATGGAAACGTCTTATATATTAGCTCTTTAACAAAGATTGTTGCTTCTGGGTTAAGGATTGGCTGGATTATCGGACCAAAGCCAGTCATTGAAAGGCTATCCGACGCGAAACAACAAATTGACTTCGGGCATGCAAGCTTTACCCAGTGGATTGCAAATGAATTTATAGAATCGAAAAGTTTTCATTCACATATCAATGGTTTGGTGAAAGAGTTAGAAAAACGAAGGGATCAAATTATAACCAGCCTTAATTTTTATTTAAAGGAACAAGTTGAATTTTCAATCCCTCAGGGAGGCATTCACTTATGGTGCCGGATAAAAAAAGATTTTAACGAAATGCAATTACTTGAGGAATCCATAAAAAGGGGAGTTATTTATGTCCCTGGTTCCACTATGGGATCCAAAAAGGAGTTTGTACGGTTTACATTCGCTAGGGAAAATAAGGAATCAATACATGAAGGAATTAAAAGGTTTGCAGAAGCTCTTAATTCTCTTTAACAATGAATCCTGCTTATATTTTTCTAGCCAAGAATCATGATTTAATCGTGGTTCTTTTTATTTTGAAGTAAAATGAATGGCTAAAAAATAAAAGTGAAGCCTTTAATTGGTTTACCAAGCTTAAAAAGACTTACTAACGATCCGTTAGTAAGTCTTGTCTTAACTTTTTGTCTTTAATCTAAATGATACTGTTGTTTAATCACTTCAAAAATATTTTGTAAAACTTGGATGTTTTGTCGGTTTACCATTAGTAAAATTCCGCCTTCAATCATAGCAACAATGGATTCTGCGTTTTTTTTCGGATTAATTGATTCATCTAACTGATGCTCCTCAATCATTTCCGTTAAAATATCAGTGACTGAGTTTACCCAGTGATTAAAAAATTCATTAATTTTTACTCGGAATTCCTCATCTTGGGCACTCATTTCGATTGCCAAATTTCCCATTGCGCACCCATACTTAATTTCCATTTCTGCATGACTTGTCTCCGCCCATTGGAGCATGCGATTTAACTTAGTAACAGGGGCATCTGAAGTTTTCAGAATTCCAATTATTAATTGTCCTTCCCAATCTTTGACCAGATCTTCTACAATAGCTAATCCTAGATCATGTTTTGATTGAAAATAATGGTAAAATTGCCCCTTTCCGATATTAGTAGCTGCCATAATATCGCTGACAGATGTCGCTTGGTAGCCTTTTGAGTGTATGACCTCTCTAGCTATTCGTATTATTTCCTGTTTTTTAGTAGACATAATAACTACAACCTCACTCTTGATAACTTAAGCATAAGTTCCACCTGCACGTACTGTGGAAGCAATTATAATGGCTTCCGCATGTTCGTCACTCGTTACCCCTTGTTTGTCTTGAGTATTTTCTTTAGTATAAAAATTTGTTGGCAATTTTAAAACTCCTTTTAAATTTTATTTAATTTATCCTTTAAATCGCAGATTTAAACGCGGAATTTACCAACTGTTCGGTACAATTATTATAACATTATTTTTTGCTTAGATACAATACTATCCGTTTAAACACTAGTAGGTCTTTCAAGAAAAATAGTTGTTTATATAAAAGGGTGATCTTCCTATGCTAAATATTTTGTTTGCCAATAATAAAAAAAGTATGTTAGACTGGAATTGTACCGAATGGTAGGTACAAAATTATAAAAACATACTTTTTAAATACAGTAAATTCTATTCATTAATGAGA
>NZ_JBALNQ010000011.1:423-71270 GCF_036961885.1 Neobacillus niacini | reverse complement strand
GTTTAAAAGAAGCTAGAAAACATTTATAGTCATACTCATTGAAATTTGTTGTTTTTTTCTAAAAATAAATTGAATATACTTTTTCTGCCCAGAAGGGACTGGAATATATGGAGATATTGAAGGGTGAGAAAGGTGTTACCTTAGTAGAGGTTTTAGCATCGATTACTCTTTTGTCTATAGTTTTAATTACATTAATGAACATCTTTCCACAAATGGGAATGATGAATAACTACAACAAAATGAAGACCCAGGGAATAAACACAGCAAAAGAAGTTCTTCTAAAATGGCAAAATGATAATGATAGATTAAAGCTTTTTTTTGATACCCCAGATGTATCTGTTATTCCAGAATTCAAACAAATTACTGGCAACGTTTATAATTTTGAATATGTAAATGGGGATTTTATAGTAAGAGTTGATGTTAATAAAAACTTCAGTAAAAAATCAGACATTTATAATGCACATCTAATTGTTGTAAAACTATATAACATTGAAAAACCAGATACAGTCGTAAGTGAAACATACGGCTATGTAAAAATTAGGAGATGAGCATTTGATGCATGATGAACGTGGCTTAACACTAGTAGAGGTTTTAGCTACCTTAACAATACTCTCAATTGTCAGTATCATCATTTGGAGTATTTTCTTCCAAGGTCTTAATTTTTCAAAAAAGGAAACTTCAAAAAACGTTATGATACAAGAATCCAATATTATCATTTCCAATCTTACAACAGTTCATCGCGGAGAAAATAAATATGAGATCACCAGCACTGGAACAAATAATTGTGAGATAACTGTTACCACAGATATTAGTAACACAGAAAAACAAACTCAAACCTTCACGCATTCTCAGATGTGCTTTGAATTTACTACAGATATTAAGAATAAAAAAGCAGATGATCCTGAACCGAATAAAATAGATCCAAATAAGAATGATGTTAGCCTCACAATTACTGTTAAAGACAATAATGATTCTACTAACAAAGTAACTACAAGTACTTACCTTTATCGAATGAAGGGAGTTGGATATTAGTGAATAGTTCAAAGCAAGAACAAGGATATGCTCTCATTACTGTAATGCTTATTATTACAGTCTTTACTGTTTTAGGTTTCACCTTCACCGCGATGGCTTTTAGTAGCCTTAAGCAGACTCAAAAAGTAGAGAAAACATCTCAATCAGTAGCTTTAGCTGAAATGGGAGTATCCTATTTGGATGTTGCCATACAAGATATCTTTAAAAATACGAAAATTGATATTGAGGGAAAAGTAGCGAGGAAAGAACTAACAACCGTATCACAAGTAGTAGATTACATGAAAACATCACTGAAAAATGGAATTAAGAATATTACACCCGAACACATAGATACAAACTCCTCTTACTCCTATGTTAAGGATGATGATAAGATTGATATTATAGCTATCGGAAATTTGTTGAAAATAAGAGTTAATGTAACGGGTACCAAAATTAATCCTAGTAGTACTGAGGATACTGTTAGTACACTTTTTGTAGAAATGGCAATTAACAATCTTGGTAGTATAAATATAATAAAAGCAGATGATGCAACTGCCCCTGAAATTACTTTTGGACAAGTAACAAGACCAGATGTTGCGGTTGCAGTTGAATGCACGAATCCATTATCATTTGCCAATATTGGCCAAAGTAATGGGAATAATGGTAATGGGAACAATGGTAATACGAATAATAATATCATCTGTGCAGATGTAATAATTGATAAGCCAGTTGGTGGAATCAAGACTTACACCGAAAATAATGATGTAAATGTTGAGAAAGTTTATTCAACAGTTGGTTTAAATTTTACTGGTAATCTTAACAATAGAGCAGGATTAGAAATGTACGCTATTTCACTGCAAATGGGTTCAAACTTTAATAATTCAAAAGATGTGGTTGTAGAAACGAAAAATAACTTCACCATTGGAAGTAATGTTCAAAATACTGATCATACTAGTTTTTATGTTGGCGGGCTGCTTGATATCAATGGTCACCTCGACTTAGCAAACAGTTCTAAAGTATTTATCCGTGGAACAAGAAATCCAACCGAAATTACTAGTAATACTATTTCTAAAATTAATGGGAATTTAAACATTCTTAGTGGCTCTAGAATGTGTGTTAATGGAGATTTAAAAGTAAAAGATGCTTTAAACATAGCTCAACAATATGGTCTTATCATTAAGGGTAAGGTTTATAATTTTTCTACACCTGCTGCTGTAAAAGTGTCTCCTAATATCTATTATGTAACGGAGGATACTGATAAAGATTGGTTAAAGACAATGTGTGGAAATACCTTTGACGAAGCCTCTACATTAAACAGTATTGAATGGGGTACCTTAACAAATGCAGTAATAAATGATGTTACTTATAATTAATAAATAAAGGTGAAAGAAACTAGTGCTCATAAACACTAAAGTCTTTCACCTTTTTATATTTACTTCTCCTAGCCCACTTTTGTTAGCACGACGAATACTCCGCCACCCGATTCCGCCCAGCCCTTTTCGCCCCAATATACAACGCTCTGTCCGCATGTCGAACTAGTGCAAGTGGATCTTCTGCATCTTCTGGTGCTGTCGCAACACCGATGGATGCGGTGATTTTCACCTGATGCTGTGTTAGTTCTAATGATTGCTGTAAAGTGAACGGCCAGTTGGCAATCGCTTGTCTAATGAGCTCCGCCAATTGATAAGCTTCCTTTTTATTCATATCTGGCAACAAGATGACAAATTCCTCGCCACCGTAACGGGCTACAGTTCCGCGTGAGCCCACTATTTTACTGAGCCTATCTGCAAGTTCGATAAGGATTTCGTTTCCACTTTGGTGCCCGTACGTATCGTTGACTGCTTTAAAATGGTCGATATCAAGGATGATTAACGATAATACTTTTCGCTCAAAATGGAATAATTTATTGAATTCTTCTGTTAATATTTTTTCGAAGTAACGATAGTTATATATTTTGGTTAAGGCGCAGTGTTCGCTTTGTATCTTAGTAATTTCATAGTGCTTTGCATTTTCCATGGCGACTGCAAAATAAGAACAAAGTATATCAACGATCATTAACTGATATTTTTCATAGGCGCGTTTCCGCTTAGAAGCGAGCATGACCACACCGATTACCCTTTTGTTTCTAACAATTGGGACCGCTAGGATACTTTCGGATTCGTCAGGGATATACCCCTCTGAGTATCGTTTCCAATGCTTTCCGGTAGAGTATAAATGTGCTTTACCTTTTGACCAAACAAAACCGCTAATTCCTTCACTCTTTTTTATCCTAGGCATGTTCGCAGGTAATTCCTTACACCCGCCCTCAATGCGCCGAGTTAATTGAAGCTCGTCCTCATTTACTACTTCAAAAATATAGGCATAATCAACCGGCAGCATTTCACTTAGCTTTCGAATAAAGAGGTCAATAACACCGTTTACTTCAAGTCGCTCTGCCATTTGATGCCCAATTTCGGCCGCTTGTTGCAAATATTCGTTCACCTGTTCACTAGAATAATAAAGTTTGAAGATGATTGATAAACTGACGAAAGGAATTCCTACTAATAACAGCGGTAATATTCCACCTTGGTTATAAAGCATGTACAAGACCATTCCAAGCGGTAAAGTAATGATGGTAGTGATCGTTTCAACAATGAAATCCTTTCCAAAATAGGATTCCTTACTTTTATATATAAAATAGAGATAAACTGAAAGGATAACCTGATTTAAAAAGTAATTTAAGAATGCATATACCGTTGCAAGCCAAATTGCACTAGGATTATTAATCAATTCTGGTCCTGTCTTACCTCCGAGTAAGTAATATACAGCACCACTTATAAATGAAACGAGGAAGAACATAATAAAATTCAACGGTAATCGAAATAATTGTTCTTTCTGAATTCTCAATTTAAGCAGGAGTACAATCACTGCCGCCTGAGCAAAAACGATTTCGACAAACAATCCGAAGCTTAAAAAGGTAGCTATCGATACCCATTGTATTAAAAAAATCGGAGTATTATTAATTACCATTGGCATCGAGGCAACCACTGATGTTAACAGTAAAAAGGCAATTAGATCTAACCAACGGCCAGAGACATTAGGAGGATAGGTATGGTAAGTAAACCACATCCCAGCAGGGACGATTAACAGCCATATGAGAACTATTACTTTTTTCGTACGTGCATTTACTACCATTCTACTCCTCCTCCCCACTTTAATAGTTAGAATTCAAGATGTATTCATTTTACCAAATATACTTTAGCTTGTCATAGTAAAATCTTTCACTTTTCTAACAATTCACAGAAAAGGCAATTACACCCATGATTATAATGAATTTCTTCCTAAGTTTGATTTAATCTCTGATAGTAAATAGAGCGACCCCGTAATAATAATGATCTCATCCTGTTGACTTCTAAGTTCATTTACAAACCCATGCCCCAGCTCTGTCCAAATTTCAATATTATCTAAAGTACTTTGACTGGCTAACCTTTCAGCGGAGGCAGCACGAGCGAAGTTAAAATGAATAAACGTAATCTTATGAGCAATTTGTTCAATCATTTCAATCATTAATTTTGTATTCTTATCCTTTAAAGCACCAAAAATAAAATGATACCTCCGGTTTGGATATTCCTCTTTTATTGTCTCTATCAATTGGTAGATAGCATCAGGATTATGTGCTCCGTCAAGGATTATCAATGGGTTTTCAGAAATGACTTCAAACCTTCCTGGAAAAAATGTGTTTTTAATCCCTTTTTCAATATGATTCTTTGTTATGTTTAGATAATCGTTCTGTTGTAACAACTCTGCTGCCTTAATCGCCAAAGAACCATTTTCTTTTTGATGCGGGCCTTTTAACCCAATCCTAAGATGATTATATTGATTTTCGGCTGTCTCCACGGATAGCTGATGACCATCATGCGTAACTGAAAAATCTTCGTTTACTGCATATACCCTTGCTTTCTTCATCGCTGCATAGCTTTTGATGACATTTAAAGCCTCCGGATTTTTCACTCCCGTAATACAAGGAATTCCACCCTTTATGATTCCTGCTTTTTGATAGGATATTTTTTCAATTGTATCACCAAGAAAACCAGTATGCTCTAGGCTAATGGTTGTGATAATGGTGAGAATAGGGTTAATAACATTGGTAGAATCTGTTAGTCCACCCATCCCCGTCTCAAAGATGATCATATCCTGCTTGGAGATTCTGCTAAAATAAACAATAGCTAAAACAGTTAACAGTTCAAACTCCGTTAATTCTTCTATTTTTTCCCCAGCGATAGTGTATAAGTACAGCAGGGTTTCTTCTAATTGTTGATCGGTAATCGCTCCTGAATTAGTAGAAATTTGATCATTCACATTAAGGATATAGGGTGAGGTAAAGGTACCTACAGAGTAGCCCGCCTCCCTTACAATATTTCTTAGAAACTGAAGTGTCGAACCTTTTCCATTTGTTCCAGCAATATGGACAGCCTTGAGATCTCTCTGCGGATTTCCAATAAGGTCTAAAACCTCCAACATCCTCCCCAACCCTAAATTTATCTCCTTTTTAATAGTTAATCCTAATTTCCTAGTAAATCTATCCATTCCTTTTGTCATATGTTAAACCCCTAACTAGGCTTTCTTATTGTCACCTCTAGATTTTACCGCTAGAATATTAATATAATTTATATTATAAATCAAACCATTTGCAGGTGAAAGAATGTACAATCGTAATCGGACTCCAGAACATCATATAAATCGATTAATTGTTTATGAAAAAAGGCCGAAATCAAAACTTGAATTTCTTCCATTTAGGAGAAAAACATTTAGAGGGGAGAATTCTGTTTTATTCATCGTAAATGACCCACAAAACAAAAATCGAGCTAAAATGTGGTGCAGCTTGCTTCATAAGCTCTACCATACCCATGCAATGGCGGCAAATTCATTAGATCCTACTAAAATACGAAAATATATAGACGATCACAAGATTGTTTCGGTATTACTCCTTAATCTTTCGAATGATTCAGATAAGATTACCATTTCAACCGAAAATGAAAGCATCTACTCGTTTCTAACTCGTTCATTTTCGTTTGAAAATCTCCAGTATATGGTTAACCAGGAAGATGTACAAGAATACCCAATTAGTAGACTTACCACCTTGTTTACCATTGGGCAAAATGTGAATCTAACGAACTTTTTCTCTTTTCTTACGAGTTTCCTGCAGGTACATACTAAATTATCATCAGAACACAAGGAAAGCAGGATTCTAGCGCTAAGCGAACACAATGTCAGGCAAAATATTCCCTATAATCGCGTCGAACTCCATCCGACTTTTATGCTTCAAAATGATTTGCAGGAAAACGACTTTGCTGTTATTTATAATCCATTTAACTATAAATATTCTGTTGCGAATGTGAAAAGTTCTAGTAAGATTCCGGTCGATGAAATCATTGCCAGCCCTTCTATTAAGAATAAATTAGAGTTGTGGTTACAGGCTAAGATTGTCATCCATCCTGTAAAGAAAATCATATCTCAAAAAATCCAAATTCAAGACGTTAGTAAACTTGCAGATGGGAATATAACCGTTTCTGAGGATATCTATCAATTAGTGGAAGAAATGGGTGCTGAACATTATGAAGTTGTCAATAGAGCAACTTCCGCTTCGATAGACATTACACGTTCAGAAATAATAGTAGGTAGTTCCCTTGCTCCTGGAACAATCAGAATGAGTTATTTACAACGTGAATTTCTAGACTTTGAGCATCCACCTGATACATTGCCACCGTTTTATTTTCAACTGTTCAAAAATGATTCAGTCTTAAATCAGGAACAAGTGGAATTTCTAAATACCCATTATTCCAAAGGAAGAGTCCATCAAATCGATACATATGAAGAAAAATTGAAAGCTAAAAAGATTCTTCAGAATGTGGGCTATAATCGAGCCGTGATTTATCCGCTTCCCTTAAAACGGAACAGAAAACAGCTAAATATATTAAAAAGACCTTTTCAGTTTTTTTTGCATTGGTCGATTCGACCTTCTTCACTTAAATTAAAGGTGATTCGTCCATACAGTACGGATGAGTCCAGCAATATTGTTCGCATATCTAAAAGTGTCATGAGTGTACTAGGTGTAGCTGAAAATGATTTAATTCAACTCGCTTACCGAGGACGGTTCATTACTGTCCCAGTACTAGAACTTGACTCAACACAATTAATTAAAGAGACTAATATTATTTGCAATGAAAGTACCATTAATATTTCCATTGGAATTCCTGCCCATTTACGGCACAAACTAGGGATCAAGCAAATTGGAAAGATATGTACAGTTGAACGAGATTTGAAATTTCTATTCAGGAAAAATTGGAATACACAATTTCTGCCCATTCTTGCTACCATCTTTACGATTTATTCCCTAAAAATAGATGATTTGTGGCTGAAAATTCTCATGATGGTTATCATCATCCCGATTTCCAGTTATATTACCTTGTCACCAGTTCGTGAAAAAATCCCAAAAATTTAGGAGGAAAGTATGAACCTCACAAAAAGAATCATAAACTTGGAAATGAAATATAGGGAAGAAAACTTCCCAGGGTCTGATACTTTTGAAATTATTCACGGACAACTTCCAATATTAATTTCTGCTCCACATAGTGTGACTCATTATCGGAATAAGAATGTGAAACAAGGGGAATTTATGACCGGCGTGATCGCTGCACTTTTGCAAGAGCGGCTAAACTGTTACTCGATTACAAAAACAAAAAATGATAACAGTGATCCAAATTTTGATGAAATTCATCCTTATAAAGAAAAAGTAAAGGAACTTATTAAAAAACATAAAATTTCCTTCCTTATTGATTTACATATCATGGCAAATAAGCGTCCGGCTGCCATTGAAATCGGGACTGGCTCCGGCAAAAACGTATTCATGGATGACCACTATGCCAATGTGTTACGTGAAACGTTTGAAAGTCATATGATTCATCCCGTTATTGTGGATGAACATTTTACAGGAGGGTTTAAAAATACCGTTTCTTCCGATGTCTCTCGATCTGTAAGAATACCTTGCATTCAAATCGAAGTAAATTGGCGGCTCCTCGATGTAAATTCAACGAACCATCAAATTTTTGCTGTACTTGATTCACTTGAAGCTAGCATTAAGCAACTGAGGAGGACACCATGAGTAGAAACCAAATTTCCTGCTGGATCGTTTATAATGGAAGTCTGACATCTCCAAAATTTATTGACCAGGCAGAAATGATCAAAATGAGTGCTGAAAAAAGAAATATCTCTTGTACGATATACAAAAATCATGAGCTGATTATGGAGATTATCGACGGCAATCTCACTTTAAATGGACAGTCCCAGATTAAGAAACCTGACTTTGTGATTTTTTTAGATAAAGATTTATTGTTGGGCAAGCACTTAGAAAAACTAGGTATTCCTGTCTATAATCCCATCTCTGCGATTGAACGCTGCGATAATAAGGCGGTCATGTACCAAACATTGGCTAACCACGGACTTCCGATTCCAGAGACGATCATTGCCCCAAAGGTATATAAAGGTTTTGAACTAAAGGATCGCAGTTATTATGACTATGTCATGAAAAGATTGGGCTTTCCCATGATTATTAAAGAAGTACATGGGTCCTTTGGAATGAAGGTTTATTTGATTAACAATGAACGAGAATTTTTTGAAAAAGTGGACGAGCTTTCTGGGATCAGTTATTTATTTCAAAAATTTATCGATACGAGCTTTGGCAGAGACATTCGAATCAATGTGGTCAATGACAAGGCTGTTGCAACTATGTATAGAAAGTCAGAAACTGATTTCCGTGCGAATGTCACAAATGGCGGAAAGATGTATACCTACGAACCCACAGATGCTCAAATTGAATTGGCTGTAAAATGTTCACAAATTATGGGTACTTATTTTTCGGGTATTGATATTCTTTTTGGTGAAAATGAGGAACCGATTATTTGCGAAGTAAATTCCAATGCACATTTAAGAAATATTTATGATTGTACAGGAGTGTGGGTCGCTGATTACATGATTGATTTTGTCCTGGATCACTTGCAGGTGGGAGAAAAATGAGTGGGCAGTTAAATGGATGGCTAGTTTATAAGAAGGATAATGCTGCTAAAAATGAAGGTTTTATTCGGATGCTTACTGAAGAAGCAGCTTTAATCGGTATAAATTTAGCACTAGTTTTTGAAGAGGATCTAATCCTCGGCATTAAACAAAATCAGCCGTATCTCTCACATCCAAAATTAGATGTAGCTAACATCCGTTTTGCAATTGTGAGGACGATTAATCCCTTACTTTCAAAGCAGTTTGAATACTGTGGAATTCGCTGCTTTAATTCTTCTTTCGTTTCACATGTTTGTAATGATAAAGCACTTACCCAACAGTACGTCACTCAATTAGGCATAAAAAGCTTAGACACTTATTTTCTTTCCAACGAAAATTTTAATCCTAAGAATCTACCTTCAAGTTTTCCAATGGTATTAAAACAAGTGGATGGCCATGGTGGAAATGAAGTCTATCTTGTTCATTCAAGTGCAGAAATTAGAAGTATCTTTCTTGATTTTCCTAATAAAAGATTTATTTTACAGGAGTTCTCTGACAACCCTGGGAAAGATTTACGCGTGTTTGTAATCGGCACGAACATCATCGGTGCTGTTTTACGAGAATCAACCACCTCTTTTAAAGCGAATTATACATTAGGTGGTCAAATTAGCCCTTACCATTTAACATATACCGAAATCACTATCGTAAAAAAAATCATCTCAAACCTTCAAGCTGATTTTATCGGTATCGACTTCTTATTAAGTAAGGACAATGAGCTTATTTTTAATGAAATTGAGGATGTTGTAGGCTGTCGCTCCCTTTATTCAACCTCGGAAGTCAATGCTGCAAGGTTATATGTTGAGCATATCAATAAAGCAATGAAAATGGGGTAGCGTTATGTCGCTACCCCTACTTTTTTATCCTCTTAATTCCTTGATGCGAGCTTCAACCAAGGCTCTTTTTTCACGATAGTCTTGTTCTTTTGCACGTTCTTCGATAATAACATTTTCAGGCGCCTTTTTCATAAAACCTTCGTTGTTCAGTTTCTTTTCGACTCTTTCTACTTCTTTTGTTAATTTATCGTATTCTTTTGCGAGGCGGGCAATTTCTTCGTCAATGTTAATTAAACCTTCTAACGGAAGATAAATTTCCACCCCTGTGATGACTGCTGTCATTGCTTTTTCTGGTGTTTCAAGGTTCGTTCCAATCTGAAGTTCTTCTGGGTTACAGAATTTCTCAATATAGGCACGATTCTTTTCAAGTGCAGTCAGAATCGAGTCATCCTTCGCCTTTACAAGCATTTTAACTTTTTTGCTCATTGGTGTATTTACTTCTGCTCGGATATTTCGAACAGAACGAATCATTTCCATTAACATTTTCATTTCTTGTGCCGCTTGTTCATCTGAATGTGCTGGAATTACTTCAGGCCACTTTGCAGTTGTAATCGATTCACCACTGTGTGGAAGGTTCTGCCAGATTTCCTCGGTAATGAATGGCATAAACGGATGTAATAATCGCATGGTCTGATCAAGAACATAGGCAAGAATCGAGCGCGTTGTTTTCTTCGCTGCTTCGTCATCACCATATAACGGAAGTTTTGCCATCTCAATATACCAGTCACAGAAATCATCCCAGATGAAGTTGTATAAGGCACGGCCTGCTTCTCCAAATTCGTAACGCTCTGAAAGCTTTGTAACAATCTCAATCGTTTCGTTTAACTGAGTTAAAATCCACTTATCAGCAACAGATTTTTCTCCGCTAAAATCAATTTCATCATACGTCATGCCATCCATATTCATTAATGCAAAACGAGAGGCATTCCAAATCTTATTTGCAAAGTTCCAAGTAGACTCGACTTTTTCAAAGCTAAAGCGTAAATCCTGACCTGGTGAGCTTCCTGTAGAAAGGAAGTAACGTAGGGCATCGGCACCGTATTTGTCGATGACATCCATTGGGTCGACACCGTTACCAAGAGATTTACTCATTTTACGTCCTTGTTCATCACGAACTAAGCCGTGGATGAGAACATCTTTAAATGGTCGCTCTCCTGTAAATTCAAGGCTTTGGAAAATCATCCTCGATACCCAGAAGAAAATAATATCATAACCAGTTACAAGTACATCGGTTGGGAAGAAGCGCTTGAAGTCTTCTGCCTCTACATTTGGCCAGCCCATTGTGGAGAACGGCCATAAGGCAGAACTGAACCACGTATCCAATACGTCTTTATCCTGCTCCCAATTTTCACTATCTGCAGGTGCTTCATGACCAACAAATACTTCACCTGTTTCCTTATGGTACCAAGCAGGAATGCGGTGACCCCACCAAAGCTGGCGTGAGATACACCAGTCACGGATATTTTCCATCCAGTGAAGATAGGTTTTTTCAAACCGCTCAGGAACAAAATTTACTTTGTTTTCTTTATTTTGCAAGGCAATGGCTTCATTAGCAAGTGGCTGCATTTTTACAAACCATTGTGTTGATAAATACGGCTCGACTACTGCACCACTACGCTCTGAATGACCAACAGAGTGTAAATGCTCTTCAATTTTGAATAGAATTCCTTGTTCTTGGAGGTCCTTAACAATTTGCTTGCGGCATTCGAAGCGGTCCAATCCTTTATATTTGCCAGCTCGATCATTCATCGAACCGTCTTCGTTCATAACAAGAACACGCTCAAGATTGTGACGATTCCCGATTTCAAAATCGTTCGGGTCATGTGCTGGAGTAATTTTAACTGCCCCTGAACCGAACTCCATATCAACATAATCGTCGCCAACAATCGGAATTTCACGGCCAACGATTGGAAGGATAACGGTTTTGCCGATTAAGTGCTTGTAGCGCTCATCTTCTGGATGAACCGCAACTGCCGTATCACCTAACATGGTTTCAGGTCGTGTCGTCGCTACCTCAATATGTCCTGAACCATCTGCAAGCGGATATTTCATATGATAAAATCCACCTTGAACATCTTTATAAATAACTTCGATGTCGGATAATGCAGTCTTTGTGGATGGATCCCAGTTGATAATGTATTCGCCTCGGTAAATCAGACCTTTATTATAAAGAGTAACAAATACTTCACGAACAGCTGCAGATAAGCCTTCATCTAGCGTGAAACGTTCACGGCTGTAATCTAATCCCAGGCCAAGTTTTGACCATTGTTGGCGAATATGGGAAGCATACTCTTCCTTCCACTTCCATGTTTCCTCAACAAATTTTTCACGGCCTAAATCATACCGGCTTTTTCCTTCGCTGCGGAGCTTTTCTTCTACTTTTGCCTGGGTCGCAATTCCTGCATGATCCATTCCAGGCAGCCAAAGAATATCATATCCCTGCATCCGCTTCATGCGGGTAAGAATATCTTGCAGTGTTGTATCCCAAGCATGACCTAAATGTAGCTTACCTGTAACGTTAGGCGGCGGGATAACGATTGTATAAGGCTGTTTTCCCTCCGCATTCTGTGCTTCAAAAAACTTTCCTTTTAACCACCAATCATAACGACCTTGCTCAATCGACTGTGGATCATACTTCGTCGGCATCGTAATTTCTTTCGTTTCCATTAGAATTCCTCCTTGTATATCTATTGGCGGCAATCCGCCCTACCTATAAATCTAATCGTGAAAAGGGCAACTACTACAAGCAGTACACCATCCAAGAAAGCAAAGGCGGTGTGAGCAGAGCCATACTACCCCTATCTTAATTGAAATAAAAATTACCTATCTCAAAATTGGATTTACAGATAACCTTGTGCGGCGCTCCGCCCCTTTTCTAAACAAACAAAAAACCCCAATCGTCTTAAAAGGACGAATGGAGTTTGCTTCGCGGTACCACCTTTTTTCCAACCCAAAAGAAATAGATTGGCTCTTAACTTGATAACGGATTTGATCCGTCTTCAACTATTGGGATTGTACATCCGTTCGCAGAAGAAGCTCAAGGGCGACCTTCCGAGTGTCTGCTTAGGAAACCTTTCAGCTAGTGGCTTCCCTCTCTTGAAGCAGGTGAACATCGTACTCTTCCCTGTCTGTGCTTTATATGTAATTAATTATATGTATTATACTACCCAAAAAAGGTTCTAGACGTCAATCATGATAACCAATTTTTTTATATTATATACCATTTTGAAAAAAACGTTAAGGAATTAGGGGAATTCACTAGGAAGAAAGAATATACATAAAAGAAATGCCATTTTGGAGAGGAAGATTTTGATGAAGCGGAGGAAATTCATCACCAAATACTCTTACACTTCCTGGTATATAACCACTAGGAGAGTATGCGAGCAGCTGATTTTACCGTTCACGATTTTTCAATTAATCCGGACCCTGTTTATTCCGACTGTTTTTGATGTCTTATTATTAACCGTTTTTATAGCCATAGCCGTATCAATTTATTTTGAAATTGTTTAAGAGCCCAATGAGCATCTTCACTGCTGCTGGGCTCCTTCTTTTGCCTGTTTTTCCTTGTCATCGAGTTCTGTCATCCTCATGACAACATACTCTGAATTCTTTAAATGCCAATATTTGCGTTGGAGCATCCGAACAAATTTCAGCTCATTTTTAGGCTGTTCTTTTTTATAATACTTTTCGACTACTTGGATAATAGGAATGGGAAAAGCTAAATAACTAAAGAATAGCAATTTTTCATCTGTTTTAAAGGGAAAATATTTATAATAGTGGTGAACCCACTCAACCGCTTCATCATTACGTGTAGGCTGAGAATTAAAAGATCGTGAAAGGTATGGCAATAAATCATGAATGGGTGAGCCATAGCTGGCATTTTCAAAATTAATAAAATAGCCGTACCCTTTGTCGTCATATAGAAAATGCTCGGATGATAATTTGCCGTGCGTAATCACCATGCGTGCTTTTTCTTCTTCCTTTGTTTTTTCATACCATTCCTCGAATTTTGTTTTTGAAAAACGCAGCGCCTGGCTTATTTCGTTATAGTACAAGCAATACACCAGTTCAAACGGTGACATGTACGCCTTTTTTTCACATTTATCGATGAAGCCGTCTAGAAACTCCTGTTTTTTATCAAGTAATTCAATAGTTTTCTCATAATGCTCTGTCCGTTCCTCTTTGTTCACAGTGATGTCTTTAGCGGATAGCGTGTGCAGCCTCGCTAATTCGCGAAATAGCTGTTGATGTTTATGTTGGCGGTCTTCCTTCACTTCATTCGGCATCCATGGCATCAGGTAATATAGAGATTTATCATGGAGGACGGCATATCTTCCGTCCATTGTCGGATAAATAGGCACAATTCGATTAAAGCCCTTTTGGTAGAGAAGTTGAACATGACGGATGAAATCTGTTCCCACAGTTGGGATTATTTTTTTCAGCGCAAAGGTTCCTTTATTTGAATAAACTTTTTTTATATTGCCGTGTTCCTCAACAAAATATGGTTGTACCTGATAGTTATTTAAAATAGGGACCAGTGAATCCACCTGATTCGAATCACTCATCAAAATTTCATCTACCTTTCAAATGAAAAGCGCAAGCGCCCTGTTCAGCGGCGTATGGCCTCCTCGAAAAAGCTAACGCTTTTTCTTCGTGCGAAGCCTATGCTGCCGATGCGGTCCTTGTGGAGCGCTCCAACTGAGATAAAGGAAACACGAAGAGCCGAAGGCGATTCGATGTTGACTTATCGTAGGGCGGAGAGCGAAGGACACTAGCCGCTAGGGCACTGGAGCTAGACAGTAAACTAAGTTCCAAAAACTTATCTCGTCTTATTCTTAAAAAGATGTGAGCAGGTTTTGTAACCCCGCTCACCCTGTTTTGGCTGTTATTTTTTTGCAAAGGCCACAGGTACGTATAATACCTGACCCTCAAACACGTCTTGGTTGAGCTCGAGATTATTATATCTAAGCAGATTTGGGACGGAAAGATCGTAACGGTCAGCAAGACTATCCAGCGTATCACCCTTTTGAACAATGCAAACTTTTAATCTAGCTTGATCAGAACCTTCTTCCTTGCGGGCAAAGAATTCCGTAAGTGTCATTGATTTCTTTTTTGCTGCCTTCTTTTTTGATTGTTTCGGCGGTGCTTCTGGGGAAGAAGAACTCTCTTCCATAACAGGTTCTTTTGGTTCGACAGATTCCTTTACCTCTTCGGCAATAGGTGCGGCTGGCATTTCCTCGGCGATTTCATGTTCAGGCTTACCGACTTCACTCCTAGCAAATTCAAAAACTGCTGGCTGTTGTGGCTCTTGCACCTCTTCTTCAGGCTCCTGATAGGAAAAGGTTGGAAATTTAGGAAAAGCTTCAATCATTTCTTCTTCAGGCTGCTTTCTGGCTTCGGCCTCAAATAAGAAAGTATCCTCAAATTGTTCCTCTTCTGTATCCTCATTGGCTTTAGCTTGATAGCGATGGAGTACTTCATACTCCTCCTCAGCTTCCACAGCTTCTTCATCTTGCTGCTGGGTTGAATCATATAAGCCGCTGATGGTCAGTTCTGCGGTTAGTTTAAGGCAGCTGCGCTCCGGTAATCCATAATCAAATGACTCTACAATGACATCGATATCATAAATGCTTTGAATTCGATTGTTTGGAATGGTAATATCGACAGGAAAACGGTGTGAGAATTCACAAATTCCCTCTTCTTGTGCATCCACTCTTTCTACATACTTTTGATTCGGTACATTTTCATCCTCATTCTCAGCACTATCTTCGTCACTTCTATATTCGCCTGTTAATTCCAGCGAACCACGTATGGTTACGTATTGATCATTTTCCTGGATAGTAATATCCGGGTCTAGAGAAATCGACACGAGTTCAGCTACTTCCTGTCCCTTTCTAAACCACAAAGATTCCTCCAAGGAAAATCGCAGGCACGATTGATTCTCCTGAGACAAAGCGACTCCTCCTTTCGTTTCCTTTTACGCAAAATCACTATGTCACTTACACAATATGAACAAAAACTTTTAAATATGATAAAAATGCCTTCTGAAGAGAAAAAGTTTAAGTTTAAGGAGGTTGGTCTAAATTAATCTCGCGAGAAATTCTCATGATTGATATAAGGCATAGGTTGGGGCCGTCTATTATCTTGAAATATGTGTGACGAAGTCTTTTTTCGTGTTATTATTAATTTATGAATATTCCAATTTTATCCACTAAACTATATATCCCCCTGCCACGGACTAATGTTGTACTAAGACCGCGCCTTGTCGAGCGGTTGAATAAGGGTCTGAACCGCAAGCTTACACTCATCTCTGCTTCTGCTGGCTTTGGCAAAACTACGCTAGTCAGTGAATGGGTCGCCGGTTGTGAGCGACCAGTCGCATGGCTGTCACTGGATGAAGGAGATGGCGACGCCGCACGCTTCTTAACTCACCTGGTCGCTGCACTGCAGACAATTATAGACAATATTGGAGAAGGCGTAGTTGGTTCGCTCAAATCCCCACAGCCACCGTCAATTGAATCGATTCTAATCGTTCTGCTCAATGAAATTTTAGCTATACCGTACAAATTCGTTCTCGTTCTTGACGACTACCATTTAATTGATTCTAACCGTATAGATGATGCACTTATCTTCCTACTCGAGCATCTACCACCACAGATGCACTTGGTCATTGCCACCCGAGAAGACCCGCAGCTTCCCCTAGGAAGGCTACGTGCCCGGGGTCATTTAACTGAGCTGCGTGCCAACGACCTGCGCTTTACTCCTGGCGAAGCAGCCATGTTCCTCAATGAAGTGATAGGCTTAGATCTCACGACCGACGAAATTACTGCGCTGGAGACCCGGACCGAGGGCTGGATTGCCGGGCTCCAATTGGCAGCACTCTCGATGCATGGGCGCGAAGACATTCCTGCATTCATTCGGGCATTTGCTGGGGACAATCGGTACATTATGGACTATTTGGTCGAAGAGGTCCTGCAGCGTGTGCCCAATTATGTCCGAACCTTCTTACTTCAGACCTCCATTCTCGACCGCTTGCATGGCCCGTTGTGCGACGCCGTCACGAGTCAGGCAGAAAGCAGCGCTCGGTTAGACTCCTTGGAGCGAGGCAACTTCTTTATTGTCCCACTGGATGACAGGCGTCACTGGTATCGCTATCATCATCTCTTTGCAGAGGTTCTTTCTTCGCATTTGAGAGCAGATTTACCCGATCAGGTTGCTACGCTGCACCTGCGTGCGAGTAAGTGGTATGAACAGAATGGATCTCCCGCCGATGCAATCCGCCATGCGTTGGCCGCCAAAGATTTCACACGGGCTGCGGACTTGATCGAGATGGCATGTCCTGCCATAGGCAGGAGTGGACAGTGGGCTCTGGTGTTGGGCTGGTTGAAGGGGCTCCCCAGCGAGCTAGTCCACTGTAGACCTGTACTTTGTGTTTGGTATGCCGGTGCGTTACTGGCAGGCGGCAAGCTAGAGGCAGTTGAGGACCGATTGCAAATTGCCGAAAAATGGCTGGAAACTACGGCAGGCATGCGCAATCGACTGGAAGCTCCACTCGGTAAGATGATTGTCGTGGACGAAGAGGAATTTCGCCGACTCCCAGGTTCGATTGCTGTGTTCCGTGCCGGACTAGCTTTGGTTCTGGGTGATGTGCCCGCCACCGTGAAATACGCCCAGCTTGTGCTCGACCTCGTACCCGAGGATGATCATCTCCCTCGAGGATCGGCAGCTGCGCTCCTGGGACTCGCATCCTGGAGGAGCGGAGACCTCGATGAAGCACACCGAATGTTTGCCGATGGTATTGCTACTGTTCAACTGGCAGGAGCTATCCCTGACGCAATTAATGGTGCAATCGCTCTTGCTGATATACGGATTGCGCAAGGCCGACTCCGCGATGCGATGCGTACCTATAAGCGGGGATTACTACTTGCAGCAGAGTACGGCGAACCTGAACTACTGGGAACGGCTGATATTTACGTGGGAATGAGTGAACTCCACCGTGAGCATAACGATCTGAATACCGCCACGCAACACCTGCTGAGAAGCAAGGAGCAGGGCGAGCATACCGGGTTCCCCCAAAATCGCTATCGGTGGTACGTAGCAATGGCTAGAATACGGGAGGCCGAAGGAAACTTGGATAGCGCGCTCAACCTGTTCCACGAGGCAGAGAAGCTGTATGTAAGTGACTTTTTCCTAAATGTACGTCCTATAGCAGCGTTGAAGACAAGGATATGGGTGGCACAGGGTAGGTTGGGTGAAGCCCTTGACTGGGCACGGGAGCAGGACCTGTCCGCACGGGACGACCTTTCCTACATGCACGAATTTGAGCATATCACCCTGGTCAGGGTACTCCTAGCCAAGTATAAGAGCGAACGTGCAGACCACTCCATGCTTGAAGCAATGGGTCTTCTCGAACGCCTACTCCAAGCAGCGGAAGAGGGAGGAAGGAAGGGAAGTGCGATCGAAATCTTGATCATGCAGGCACTTGCTCACCAAATAAAAGGCGACAGCCCTGCTGCGCTTGTTCCGCTGGAACGTGCCCTGTCCCTAGGTGAGCAAGAGGGCTATGTTCGGATTTTTGTGGACGAAGGACAACCAATGGCTGCCCTGCTGGAAGTAGCAGTAAAACGGAAGGTTTCCCTAAACTATGTCCGCCGTCTCCTGAAATTCTTTAACAAGACTGAGGATAAACCGCCTGCCAATCAGGTTTTGAGCGAGCGACTAAGTGAACGTGAACGTGAAGTACTAAGGCTGCTCAGAACCGACTTGAGTGGCCCAGACATTGCCCGTGAACTCATAGTATCCTTAAACACACTAAGGTCCCACACCAAGAACATTTATGGCAAACTTGAGGTAACCAACCGTCGGGCAGCAGTCCGCCGAGCAGAGGAACTCGATTTATTCTAGCAAGCCCTGCCCCCCTGCTTCTGGCTCATGCCAACGGGTTTCTTTAGTGGCGGCAACATTGTAAGGACATAGAATAACGCACTTGAATTCACACTATAATTCACAGTGCGACTGGTCTTCGTTTTTATTTATAAGAAGTCATATCCTTAATTCAGTAACCAGTGATACTTATGATAAGCGGAGATTTCCGGTTATGGAAAGCAAAATTACCTATTTTCACGTTTTTTGAATTAATAGGCGGAATCCTTCCGTCTATTTAAGCTATTTCCAGTACTTTTTTCCAATTAACAGGATTTCTCCGCTTATTTATCAAACTCGCTTAGCATTCTAATGAACTGTAAAACTTACGGGGTGCTTTTGTGAAAAATAGAAAATTTTAAAAAAGGCTTAGAGATATTGCATCTCTAAGCCTTTTTTCCTGTGCAGAATACTGTGAATTGTATTATGAAATAAATCACCACACCAATCACCACATGTGGTGATGTCTTCTCACCACTTCAACATGTAACTTTGATATAGAAAGGAACGAATACACCGATGGTCATATAAATCCTTAGAACGAACAGGAAGGAGGAACGAAATGAGTGAAACACACAGGTCAACGGAGGGCTATCAAGAACCTAGAACATACGAAATTCGCCTGCAGGGACAACTTGATACCCGGTGGGCCGACCGGTTTGCTGGCATGACCTTCAACCACGAAAGCGATGGAACAACCATTCTCACTGGTCAGGTTGTCGATCAGGCAGCATTACATGGCTTGCTAAGGAAAGTGCGTGATCTCGGCCTGCCCTTGGTCTCCGTTATCCAGATTGATCACAAACAGGCCAAAATGCCCAATGTCAATGCGGAAACAACAAATAGTTCAAAAAAGGAGCCAAACCGATGAAAACAAATCCCCTGACATCAGGCATTGATCGGAAAACTCACACCAACCCTCTCTCTGAGACCAGGTCGGAGAACAGCAAGATGAGGATAACAGCCACCAATCTAATCCGCTGGTCGGGTTTAGCAGCTTTGGCGGCAGGAATCCTTTTCATAATCATTCAGACGATCCATCCAGCTGATATCCTTTCTTCTGTCACCACCGGTCGATGGGCAATCGTCCACTACTTGAGCATCACCATGTGTCTCCTCGGCCTGCTCGGCATTGCGGGAATCTACGCTAGGCAAGTGGAAAAGGCCGGTTGGCTTGGTCTTGCCGGCTATCTCCTATTTAGCCTCTTCTATGCGCTCACAATGGGTTTTCAGTTCATAGAGGCCTTTATCTCGCCGCTGTTGTCGACCGAGGCACCGAAGTTGGTGGAGAGCCTCTTGGCGCTCGCCGGTGGGTCTGCCGGAGAAATGAGCCTCGGAGTCCTCCCAGCGATATATTCGCTAGTAGGGGTACTGTATATCCTCGGCGGCCCGCTGTTTGGCATCGCGACATTCCGCGCTGGCATCCTGCCGCGCTGGGCAGCCGCCCTATTTGCCTCGGCGGGTCCTGTGTCGGCCCTCGTGATTGCACTGCTTCCCCATCCGCTCGACCGCATAGCGGCGGTGCCTCTTGGGTTAGGTTTGGCCTGGCTGGGATATGCGCTCTGGTCTGAACGGAGAGGAAACCCTATCTAGTCGAGGAAACCCCCAGCTCCAATAAACTGAGCTGAATAAGTCATTAGAAACTAAATGGGGAAACAAGCGGCCATCTTGTCTCTTGTAACTTTATAGTCCACCCTATCCCAGTATCTTTGGAACATGCTGTGTCACGCAATAGTCACTAAGTAAATCAGTAAAAGGAGCTGAAAATGAAAGTATTTCATAACGATAAAGGTCAAGCTGCTGATGTACCGCAACTCAATGAGTTAGGAAAACCTACGTCACAGGAAATCAAAGCATCGTCAAAGTGGCTCGTCGCCGCACTGCTCCTGCTGAGTGTGGTACCGCTCGCCGCTGGCGCTTTCCGCTTAACCAACCTAGCTTTTGGTGCGGGAATAACGCCGGACAAAGTACGGTTCCTTATTTTATCCCTGCCTGTGGTGGTGCATATCCTGAGTTCCAGTGTGTATGCCATCTTTGGCGCGTTCCAGTTCGAAACCGGCTTTCGGGAGCGCAAGCCCGTATGGCACCGAGTTGCCGGTCGGCTCCTGGTGATATGCGGGCTACTAGTTGGTCTTTCAGGACTGTGGCTAACCCTGTTCTCTCCCCGCCCAGATGGCACCGGTGAATTGCTTTTTGCATTGCGGCTCCTGTTTGGATCGGCTATGGTCGTGACCATCCTTCTCGGCTTTGTTACGATCCGTCGGGGCGACGTGATTCGGCACCGCGCTTGGATGATACGCGGCTACGCAATTGGGCTTGGCGCGGGCACCCAGGTACTAACCCTATTAGCCGGGGAAATTATCGTCGGCCCACCAAGTGAGCTAGGTAAAGCGCTGCTGATGGGTGCGGGGTGGGTAATCAACCTCACCGTGGCCGAATGGGCCATCCGCAAGCAGTCAGCCTGAAGGAAGCCGCCTATCCAGCACCGTTGGCTTCTTTCTTAGGGAGAACGCTTGGGAGGCTGGTCTATTAAAATATAACGAATTAATGGAGGATAAAATGAAAGCAATTGTGTATACAAACTACGGTCCCCCTGAAGTTCTTCAACTAAAAGAGATAAAAAAACCTACTCCTAAAGAAAATGAAATTTTGATAAAAGTAAAAGCAACAACTGTAACAGTAGCTGATATTCGGGCTCGTAGTTTTACTGTTCCTCTCGCTTTTTGGCTGCCAGCCCGAATGTCACTAGGTTTCAGACAACCCAAAAAAGCGATATTGGGAATGGAGCTAGCTGGTGAAGTTGAGTCAGTTGGGAAAGATGTCAAAAGGTTTAAGGAAGGTGACCAGGTTTTTGCAGCATCCCTATTGGATTTTGGTGCATATGCCGAATATAAATGTTTGCCTGAAGATGGTCCTGTCACTCTTAAACCAGCCAATATTACTTTTGAGGAAGCTGCTGCCATCCCCATTGGGGCACGTACAGCATTGTTTTTTCTTAGAAAAGCAACTATACAGAGCGGCCAGAAGGTTCTAATTTATGGAGCCTCAGGAAGTGTAGGAACGTATGCCGTACAAATTGCTAAAATTTTCGGAGCAAATGTTACGGGGGTATGCAGTACCAGAAACTTAGAATTGGTAAAGTCTTTGGGAGCAGATAGAGTTGTTGATTATACGAAAGAAGATTTTTCAAGTAATGGGGAAACCTTTGACGTCATCTTTGATACGGTTGGTAAAAGTCCATTATCAGCTTGTATGAAATCACTCAAGGACAATGGAACCTATATAAATCCCACCCTGCTACTACCTAATGTTATTATGCTGTGGAAAAAATTGACTAACAGCATCAAATTCATTTTGGGGCAAAACTCTCCTGAAACTCCCGAAGCATTAAACTTCCTCAAAGATTTAGTAGAGGCAGAAAAGCTAAAAGTAGTGATTGATAGAACCTATACGATGGAAGAAATCGTTGATGCCCATAGTTATGTCGAACAAGGACACAAAAAGGGAAATGTCGTCATAAATCTAGAACAAAACAACAAAGGAGGATGAAAAAAATGAATGAAAGCAAAAAAGCTGCTAAAATGAACGAGGTCTCGTTGTTTCGTCTTTATTTGCTGAGGGCGCTGTACCTTTTTATCGTGGTGGGGCTCGCTATCGTACGATGGCCGGATGTCATCCAACTAGTTTTCTATCAGGAGAAGCCCTATGAGTTAATGGAGGGAGTAGTCATCTGCATGCTGGCCTCCTTTTCGGTTCTGTTAATCCTGGGGCTGCCGTATCCACTGCAGATGATACCTTTGCTTCTGTGGGAATTGGTGTGGAAGTCGATTTGGCTGATCAGCGTTGCGCTCCCACTATGGACAGCCGGTCAAATGGACGAAGCAACCTGGGCAATGGCCTATGCCTGTTTATTCGTCTTGATTGTTCCTTTCTGCATTCCTTGGCGCTATGTATTCGCAAACTACGTGAAGAAGCGCGGAGCTCGGTGGCGCTAAAGCCTGCTCTAACAGGTGCTCGAATTTATTAAGGCTCTTTTCTTAAACTTTGTTGCTTTTTGTAACAATATTTAATAATTGTGCAGTGATATCCTAGAAAAAAGCATAAATTTTTTAAGAAAAGAGCTTGCAAATTAAATTCAATGGCTAAAAACAGCTATTTTCTCGTTAAAATCGGCTTTAAGATTTTAACAACAATCGTTACGAAAACAGCCTTCAATAAAAACAGCGACAAAGCTTAAAAGCTTCGTCGCTGTTTTTTGCATATAAATAATGTCCTTGTGGGTACTCCAAAAGAGAACGGCTTACAACAAAGGTAAGTGCTTAACTTTATTTAAGTTTGGAAAAAGCAACTTCTACGGCTTTGATTGTTTTTTCGATGTCTTCATCAGTATGTGCAGTCGATAAGAACAATCCTTCGAATTGAGATGGCGGCAGGAATACACCTTGTTCAGCCATTTCGCGATAGTAGGCAGCAAAATATTCTAGATTAGATGTTTTTGCTTTTTCATAGTTAATAACATTTTCATTGGTAAAGAAGAACCCGATCATAGAACCCGCACGGTTGAATGTAACGGGAATATCATATTTTTCAGCCGCTGCTGTAATTCCTTTTTCAAGTAAGTCACCTAAACGCTTAAACTCCTCGTAATGCTCTGGTGTTAATTGGCTTAATGTCTCATAACCAGCTGTCATCGCAAGTGGGTTTCCAGAAAGTGTTCCCGCTTGATAAATTGGTCCGGCTGGAGCGATTTGACGCATGATTTCAGCTTTACCGCCGTAAGCACCCACTGGCAGCCCGCCGCCAATTACTTTTCCAAGACAAGTGATATCTGGAGTAATATTGAAATAGCCTTGTGCACAATTGTAGCCGACTCGGAAGCCTGTCATTACTTCATCAAAAATCAGTAAGGCTCCGTTTTCAGTCGTAATTTCACGAAGACCTTCTAAGAATCCTGGAAGCGGTGGTACAAGCCCCATATTACCAGCAACAGGTTCAACGATAATACAAGCAATATCATCGCCAAATTGTTCAAAGGCATATTTTACAGCCTCAAGATCATTGTAAGCAACTGTAATCGTGTTTTTAGCAGTTCCTTCAGGAACACCTGGGCTGTCTGGCAAACCAAGTGTAGCGACACCAGAGCCAGCTTTAATCAATAAGGAATCACCATGACCATGGTAGCAGCCTTCAAATTTCAGAATCTTATTACGGCCTGTGTAACCGCGTGCCAAGCGTAGTGCACTCATCGTTGCTTCTGTTCCTGAAGATACCATCCGTATCACTTCAATCGATGGTACACGTTCAATTACAAGCTTAGCCAGTTCATTTTCCATTAATGTTGGAGCACCGAAGCTTGTACCAAGCTCAGCAACTTTTTTAATCCCTTCCACCACTCGATCATTTGTATGACCGAGAATGAGCGGACCCCACGATAATACATAATCGATATATTCATTGCCATCAATATCATAGATTTTTGATCCTTTTCCTCTTTCCATGAAGATTGGATCCATATTCACTGATTTAAAGGCACGAACCGGGCTATTCACACCGCCCGGCATTAAGTTTTTAGCCTCTTTAAATGCTTCGATTGATTTGGTATATGAGCGCATTTTACGTTCCTCTTTTCGCGTTGTTATTGTTGGTCTTCTTTTAACCAGCGGCATGCATCTTTTGCTGCATAGGTAATAATCAGATCTGCACCGGCACGCTTCATGCCTACTAACATTTCAAGAACCGTGTTCTTTTCATCAATCCAACCATTTGCAGCTGCAGCCTTCACCATTGCATACTCACCGCTCACATTGTAAATGACAACTGGAAGATTGAAGTTATTTTTTACATCCCGAACGATATCAAGATAAGGTAAACCTGGCTTAACAATTAAGAAATCTGCCCCTTCAGCCACATCTGATTCTGCTTCCCTAAATGCTTCCATCCGGTTTGCAGGGTCCATTTGATAGGTTTTGCGATCACCAAACTGTGGAGCGCCCTCTGCTGCTTCACGGAATGGTCCGTAAAAGGCTGACGCATATTTAACCGCATAGGACATAATTGGGATCTCTTTAAATCCTGCTTCATCTAAGCCAGCACGAATTGCGGCAACAAAGCCATCCATCATATTTGAAGGTGCAATGATATCTGCTCCAGCTTTTGCTTGTGCTACCGCTGTTTTCACAAGTAATTCAAGGGATTCGTCATTAAGTACCTTTTCCCCTTCTACTACGCCACAGTGACCATGGTCGGTATATTCACATAAGCATGTATCGGCAACGACAATGATTTCTGGGAATCTTTCCTTAATAAAACGAGTTGCAACTTGAATAATCCCATGGTCATGGAATGCTTGCTCCCCGCAGGCATCCTTTGTTGTAGGAATACCAAATAATAATACAGATTTAATTCCATGTGCGACGATATCTTCCATCTCTGCTTGAAGATGATCGATAGATACCTGGAAAACACCTGGCATTGATGATACTTCATTGCGAATGTTCTCACCTTCATAAATAAATAACGGATAGATGAAATCTTCCGGTCTTAAGTGATTTTCTCTTACTAGTGCCCGCATGTTAGCGCTTGAACGTAAGCGGCGATGACGTGAAAATTGTAAATCCATTTATATTACCCCCAACATTATTTTTCTAAGTATTCAATCGTACTTTTTACCATTTCTTTAACGGTATATTCCTTAGGTGAAGCATGTATGGGCAACCCATACGCTTGCAGTTTTTTCTCAGTGACCGGTCCAATACAGCCAATGACACAATTTCTGATGTGACTCTCAAGTTTATACTCCTTCACCACACTCATAAAGTGATCAACAGTAGAGGGACTAGTAAACATTAAGATATCGAGCTCATCTGCAGAAAGCATGTTTGCTAGTTTTTCAAGGCTCTCATTCGGCATGTACGTTTCATAAATGACCATTTCATCGACATGTGCACCGTGCCTTATAAGGGACCTTGAGATATATTCTCTGGCTAGGTTTCCTTTCGGAAGCAGGATCTTTGACCCCTGTGCCACATGAGGCAGGAATTCTTCTACAAATACCTCTGCCACATAGGCCGATGGGACAAATTCAGCCTTTAGCCCCTTATCCTTAATGACCTCTTCTGTTTTCGTTCCAATTACAGCAACCTTAGGGAATGTCTCGAACTCTTCGATATTTTTAAAAGAAAAGAAGGTGTCAACCGTGACATTACTTGTAAAAATAATCCAGTCATATGTATCAATTTCATTTATTGCAGTTTGAAGACGCTGATTGATTTCAATCGGACGAAACGCAATAAGAGGGATTTCAATTGAAATCCCTCCATACTTTTCTACAAGTTGTGAAAAGGATTTTGCTTGACCTGCTCCGCGGGGAACAAGGACCTTTTTGTCTTTCAAACCTAATGGTTTTATCATTGACCATCGAGCTCCCGTTTAACCTTCTCAATCAGGTCTTTAGCTCCTCTTTCGATTAATAAGTCTGCAGCTTGAATGCCAAGTTCTTCTGGATTATGGCCTCTTAGTTCCTCTTTGAAGATTTCTTGGCCTTCAGGAGACGCTACTAACACGGTTAGAGCGATTTCATCATTGTCTGCAATTGTAGCGAAGCCAGCGATTGGAACTTGGCAGCCACCCTCCATTTTTTGAAGGAAGGCACGTTCAGCTCTAACTGCTCTATCTGTTTTCTTGCAGGTAAATTTTTCAAACAGTTCAAGAAGCTCTTTATCATCCTCACGGCATTCGATGGAAAGTGCTCCTTGACCAACTGCAGGTACACAAATATCTGCATCGATAAATTCAGTGATGGTTTCCTTTGCCCAGCCAAGACGAGAAAGTCCTGCTGCTGCTAAGATTATCGCATCATATTCTTCATCTTGAAGCTTTTGTAATCTCGTATCAACATTTCCACGGATCCATTTAATTTCAAGATCTGGCCGCTGTACTAAAAGCTGTGCGCTGCGACGAAGGCTGCTCGTACCGATAATCGCTCCTGGCTTCAAATCTTTTAGCTTAACATGGTCTCTTGAAATTAATGCATCACGGTGGTCCTCACGGAAAGGAATACAGCCAATCGTAAGACCCTCAGGTAATTCAGCTGGCATGTCTTTCATACTATGAACAGCCATATCAATTTCTTTATCCATCATAGCTTGCTCGATTTCTTTCACAAACAAGCCTTTCCCGCCTACTTTTGAAAGGGTAACATCAAGGATTTTATCTCCTTTTGTAACAATTTCTTTTACTTCAAATTCAAAAGGTCCGCCGAGCTTTTTTAGCTGTTCAATTACCCAATTTGTTTGTGTTAACGCCAATTTGCTTCGTCTAGAACCTACGATAATTTTTCTCATGTCTGCCTCCTACTATTATGAATACCAAAAATGAAATGATGATAATTGACCAAAAAGGAAAAAATTAATTAAAACGATTAAAAAGGATCCTGTATTCCATATGGCTAACTGTCTGCCTGACATGTTTTTTACAATTCGCAGGTACAAATACATACTGTAACCAAACAGAACAATAAAAGAACCTATTACTTTCATATCATACCAGGGCATTCCTGGGACCTTTAGAATGGCCCATTGTAATCCAAGAATAAGACTTAATAGCAACATGGGAACTCCTATTACTACTAAAATATAGGAGGACCGTTCTAGCTTGCTTAAATCTGCAATTCTCATAAGTCTGGCACCCCATTTTTTCTTTTTCAATAAATCATATTGAATGAGATACAGCGTAGAGAGGACAAAAGACAATGAGAAAGCTCCATACGATAAAATCGCCATTGTGATATGTATAAGCAAAAGCTCAGACATAAGCTGATTGCTTATGACATGTGAATCATAGTTTATCGGCGCAAATGTATGGATAACAATGACGATAAATCCTAGTATATTTGTAAAAAAAACAATGAAGTCAACCTTTAGTAACCGGTTGATTCCGAGCGATAGGGTAACCAATACCCAGGCATAAAAATAGAGACCTTCAAATATCGTTAACGCTGGAAATCTACCTGTTTTTAGCATATAGGAAGTCAAAACAATCGTTTGTAAAACCCATACAAACGCAAGTAACCAGAAGGCGATTCGGTTTGCCTTCCGGTTATGGTGAATGAAATCGAAAAAATATAACAACACACTGAAGGCATATAGGACTACTGTCAATTCGTGCAGTCGTGTCATATAAAAGTCATACATAATGGTACCTCTTATGACTGAAAAGAAGCCTGAGGTACACGAACCATTGCATTTTTGGTTTCGGCTGCTTTTGTTTGTTTTTCAACAAGTTCTTCAATCTTAAATATTTTCACAAATAAATCCAACGCCTCATCGGCATCAGGGCGAGCAGCCAATTCTTTTGCTTGTAAGATTGGATCTTTTAAAAGCTGATTGATAATGCTCTTGGTGTGTTTATTTAATACCTTAAGATCACGGTCCGATAAATGGGACAGCTTGCGTTCTAAGCTGACCATCGTTTCAGCTTGAATGGCAACCGCCTTGTCTCTAAGCGCTGAGATAACGGGAACAACTCCCAATAATCCAAGCCATTGTTTGAAATCAACAATTTCCTTTTCGATCATTAACATAATGGCTTGAGCTGCTTTTTTTCGTTCCTGAAGGTTTGCCTGCACAATTCCCTCTAAATCATCGATATCATATAAGAATACACTTTCAAGCTCAGCGATTTTAGGATCCAAGTCGCGCGGAACAGCAATGTCAACCATAAACAATGGTTTACCCTTACGCTTTTTCTCGACTTTTTCCATCATCGTTTTCGTAATGACAAAATCCTTTGCGCCTGTAGAACTTATCAGAATATCTGCATCAATAAGCGTCTCATGTAATTCATCAACTGTTTTTGCATCTCCGGAAAAACGGTCAGCAAGAACTTTTGCCTTTTCATATGTGCGATTAATGACGGTAACTTTTCTAACACCGTTCCCATGCAGATTTTGGGCTGCTAATTCACCCATTTTACCGGCACCAAAAATTAGTACATGTTTATTTTCAAGTGAACCAAAGATTTTCTTTGCAAGTTCAACAGCCGCATAGCTGACAGAGACTGCATTTGCGCCAATATCTGTTTCAGCGTGTCCACGTTTCGCAACAGTAATTGCCTGTTTAAACAGGTGGTTGAAGATGGTACCTGTTGTTCCTTGTTCTTGAGCTAAAATAAAGCTTGACCGAACCTGCCCTAATATTTGTGTTTCCCCTAATACCATTGAATGAAGCCCGCATGCTACTTTAAATAAATGCTCCACGGCACCGTCTTCTTCATAAACAAATAGAAAAGGTGAAAACTCAGCTTGTTCAATTCCGAACCATTCAGATAGAAATTCCTTTATATAATAGCGGCCTGTATGCAATTGATCAACAACCGCATAAATCTCTGTACGATTGCACGTCGACACAATTATATTTTCAAGGATGCTTTTTTTAGAATTCAATTTTGTCATGGCTTCCCCAAGGTCGAATTGATTAAATGTCAACCGCTCACGGATTTCCACAGGGGCAGTTTTATAGTTTAAACCGATCACTACAATATGCATTTTTTTGAACACCCCCAATAAGTAATACAATAACTACTAATACATGATTAACTAGTCTGATTATACCACGGGTTTTTCACCATTTACCCGAAAAATGTGAACAGAAAACGAAACTATATGTTACTATAAAAAGCAGAAGCGCCTCTAGTCGTTGGAGCCAGTCTGCTATAATATTAAAATAATCATCTAATGTACCGTACCAAAAAAATAGAATGGATTCAAGTATACCTTACTGGAAGTGGTGTTAAAATGAAGAGTCAACGGATCTTTACGGGAACTATTCTCATAGGCTTTGGGGCCTTTCTTTTCTTGCAGCAATCTGGTTTCTCTGCTCTACAAACATTGTATTCATGGCCAACTCTTCTTATTATTGTAGGAGCGGCTTTTTTGGGACAGGGATATTCAGCAAAAGACTATGAAGCGATTTTGCCTGGAGTCATCATCGGGGGCTTCGGTCTACATTTTCATTTCGCTGGTAAAGTCGCATTTTGGCCGAACAACACCATTGGAATGCTGGTATTATTTATATCCTTTGGCTACTTTCTTCGGTTTCAAAAAGCAAATAATGGTCTATTTCAAGCCTTTCTCTTTTTAATATTAGCATTATTGCTATTATTTTACGACAACGTTTCTGAATATCTTAATTTACTCCAAAATGGGCTAAGCTTTGTTTGGAAATTTTGGCCAGCCGTTATTATTCTTGTTGGAATCTACTTTCTTTTTATGAAAAAGAAATAACGTCAGGCCACAGTGCCTGACGTTATTTTTTACATATAACTTTGTAAGATTGACCAGGCTTTATCTTTGCCTTCGCCTGTTTCTGATGAGAAAAGAACGATTTGATCATTTTCATCCAAATCGAGTGTTTCCTTCGTTACTTTTAAATACTTCTGCCACTTACCTTTTGGTATTTTATCTGCCTTCGTCGCTATGACAACGCAAGCAATACCATGGTGCTTAAGGAAGTCGTACATCATGACGTCATCCGGAGTTGGCGGATGCCTTAAGTCAACAATTAAAACCACCGCTCTTAATTGCTCCCGAGAGGTAATATACGTTTCAATCATTTTCCCCCATGCTGCACGCTCTGACTTAGAAACCTTCGCATATCCATAGCCAGGAACATCAACAAAATGAAGAATTTCATTGATTAAATAAAAGTTTAAGGTTTGTGTTTTTCCAGGCTTTGATGAGATTCTTGCCAGACCTTTACGATTTAACATCTTATTAATAAAGGAGGATTTCCCTACATTTGATCTTCCTGCCAATGCAAATTCAGGCAGCTCTGTTTCTGGGTACTGCGCTGGCCTGACGGCACTGATGACAATATCGGAACTGGTTACTTTCATTTGGATCCACCTTCTACTAGTGCATGTCGTAGAACTTCATCGACATGTGAAACAAGGACAAACTCAATTTCATTTCTGACACTTTCCGGAATATCATCAATATCAATTTCATTATCCTTTGGGAGGATAATCTTTGTTAATCCTGCTCGATGAGCACTAAGTGTTTTTTCTTTTAAACCGCCAATTGGGAGAACCCTGCCTCTAAGCGTAATTTCTCCTGTCATTCCTACTTCACGTCGAATCGCTCTGCCTGTTAACGCAGACACCAATGCAGTCGCCATTGTAATACCTGCAGATGGACCGTCCTTCGGAACGGCACCTTCTGGAACATGAATGTGTACATCATATTTTTCATGAAAGTCTTCTTCAATCCCAAGTTCAACAGCTTTGGAACGAATATAGCTAAAGGCTGCCTGAGCTGATTCTTTCATGACATCGCCTAATTTTCCTGTTAAAACGAGTCTGCCTTTACCCGGGGCTAAGGAGACTTCGATTTGCAACGTATCGCCCCCTACCGTTGTGTAGGCAAGACCTGTTGCAACACCTACTTGATCCTCTGTTTCTGCTTGACCATAACGGTATCTTGGTTTACCTAGGAATTCCTCAACATTCTTTTCGGTAACGACTACCCGCTTTTTCTCACCTGAGACCACAATCTTTGCGGTCTTCCGGCAGATGGTCGCCATTTGCCGTTCAAGACTCCGAACCCCCGCCTCACGTGTATAATGCCTGACCACATTTAGAATGGCATCATCTCGTACCTGCAGGTTCCCTTTTGAAAGTCCATTTTCTTTAATTTGCTTTTGCAGCAGATGGTCTCTAGTGATATGCACTTTTTCGATTTCGGTATAACCGGCAATCGTGATAATTTCCATTCTATCCAAGAGCGGACCAGGAATGGTCGATAAGTTATTGGCTGTCGCAATAAACATAACCTTTGATAGGTCATATGTTTCTTCAATATAATGATCGCTAAAATTATGGTTTTGTTCTGGGTCCAACACCTCTAGCATCGCTGAAGATGGATCGCCACGGAAATCACTCGACATTTTATCAATCTCGTCTAATAAAAATACTGGATTAATCGTGCCCGCTTTTTTCATTCCTTGAATGATCCGACCTGGCATCGCCCCAACATAGGTTCTACGGTGACCACGAATTTCAGACTCATCACGAACACCACCAAGGGAAACTCGGACAAAATTACGATTTAATGAAGAGGCAATCGAACGTGCTAAGCTTGTTTTCCCTACTCCTGGAGGGCCTGCTAGACAAAGAATAGGTCCTTTTAAGGAATTCGTCAGTTTTTGAACAGCCAAAAACTCAAGCACGCGTTCTTTGACTTTTTCAAGACCGAAATGATCCTGGTTAAGGATTTTCTCGGCGCGTTTAATATCAATATCGTCATTCGTCTTTTTTGACCATGGGATCGTAATCAGCCATTCAATATAGTTCCGAATGACCGAACTTTCTGCTGAACTTGATGGCACCTTCTCATAGCGGTCAAGTTCTTTTAATGCAGCCTGCTGAACATGTTCAGGCATACCTGCCTTGGTAATTTTTTGAGTAAGATCGGCAACTTCACCCGTTTTGCCTTCTTTGTCGCCTAATTCCTTCTGGATTGCTTTCATTTGTTCACGCAGATAATATTCCTTTTGCGTTCTTTCCATCGAGCGCTTTACACGCTGTCCAATCTTTTTTTCAAGATTTAACACTTCTTTTTCATTTTGAATGGTAGTAATAACGATATTCATTCGCTCTTTTACATCAATCGTTTCTAATATTTCCTGTTTTTCCTTCAATTTGATTGGTAAATGGGAAGCGATAATATCCGCCATTCTTCCTGGTTCCTCAATATCGACAACTGAGGTATAGGTTTCTGCTGATATTTTTTTTGATAACTTTATGTATTGCTCGAAATATTCAAGCATGGTTCTCATTAATGCTTGATCTTCTACATCCTTTGTAACAGGTTCATCATATGTCACAATGCTGACAGAATAGTATTCTTCCTCATCATGAAATGTTTCGATTTTTGCTCTGTTTAGTCCTTCGACCAATACTCTAATCGTTCCATTTGGGAGTTTAAGCATTTGCTTAACCTTTGTTAACGTGCCAATCTCGTATAACTCTTCCTCAGATGGTTCGTCTATTGCAATATCCTTTTGAGTGGTTAAAAAAATTAAGTGGTCATCTACCATCGCTTTTTCAAGGGCTTCAACCGATCTTTCACGTCCAACATCTAAATGAAGGACCATTGTCGGATATACAAGCAACCCTCGAAGCGGCAGGAGGGGGACGATCAATTCTCTATCTTTCGCCATTAAATTGCACCTCCACATGCATTAAGTCAGTCTTTTCTGTGATAAAAGCAGAATCGTCTTTGTACAATTCTATCTCATTTGCAAATTTGTGTCTAATATTACGAAAGCCATGTACCTGCTTGTCAATATAATTAATTTTCCCCAAGCAAGACGATTTCTATCATTAAAAACACTTCGGTCTGACAACCGAAGTGTTTTTGTTAAATGGATTCTTTTTTTGACAGCTCGATTGAAGCAGGAATCACCTGATTTATTGGCTGATTATTGACGAGGGCAATGTCAAAAACTTCACTTAAATGTGTAACTGGAACAATCCGAATTCCTTTTATTTCATTTAATATGGATTGTATGTTTTCTTCAGGGATTATAACCGTCGTTGCTCCTGCTTTCCTAGCCGCCTTTACCTTCGGATAAACGCCGCCAATTGGCTTCACATTTCCATGAATGCTTATTTCACCCGTCATCGCAACTTTATTATCAATCGGGATTTTGTAAATGGCAGAATAGATTCCGGTTGCCATTGCAATTCCTGCTGATGGACCATCTATCGGGACTCCGCCTGGAAAATTGACATGAATATCGAAATCATCCGCTGGAACTCCCATTGCCCTCAGAACGGTAATAACATTTTCAATCGAACCACGGGCCATACTCTTACGCCGGACTGATTTACCTTGACTGCCAATACTTTCCTCGTCGACAATACCGGTTATGTTTATCGATCCTTTATCCTTCGCAGGGATAACGGTAACCTCAATTTCAAGGAGCGCACCGGTGTTTGGACCATAAACTGCTAAACCATTCACAAGGCCCACACGGGAGTCATCATTAATTTTTCTTTCCATTCTTGGCGAAAGTTGACTAGAATGAGCCACCCATTCTAAGTCTTCATCTTTAATAAAATTGCGCTCATCCGTGATGGCCAGTCCAGCAGAAATCTGAATCATATTAACGGCTTCGCGCCCATTTCTTGCATATGTAGATAAAATATCTAATCCAGCTTCGCTAATGGCGAGGTTTACTTTTTCAGCTGCTTTTTGACCAACTTGAATGATTTCTTCTTGCGATAAATCACGGAAGAAAACTTCCATACAGCGTGAACGGATAGCAGGCGGTATTTCACTTGGAGTTCTAGTTGTTGCACCAATTAAGCGAAAATCGGCAGGAAGCCCATTCTTAAAAATATCGTGGATATGTGTCGGGATTTGATTATTTTCTTCATGATAATAGGCACTTTCAAGAAATACTTTACGATCCTCAAGGACCTTTAAAAGCTTGTTCATTTGAATCGGGTGCAGTTCACCAATTTCATCAATGAATAGGACACCACCATGTGCGTTGGTAACTGCACCTTGCTTTGGCTGTGGTATTCCCGCCTGGCCCATTGCCCCGGCACCTTGATAAATAGGATCATGAACGGAGCCAATTAAAGGGTCAGCAATGCCTCTTTCGTCAAATCGAGCAGTGGTTGCATCCAATTCGATAAATACCGATGCTGGTTTGAATGGAGATTTTTGATTTTTCTTCGCTTCTTCTAAAACTAATCTTGCGGCGGCTGTTTTTCCAACCCCTGGTGGTCCGTAAATAATTACATGCTGAGGATTTGGACCACATAACGCAGCTTTCAATGACTTTATCCCATCTTCTTGACCAACAATATCTTGGAAGCTTGTGGGGCGAACCTTTTCAGCTAATGGCTCTGTTAATGAAATTGATCTCATTTTTCGAAGCTGTTCCATTTCCTTACGGGATTCACGATCAATGGAAACCTTTTGTGTCCGTTGGTTCCTAAGCATATTCCAAAAATACAGCCCAATAATAATTCCAAAAAACAGCTGTATAAATAAAGCAATCCCCGTCCAACTCATATTTTTCCCTCCTGCTACAAAAATAACTTGGGTAGATATTAATAAGTATTTCCTGCATACAGGGGGAATAAACCACAAATGGTAAGAAACAGTTTTTGTTTGGCATGTATAATTTTACAAAAAAGAGAACCCGGTGATTTTACTGGGTTCTCAGAAAATTTATTATTATGCTGATTTTTCTTCTGCTACAACGGTTCCGTCTGCTAAGACTAGCTTAGGAAGACTATTGTCGATGACCGTATCCTTTGTAATGATGCACTTCTGAATATCATCACGGGAAGGTAGGTCAAACATTACATCCAGCATGATTCCTTCTATAATGGAACGTAATCCACGGGCACCTGTTTTACGTTCAATCGCTTTTTTCGCAATTTCGGTAAGTGCACCTTCCTCGAATTCCAGTTCTACTTCATCAATTTCAAGCATTTTTTGATATTGCTTAACTAAAGCATTCTTTGGCTTCGTTAAGATTTCAATTAATGCGGACTCATCTAACTGCTCAAGGCTTGCAATAACAGGCAGACGACCGATGAATTCAGGGATTAATCCGAAGCGAAGTAAGTCTTCAGGTAACACTTTAGAAAGAAGCTCTTTCTGTGAAATGTCTTGTTGCTTAACATCAGAACCAAAACCAATAACTTTTTGACCTAAACGGCGCTTAATGATTGGTTCAATCCCATCAAATGCACCACCACAAATAAATAAAATATTTGTCGTATCGATTTGAATGAATTCTTGGTGTGGATGTTTACGTCCGCCTTGAGGTGGAACACTTGCAACCGTACCTTCGAGAATTTTAAGTAACGCTTGCTGCACACCTTCACCAGATACATCTCTTGTAATCGAAGGATTTTCTGATTTACGGGCAATTTTATCAATTTCATCAATATAAATAATACCCTTTTCCGCTTTTTCCACATCATAATCAGCAGATTGAATCAATTTTAAAAGGATATTTTCTACGTCTTCCCCAACATAACCAGCTTCAGTAAGCGATGTTGCATCGGCGATGGCAAACGGAACATTTAAAATTCGCGCTAATGTTTGAGCTAATAACGTTTTACCACTACCAGTTGGCCCAATCATAGCGATATTACTCTTGGAGAGCTCAACATCATCAATCTTACTGTTAGAATTGATACGCTTATAATGATTGTAAACTGCAACCGATAGCGATTTCTTTGCTTGATCTTGACCAATGACGTAATCATCAAGAATTTCACAAATTTCTTTTGGCTTAGGAACGTCTTTAAATTCTACTTCTTCTTCTGTTCCAAGCTCTTCTTCAACAATTTCTGTGCAGAGCTCGATACACTCATCACATATATAAACACCTGGTCCAGCAACCAATTTACGTACTTGGTCTTGTGTCTTTCCACAGAAGGAACACTTTAATTGACCTTTTTCATCATTAAATTTAAACAATTCATTCACCCCTTAAAAACGTGTTATAACCATATTTAAAGTTACGTAACACAAACAAAAATCGTTGTTTTTTAATACTTCTTCGGTATATGTATTGCATTGTAACACATGAAGCCAATAGACAGGAAATAAAAAGCTTTGTCATTATGTTTTCGGATAAAGCGATTTTGTTTGGAAACTCTCTTTAAATGAATCCTATGTACTCATTAAGCATAACCACTTTTTATAAAAATCAATCTTTCATGGAGCTGGTTTACTTAATTCGATATGTAAATCTTTTTTCCTGCCTGCTTGTTAAAAAGGTTTCCCTGTCCTTATTATAATATGTAATTGAAAAAATGTATAAAAACAGGCACGATTAAATCGTGCCAGTTTTTTCAAAAAAATTATTTTTTAGTTTCGATTAAGAATTCAACCGCTTTTTGCTTTTGAAGATCGCCTTTGATACCTTCAAGGCCGCCAAGTGCTGCCTTAATGTTATCAACTGTCATGTTGTACATGCCAGCCATTTTTTCAAGCTCAGCATTTACGTCTTCGTCAGTAGCTTCAATGTTTTCTGCTTTAGCAATTGCTTCCAGTGTTAGTGCAACGCGAACACGGTTTACAGCTTCTTCTTTCATTTGTCCACGTAGTGCATTCTCATCTTGTCCTGAGAATTGGAAGTATAACTCAAGGTTCATACCTTGCATTTGTAAACGCTGCTCGAATTCTTGAAGCATACGGTTTACTTCGCTTTCAACCATAACATCTGGAATTTCAACTTCAGCGTTAGCAGCAGCTTTTTCTACTAATGTATCACGTAAGTGGTGCTCCGCTTCATGCTTTTTGCTTTCTTCTAAACGAGTTTTAATTTTTTCTTTTAACGCATCTAATGTCTCAACTTCGTCATCAACATCTTTTGCAAATTCATCATCTAATTCAGGAAGTTCTTTTCCTTTAATTTCATGAATGGTTACTTTAAATACTGCTGGTTTACCAGCAAGTTCAGCAGCATGGTACTCTTCAGGGAATGATACTTCAACATCTTTAGATTCGCCAGTAGCTACTCCTACTAATTGCTCTTCAAATCCAGGGATAAAAGAGTTAGAACCTAATTCAAGTGAATGATTTTCAGCTGTTCCACCTTCGAAAACTTCTCCATCAACAGATCCTTCAAAGTCGATGACAACTGTATCGCCAAGTTCAGCTGTACCCTCTTCTTTTACTACTAGCTCAGCTTGACGGTTTTGAAGAGTTTCTAATTCTTTCGCCACATCTTCGTCAGTCACGTTAGTATCGATTTCTTCTACTTCTAAGCCTTTGTATTCACCTAATGTTACTTCAGGCTTAACTTGTACAGTAGCTTTGAAGATTAGTTCTTTACCTTTTTCCATTTGCTCGATGTCGATATCAGGGCGGTCGATTGGCTCGATTCCTGTTTCATCAATCGCATTGCTATACGCTTCTGGAAGAAGAATATCTAATGCATCTTGATAAAGAGATTCTACACCGAAACGCTTTTCGAACATTGGACGAGGCATTTTTCCTTTACGGAAGCCTGGTACATTTACTGTTTTAACAACTTTATTGAAAGCCGCAGTTAAGCCTTCGCTTACTTTTTCGGCACTTACTTCAACTGTAAGGACACCGGTGTTTCCTTCTAACTTTTCCCATTTTACTGTCATAACTTTTTTCCCTCCAACAAATCTATTATCATTTCATTCGTAACGAATTTGGTAGGAATATGTCTTGTCCATTCAAGGCATGATCCACTTTTTTTATGTAAAATAAATTTTTTACACAATGCAACCCTTATATTATAACACAGGATTTTTTTCTTTCAACAAAGTTACCTATATATTGGGATAAGAAATTTCTTCTAATTCTCTTATTTTAATGAGTGCTTGTGCCGTTTTTTCGGGTGATATTTCGTATTCCGCTGAAATATTACTTTCGTCAAGGTCTCCACCTAGATAGCTGAGTACTAGTAAGTGAAAAGCTGCAGCCCACGCTGAAGCTTCTTCCGGCGATAACTCGAAAGGGTAGCTTATAAAGAATATCCGTTCGACCATCCCTTTAATATTTTCAAAAAGTACCGGGTCACTGCTTTCCAATCTCTTTTCAAGCTGGTTTTCAATTTCCTTCATCTTCGGCTGAGCTTGTATGTCTGGCAGTTCGGTTGGAATGATAGTTCTATTCATAGTAAACTTTCTAACCATTATTTCCTTGTCATATTCCTGCTCCTTTAAAAGGGACAGCAGCAATGATTTTAAGAAAGGATGGCCGGATTCCGTATTAAGAAAATCCTTGATTTCTTCCATATAAGGACGAATATTTTTATCTGTTAAATTGGAAATCACGAGCATTTGCTCGTTTAAGTTAGTTAGAGATTGAAGATTGAGTTCCTTTACTCCTCTGTCTTCCTGTGGAAGTTCACTTGGCTCCTGCTGACTATTTTCTGCCATACGCCTGCTAAATTGCAGGATAGTAAGAAAATGATCATGCCGATCAGGTGGAATTTCGTCTTCGTCAAAGAGTGCTTCGATGGTAGCGACAATTTCATGGTACTCGTGGAGCTGTATTAAAATGGTCAAATAGAGATCAACCATTTGCAAATAGTCGCCGATTCCTTTTAGAAGCATGTCATTCGCCATATCTCTTGCTTTTTTATAGGCACCCGCTTCAAAATACGCGAGTACCAGGCCTATTAAAATATCACTATTTTCTGGATCATGTTCCCTTGCCTCTTCTAGCAAGGTGACCGCTTCTTGATACCTTTTATTTTGCAGGCTATCAAGTCCCCTATCCGTTAATCTCTTTTCGAGTCCGGGAAGGAATATAATATTATCTTTCCGTTTCGCTCGTTCCCGCTTTTTCATACTTTGTACCGTCCTCTGCTTCTGTATGGAAAATAGTTTAGCATGAATTTATTAAAAATCAAAAAAACTCACCTTCTAAAGGTGAGTAATAAGTTTGGTATGTAGTTAAATGGCGTCCCAGGAGAGATTCGAACTCCCGACCGTACGCTTAGAAGGCGTATGCTCTATCCGGCTGAGCTACTGGGACATATAAGATTTTCAAAGACAAGATTTATTATATAAAGAATACAATTAAAAGTCAACACAATTTGAGAAGTTTTTATAAATAAGGGAAGAAATAGATCTTCCCTCATTTTTTAGGTAATGTAAATTCAGAGGCCATCGCTTCGAGTTCCCGTCCACTAAGGTCATAAACCGACATGTTAATCCTATTTTCCAATAATTCTAAGATAACATAGGTTTTTTCAACACGCTCACGGGGTAAGCGAATGCTCCCTGGGTTCAAAAATAGGGTTCCGTCAATTACTTCTGCACCCAAAATATGCGAATGTCCGAAACATACGATATTTGCTCCTACTTCCGCTGCCTTATATAATAAATTCATTATAGAAGTTTTTACAGAATACCGATGACCATGAGTTATAAAAAACTTCCATCCAGCCATCTCAGTCGTTGTTTCTAACGGATAGTCAAAATCACAATTTCCCCTCACTGCCAAATAACCGTTCATCACTTGATCATCAGACATCAATTCGGAATCGCCACAATGAATCATTAAATCGACTTCGCTCAAATGTCTTTCCCTTAATACCTCGAGCTCTTTCGTTAAACCATGGCTATCACTAACAACAAGTACTTTACTCATGATTATTCCGCCTTTTCTACGATGGAATCTAGGATTACATCAAGCTGTTTTAATGCATTCGCTCGATGACTTATTTTATTTTTTTCATCTGAAGAAAGTTCTGCCATTGCATAACCTTTTTCAGGTATATAAAAGACAGGGTCGTAACCAAAACCATTTGTTCCTCTTTGTTCCTCTAAAATCCGTCCTTCACAGGTCCCAGCTACGGTAATCGTTTCTTTTCCTGGAAGAGCTACTGCTAACACACAATAAAAGCGAGCGGTGCGATTTTCTTCAGGAATCCCCTTTAATTCTCCTAGCACTTTTTCAAGATTTTTCTGATCGCTCTTCGGTTCACCAGCATACCTCGCAGAATAGATTCCAGGTCTACCTTCCAAAGCATCAACGATTAAACCGGAATCATCACCAATCACCATTTTATTCAATGCTAGCGAAACTGCTTCAGCTTTCAATATTGCATTTTCTTCAAATGTTTTACCAGTTTCTTCTACATCGGCTATTTCAGGATAATCAAGCAATGTCCGGACTTTTATCCCTCTAGGAGCAAAAATATGTTCAAATTCTTTCGCTTTTCCTGGATTTTTCGTTGCGATAATAACCTCTTTCATCTGCTTTTCTCCTTATTTCTTTCGTTTAGCTTCTATTTTTGCAATAATTTCTTCCCCTAATGCTGTTTTTTGATGTTCAAATAGTTCCATCAGCCCTTCTTGAGCCGCACCTAATAAGTCCTGAAGCTGTTGGTATGAGAAAGTAGATTCCTCGCCTGTTCCCTGCAATTCAACAAATTCGCCATTGCCCGTCATGACAATGTTCATATCAACAAGTGCTTTTGAATCCTCTGCATAATTCAAATCGAGAACTGCTTCGTTATTCTTTAAAATTCCAACACTTGTAGCAGCCATGTAATCTGTTATTGGGAATTTATACCCTTTTTTATCTCCAAGACGGTTGAGAGCGATAGCCATTGCTACAAATGCCCCCGTAATGGATGCCGTTCTCGTTCCGCCATCCGCTTGAATGACATCACAATCAATCCAAACTGTTCTTTCACCGAGTGCAGAAAGATCGACGATGGCCCTTAAAGCACGTCCAATTAACCGCTGAATTTCCATCGTTCTTCCTGTAACCTTTCCTTTGGAGGATTCACGAATATTTCTTGTTTCGGTTGCCCGCGGAAGCATCGAATATTCTGCGGTTATCCAGCCTTTGCCTTCACCTCTCATAAACGGCGGGACTCTCTCCTCGATACTTGCCGTACAAATTACCTTTGTGTTACCCACTGAAATCAGGACAGAGCCTTCAGGGTGCATTAAATAACCAGTTTCAATATGTATCGGTCTTAATTGCAGTCGTTCTCTACCATCAACACGCACAACTATTTCCTCCTTTGGCAGGTAACTCTCGCCTGCCATAAAAAATCAAATAAAGAAGAGGAAGCCTAAAGGCAACCTCCCAACGATTGTCACTATATAGTATAACAAAAATAATTTTTTAAAAACTACCTGTATTGACTTTTTCTGGGCGAGTTACTGGCTCAGATATTTTTTTACCCTGGTCATCTACCAGTTCTGCCTTGCCGTCTACCATTACAGCAACACTTTTAATGCCCTTTTGTTCGGTCAATGAAAGTACTAGGGTATTTAGTAAATGGTCGGAAACAATTTTTTCTTCGAAGCTTCCATAGATAGATTCATTAAAGTTTAATGTTACTTTGCCATCCTCAATTTTCGGTACTTCAAGAAGTTCTACATCCTTCATGAATACTGACGCGAGATTAGATTTTGAATTTGGTTCTTTTATCAATTCATTTACGATCGCTACAATATTATTTTTTTCGCTTGTATTCACACGTTTTGTTACAGGTACATAATAGTAAGCACCTTCCTCACCGCCGATGTAATAAACGGTCATTGGCTTGGTATTGGTAATATCCGTTACCCCAGTAGTGTCGATATTGATACCTGTTGCCCTTGAAAGATTTTCGCTAATTGGGGTACCTTTTACAGGCATTTCCGTTAAGGCATGACCATTCATTTGCAGCTTAACTTTTTCCACTGTATCAAATTGTGTAAGCGTCCAAGTTATGGATTGAAGGATTTTTTGTTCATCCTCAGGCTGGTAGTTTTTAAATTCCTTCGAAAAGTCGACTACAGCTACTCCGTCTTTAATGTTCACGGTTATCTTCGTTTCTTCTGGTAATACAGCCCGAAAATCATTCGGCAGCATGTCTGTAACCGGTCCATTTGCAACTAAGTATTCCAATGCTTGCTTCGCTACAGAGGTTTTATCTGGCAAGGTTAATGTTTGCGGTACAACTAATCCATCTTTGTTTATTAAGTATAATTCGGTCTTTGTTCCCTCGACTTCTTCACTTTTACCGGTGGTTTCCTTAGTCGGGTTTGCTTTCGTTTCTGTAACCTGCTTTGGTGGATCAACTTTTTTCTGCACTTCTTTCCCGAATAAACCACACCCCGATAATAGAAGTGTTGAAGCAAAAACAGCTGTTACAAGTGGTTTCACTTTATTTTTTGACATATTTTTTCCCTCCTAAGACAGTTTGTACTATCATGTATACGAGCCTATTAAACTAATTAGACCGCCTTCGGAAAGAAAAATAGGACAATTCTTTTTATTTTTCGCAAAAAAAATAGCGCCCCTGTTAGGGAGCACTGATTATAATATTATTTTTTTCACGTTATTAATAGGTATTCCCAGCCACTGTGTAGCAATTTTCGAAAAAATATACCGCGAACCTGTGGTATAAAATTCATGTGCAGGATCATTCTCATCATTCTCGAGGATCCCATTATATTGTAGAATAGCACTGATTTCTCTTGCAGTTTCATCCCCAGAACTGATGACATTTACACTGTCCCCCATCACTTTCTGGATGAGTGGTTCAAGCAAGGGGTAATGGGTGCAGCCAAGGATCAGAGTATCTATGTTTTGGTTTTGCAAAGGCTTTAACGCTTCTATGACAATTTTCTCAGCAATCTCTCCATCGTACTCGCCACTTTCAACAAGGGGAACAAACTTCGGACAAGCTTGCCCGGTAACAAACAATCGGCTGTTTAGTGCTTTTAATGCTTTTTCGTAGGCACCGCTTTTAATCGTTCCTTCCGTACCAATAATCCCTACCCGATAGTTTTTTGTCCGTTTAATTGCCGTGCGTGCACCGGGATAGATTACACCTATTACGGGTATGGTCAGTTCTCTTCTGATTTCATCCAAGACGGCTGCCGTCGCTGTGTTACATGCGATAACGAGCATTTTTATGTTTTTTTCTAACAAAAACGTTGTTAGTTCCCAGGTAAATCGTTTAACTTCCTTTAGAGGTCGGGGACCATATGGGCATCTTGCTGTATCACCTAAGTATATTATTTTTTCATTCGGAAGCTGTCTGATGATTTCCTTCGCAACCGTTAATCCGCCAACTCCAGAATCAATTACACCAATTGGTTGTTTCAAAATTCTCGCCTCTTTTTAACATCAATCTTTACGAAACATCTTTTTTAACGCATATCTTGATGCAGTTTCATCAAATTGGTTTGAAGTTGTTGAATTTCCTCTAATGAGAAATTTGTTAAAACTTCATCTAAGTAGACTTGCCGTTTCTTGATTACTTCATCTATGATTCTTTCGCCTTCTTCGAGTAAATGAATTCTTACGACACGGCGATCTTTAGGGTCCTTTACTCTGACAACAAGTTGATTTTTTTCCATTCGATCAACTAAATCGGTTGTCGTACTGAAGGCCAGATACATTTTCGTAGACAACTCACCAATCGTCATATCACCATCTTCAAATAGCCACTGCAAAGCGACAAATTGCGGTGGAGTTATTTTATAATGAGACAGGATCTCTCTTCCCTTTTGCTTAATAATTCCGGAAATATAACGTAAATCTTTTTCTAGTCTAGCGACAATTTCTTCACTGACCTTTGTTGATTTTTCGACAGTCATATCTATTACACTCCTAAATGAGGTTTACCTTTAAGTTTGTTTACTTGTTATCCTACTTAAACTTGTCCTTATTTTCTACTTTTTTCGGTAAAATATCAAGTTGAAAGGTAACAAAGGGGTAAAAATGCATAATAAAAACATGAACCGGCCTCCCGTAGGATGCCGGTCATGATTAAAGTTCTAGCTCTCCCATACGAAGGAGCTCTACAACTGCTTGTGAACGCCCCTTAACACCAAGCTTTTGCATAGCATTGGAAATATGATTTCGAACCGTCTTTTCGCTTATAAATAATTCACCAGCGATTTCCTTAGTAGTTTTATCCTGTACTAAGAGTTCGAATACTTCTCTTTCACGTTTGGTGAGTAACGGCTTGTGTGTATATTCATTCTCCTTCAAGTATTGTGACCCTCCTTGCCTTCGCCAGTTATGAACCGTTGGGTGGGTATATATTTAGTCACGATATCATATGTGAATCACATGGATGGAGTGACTGTAATTGCTATAAGGAGAATAATTTTTCTTTGCCCCATAATTATTTGTGGCTCCTACTCTCTGTCGATCACTATAGTTACCCAAATTGTTGTCGGACTAGTTTTCGGGCACTATAGACTCTCTATAGTAACCCAAATTCATGTTGGGTCTAGTTTTCGGGCACTATGAACCCTCTATAGTTACCCAAATTGTTGTCGGGACTAGTTTTCGGGCACTATAGACTCTCTATAGTTACCCAATTTGTTGTCGGGATTAGCTTTCGGGCACTATGAACCCTCAATGGTTAAATTCCAGACCTCCTGCATTGACCCAAATGCCTTTTCTGAATGCTTTTCGGTCACTCCAGACCACCTGCATTAACCAAAAATAAAAAAGCCCTCCGAAAAGGACTTTAGATTGGTTTCGCATAGATGATATACCGTTCCGGGGCGTCACCGACAAAACGGAATGGATAACAGGTGATGACGATTAATTCTTCCTTTGTATTTTGCAGGGTAATGATTGTTCGGTCATCCTTGTCGACAATCTTGGTATCGGTAAGTTCATACTTATATTTTCCGTTTTCCATGTCAATTTCAAAAATATCTCCTGGCTTCAATTCACCTAAGCGCCTAAAAACAGTATCTCGGTGTCCAGATAAAACAATTTGACCGTTCTCACCAGAAAAGTAAGAGCCTTTGTAATGCCCTACTCCTTTTTTCAAATCATTCGGGTCAGTACCCTCAACAATGGCTAATTCAGCCTTGATTTTCGGAATCGTCAATAATCCTACTGTGTCACCAAAATCGGGAGGTTCAATTTTTTCAGCTTTCTTAGGTGTTTCCTCGTCAACATCAGCTGCCCGAGATTCGGCCTTTGCCACAATTTCCTTTGCCTCTTTCAGAGAAGAATCAGTTTGAAATTTGGTCTCTACGATTTGCCAGACTCCGATTCCAATTACGACTAAACCTGCCAGTATGATGAATAAAGGAAGCTTTTTCACTCACATGTACCATCCTTTTTCTAACATTTGTTAGTACTAGTATACCAAAGTGTCCTAAGTACAAGAAAGGAAAACCTTCTCTTCATAATAGAAAAGAAGGTTTTAAGAATTAAACTAGGCGCTATCGCTTTTCTATGCTTGGTCGCTTCCGAAGAAGCTTCTAAATGCTTGGATGGTCGTATCTCGATTCAACGCTGCAATTGAAGTAGTTAATGGGATTCCTTTTGGACATGATTGAACACAGTTCTGTGAATTACCACAGTTTGCTAGTCCACCATCACCCATAATCGCTTCTAAACGCTCTGCCTTATTCATCTCACCTGTAGGATGAGCATTGAACAGACGTACTTGAGACAGGGACTGTGGTCCAATAAAGCTTGAGTTGCTGTTTACATTTGGGCAAGCCTCAAGGCAGACACCACAAGTCATACATTTTGAAAGTTCATATGCCCATTGACGTTTTTTCTCGGGCATCCGTGGTCCAGGTCCTAGGTCATAGGTTCCATCAATTGGAATCCATGCTTTAACTTTCTTCAATGCATCGAACATTCTACTGCGGTCGACCTGAAGATCACGGACAACAGGGAATGTTTTCATCGGTTCTAAACGAATTGGCTGCTCCAGTTGATCAACGAGTGCTGAACATGATTGGCGCGGTTTTCCGTTTATGACCATTGAACAAGCTCCGCAAACTTCTTCAAGACAGTTACTATCCCAAGTAATTGGCGTAGTATCTTGTCCTTTTGTGTTTACAGGATTTCTTCTAATTTCCATTAGTGCAGAAATTACGTTCATATTCGGTCGATAGGCTAACTCAAACTCCTCATCATATGGAGCAGAATCTGGGCTATCTTGGCGTGTAACAATAAATTTTACTGTATTATTTTCAGACATGCTATTCTACTCCCCCTTGCTTTTTGAGTAATCGCGTTTACGTGGCTGAATTAAAGAAACATCTACCTCTTCGTAATGGAATGCCGGTGCAGATGAACTATCAACAAATTTCGCCATAGTCGTTTTCAAGAAATCTTCATCATTACGGTCAGGGAATTCAGGCTTGTAATGAGCACCACGGCTTTCATTACGGTTATAAGCACCAATGGTAATAACACGGGCTAATTGCAGCATGTTCTCTAATTGGCGAGTAAATACTGCCCCTTGATTACTCCACTTAGATGTATCATTGATATTGATTTTTTGATAGCGCTCTAAAAGTTCTTGAATTTTTTCATCTGTCTTTAATAGCTTGTCATTAAAACGAACAACGGTAACATTATCGGTCATCCACTCACCAAGCTCTTTATGAAGAACATAGGCATTTTCAGTACCGTTTAATGACATAATAGAATTCCACTTGTCTTCCTGCTCTTTCACATGACGATCGAAAACAGTTGAAGAGATACTTTCTGAACTCTTCTCAAGGCCTTTAATATAACGAACAGCGTTAGGTCCAACGACCATTCCACCGTAAATTGCTGAAAGTAATGAATTCGCACCTAGACGATTCGCACCATGCTGGGAGAAATCACATTCTCCAGCAGCAAAGAGTCCTGGAATGTTAGTCATTTGATCATAATCCACCCAAAGTCCGCCCATGGAATAATGAACAGCAGGGAAGATTTTCATTGGAAGTTTACGTGGGTCATCACCTGTGAACTTCTCATAGATTTCAATAATTCCACCAAGTTTAACATCCAATTCATGCGGATCCTTGTGAGATAGATCAAGGTAGACCATGTTCTCACCGTTAACTCCTAGTTTCTGATTTACGCACACATCGAAAATTTCACGTGTTGCGATATCACGAGGTACTAGGTTTCCGTATGCTGGATATTTTTCCTCTAGGAAGTACCAAGGCTTTCCGTCTTTATATGTCCAAACCCGGCCGCCTTCTCCACGAGCAGATTCACTCATTAAGCGCAGTTTATCATCTCCAGGAATGGCAGTTGGGTGAATCTGGATCATTTCACCATTTGCATAATAGGCACCCTGTTGATAAACGATGGATGCTGCAGAACCTGTATTGATAACAGAGTTTGTTGTTTTTCCAAAGATAATTCCAGGTCCGCCTGTTGCTAAGATTACGGCATCGCCAGCGAAGGACTTAATTTCCATAGATGTTAAGTTCTGTGCTACAATTCCACGGCAAACGCCATCATCATCGACAACTGAACCCAGGAATTCCCAGCCTTCATATTTTGTAACTAATCCAGCTACTTCATGTCGGCGAACCTGCTCGTCTAGGGCATATAGCAGCTGTTGACCGGTTGTTGCACCGGCAAATGCTGTCCGATGATGCTGGGTACCACCAAAACGACGGAAATCTAAAAGACCTTCTGGAGTCCGGTTAAACATCACTCCCATACGGTCCATTAAGTGAATAATTCCTGGTGCTGCTTCACACATCGCCTTTACTGGCGGCTGATTCGCAAGGAAGTCTCCGCCATAAACAGTATCATCAAAGTGAATCCAAGGAGAATCTCCTTCTCCTTTTGTATTTACAGCTCCATTAATACCACCTTGGGCACAAACAGAGTGGGAACGTTTAACTGGAACAAGTGAAAATAATTCTACAGGTGTTCCTGCTTCTGCAACTTTGATCGCTGCCATTAAGCCGGCTAAACCGCCGCCAACTATGATCACCTTACCTTTACTCATTGTGACTCACTCCCTTAATCCAAAAATCCGATATTTTTCAACACAAAGTATGAAGTTATTTTTTTAAGCAAAAGCTAATAGTGTCCGAATTGCGACAATTGAAAGAACCACAAAAACACCGATTGTAAAATATGTAGATATTACTTGTGAACGAGGGGATACTGTAATACCCCAGCTTACAAAGAATGACCACAACCCATTTGCAAAGTGGAATATCGTTGAGATTACACCGATTACGTAGAAAATGAACATGAATGGAGAAGACAGAATAGTAGCCATCATGTCAAAATCCACATGTGCACCGAATGCTGCCGCAACGCGCGTTTGCCATACGTGCCATGCAATAAAGATTAAAGTAATGACACCTGATACACGTTGTAGCAAGAACATCCAGTTCCTGAAAAAACCATAGTTCCCGGCATTATTTTTTGCAGTAAAAGCAATATAAAGGCCATAGATTGCATGAAATAAAATTGGTAAATAAATCACTACGGTTTCTAGGACAATTCTAAAAGGAAGGTTCCCCATAAAATCTGCAGCCTTGTTAAAGGACGCCGGTCCTCCTGTAGCAAAATGGTTGACTACTAAATGCTGCACAAGGAATAAACCAATAGGAATTACTCCTAGTAAAGAATGCAATCTTCGATTAAAAAACTCTCGATTCCCCGCCATAATTAACCCCCCTTGAATTTTTAAAATGATGGTAAGCTTTTTTCCTAGCGTTCATAATTAATAGAATGTTAAAACTTAGCATCACTGTGACAATTATGTGACATGTCCATTTTACTCCCAACCGTTATTAGCGTCAAGAAAACGGATACACAAAAGTGTGAGAAAAGTAAAATTTTTTAGATATATTGATATTATAATAAATTTTAAGGATCTTTTCACGTAATTGGGATTTCCTAGAATTAAACCCATTAATATTACAATGAATTATTAAATTTTTACGATGGACTCTTTTCCATTTGGGGGACCATAGTTATGATGAAAACAATACTTCTATATTGCAAAATAACATTCCTTTACCGCTCTAAAGTTTTACACTAATTTCTAAAAAATGTGTTCTGACTTAAGGTTTACTTTGTATATAATAGAATGGTAGAAAGAGGGGAAGCATATGAAAGACAGTACTGCCGTCGAAATTAATTTACAATCAGATGAACCAAGAAATATTTCCTTATTTGGTTATGAATTAATTAGGGAATTTGTTTTACCGGAAATATTAGGAAAAGATACTCATGAGATTCTTTATTGGGCAGGAAAAAGATTAGCGCGTAGGCATCCATTAAATACACTTGATGAAATCATTGACTTTTTCTCTAAAGCCTCTTGGGGACAGCTCGACATAAAAAAAGAGCGCAAGGATGAAATTGAATTTGAACTAATAAGCCCGCTCATCGTCTCTCGAGTCAAATCAAAAGCAGAACACTACTTCCAAATTGAAGCGGGCTTCCTTGCCCAACAAATAGAACAACAAAAACAAGTTATTGCCGAAACCTTCGAACACCCTGTAAAAAAAGCCAACAAAGTTGTATTCACCGTTAAATGGGATCGAAAAGACACATTATAGCATTTCCAAAAAGCTTTCATCGAGTCGATGAAAGCTTTTTAGATTATTATTGGTTGTCTGCCGTTAGACCAAATGCTTGGTGCAGTACTTCTACAGCTTTTAGCATTTGCTTTTCTTCGACTACTACTGATACTTTGATTTCAGATGTGCTGACCATTTTAATTTGAATCTGGTTAGCTGCGAGAATTTCAAACATTTTTGCTGCAACCCCAGGGTTCGAAATCATTCCTGAACCAACGATTGATACTTTGGCTAGTTTATTTTCTGCGTCAAGCTGTTCATAGTTGAGGACATCCTTGTTATTTTCAAGAACATTTAATGTTTCTAAAAGGTCATTCGTTTTAATCGAAAAGGCAAGATTGGCTGTCTCTGCTTCCGTTGTACTTTGAACGATAATATCTACATTTAGATGGTTCTCTGCCAGCGTTGAAAAGATAGTTGATAAACTAGTTAAAGAATTGGCAAGGCCTAAGACACTTACCTTTGTAATTTCATCTTCAAATGCCACTCCGCGGACAACAAGGTTTTGTTCCATTGATGCTTCCTCCTCAATCATCGTACCTTCTTCTTTTTCCATACTTGAACGTACCTCAAGACGTACTTGATAGTTTTTCGCAAATTCTACTGCTCGTGGGTGCAACACACCTGCACCTAAATTGGCTAGTTCAAGCATTTCATCATAAGATACAGATTTTAATTTACGTGCCATCTTTACATATCTTGGATCAGAGGTGAATACCCCTGTTACATCCGTATAGATATCACATTTATCAGCTTTAAGGGCCGCTGCTAGTGCAACCGCTGTCGTATCAGAGCCGCCACGGCCAAGGGTTGTTATCTCGCCATCTTCGGTAATCCCTTGGAAACCAGCTACAATCACTACTTTTCCTTCGTTCAACTGATTCTGCACGGATTCAGTATTAATGTTTGTAATACGGGCGTTACCATGGACAGGTTCTGTCAAAATTCCAGCCTGCCAGCCCGTAAACGATACGGCAGGTAGATTTTGCTCATTTAGCGCCATTGACAATAAAGCGATTGTCACCTGTTCCCCCGTACTAAGCAGCATGTCCATATCCCGTTTATTTGGCTGCCCAGAAATTTCTTTCGCTAAATCAACAAGATGATCCGTTGATTTCCCCATCGCTGAGACAACCACCACTACCTGATTCCCTTGGTCACTTTCAGCTTTTATTCGCTCTGCCACCTTTAGAATTTTATCAACACTTCCTACTGAAGTGCCGCCAAACTTTTGTACAATTAAACCCATCTTTTCCCCTGCTTTCAGTTATAGGTTAAGAATTACTATAATTTTCCCGCAAAAAAAATAAAAAGCAATGAGAGGGCATCTCATTGCTTTACATACACAAAAATCTTGCGTCTACAATGTAAGATAGCTCTCCAAGACTAACGTCTTGACAATCCGGCATTTATTCAATGCTCAGACCAGCAAAGAAAGGAAAGAGACTTTCTTCACTTCGGCGATAGCCCCTTTCATGATTCTTCCCAGAAGCTCATCCTTCTCAGAATCATTACTATTGAATCTCGCACCTCTACCTTCACTTCAGTATTAAAAAGTGATAGTATTATAAATTTTCACTCATTATAGCATAGCCATAATACTCTGACAATCACTAGGATTGAAGTTTTTTAATTAATTCCTCTGCAACTGGAGCTGGAATTCCGATTGCCCTAAACTCTTCAAAAGTAGCTTCTTTCATTTTCTTTACCGAGCCAAATTCTTTGAGCAATTGCTTTTTTCGCTTTTCACCGACACCTGGAATGTCATCAAGTAAGGACTGAAAGGCACTTTTTCCTCGGATTTGGCGATGAAAAGTAATCGCAAATCGGTGAACCTCATCTTGAATTCTTTGTAATAAATAAAACTCTTGACTGTTTCTGCCAAGCGGGATAATTTCAAGCGGATTTCCATAGAGAAGCTGTGAGGTGCGGTGCTTCTCATCCTTAACCATTCCAGCTAACGGAATATCTAGGCCTAATTCATTTTCCAGAACATCCCTGACAGCCTCAACATGTCCTTTGCCGCCATCTATAAGAATTAAATCCGGCAATGGAAGTTCTTCCTTTAGTGCCCGCGAGTACCTTCTTCTTGTTACCTCACGCATTGATTCATAATCATCCGGACCTTGGACAGTTTTTATCTTATATTTCCGGAATTCACGCTTGTTCGGCTTTCCATCGATAAATACCACCATTGCGGATACTGGATCTGTCCCTTGAATATTCGAATTATCAAACGACTCAATTCGGTGAGGTGTATAGATTCCCATTAGTTCACCGAGGTTCTCAACAGCTTTTATCGTTCGTACTTCATCTTTTTCAATAAGCGAAAACTTCTCAGCCAGAGCAAGTTTTGCATTCTTGATAGCCATTTTAACGAGGTCCTTCTTTTGACCACGCTGCGGCTTCAGGATTTTTACTTGAAGGAGCTGTTCGGTCATATTTAAGTCAATTTCATCCTGAATGAGGATTTCCTTTGGCTTAAAATGATTCGATTTTTCGTAAAATCGACCAAAAAAAGTGAGGATTTCTTCTTCTGGCTCATTGTAAATCGGGAACATGGAAACATCGCGCTCAATTAGTTTACCTTGGCGTACAAAGAAAACTTGAACACACATCCAGCCCTTATCAACAGCATAGCCAAATACATCACGGTCAGTAAAATCTGTCATCGTAATTTTTTGCTTTTCCATAATGGTTTCAATATGAATAATTTTATCACGGAACTCTTTGGCCCGCTCAAAATCCAATTCTTCGGATGCACTCATCATTTTTTCCGTTAGTTCTTTTTTTATCTCATTATACCCGCCATTAAGGAAACGGGTAATCTCATCTGTCATATGCTTATATTGCTCTTCGTGCACTTCATTAACACATGGTGCCAGGCACTGCCCTAAATGATAGTACAAGCAAACCCGGTCAGGCAGTGTTGAGCACTTTCGTAATGGATAAATTCGATCGAGCAGCTTTTTTGTCTCGTTTGCTGCCATAACATTTGGATACGGTCCAAAATACTTTCCTTTATCCTTTTTGACTTTTCTAGTAATAATCAGTTTTGGATGTCTTTCCGCTGTTAACTTAATAAACGGATAAGTCTTATCGTCCTTCAGCATTACATTATATTTTGGGTCGTATTTCTTGATTAAATTTAATTCTAGCAGCAGTGCTTCGATATTCGATGAAGTGACAATATATTCAAAGTCCTCAATCTCATTGACAAGTCGGAACGTTTTTCCATCATGGGACCCGGTAAAATAAGACCTGACTCGATTTTTTAGAATTTTTGCTTTCCCTACGTATATAATCGTTCCCTGACGGTCCTTCATCAAGTAGCAGCCAGGCTGATCAGGCAGCAGTGTTAATTTTTGTTTGATATTCTCATTCATTCTAGCTGCTCCTCCCCGTCTTTTTATCTATCCTAAAATTTTAAAGCAAACTACGTATAAAGGAAAGCTGATTCTTTTTCCAAGGCTCTTTTCTTAAAATTGTTACTTATTAAAAAATGTTAATAATTATGCTGTGTTTTCGCGGAATACAGCCTAAATTTAATAAGAAAAGAGCTTGCAAACTTTATTCAAAGGTGCAAAATAACTATTTTCACGTTAAAATCGGCTTTAAGATTTTAACAAAAATCGTTACGAAAACAGCATTTTTCAAAAAGAAAAAACCTCAGCTAGAAAAATCTAACTAAGGTTTTATTTGCTTATACGTGCTTTTCTAACACACTTGCTAAAGCGTCTTTTGGCTGGAAGCCGACAACTTTATCAACCACTTCGCCATTTTTGAAAACAAGCAATGTAGGGATACTCATTACTCCGAATTTAGCAGCCGTTTCTTGGTTATCGTCCACATCTAATTTAACGATTTTAACTTTGTCGCCCATTTCTGAATCAAGTTCTTCAAGAACTGGAGCGATCATTTTACAAGGTCCACACCATGGAGCCCAAAAATCTGCAAGTACAAGACCAGAGCCTGTTTCAGCAGAGAAATTTGCATCTGTTACTTTTGAAATAGTCATTTGTTTATACCCTCCTAATGAATACTGAAATACTACCGAAAGTATAGCATTGTTTAAAGTATCATGCTAATAATCTGTCTCGCATGTAATTTCCCCAAAAATTCTTTTCATATACTTGAAAAGCGAGCAGTTTGTCACTGCTCGCCCGCACCCATATTATGAATGTACTTTAAGCTTTTTAAATTCCTCTGTTAATAAAGGCACCACTTCAAATAGGTCTCCAACAATTCCGTAATCTGCTACTTTAAAGATATTCGCTTCTGGATCTTTGTTAATTGCAACGATTACCTTTGAGTTAGACATACCAGCTAAGTGCTGAATGGCCCCAGAGATTCCACAAGCAATATATAAGTCAGGTGTTACAACCTTTCCAGTTTGACCGATTTGCAAAGAGTAGTCACAATAGTCAGCGTCACAGGCACCCCGTGAAGCACCAACTGCACCGCCTAAGACTTTGGCTAATTCTTTTAGTGGTTCAAAGCCCGCTTCACTTTTCACACCACGGCCGCCGGAAATTACAACTTTTGCCTCACTTAAATCTACACCTTCGCTTGCTTTTCTCACTACTTCTTTAATAATGGCACGAAGGTCTTTAATTTCAACTGAAAGGGAAGCGACTTCACCTGTTCTGCTTTCATCCTTCGTAAGTGGTGCAATATTATTTGGTCTTACGGTTGCAAAAATGATACCGTCCGTAACAATTTTCTTTTCAAAGGCTTTGCCGGAATAGATAGGTCTTGTAAAGACAACATTTCCACCCGCTACCTCAACTGCAGTTGTATCAGAAATTAATCCAGACGCTAATTTTGCAGCAATTCTTGGTGAAAGATCTTTACCAAGAGAAGTATGTCCTAAAACGAGTCCTTCTGGGCTTTCCTTTTCCAGCACAGCAAGTAATGCTTGCGCATAACCGTCAGATGTATATTGACTTAACTTTTCATTTTCTACAACAACCACACGGTCAGCACCGTATTGAACTAATTCCATTGCTAAAGCGCTAACATTTTCACCAACTAAAACGCCAACAACTTCTCCGCCATCTGCCACTGTTTTTCCAGCGGCAATTGCCTCGAAAGAAACATTACGTAAAGAACCGTCACGGGTTTCCCCTAATACTAATACTTTTCTAGTCATTCCTTTACCCTCCTGCAAATCGATTTATCGTCCATTCTTATCGTTAAATTACAAATATAATTAAACAACTTTCGCTTCGGAATGAAGAAGGTGAACAAGTTCTTTAACCTGATCATTTAATTCTCCAGATAACACCTTTCCTGCTTCCTTTTTAGCTGGCAGGTAAATTTCAATCGTTTTGGTTTTTGCTTCAACATCGTCTTCTTCTAAATCTAGATCATCCAATTCTAGTTCATCTAGCGGCTTTTTCTTTGCTTTCATAATTCCTGGTAAAGATGGATAACGAGGCTCGTTCAAACCTTGTTGAGCCGTTACTAATAATGGCAGGCTTGTTTCGATTATTTCAGAATCACCTTCCACGTCACGGGTTACCGTTACAGTTGTTCCATCAATTTCAAGCTTTGTAATCGTCGTCACATACGGAATGTTTAACAATTCAGCTACACGTGGACCCACTTGACCAGAACCACCGTCAATGGCAACATTGCCACCTATAATGAGGTCTGCTTCTTTATCCTTTAAGTATTCGGCAATGATTTTAGCTGTTGTGAATTGATCACCGTTTTCGACATCATCTTCTGTATTAATAAGGACCGCTTTGTCGGCTCCCATAGCAAGTGCAGTGCGTAATTGCTTCTCAGATTCTTCACTTCCAACTGAAATAACAGTTACTTCACCGCCATTTGCTTCGCGTACTTGGATTGCTTCTTCAACGGCATATTCATCATAAGGATTGATGATAAACTCGGCACCATCCTCATTAATTTTTCCGGCTGCAATGGTTATCTTTTCCTCCGTATCAAACGTTCTTTTTAAAAGTACAAAAATATTCATGATTTCCCTCCTATAATGCAAACATTTTTTCTGTTCGAAAGATTAAGAAAATTTGTAGCAAAAAAATATTAGTAACTTCTATGTAGAAGCTATTCACCTTTAAAATGAGGCTCTCTTTTTTCAATAAAAGCCTGTATACCTTCTTTCGCATCTTTAGAAACAAAAATTTCTCCAAACAACTCTGCTTCCTTTTGTGAACCTTCATAAAACTCTTGGTTTTTGGCATAGTTTAATAATTGGATGGTCGCCTTCAGTGCACCAGTACTTTTCTTAGCGATTTTACCGGCAAGCTTGATGGCTTGTTCTAAAACTTCATTTTCCGGATAGGCATGATTTGCCAAGCCAAATTGAACCGCCTCCAATCCTGTGATTGGTTCGGAGGTAAACAGCATTTCTGCTGCTCGGCCGACGCCTACATATTTTGGCAGGCGCTGTGTACCAGCAAATCCCGGAATCAATCCGAGCTGCAATTCTGGAAGACCAAGCTTTGTATTTTCGCCCACTAACCGGAAATGACAAGCCATTGCCAGCTCTAAACCCCCGCCAAGTACTGCACCGTGAATCGCAGCAATAATTGGTTTAGGAAATTTTTCCATCCGGTCAAACAAATCTTGTCCATACTTTCCAAGATCACGAAAGCCTTCAGGAGAAGAGACGGTTGTGAATTCTTTAATATCCGCCCCCGCTGAGAAAAAGCGTCCTTCCCCATGTATGACAATTACCCTGACGTCAGTATTTGGTTCAACTTCGTCTAGGACTGCCGACAGTTCTCGTAACAGTCCTTGTGAGAGGGCATTTGCAGGCGGACGCTTAATAGTAATTGTTGCAATCCCTTCTTGGTAAGACCATGTTAAGTTTTCCAATAGACTCCCTCCTTCTCTTACACTCAAAAACTAATGATTTCCGCAGCCCTTAATCAGCAGCTGGTGAACTGGTTTAGCGAGTGCCATTAAATCGTATTTCTCCTCATTTAAAACCCAGGTTGTAACGGTTTCATCCATCGTACCGAAAATCATTTGTCTGGCAAGACGAACATCGAGATCTTTTGAAAACTCTCCCGTTTCTTTCCCTTCAATGATGATTTTATCAATCACTCTCAAGTATCCTTTAAGAACATTATTGATTCTTAAACGCAATTCCTTATTGGACTGTCGTAATTCAAGTTGAGTTACGATTGCCATGTGGTGATCATCAGAGAGGTTTTTGAAATGAGCTTCTACCATCATTAATAACTTCTCCACCGCTGTCTCTTTTCCTGCTATTAATCCATCTATTTTTTCAATAAAGCTTCCCATTTTTTCTTCAAAGAGTGAAATGAGAATGTCTTCTTTGTTTTTAAAATAGAGATAAATGGTTCCATCTGCGACACCAGCTTGCTTTGCAATCTTCGAAACCTGGGCCTGATGATAACCAACCTCTGCAATTGCAATAACCGCTGCATCAATAATTTGCATGTATTTCGGCTTATTTTTTTTCATTGGTTCTCCCTCCTCTGGAAGAAAGTAAAAAAATATGAATGAATAATCATTCATATTTTTATAATAGTTATAACTTGTATTTCTGTCAAGAAGTACAATGATATTTTTATATTACTTTACTACTCTCAAAGAGACAAGCTCTATCATCCAAAAAAAAGAAGTGCGATCAACTGGTGGTATTAGGCATGTTTTTTGCTTTCTTCCTCTATTTTTCTCATTTCTTCTTCAACAAGTGTTCTTCTTAAAATTTTTCCTACCGCTGTTTTCGGTAATTCTTTTCTAAATTCATATAATCTTGGGGCTTTATAGGCGGCTAAATATTTTCTCGCATATTGGTTTAAGTCATCAGATGTAATCTTTGAACCTTCTTTTAAAACGACGTAGGCCTTAACGGTTTCACCACGATATGGATCGGGTATTCCAGCAGCAACAGCTTCTAAAACATCTGGATGTTCATATAATACTTCCTCTATTTCTCTTGGATAAATATTGTACCCACCAGCAATGATCATATCCTTCTTTCGATCCACTACATAAAAATACCCTTTATCGTCCATATACCCAAGATCACCCGTGAATAACCAGCCGTCTTTAATCGTTTCCTCTGTAGCCTCTTTTCGATTCCAATAGCCTTTCATTACTTGAGGGCCTTTAATGATAATTTCTCCAATTTCACCTACTGGCATTAGTTCATCCGAATCCATTGAGACAATTCTTACCTCTGTATTTGGCCATGGTACCCCGATACTGCCTTTTACCCGCGGGCGATCCCATAAGAAATTTGCATGGGTAACTGGAGATGTTTCGGTTAAACCATACCCTTCCACGAGTTTACCGCCTGAAACTTCCTCAAACTCTTCTTGGACTTCAATTGGCAGCGGAGCAGAGCCACTTAGACAGGAATCGATAGACGATAAATCATATTTTTTCAGGTCTGGATGATTTAATAGTCCAATATAAATCGTTGGCGCACCAGGAAACAAAGTAGGACGCTGCTTTTGGATGGTCTTTAAGGTGGTCAATGGATCGAACTTAGGCAATATAATCATCTTATACGCCTGCATAACCGATAAAATCATGACGATCGTCATTCCGTAGACATGAAAAAACGGAACAATCCCTAAGACTGATTCCTCACCCGGTTTTGCTTTGTATAGCCAGGCAGTACACATGGAAGAGTTCGCTACTAAATTCCGATGTGTCAGCATAACCCCTTTAGGAGAACCCGTTGTACCGCCTGTATATTGCAGCAGCGCTACCTCTTCTTCAAAATCAAAGTCATATTCTACTAGTTTTTTAGGAGCTAATTTTATGATTTCTTTAAATAAATGGGTGTTGCCTTCATGTTTAACATTTACGACAATTCCATATTGCTTTTTCTGAATAAAAGGGTAAACTAAATTTTTTGGAAATGGCAGGTAGTCTTTGATAGCGGTTACAATTATGTGCTGCAAATTGGTTTGCGGCATCACCTTAGAAGCGCGAGGATAGAGGATGTCGAGTGTGATGATCGCCTTGGATCCGGAGTCCTTCATCTGGTATTCAAGTTCACGTTCCGTGTATAACGGGTTGGTTTGAACGACAATTCCCCCAGCCATTAGTATACCAAAATAACTTATGACTGCTTGCGGGGTATTGGCAAGCATGATGGCAACTCGATCACCTTTTGAAATACCAATTTGCTGGAGATAGCTGGCAAATGATAATGATTCATTATAAAGCTCTTTATAGGTCATTTCCTTCCCCATAAAATGAATAGCGATTTTGTCTGGAAAATTTTTTGCCGCATCTACTAGATACTGCTGAACAGGTTCTTTCCGAAATTCCAGTTCTGCAGGAATTTCCTCTGGATAATGCGCTAGCCATGGTTTTTGATCATACATAGTAACCCTCCTTCTAATTCCTTTGTAATATTTTCCACTTCCTTTTCATTATAATATAGTCAGACTCTTTAAACAATTAGAATAATAGTATATGTTTATTATCTCACTAAAAAAATCATCGCTGAATGACAGCGATGATTTCAACTTAAAAAAACAACATATACCCCATACCGATTAGTAAAAACAAGGCGCATAAACCAAGAAGTACTTTAGCTAATGTCTCCACTTTATTCTCCCCTTACGATATCCCCGCACCTATTACAAAGGATAAGCCGATTGATAGTATCATCGCAATAAAACCAACTGCGCGATTATCATTTTTAATTTCATCATCAATGTTAAACTTAGGTGTTAAAAATTCAAAAATGAAATATCCAATCAATAAAAGCACAAATCCAAATACACCCCAGATAACCATTGTCACTAAGGAATCATTTTGTTCAATGGAATAACGAAAGATATTGGCAATTCCAAAAATCTTCCCTCCGGTTGCCAAGGCAACAGCGATGTTCCCCTTTTGAATTTCTTCCCAATTTTTATATTTCGTAACTAATTCAAAAATAGCTAAAAAAACGACCACACATAAAATGACGACGCTATAATTAGCAGCACTTTGAACATACATGTTATCCCAAAACTGGTTCATTCCCTAATCTCCCCGGACATTTTTATTTAAATTCAACAACTGTAACACCAGAGCCGCCCTCACCGGCTTCTCCAAACCGAATTTTCTTTACAGATCGGTGATTTCGCAAATATTCCTGGACACCCTGTCTTAATGCTCCTGTGCCTTTCCCGTGGATGATTGATACACGAGGATAGTTTGATAATAAAGCATCATCTATATATTTTTCCACTCTTAAAAGCGCAGCCTCATATCTTTCTCCTCGCAGGTCTAATTCTAATTTTACATCAGCGTCTCTGCCTCTAACAATTGCCATTGGTCTAGTCTCAACTTGCTTAGGGGTACTGCTAAATTCTAAGTCCTTTTCTTTTACCTTCATTTTCAAGATGCCAATTTGCACCTGCCATTCGGTATCAGAAACTTTATCAAGTAACGTCCCCTTTTGACCAAAGGTGAGTACCTTAACTTCATCCCCCGGCGTTAGCGTATGTTTCTTTATTTTCTTGTTCATTTGAGCAGCAGATTTCTTTATCTCAGGGGTTGCTGCATCAAGACGGCGCTTCGCATCAATTAATTCATGCTCCTTTATTTCAGCATGTTTTTCAATCCTCATTTTACGGAGATCACGAATAACCTTTTCGGCCTCACTCTTTGCTTCTTCGAGAATTTCCCCTGCTTTTTCAGCTGCTTTTTCTAGCATGGAGTCCTTGTTCTCATAAAATTCCAGCATTTGCTTTTGCATATCCTGATGGAGCTTTTCTGCCTGTCTTAAATAATCACGCGCTTCTTCCTGCTCAATTTCAGCTTGCCGCTTACTATTTTCGAGAGATGCAATCATCTTATCGATCTGGTTCGCATCTTCACTTACATGTGATCGAGCAGCCTCAATAACACGATCATTCAACCCTAAGCGTTTTGAGATTTCAAATGCATTGCTTCGCCCAGGTACTCCAAGTAGGAGTTTGTACGTTGGGCTCAACGTTTCAACATCAAATTCTACACTTGCATTTAAAACCCCTTCACGATTATAGCCGTAGGCCTTTAATTCTGGATAATGGGTAGTAGCAATAACTCTTGACCCTCGATTGTGAACCTCATCTAGTATGGAAATAGCTAGCGCAGCACCCTCCTGTGGATCTGTGCCTGCACCAAGCTCATCAAACAATACGAGAGAATTAAAATCAACCTTTTCTAAAATATCGACAATATTTACCATATGGGAAGAAAACGTACTTAAACTTTGTTCAATGGATTGTTCATCACCGATATCTGCATAGATGGCATCAAAAACAGCTAACTCTGACCCATCAAGTGCAGGAACCTGCAATCCTGCCTGCGCCATTAATGAACATAAACCAAGTGTTTTTAAGGTAACGGTTTTACCACCCGTGTTTGGTCCGGTAATGACAATGGTTGTATATTCCTTCCCAAGTAAAATATCATTCGCAACGACCTCGTCTATGGGAATTAGCGGGTGCCTGGCTTTGTAAAGTGCTATTCTTCCCTCATTATTCATGATAGGCATACTTGCCTTTATTTTGCGACCATACCTAGCCTTGGAAAAAATAAAATCCAAATTGGCAAGAATCTCAACGATCCCTTGCAGTTCCGATTCAAATTCAGCTGTTTTCGCTGACAGCTCGGTCAATATTCTTTCAATTTCTAGCTGCTCTTTGACTCTTATATCCTGTAATTGATTGTTTAATTGGACAATCACTTGTGGTTCAATAAATAGTGTTTGCCCTGATGCGCTTTGGTCATGGATAATCCCACCATAATGGCCACGATATTCTTGTTTAACAGGAATAACAAAGCGGTCGTTTCGAATTGTGACAATCGAATCCGACAACATCTTTGCCGCATTCGAAGACCGAATCATACTCTCTAATTTTTCACGGACACGTGCTTCATTTGAACGCAGCTGCTGCCTTAATGAACGTAAAAGAACACTTGCACTATCAAGAACTTCCCCGCTCTCATCAATGGCAAGTCTAATCGACTCCTCCAAACTTACTAATGGGATGATCCGATCTACTTGCTCCATTAAAATCGGTATTTCCGCTCTTTCTTCTGCTATATCCTCAATAAATCGCTTTATTTGCCGGCTGGCATGAATGGTGCTCGCCACCTGGGTCAATTCATGTGAACTAAGAACTCCTCCAATTACAGAGCGCTTAATATGGGCACGAATATCATGAATTCCTGCTAACGGCACATTTCCTTTAATCCGTAGTACAGTTGACGCTTCATCCGTTTCGGTTTGCAGCATTACGACTTCCTCAAAATCAGTCGATGGAACCAATTTCTTTAACTTATCTATTCCAAGTGAAGAAGATGCATGCTCGATGAGCTGGTCTCTCACTTTAATAAATTCTAACACCTTTAACGTTCTTTCTTGCATGGAGATAAACCTCCCCCTAGTTTCGATTATGCAAATATTCTAGTAAGTCCTTCGGTTCAAGTGCATTGATAACCGTTGATTTTTTAATCCAGCCTTTTTTTGCTGTTGATACACCTACACTCATATGTGATAGCGTTTCCCTCTTATGGGCATCCGTATTAATAAATATTTTAACGCCCATCTCTTGTGCCTGCCTTAAATATTCAGCTTTTAGATCTAATCGATTCGGGTTGGCATTAAGTTCTAAGGCAGTATTCGTTTCTTTTGCTAATTCCATTAATAAATCAATATCAACATCGTAGCCTTCGCGGCGGCCAATTTTCCTGCCAGTCGGATGAGCAATTAAATCAACGTGAGCATTTTTTAGGGCTGTTGTTAACCGCTCCATAATTTTTTCTCTCGGCTGTGAAAAAGCGGAGTGAATGGACGCAATAACGAAATCCATTTCTGCTAATAGATCATCCTCGTAATCCAACGTACCATCTGGCAGGATGTCCATTTCAACTCCTGATAAAATTAATATATCATCGTATTTTTCATTTAATTTTTTTATTTCTTCCTTTTGCTGCAGCAATCGCTCACGTGTCAGTCCATTTGCTACTTTTAAATACTGAGAGTGGTCCGTGATTGCCATATATTTATACCCTTTTGCCCGGCAGGCCTCAACCATTTCCTCAATCGAATGAGCCCCATCACTCCAGGTTGAATGCATGTGAAGGTCACCTTTTATGTCAGTTAATTCGATTAATTCACCTTCATATGCGTGAAAATCCTCCACTTCTTTTCCATCTTCCCGAACTTCTGGCGGGATAAACGGCAGATCAAAATGTTTGAAAAACTCTTCCTCTGAAGTAAAAGTAAGAACTTCCCCTGTCTCACCATTTTCCACACCATACTCACTAATTTTTTCCCCACGTTCCTTAGCAAGCTGTCGCATTCGAACATTGTGGTCTTTTGAACCAGTAAAATGGTGGAGAGTCGTCGTAAACTCCTCTGGTTTAACCAGTCTAAAATCAACTGAAACATCATAGTCAAATTCAAACACAAGTGATACCTTTGTATCTCCAGCACCAATTATTTCTTTTATATTCGGAAAATCAAGTAAGAATTGTTTGACCACTTCAGGCTGCTCACTCGAAATAATAAAGTCCAAATCTTTAATCGTTTCTCGCATTCTTCGCAGGCTTCCTGCACGTGAGAACTGATGAATCTCTTTAAGTTCAGAAAGCTTCGCTTCAATTTGTTCTGCAATTGGAAGCATGTAAGCAAGCGGTAATCTGTCTGGTCTTGAACCTACATTCGCAATCGAACTCAATATCTTTTCTTCTGTCTTTTTTCCAAAACCAGCGAGTGCTTGCACTTTCCCTGCTTTACAGGCTTCTTCTAATGTAGTGACATCCTCAATTCCTAACTCTTTATGTAGCTTAGCAATCTTCTTTCCGCCAAGACCGGGTAATTGCAATAACGGAATTAAACCTTTCGGAACTTCTTCCTTTAGATCATTCAGCACTGTGGAAGTGCCCTCTTCTATGTATTCCTCAATAACCGCTGAGGTCCCTTTTCCGATTCCTGATAGAGACGTAAAATCTTCGATATCAGAAAGGCTGCGATCATCAAATTCCAGTGCTGATGCTGCTTTGCGAAAGGCAGATACCTTGAAGGGATTTTCACCTTTCAGCTCCATATATACTGCAATTGTTTCTAAATGACGAATTAAATCCTTTTTGTTCATCTCCATTACTTCCACCCACCTTGTCTTTATTTTAACCCTTTTAATAGAAAAACTTCTCTCTAGAGAGAAGTAGTTCATTCTCTCCTTACAGAGAAGTCGAATATTCAATCCACATACTTTTTATTTGTTCTGAAAGAAATGGTGTATGATTGACAATTAAGTTTGCCAAAATTGAATCATCCAAAGGTTTTTGCATAAATTCCATTGGAACTAGCGCAGCAATATATAATAAAATAAAGATAATTAAGTAGACTTCAGCAAAACCAAGAATCCCGCCTGCCCAAACATTTAATTGCCTAATAATAGGTAAATGGGCAATAAAATCGAGCATCGATCCAATAATTTGCAGTACAATCTTGACCGCGAAGAAGATGATAATAAAAGCAATCGCTCTATAAAAGGCATCCTCCATATTACCGCTCTCACTTAATAGTTTTAAAGGAGATGTTGTGCCAAGATTCGGATATGGAATCCATAGCGTCAGTCTTGGTGCCAAATCGTCATAGTATAAATTTGCCACTATGTATGCAATAATAAAACCTGTTAAATGGACTAACTGTAAAATGAAACCTCTTCTTAAACCGATAAAAAATCCAAAAATTAATAATATAATAATTGCTAAATCCAGCATGACTTATTCAGTCCTTTTCCTTTTTTAGTTCAGCTTGCATCCGCTCTAATTGGTCCTTCATTTTAATATAATCATTGACGGCATTTACTGCTGTTAAAACAGCGAGTTTATTAACATCTAGTAATGGATTCCTAGAACCAATTTCACGCATTTTCTTGTCAACTAATGAAGCAACATGCTGAACATGATTTTGAGCCTCGGTACCTAAAATAATGTATTGCTGTCCGTATATATCAACGGTTGTTCTGGTTTTTTCAATATTTGACAAGTTACTGCCTCCATTCGATTCGAGCGAAATCCCTATTTTATAATATAACACGAACGGATATGTGTCGAAAAGAGAAACAGCTGATTTGAAGGTTTTTTACCTTTTTCTAAAAAATTGTCGAGGGGTGTTTTTTGATTGGGAAATGTAGTGTTAAATCTAAGCATGTCTGAAATTAATAAAATGAAAAGCTATTATAATGGAAAATTACTAGATAAGGTTCCCCCAGGCAGTGTATTTTCAGCGAAAACTGCAAGCTGTACCATTACTGCCTATAAATCAGGTAAAGTTTTATTTCAGGGGAATGGTAATGAAGCAGAAGCAATGAGGTGGGGTGAAGCTTCCAGTGTGAAAGCTCCTGCCACAGCAAAAGCTGCACGTGGTAATTTACCGGAGGGCTTTAGCCAGTTGTCCGTCATTGGCTCTGATGAGGTCGGCACTGGTGACTTTTTCGGACCGATAACGGTTGTTGCGGCTTATGTTCGAAAAGAAGATATTCCATTATTAAAAGAACTAGGTGTACGTGATTCAAAGGATTTAAAGGATGAAAAAATTATCGCAATTGCTAAGGTAATCAAAGATATTGTTCCATTTAGTCTAATGACGCTGAAGAATGAAAAGTACAACCAGCTGCAGAGTTCTGGGATGTCGCAGGGAAAAATGAAGGCCCTCCTGCACAATCAGGCGATTCTCAATGTTTTGGAGAAAATTTCACCGGTGAAACCTGATGCCATACTGATTGATCAATTTGTCCAAGAAAGTACCTATTACCTGCATATAAAAAATCAGAAAGCAATTGCGAGGGAAAATGTGTATTTTAGCACGAAGGCAGAGGGTATTCACCTTGCTGTTGCAGCAGCATCAATTTTGGCACGTTATGCCTTTGTCCAATACTTTGACAAGCTTAGTGACGCAGCCGGCTTTAAGATACCTAAAGGAGCTGGCGGGCTGGTGGACGAAGCGGCTGCAAGGCTGATTTTGAAAAAAGGCAGAGAAATTCTTCCGCAATATGTAAAACTACATTTTGCTAATACGGAGAAGGCGATTAACTTAGTGAATAAAAAGAAAGGTTAATCGTTTTCGATTGTTTATTGATGCGGGACGTTTCATGAGGCCACTTATTTGGAAATCTGAAAGATTTTGGGCTTCATGAACACTTCATGAGGCCACTTATTGGGGATTCTGAAGGATTTTGGGCTTCATGAGCACTTCATGAGGCCACTTAATTCATGATTATTGGTATTTTGGGCTTCATGAACCGGTGATGAGACCACTTATTTTAGATTCTTAAATATTTTGGGCTTCATATACCAGAACATAAAAAAATGACCTAGTTGATTTTTCACTAGGTCATTTTTATTCTATCATTACCCTCGCAATACTGCTCCGGCCTGAGTCTTCAAAGCTTCGAGTACTTGAGTGTGGACTTTTGTTACTTCTTCATCTGTTAACGTCCGTTCTGGATCCATGTATTTCAATGAGTACGCAATGGATTTTTTGCCTTCTTCCATCCGATCTCCCTCGTATAAGTCAAATACATTTACTTCTTTAAGAAGCTTTCCGCCAGCGCCCTGGATTATATCCTTCAATACTCCAGCAACTGTTTCCTTATCCACGACTAGAGCGATGTCTCTCGTAATAGACGGGAACCGTGGAATAGCCTCATATCTTAGCGCTGCTGCTGCTGCTTCTAGCACTGCCTTCAATGAGAGCTCGAATACATAAGTGTCTTTTAAATCAAGCTCTTTTTGCATGGTTGGGTGCACTTGGCCGACAAAACCAATCCGCACGCCATTTAAGTGAATTTCCGCGGTACGACCAGGGTGCATGTTGTCTACTTGAGCTTGAACATATGTCACACTTTCCGTCAGACCTACTTTTGCAAACAATCCTTCTAAAATACCTTTTATTACATAGAAGTCAACGGCCTTTTTCTCACCCTGCCATGAGTGGCTGTGCCATAGACCCGTAATTGCACCAGCTAAATGCTCCTCTTCTTCAGGTAGAACCTCGGTTCCATTTGCTAAAAATACTGCACCTGTCTCATAAACGGCAAGGCTGTCGTTTTGACGGGCACTGTTGTATTTTAAAACTTCCAATAGCTGCGGCATAATGCTTAAGCGCAGGATACTACGGTCCTCACTCATCGGCATGGCTAGACGAATGAAATCGCGTTTTTCAAAAGCGAATTGCTCTGCTTTTTCCTCACTTGTTAAGGAATACGTTACCGCTTGATACAAGCCAGCGCCCTCTAAATATTGACGAACAATCCGGCGTTTTTCCTGATACTTAGATAATTTACCAGGTGTAGCTGAACCGATTGGCAATGTCATTGGTATGTTGTCATAGCCGTAAAGACGGGCAACTTCTTCAATTAAGTCTTCCTCAATTTTAATATCACCACGGCGTGTTGGAGCAGTAACTGTAATGATTTCTTCTTCACTGCTTACAGAAAACTGAAGGCGTTCGAAAATGGCTTCAACATCTGCAACAGTCAGTTGTGATCCAATGACACTATTTATTTTTTCTAACGTAATCGAAACCACTGCTGGCTCAATTGTAAGTGTATCAACTTCTGAACTACCTTCTAATACTTCACCGCCTGCATATTTTACCATCAAGTAAGCTGCACGCTCACCTGCTGCACGCACACGATTAGGATCAACACCTTTTTCAAAGCGAGCACTTGCTTCACTCCGTAAACCATGGTCTTTTGAAGCTTTTCTTACAGTTCCTCCTGTAAAATAAGCCGCCTCCAACAATACAGTTGTTGTATCTGAAGTCACCTCAGAATTAGCTCCGCCCATAACGCCTGCTAAGGCAACTGGTTCTGTTCCATTCGTAATGACTAATTGGTCAGAGGTTAACGTACGTTCTACATCATCTAATGTTGTGAATTTCTCACCGTCGTGTGCACGACGTACTAGAATTTCTTTTGAACCTAAACGATCATAGTCAAATGCGTGCAGCGGCTGACCATATTCTAATAAAATGTAGTTGGTAATATCGACTACATTATTGTGTGGACGAATACCTGCAGACATTAGTCTTGTTTGCATCCATAAAGGTGCAGGACCAATTTTTACATTTTTAATTACTTTGGCCGCATATAAAGGATTATCCGCATTTGCATCAACTTTTACCGTAATGTAATCAGTTGCTTTTTCATTCACAGGTTGAAGATCGATTTCTGGCAGTTTTACCTCACGTCCAAGGATTGCTGCAACTTCATAAGCGACACCAAGCATGCTCAAGCAATCGGCACGGTTAGGTGTTAAGCCTAGTTCAAGCACTTCATCGTCACGGTTTAATAATGCGATTGCATCCGTTCCAACTTCTGCATCTTGAGGGAAAACAAAGATTCCTTCAGAATATTCCTTCGGTACGATTTTTGCTTCCATCCCAAGCTCTGTTAGGGAGCAGATCATCCCATTCGATTCTTCACCGCGAAGCTTTGCCCTTTTTATTTTAAAATTACCTGGTAAAACCGCTCCAACCGTTGCTACTGCAACCTTTTGGCCTTGCGCTACATTTGGTGCGCCGCAAATAATTTGAACTGGTTCTCCTTGACCGATATCCACCTGGCATTTGCTTAGTTTATCCGCATTTGGGTGCTGGACACGCTCAACTACGTGACCAACCACTACTCCTTTAATTCCTTCGTTGAGGACGTCTACTCCTTCAACCTCAATCCCGCTTTTTGTAATTTTTTCAGCTAATTCATCAGCTGTTACTCCGGATAAATCAACATAATCCTGAAGCCATTTATATGAAACGAACATTTTGTGTCCCTCCTCCTACTCGTGTTTTGAAAACTGTTTTAAGAAACGTACATCGTTTGTGTAGAAATGACGAATATCGTCGACACCGTATTTCAACATTGCGATCCGCTCTGGTCCCATTCCGAATGCAAATCCAGTGTATTTTTTAGAATCATAGCCAGCCATTTCAAGGACGTTTGGATGGACCATTCCTGCTCCAAGTATTTCAATCCAGCCTGTTTTCTTACAAACATTGCAGCCATGTCCGCCGCAAATCATACAGGAGATGTCCATTTCTACAGATGGTTCTGTGAATGGGAAGAAACTTGGGCGTAATCTGATTTCACGGTCTTCACCAAACATTTTCTTCGCAAACACCTCTAACGTTCCCTTTAGGTCGCTCATACGAATATTTTCGTCGACGACAAGACCTTCAATTTGCATGAATTGATGAGAGTGTGTTGCGTCATCATTATCGCGACGGTATACCTTACCAGGGCAGATAATTTTGATTGGACCTTTTCCCTTGTTGTTTTCCATTGTCCGAGCTTGTACGGGTGAAGTATGCGTACGCAATAAAATCTCATCTGTAATATAGAAGGAATCCTGCATATCGCGAGCCGGGTGTCCTTTTGGTAAATTTAGCGCTTCAAAATTATAGTAATCCTGCTCAACTTCAGGTCCTTCAGCTACCTGATAGCCCATCCCGATAAATAAATCTTCAATTTCTTCAATAATTCTTGTTAATGGATGGTGGTTTCCAACCTTAACTGGACGTCCTGGAAGGGTAACATCAATCGATTCAGAGGCTAGTTTTTCTAAAACAGCTGCTTCTTCTAAATCCTTCTGCTTAGCTTCCAAAATCGACGCAATTGCTTCACGGACTTCATTTGCTAGTGCTCCCATTACTGGACGCTCCTCTGCTGAAAGCTTACCCATTCCACGCAGCACTTCGGTAATCGGACCCTTTTTTCCTAAATAGGCAACGCGAATATCATTCAATTCTTTCAAGCTTGAAGACTGCTCAATTTTTTGAATAGCTTCCTGCTGCAATTCCTTTAATCGTTCTTGCATTGAAATTCCTCCTTAAAATTAATGATTGTTTGAATGAAGTATAGAAAAACAAAAAAACCCCATCCCTGGAAAGGGACGAGGTTTATAGTCGCGGTACCACCCTTGTAAACACGGTATGTATAAAAACATATGCGTTCGCTTCATTCGGATAACGGCTAGGCCGGTGCACCTTTACACGAAGCGGAGGCGGGCTAGACAGCTTTCCTCTTTATTCGTGGTCCCGATGCCAACTCAGGAGGTGAACTTCTCCTATCATGCCCATAAAAGTGCTTTCAGTCACGGCACTTTCTCCCTAAATGGTCTTTGACAAGGTACTTTTCTCCGTCATCGTCTTTGGTATTTTCAATAATGTAGATTATTATATAATACTTTACTTAAGGTTTCAAACAAGTATCGTCTATTTTTTCAAAAAATATAACAAGATGCCTGTTGCAACAGCTACATTTAGCGATTCACTTTTGCCATAAATCGGGATATACAGGTTTGTATCAGTTTTAGCAAGCAGCTCTTTGTTGACGCCATTTCCTTCATTGCCAACAAGTAAACCAAAGTTACGTTCTGTTGAAATATCATTATATGCGGAAGCCCCTTCAAGTGCTGTACCGTAAATGGAAATATTTTTTTCCTTAAGCTGTTCTATCCACTCATGGAGGTCACCTCTTATAATTGGCAGGTGAAAATGACTCCCTTGTGCAGAGCGAAGTACCTTTCCATTATAGACATCAGCGCTTCCCTTTCCTATGATAACGGCGTCAATCCCAGCTGCGTCCGCTGTGCGAATCATCGTTCCTAGGTTCCCTGGGTCCTGTACGGCATCAATTAAAAGGTATGTCTTTGCATTGGGTACTTCGATTTGAACTTGTCTGCAAACGGCATAGATTCCTTGTGGTGCTTCTGTATCTGATAATGAATTTGAAATCTCTTCGGTTACGGTGGTAACAGGTATTTCTCTTGAGTCCCAGCGCGGTGGAATGCCAACACTAGTGGACACAATGATTTCGATAACACTCTCGCTGTGTTTTAATGCTTCTTCAACTAAATGAAAACCTTCGACTAAAAATGTTCCAGATTTATCGCGTTCCTTTTTCGTTAAAAGTTTTTTCCATTGTTTTACTTTTGGATTCTGTATGGATTCAATATGCTTCAATTTTGTGCTCCTCTAGTGTTTTTCCTCATTATATCCTAAAAAAAATACATAATAAAACCAAAAATAGAAAACATATTAAAGTAATAGAGGACAAGAAATGCGCAAGCGTCCTGGTCAGCGGCGTATGGCCTGGAGCGCTCCAACTGAGA
>NZ_JBALNQ010000011.1:0-317 GCF_036961885.1 Neobacillus niacini | reverse complement strand
CTAAGTTTAAAAACTTATATTTTCTTATCTTTTGGAAAAGGAGTGTATGGTTATGAATTTAAATTTACGAAATGCCATTGTACACAATGTTGCTGGTAACTCACAAGCGGAATTAGAGGATACAATCGTTGATGCAATCCAAAACGGCGAGGAAAAAATGCTTCCGGGTCTAGGAGTTTTGTTTGAAATTATTTGGATGAATTCATCAGAGGATGAGAAGAAGGAAATGCTTACTGCGCTTGAAAGTGGCTTGAAGTAATATCTGTAGCTGCCGGTTAACTTCGGCAGCTTTTTTATGGCTATCCGAGAGTATTTCT
>NZ_JBALNQ010000102.1:1095-1502 GCF_036961885.1 Neobacillus niacini | reverse complement strand
GAATTAAAGGGTTTTAATCTCTTAGCTTTTTTTCTTTTGTAAAATATGATCAATTAAATTTTTTTGCTTAGAAATTTGGAATCTCTCTCTACCCAGGAGATAACATCTGCATCGGTTTGAACTTCAGTGAGTTTATTAATATTTATCCAATTTCCATTCTTATTCAAATAAAATCTCCCTGACTTTGGATAAAGCTCAACAAGTACATTCTTTCTGGGTACCAAGGAATTACGAAATTCGATGTTAAAATCACTTCCTTTAACTTGTTTAACATCATAATCTGGATTATCCCTATAATACGCTAGAAGTGAATTTACATTAATCACAGTCATCCCCCTAGTTTTTTCTATCTTAACTAATACTACAATCATATTTAAAAATGCCAAATTTAATTACCGCTTCATTTA
>NZ_JBALNQ010000102.1:0-1015 GCF_036961885.1 Neobacillus niacini | reverse complement strand
TTAAAAGGAAGCTGTATTAGTTATTTATCAACTACATTTCGGATTTGTTCAATCTTTTTTTGCCCCTCTTTATATCTAACATATAAGTGGTCAACCAAGTTTCTAATTTCCTCTATTACATCCTGTTGATCCCGCTTGGGTAAACTTTTTAACTTATTTAATCGATGTGTGATTTTTCTCTTTGTACCAAGTGCACTTTTTTCTCCTGCTTCGTGTATTTCAAAATAAATATCCCAATAATCGTATTGAGAGAAATCATCTTCCCATATTTTTGAAATTTGTTTTCCTTCTCTTGCTAGTTTAATAATCTTTTCTATATCTCGTTCATCAGTAATCACAAACGAACCCCCTTTTTTTCTTTTACTCCTTATTTTACCATTGTAGAAATATACTGTATATTGAAGGTTTGCTTGTTGTTACAGATGACAGTCTATAAAATGAAAAACGGTTTACAGTCAAATAAAAATCATAAACTAACGGATGAAAGAGTTGAAGATCTGGTTGCCATTTAAAAATAAATGAGGAAACAGCTCTCATTTAGATGTAGTTTTTTTTGTCCGAAAAATGACAAAAATGATAATATATAGTAATAGAAGGGTGGTCTGTATATTGAGCGAACTATATCGAAACATTGGATTTAAAGATAATCCATTTTCTAGATTTTCAGCAGAAGAGGAAAGGGAATACTTAAATGATATTTTTCAAAACCCTAAGTATTTTCAAACAATTTTAACAGATATTAAGGAAGGACGAACTAGGTTTATCGTGGGAGAAAGAGGGATTGGAAAGTCTGCTTTGATGTTTAGACTAAAAGAAGAATTAGAGATTGAGAACGTACTTACAATTTTGATAGATAGATTTGATAACTTTAAGTTAGAGAATAATGAGAAAGATTTTTTAGTTGAAGTTATTAAACAACTTGTTAATTTTATAAGTGTCTTAACATATACAGATAAGTCCATTTTAAAAAATTTAAATAAATATGAAAAAGAAAAATTAGTTTTCTTTATAGGAG
>NZ_JBALNQ010000101.1:218-995 GCF_036961885.1 Neobacillus niacini | reverse complement strand
TTGTACTTAAAGTAACGGGGTGCTTTAGTTGAACAAACCTATAAATCTAGTTCGAAAACTTGGATTATATTCATTCTATGTTTTTTTGTTATTTAAAATACGATTTATACATAATTCAAATTTCTTAGAATTCCAATGTAAACCTTATTAATTAATGAGCAACGTTCTTAACGAAAGCAGTCCAGTTTTTATAATGTTTTATATTGGAGGGATTTTACAATAGTATGTTGAAATATGTATTACTCAACACTCAAAACATTGATTATCGGACCTTGTTTGAAATGATTTTTCAATACAGTAAAGGAGATACTTATGACTGAGAAGAAGATTAATTCAAATGAATTTTTCAAGGACTTGGATGAATTTCGTACACCAAGACAAATGAAGACTTATTTTGAAAATAAAAAAATAGAAATTATTTCAAGTAAAACTCTAAATGATTTAGCTCGACTTAAGACTGGTAAGTATAAAGAATTTCTGGAGGAATTTTATCCATTATTTCTTTTTAGTCAATCAAAATATGTTCCTGACAATGCTCTAGTTAGAATTGTACTTGGCAATCAAAGTTTTGATGCTATTGTTAAGTTTGCTTCAGGTTTAGAGAAAAAATATGAAATAACTGGCTTTTTATTTGGTCAATACGAGAGTGAAGATGCAATTTCAATTAATCAACGGGGATATAGTAAGATTAGAATAGGAGACACAAGAGACCTAGAATCAAAGGCGTATGATTATCTTGAAGAAGTAATACTTAATGCAAAGAAAAAAGCAAATAAG
>NZ_JBALNQ010000101.1:0-186 GCF_036961885.1 Neobacillus niacini | reverse complement strand
AAGCAAATAAGAATTACCAGGGAGTAGCAATCATTATTTTATTGGATGTTTTTTATTACTTAGAAATATGGAATTTAGACACAAAAAAATTTATTGACAAAGCTATTGAAAGAATTCGAGAACTTCCTTTTAACACCAATGAGGTCTACATAATGGTTAAAAATAGTAACCCTGTTGATTTAATAG
>NZ_JBALNQ010000100.1:0-8758 GCF_036961885.1 Neobacillus niacini | reverse complement strand
TTAACTTAAATCCTTCACTTTACTTAGCCATAAAGAAACACCCCAAAAATTAGATTTCACTCTAACTTTCGGGGTGCAGTACATGGGCTAGTTGCCTTTCTTTTGTTCAGTTAAAAAATAAACATTCACCTTCCCCCGCCCAAACCTACTTTTCACGTTTTGAAGGATTTCTTTGCTCGTAACAAAGCAAGTCTGGCGACTCGTAAAATGGCGATGTCTCGTCAGAAGCCATAAAGTGAATTACCCGTAAAGGGCAATCCTCCATCAAGCAGTTAAGATGTCGGGCAGCCAAAAAAGGTTAGAGGTGGTTGGATTAGGGTTGAATTTATATTGGTTGAGAATAGAGAGATATTAAAGACTTCCAACGATTCCTGTATGGTAAGGAGATCCGCAATTACGACAAAAAATCCTCTCGGTGTTGGGTCTCCCGTTATTTGACCCATACCATTAATCACGACTCTGCATTGATTATTTACTAAGATACAATCCACTCCTGTAACCTCTGTAGAAGTAAAGACGAAACTTCGATTAGGGACCATACCGCTTTGATCAACAAAAGTAGCCGTAAAGGTAGAGATTTCAAGTCGATCTTCACAGACATCAACGTTTATAGTAAGCGTTCCACTTCTTGTTTCACCGTCATCAAATAGGAAGGAGATCTCTCCAGATGAAGTAGGATTTGTACGAGCCCCACATGAACAAGTTAATCCCATCTTGTCACCTCCTTTACAATAAGTTACTACTATCATATTAAGAGGTGGTCAAGCCCGTTTGTGTTAACGTTGTTGGTTAATTTACCACCCACTACTTTCTATATAATTAGTGAGCTTAACTTACAATATAGTACTTCATATGGGAGGAATTTTTTTATGATCCAACATCGTAAGATACTGGAATTACATATCATTTTATTTAGATTTCAACTTATTACTTGATGGGCAGTATTTTAAGGATTTCTATAACATCTATTTTTTTAAAAAATAAAAAATGAAGAAAGCTGCTAAATAAGCAAATTTCTCCATTTTTCTTGTTTTTACTATTGACGAATATCAATCCACCAACGATCTTTAGCATTCATGTCTTCAGTGGCACCACTGTAATGGAAAGCATCAAGGAAGATTGAATCCAATTTATCCGCATCTACAAAATAACCAAGGTTAACCTTCAGCGTTTGTCCAGGCTGGATCCTGCCAATATTGTAAAAACCTTTTCCGTTTCCGTGAGGTTCTAGATAATCAACTTCACCCGTCATAATACTATCTTCGGCGATTCCAACTTTTCCAGCATAGCTCCATGCATTCTTTTTAGATTTAAGCACTTCTAAGGATGGATGCATATAGATTTCTTCTGTTTCCTGTTTGCCAATATTTTTTACTGTTGTTGTCAAGTAGACAAATTTCAGATTAACTAGTTGCGATTCTATTAATTCGTCAACAGAATCCTTACCATTCCCTACTTTATACACATCCCGTTTGTATGGTAACAGTATATTTGTCTGATCTAAAGCCTTATTCTCACTTAGTATTTCTAGTCCCAATTCATTAAAGTTTTCTTGTTTAAAATCTTTGATTGAATCAAAGACTTCAACTTTTTCTATCACATATTCAAGTTTGTCTTCCTTGTTTATGGTTACAGGAACCGTTTGACCTACGCTAAATAATTGGTTGCTGTCCTTTTTCAAAGGAATAACACGAGATTCTGTCGGTTCCTTCGCTTTACTAAAAAGGGCTCCATCATAATCTGCTGTGTATGTTGCCTTTTCCTCTGTTGTTGATTCAAGTGAAATGCCCTCTATGACTTTGATCATTTGTTCATCACTTACATCCGTTCCAACATAACTTTCTACCATCATTCCCTCTTCCTCGAATAAGAGAAAGACCTGTCTATCAAACCTAACATTTTTGTTTCCAGTATCTTTATTCACAATCACTGCTTTCCTGCCATTGACCTCCTTTACCTCGTAGCCGTTTGCATACAAAGTTTGAAAATCAGAATTTTTCCCTAGTCTCCATAGAATGAATGAAAACCCACCATTTGCATAATTATCTTTAAAGGAATATTTCATAGCCAAGCTATCGTTTGCTTCCATATTTTCTGGTAAATAACCGACTTTCATCTTATACCAACTGTTTCTATTTTTAAAAATCTTATTTATCACTGAAATATTCACTTCATAATTTTGTTTTTGGACAATCATATCATAGGCCTTTACTGCACCGAAAGCGGTCGTCGGTATGCCAATCAATAAGCAGGCAGCAGCGATTAAAATACGATTCCTTTTACGCTTGACCTGCTGTTTTCTTGAATCAGAGTCCAATGAAAAGTTCGATATAATCGTATTAAGCTTATCAGTCGGTACATGAATCATGTCAATGTCTTCCTTAAACGATGGAATTTTGTCTGTCATCACTGTAAACCCCCTTCATTTTCTCCTTTAGTTTGTCTAATCCGCGCCGGATATTCGTTTTAACCGTTCCCTCTGGACATTTAAGCATCGAGGCGATCTGTTTCACCGAGTAATCTTGATAATACCTTAACAGTAAGACCGTTTTATATTTTTCCTCAATTTCATCCATTGCTTTAAGAAGATCAATATGTACATCAGAATTAAAAGATGAGGTATCACTAGTGTTTTCCAACACTTCTTTATTGATTGGAACTACTCTCTTTTTCTTTCTTAATAGATCAATCGCTGAATTTATCAAAATACGCGTCATCCATGTGGAAAAATATTCGTCATTTTTTAGTTTTGACAGCGATGCAAAAGCTTTATAAATCGTTTCTTGAAACACTTCTAATGCATCATCTTCATTCCGCATATACACATATGCCATCTTGTACAATTTTTCCTTCTCACTATGTATTAATGTCTGAAATGCATTTATATCTCCTTTTTTAGCCTTTGATATTAAGTTCAACTTTGTTTCCAATCTGGCACCTCCTTTTTCGTATTCGAATATTAGATAAAACAGTCACGAAAAACGATTCAAATAGTACTTATCTTTTTAAAAAACATAGGGAGATTTGGAGTTTAATAAACGCATCGCCTCTAGGAAATATTGCAATAATTACTCATTTTATATACAAACTAACAATCCTCTTCTATATCCTTTTTAGAAAAATTGTTCCACAATCGGGGCCCATTTGTGGATAGTCTTATTAAAAGCCCTTATCGCAAATCCCTAATGTCCAATATTATCTAAACAGAAAAAGGTAAAAACTTGAATTTATCTTTCAAATGCTTTTATTGAAGTCAAAATTAGTGAGATAAATCCCCTCATAATATGTAATAGCTAAACTACTTACTCCCAGTACATTTTGATTTTATTTGGAGTATTTTTATTTCTCTATCTGAAAATGTTAATTTGCTCATAGTCGTCCCCTAATCCTCTTATCTTTAAAATTCAAGTATATAAAAAATACCTATAGATAAAACACTCTTTTATCAAGTGTCCTATCTATAGGTACCATAGTAAAGGGTTAGTTGCCTTCTTTTAAAATGAGTTGCGAGACACACTCCACATGTGTGGACTGTAATTGACAACACATAGGGATGTTGGTGGGTTTATCAGCAAAGGCCTTATGTGATTAAAGTACTACGCTTGGACAACATCAAGTGACATTGATTGGCTTAAAAGAAAGTCAGTATAAAAACACTAATTTTTACTTAAAAACCTTTCTTTCCTCTCCTCTTCTGCATATTCCCTTAAATGTTCAATGGTAGTTGCTAGGAATTTTTTTATAGGAATTAATTTAATTCCTAGATCCATCTGAGATATTATATCTAATATATTTCTCCATTCAGCAGCCTCTAAGTCGCTAAATAACTGATCCCCACTAAGACTTCTTCTCCTTTTCAACCACCAAATCTTGGAGAATACATTCAAGTCTTGATTATGAAACACAAAAGTTGTTAATACATCACTAAACCATTCACTTCTCGTATTATGAATTATATCCATAATTACATTCATCTTTTTAATATTCTGATGGTTCTTCTTAACATACTCTAAAATAAATTCTCTAGCCCGCCCAATCTTTTGAGTATCTATATCATCAAAGAATACATTACAAAAATGCTCAGTAATACCAAAGAAGAGTTCTTTTTCTAAAGTGAAATCAATAACACTTTCTAAGTATTTCTCTATATTTTCTATATCCCAGATTAATCCTAATCCATTTCGCTTTTTAAATTTCTTATCTTCTTCGGAATAAATACTGCCTGTAAATTCAAGTAAGTAGTTTGGATCTATCCTTAAAATATGTTTAAATATTTTTCCCTTATAATCGAAATAGGAATCCAGCAAAAATTGTTGAATATACATTTCCTTTATTACTTCAATATCAATATTAAAATTCAGATATGAGAGCAGAGAATCGTTTCTACACTCAATTCGAATCTTATTAGTTCTTTCTTTATTTAAAGCAGTGACTGTCTCAAGAAGATCTTTATATAAATTTTTTTCAATACTTTGGAGATGTGTTAAATTTCCAAAATGAATATATGCTGTTTCATCTATAATTTTAATTAATTCATTAAAACGATTAACTTGATTCTTTTCCAAATATGACGGTTCTATGTTTTCATAAAAGGCAATTACCCATTTTAATCTATTAGCAAATGGTCTGCTTTCTAGTAATTCCATAAATTCTTTTACTAATTCAGATTTATTAAAATGATTTACTATTACTAAATACGGCACATAATTTAAATTACTATTTTTGTCAACTATTACTTCGAGCAATGTCTGTCCAATTTGAATATTATGATTGTAATTTTCATCAACAATAATATCCAACACCTTATTTTGGTTCCAAGAATTTTTTATAAAACCCTGAAGGTATATATAATCCTCAAGAAATTTCGAAACTTCTTCTTTAGAGTGCAACAAGGATGACTTTCTTATTTCTTGTTCCTTTAAATAATCGTACTCATCATAATCTTCAAATTCATACATTTCTTTGTCACGGAATCTATCCCAATGTATTCGTAAATACATCTCATAAAGTTCATTTCTGTATTTAATTCTAAGTGTATCTATATAGTAATCAGTTATTAAATGTCGTTTTAAGAACCCTAAATACTTCTGTACAAATAAACAATGTTCAAAAACTCCTGGATTTAAATGCCTCTCAATAAAAATTAGAATATACCCTTTATCAAAACAAACAATTTCTTTATTATCCGTATACTCTTCACAATAAGTTAATAATAAATCTAAACTTAATGCTTTTTCTAAGTCGAAATGATTATTCACAGTTTCCCATATTTGTTTTCTAAATGTTTTCAATTCTTCTACATAAGGTAATTCATAATTATAAAATGTAATTTTATCCCCTCTGCCCGCTTTAACAACCTCAAAAGTAAATTTAAGAAAGGATTTTGCTAGTTCAAAAAAAGCTACAGAATATAAAACATCTCCACTCTTTACTCCATTTATTAATGACTCGAACAATGTTAACTGTCTATAAAAACCATAGCGTTGATCTTCCATTTCAAATAAAAAGGTTTCACGAATTTTATATATTAGCTCCGGCAAATGTTCGGGTTGTTTTCTTACAAATTCAAAAGCAAGTTCGATACTACTTGTTAATTCCATTGGGAAGTTAAAATAATTTCCTATTAATTCAATTACACTGTTTTTATTATAAACAAATTGATTTTTTTCATAGAAGGTATTGTATTCTTGGACATCAGCATCCGGCAATGCCATTATTGTTTCATACAAATATTCAAATGCTTCATTTTGCAAATAAAACCAAAAGTCCTTTAAGAATTCCAGGTTTTTCTCAGGATTTACGTTACTATTTAAATATTTAACAAGTGCCGGCCTTACTTTTTTCATAACTTTTTCTGATCCGAATGAATTGTTTGCAGCAATTACACATTCTTTTAATCGTTCCGCGTTAGTTGCATAAAATCTTTCTAATAAGATTTCGAAAGATAAATACTCCCTTTCGATAAAAGCTAAGTAAAAAAAGTAATTTGAAATGTTTTGTTCAGGCACCTTTACATAATCATACCTAATTTCAACTAATTCCCATTTTTCTAGTTTTTCTATTTTCTCTACTAATTCATAATAATTAATCTTAAATTGATCTGTTACTGATTTAATCGATTCCTTATTTTTATAAGGCAACGTATGAAAAAACGAGATTATTCCTAAACACTGTATTGTAAACTTATCTTCTATATTAATTTTATCGTTTATAAATGTTGTAAAGTATCGTTCAAAAAGCTCTGAGACATTATGCATTACAGATAGATCCTGTTTTTCAATTGCTAATAATGCGGCCATTATAGCTAATCTAGGATTACCATCTGCGATTGCTATTATTTCATTTTGATATTTATCATTTAAAATATTAAATGGTTCAGCTTTTATAATATCTACTATTTGCTCATCCTTAAGCTTTTCAATATCTAGTACTTTTTGTGATAAGTTACTGCATAAATTTTTTATCTCACTCAAAGCATAATCTCGAACAGTAATAACTATTTTTAATTTTCCTTTTCTAGGAACCTTATAAAAGCCTAGTATCTGATTAAAAGCATCTATCCTGTTTGCATCATCAACAAATAATAGATAATCTTTATTCGAATTAAAATAATTATATAAGTCCTCTAGTAAATCAAAGTTTTTATAAGATATACAGTAGGCTTTGTAATTTGTATGATCTATTAATAATTCTCTTATTGTTTCAATGGACAATTTAGTTTTCCCTACACCTGCCGCACCACTTAGTATTACAAAATCATAAGAATGGATTGCACTTTTTAACTCACTCTTTTCTTCCTCTCTGTGCATAAAAGAGTTATCTAACGGTGTAGCAATACCATTTGAAGCTTTATTATATTCTTGAATAAATGACTCCAGGGAAACTATCTGACCAGTATCAAATACTAAATCTAAGTACTGCTGGACTAAATCACGATGTTGTAAATGTAATTCTATAGCAAGTAAATCCAATGTAATCAATGTTAGTTTTATATGTTTGTCTTTTAATAAAAAATTTAATTGATTTACTTCACCACTTTTTAGATTAAAATTCATACACAATACAATTTCCTTTATACTTTCTATAGGTATACCAGTTTTCTTTTGATCAAGACACTTTTCAATGTCTTCTTTTAATTTTTTGACCCCTGCTGATATATTTGTTGAATACTCTATAAAAATATACTTCCCATCTGGTAATAAAAAAAATGAATCTGGCGTACCTTTGATAGTTTTCTGTTTACCGGTTTGACTTCCTGCCCTTACAAAAGATGCATAATTTGAATTTCGTAAAATTAAAAAGCTGTCACATAACTCTTGGAACACTGTTTCATTTATTTCACTCAACCTATTTTCAATGGTTTGAAGTCTACTCATAAGGATTTTTCCTTTCTACTATAGAGCTTATTAACCTACAATGTCTTCTTTGTTATATTATACAATTTTGTAATAATGTAGGGAAAACCCCAAGTGATCAAACAGCGTTTAATTTAAAATTCAAATTAAAAACCCTATCCACTAAGGATAAGGCTCACCAAATCTATGATAAGTTACTTGTACAAATAAATTTACCAATTTTACAAAGAAGCAAGTAGTATTGTGCAAAAAGATCCCTCTTTCTCTAAAAGAATGGGGCTCTTATATTTACGCGAGAACAATCTTCGCAACCGCTTCACAATGTGTGGAGTGTAATTGACAACACAATTGGATGTTGGTGGGTTTATCAACTTTCCAAAAGAGCTTTCCATACTCGAAGAAGGGATATGAAATGTGAATGTGAGTAAGCTGCTTACTTTGAAGAGCAGCCTCCCCCATAATAGACTTTAATTGGAGGAGTACTATATTTATGTTTATCTTTAAGCCTTTTCTTTATTTCTTGGTATTCCTTTTCTGTAACGTCTTTTAAAAGAGATACAGCAGTAAAAATAAGTTCTACACCCTCTATATTAATATTTATTTCATAATGCTTGCCGGAGCTATATTTATGATCTGAAAACTCTATGTATAATCCTTTATCATTAGATTTTAACTTTAATCCATTTTTATTAATGGAGATATAATTACTTTCATAAATTTCTTCAGCTATTTTTATTGAGCAAGAGTATTCCCAATCTTTTTTCTCCTTTTAAATTGAACTTAGATATACTCCATCTTCAAACCGAAAATCATTTGTAGTCCAGTTAACCTTAAAAAATATAGTAAGATTACCTTTAACTTTTTTATGAATTCCAAACATAAATCTCACCCTGGATGTATTAGTTTTATTTAGTTTCAAGGTATTAAAATTTCAGGACCCGCTCTGTTTAATACTTTTTTAATTATTGTAACTCTTATACCATTCCACTATATATGAAAAATACCAACAAGAAGTAACTTTATCACGATTTGTGATAAGGTTCTCCGTGATGTGTTTAAGTGCTGTTTTACGATATTGGTTCTAATTCTAATTCTAATTCCAACTCATCATTTGCATCGTTACCTATTTTATCAATATTATTTTCTATCAAATATTTTAATCTTGGTTCAATAACTCTATATTTTTTTGTTTGTGAGCCTGGATTATCAATTTCTGTAATTAGTGCATATTCTTTAATTATTTTAATATCACTACTAGTTTTTTGTGTTGATATTTTATATTCCGCTACCCAATCTTTAACTTCAAATTCTAATTTTTTTAGTCTCAAAATTTTATTAATTACAGTAATAATATAGTCCTTTCTACTTGCCTTTCCAGGATAAAGGGAAGGATAGTCAAAATT
>NZ_JBALNQ010000099.1:0-986 GCF_036961885.1 Neobacillus niacini | reverse complement strand
TTTCGGGGGTCACCTCAAATTGTCCGATGCCTTTTGCCATTCATCACTAAAAATATTTCCTATAAAATTCTCTTCTAAGGCTGCCACTTAACTGAGCATAAATCCTAGTGGTTTCGCTTTTTTCGTGCCCTAGTAAACTTTGAATAACATCGATAGGAGCTCCGTTGTTCAATAAGTGGGTGGCATAGCTGTGGCGTAGTTGGTGTGGGTGTATTTCTTTGTTGATCCCTGCACGGCTTGATATTCGCTTTATGATGTACCTCATCTGACCAATACTCATTCGGTGCGGGTGTCGTTCCGTAACAAAAATAGCTGGGTCATTATCTTGGCGAAGATCTAAATATCGCTTTAGCCAGATTTCACACCGTATATTAAAGTAAACCTCCCTTTCCTTATCACCCTTTCCAAGTACAATTGCAGAGCGATTTGACCAATTAATACTATTTTTATTAAGAGAAACAATTTCACCTATTCTACAACCTGTTGAAAACATAAATTCAAATAATGCTTTTTCCATTGGAGTAAAACACGCTTCCCTAAAATGTTCAATTTCTCTCTCCGTTAAAAATTTCGGAATCCGTTTTCCTTGTTTAGGTTCTTTAATTTTTGCAGCTGGATTTTTTTGAATATGCCCTTCCTCGTGTGACCAACGAAATAGTGATTTAATAAATCGAATCCGATGAGCTAAACTTGATGGCTTTAAGTGTTCACTGGATTTTGCTAGGTATCCTTTCAACTGATCGGTTGTTACTGATCCAATACTTACATCATTAAAGTGATGGATGAGTAACTTAGATTGGAGTCTATACGCTTTTAATGTCTGTGGAGAGAATCCTTCAATCCTCTTATCCGATTCATAAAGTTCCCAGGCGTTTGTTAATTGCAAAATCAATTCCTCCTTAAGGGTTGTGTTAGAGGAATTATTGCCTTGAATATAGAAATAAACACGTTGATATTGAAGTAACGGGCAGGATAGTTTAATAAAG
>NZ_JBALNQ010000098.1:4311-4958 GCF_036961885.1 Neobacillus niacini | reverse complement strand
TGTGGATTAAAACTCTTTTTTTTAGACAATGCATAAACATAATCATATGCCAGTTCCATCAACTCTCTATCGGATGCCATAATATACAGTCACTCCATTCCGAAAATTAATATGATAATTACTGGCATTACCAATGCTAGTATAATGTTAATATGAAGTATGATATTATCCATGGAATAATCTAGAATCTTTTTATGAAGTTGATTATTATCTGATATTTCACCCAATAATCTTCTTTTATTATCGATTGGGTCGTGATTTTCATTATTCTTTAGGATTGTTTGATATTCATACATAATAACATTAAATTCCTCAATCATTTTTTTTCCATCCTCGTGAGTTTTAGCGTCTTTTATGTTTATATGCATTAATAAATTTTTCATTTTAATTATTAAATCTTCAATATCTAATTGATGATAATGAACTTTTAAAGCCCTTTCATTATAATTTAGTTCATTAATATAATATTGTATTAAAATTACATAAATTGAAAAAATCCCTGATACAACCGAAAAAATTGATAGGTTATTCTCGTTTAGAATTGAATCCCCAGCTAATGAAATAGCAACAAAAATAACTGCCTCAAAATTCAAGAAAAAGAATATTAACTTCCACTTATCACTATAATTTTTAAACCTTAAACTCAT
>NZ_JBALNQ010000098.1:0-4264 GCF_036961885.1 Neobacillus niacini | reverse complement strand
ATCCTATTGTTTCTAGTTATATTAAATGTATTGATTTTTTTCCCTATTTCCTCTTTTATGCTAGTGTTTTGATAATCCTTTTGCACTGCACTTCCTCCGTTCATATTTTACTATCTTTAGCATAAATTGTATTATTTTGTATAATCATACCATAATTTCCATTAACCCTGAACACAACCCCCTTATAATTTACTTACGCACATTTCTGTTCTGAGATATAAGGACATGTATTATTACCCCCTTACTCTAACAATAGAGCGAAACTTTGTTGGCAAAACGGTAAAGAGACCACATTTGTAAAGGTTCAAACAACCTTTCTTCCCTCTAAAAGTATTTATTTTTTTAAATAATCCTCCACTCGACAAAAAATCACATTCTTAAATAGAAAGGGATACTATCTGGTTATTATCTTAAAGCAGACGCGGCCATTCTTATATATGTATGTCTTTTTACTCTTACCGTAACCGAAAGGGTTTGAAAATTTTCAGGTAAAGCCATACCAGAATACCCCGCATCCCCGATATAAAAAATATCTACTCCTGCTATTTTAGCGCTTAAAGCGATTGCGCGGATTGTTTCTTCGACTGCTCCTTCTTGGCTGGTGCCAATTACGGCAAGGGTTAATGGCCCTTTATTTTTAACGTTTTTTATTGCAAAGCAGTCGTCCATCTGGATGCATTCCGTATGCAATTCGGTAAATTTGTCTTCATAATTTGGAATCCAACAATACTCAAAACAATCCGGGTACTCCCTTAGCTCACCTATATGCTTCGCATTCTTATCATCTTGCAAACTAATCGCTTCACCCGTCAGGTTATCCTCCATCCTGAACCACTCCTCTTATACATTCGTAATTCTAAAGTTCAATAGAAAACGTTAACAAAGGTTTTCTTATAGTAAATTGTCTACTCTTGTAAAATATTGGACTATATTTCCATTTTACCAAAAGATATGTAGATCCCTATCAACCATTATTAAATTTAAAAAACTCCTGATTTATTCCTTCTACTTTTCTAGCACTTACGACTCAAATCTACATTCGGATATATCAATTAATCATTCCGTTTAAGTTTAAGAATTGTTAAGGAATTACAAAAAATAATCCCATCTCATTATTTGAGAAGGGATCATTCATAATTCAATACCTTAGAAAGGTCAACTAAGTGATAATACACTATCTTTCACAAGCAAAATTATCGTTATCTCTATCCATTTTAGATTGATAGGCTGGATGATCAGAAGCTACGCCATCTGGATATTTCTCTCTTAGTTCAGTACAATTGGCAAAGAGCTCTGCTCCTCCACTTGAAGCTGCAACTGCAGCTGCTTTGGCTTCTGTTTCTGCCTTTGCTTTGGCTTCTGCTTCTGCATTCGCTTTGGCTTCTGCTTCTGCCTTTGTTTTCGCCTCAGAACTCTTTTCCTCATTATTATCCTCTGCTTTTGAGGTTTTCGAACTTTCAGATGAACAAGCAACTAAACTAAAAATTAAAAATAAAGCAAATAAACCTACTAAATACTTTTTCAATACAATAACCCCTATAATACTTTTTCTATCCTTGTATAACCATATCATATATTGTAATATTTTGACTTATTTCAGAAAAAATTTAGTTATCATTTAAATATTTTACATTGAAAACCTAGTTTGCTAATTAAGCGATGCTGCTTTACTTATATGACACCTCCTTGGTTTTGGTATATGTATTATTAAATATATTTATATAGGTACATTTTAATATAACGTTTTAGTTTGCTATCTTAATATTTTTCAACGATAAAGGATTTTTGGGGATACGTGGCCAATCAAAATGGAGGTTTCCCAGGCTTTTGGTGAATTTTTATCAAATAAAGAATAGCCATATACATATTCAAATAAGCCAGAATGGGTTTGTTTTTTAATTAAAGTGGAGCAGTTACCAAAAGAGGAGGATTATTCAACATGACTTAACTAAAAAAAACCTTTACGCTTTGTACGAAGAAAATACATGACAGTAGCCATACTAGGTCATGACTACCGCAAGACTAAGGGAACCAATTAATCTTGGTGGATAAAACCATAAATTTTTTCAAATATGTGGAAGATATTCTTATGAACCTCGTTACTTCATTAGAGGTAGTGAGTAAACCTTATTAAATACAAAAGTGCCTGTTTACTGCAATCCCTTACGGGATTAAAGCAACTTTATTTCAAATAAATTAGGATTGGGGTTCTTGCACAGCAAGGTGCAGAACCCCAATCCTTCTTTCCCTCACCAATCTTCCCAGCAGTGATACCCGAAAAATTGCATATTTTCGGCTTATTAATAAACTTTGGTATTGAAGAAAAGCGCCCGATTGTTGAACATCACATTAGGCTATTGAATAGTATCGTTGTACTACGCAGCAAATGACTTGTTCTTTTATTTATGATCTTAAACTTAAGCATCCGTTAGTTCAAATAGAATCGTCACAAACTCTCAAAGAGTAATGATAAGATAACGACTATAATGAAAAAAAAGGTTAGACATCCTTCAATCTTATTTCCAATAGTGTCCTTTTCTTGATTATATCCACAAGAAAGGCAACGGGTGTTCCAGTAAAAGTTACCTTCGAAACCACCTCCTTTACGCTCTTTGTACGCAGTCTTCTCACCGCATTTTGGGCATATGTGTCTCTTTTTAGGAATATTATATTTATTCATACAGTATGTCCCCCATTATAGAAACAGGTTCTTTCCTCATATATTCGACAAAGTAAACAAAACTACTTCGTTACATCAATAAAATTCAACAAAAAGAAGCGTTAATCCTTCTTGGATCAACGCTGCCGTTATGGACGATAACAAATAATTATTTAAGCATAAGCAGTTTAGAAGCATTCTCTTGAACGATTGAATATACTCGTTGGTCGCTTGGTCTGTCACTATCTTTAAATCCATTTATTTTTTCAATCCAATTGCTAACACCTGTTATAATAGCTATGCAATATTTTTCGGGATTTATATATACAGTTTTACCTACTTGATGAAAAATGAGATTAGGGTCATTTTTTAACTCGACATTTTCTATATTTAAAATTTGATCTTTATATTTTTCGTACTTACCTGTACCACTTTGAACATCTTGTGATGATAAATTTCCATTACCATCGTGCAGAAAAGCACATCGTAAAGCGTATGCGTTTACTCCTGAAAAAAAGACGTGTGTATGTAGCTCAATATCTTCTGGTTTTAAAGGTGGTCTATTTATCCATTCTACTAAGGTTTTAGCAATATATCCCTTTCTACGACTTAGCGTAGGTTGATACTCTTTAACATAATTATTAAACCATTTTATATAATTTGCATTACCTCTTTTACCTTCTAAGGATGTACAAATATCAGGTAACGTACAAGCACACATCACCGACAAAATCCAGTTTTCCTCTTTTATTCCAGATTCTAAAGCTTTAATGAAAGGCATAAAATGCTCCTCTACATTCATCATCAATCACCATCCTTAAGTATTGTATTCTATGTGATATATTAAATTACCTTCTCTGGTTCGCTGAACATCGATTTCGGTCAGAACTAGGATGACAAACTAATTTTGCTGCTTTAATTGCACATCCTCCATACGTTATCAAAGTCTCAACGGCCACTTAACTTCCGCCCTATCAACTCACTGCAATTGAGCTAACCTGCAACGTTACTCCAATAAGAAAAGGGATAGCAGCTGCGATCCCCTGTTCAACTCTTGCACCCGTTAGCTTATGTACATTTCTTTAAAGAGAATCGAATATCGACATTATTAATAATATTGAGCACAAAAATTCCACTTTTTAATCAGGAAGCTTGTCCAATCTAAAAAGCCTTAAAATGAATAGATTATGGTGTAATCAAATTATTAGGAGGCAAAAAAAATGGTTCTGAACACTAACGACAAAGACGTTAAGCTTGAGGATAAAGAATTTTTCAATAATAAGGTAGAAAATGCCCAAACGGAATTTCAAGGATTAGTGATTAAAAAATCACACAATATTGAAGTTGTTCAAACTGAAGCACAAGGTTTAGTATTGGTACAAGCATCACTTAAGGCTGCAATTGAAGCAGTTATAGTTGTCTTGGGTAAAGATGATACTGATGTGAAAAATTTAGAAAAAATTTCTCAATCTATCGAAAACAATCAAATACAACAACAATCAATTCACATTGAAGAATCAGATGGAATAAAAGTGACTCAAACGGAACTTCAATTTGAAACTGTAGTTCAAGCAGTAGTGAAACTTTTAACACAATTAGTTGTAA
>NZ_JBALNQ010000097.1:1670-1813 GCF_036961885.1 Neobacillus niacini | reverse complement strand
CATCCAAAAACCAGCCTGACACATTTTTAGTTCCGGTCAGTGTTGCACCAGAAACTGGATTGTCAATATATCCTCTGGTGATGTCATTTTTAATCGTTACAGTACTACCAGGTAATGTCGTGATACGACCGTTCTTTGCAGTT
>NZ_JBALNQ010000097.1:0-1515 GCF_036961885.1 Neobacillus niacini | reverse complement strand
GTTGGCCATCACTAAATTTAGTTGTGTCAAGAGCATAATGAAAGCCTGCATTCCCATTGTTGAATTCCGGAAAAGCATTTCGAACATCCGATCTCGTATCACCATAGGTTGCCTGGCCAACCAATGCACCATCCAACAATACTTCAATCTTTACTACTCCACTTCCATCTAAAAACCAGCCTGACACATTTTTGGTTCCTATAAGTGTTGCGCCAGAGATCGGATTGTCTAAATACCCTATGGTCATTTCAGTTGTTTGTGCTGCTGCATAATGTGAAATTTGTACATGTAATAACAAAGAAATTCCAAACAATAAAATTGCAACAATACTCTTAATATATTTCATTTTTTCTCCTTTCTTTCTAAGCTGGTAATCTTACTTTTAGTAAGATATTCTTCTATGATACTACTCTTCTATAATAATAAATAGGTAAAAATTACAATAACAAAAAAGAGATAGCTCACTTTGATGAGCTATCCCTTTTATTAAAATTCTATAGTTTTTTAGAACCCGTTTTAATTATTAAAAACGATTCCTCCACCATATAACCATCCTTCTTGCCCATTAACCCTGACTCGATACCAACGCTGGTCGTATGGGTATTTCCCCATTTCTCCAGGTACATAAAGAACATCAGTGTTATAACCAAGTACCTCTACTTTCGTACCAAAACTCAAAGTTGAGATTAATGTTGAAGGTAAGGTATAAGGAATGGATCTGAATGATAATCCACTAGTTGTAACTGTTGCAGTCGTACCCGCTGGGTAGTTAATAATAACATCCGCTGGATATGGTTGACCAGCAGGAATATTACGACCAAATGAAGGAGCTATCACAGGTGATACTGGAATTTGTCCTCTTTGGGAATAGTATACTGCATCAAATGGCTTAATCAATTGCATTAGATTAGCAATACCATTTTTCCAATTTTGATCTGTAGCATATCTTACATTCATGCCAACTAAATTGGCTCCGTTAAAATATGCTCCGTTCTCAGTTAAATAATCCTTTCGAACCGTATAGGATACAAAATTAATACTGTCTCCTCCTGTAGGGAAGTAGTATCCACAAGTAAACGGACAAGGATCATACGCACCATAACCATATAGGTTAAATTTATAATTTCTTAAATTTGACCCACCCCAACCAGTTTCCCAAATTGCATGGGCAACAAGATATTGAGCATTTACACCATACTTATTCTGAGCATCAATAAAACTTTGTGCATAATTCTTTAAAGGACTATCAGGACGTTTCGCATTAAAGAAATTAACGATGTCATTTGCTGTTATATTGGATGGCTTTCTCAAGTCAACATATAGATAAGGATTTCCATTAATAAACTTGGTATTTAATGAAGATGTTGATCCATTATTTCCAGTTTCTTTAACTGTTATCGTATGTTCTCCTTGAGAAAACTGTGAGGTATTAAGAGTAAACTTATAGCCTGAGTTCCTATTTTGATAATCAGGAAAGACTTGTTGAACATCAGGACGTGAAATGCCATACTGTGC
>NZ_JBALNQ010000010.1:304146-336925 GCF_036961885.1 Neobacillus niacini | reverse complement strand
AAGTATTATACAATATCTAGTAGACGAATTTTGTCTAATTTTAGTATTTGCCTATAAAAATTATAACTTTTTGGAAGAAAATGTAGTTTAATAGTATAAATGCACTAATATAAGGATGTGAATGAATGCTAACAGTTATTTCGGTTTTAGGTTCTATGCTATTGATGTTATTAATTCATTTTTTATTACCACTTGGATATTCCACAAAAGGAAAGCTTATCATTGTCGTAACAAGTGGCTTGTTAGCATTGGGGGGACTTGCAGCAACTTCGACCATTCCTGTATATCAAACATTATTATTATTACTCGCTCTTTCCTTTTTTGCATCCTATATAATTGATAGTCGGATGACGAAAAGCTTGTATATGTCTAAAGAGCAATTCCTAGAAAAAGTTGATTTTGAGGATAGTGACTCTTCATTTATTTTATCAAAACAAACTGAGAAAAATTTAGATATAGAATTAATGGATTCTGAATTGGAAATTTCCGCTCCGTTTTCAGTAATAAAAACAGATGAAAATACTATTTCTATCGAATCGCTTGATGAAGATATTTCCTTCTTACAGGATCGAGAACTTGGTAGCAAAAGTAAGGAAGTCATAGAAGAGTCTGAACTTGAGGTTGGTTATTTATCAGATATTGAAAGTTTACTTGAGGATAATATCCAAAAGATAGAATTACAAGAAGAAAAGGTAGAATCACTGACTGAAGAAGGATGGCTAGATGAACTGGCAGAATTAACTTTAGTTAAGGAAGAAGAAAAAAGCCCTATCATAGAATATGAACGGGGCGACTTTGAATTAGACGAATTATTTGCCGATATAGAGGTTGCGGCAACAACTGACAATGACGAAAGCAAAACAAAGAAAGTGCTTGAATTACAAAAGTAACTTTTAAAGAAGTGGGGCATAAAGTTTGAACAAACAAAAACCATTCATTAAATTATTTGTTGTCCTTTTTTTAAGCACAGCAGTTATCTTTAGTTCTTCCCATTTTGGTGCTAAGGCATTTGAAAATTTTATCAATACTTCTGACGGAAAATACTCAGATGGTACAACCGTTGGTTCAATAGATGTTTCTGGAAAGACTGAAAGTGAAGTAATTTCTTTGTTGGAAGAGAATTATGTGGAATGGGTAAAAAATACAAAGTTTGAACTGCAATATAGTGAAAAGATTGTACCATTCGATGTAAACCTTATAAGTTTTGATGCAACCCAATCAGTGTACGCTATCAAGGACGGACAAGACAATACAGTATCAATGAACATCGATATCATGCCTGTTCAAGATCAAGTTAAACTTCAATTTCCACAACTTGATTCGAATACACTTGAACTGACAAAACTTAAAGCAGATTTAGTAAGTACGGCAGCAAAGTTCGAACCAGGGTCTTACTTATTTAATTTGAATAATGATTATCTAATTGCTGACGCTAGTAATAAAGGGAATGCAATTAGTAAAGCGATTGTTCGGTTAACCGAAACCCCCAATGATTTAGAAACAATTTTACTGGCAAATCCTGAATTGCAGATTGCTGAAGGTGCGACTTTTTCCTTGCTGGACTTTGCTAAGCAGCAGAAAATCGAAAGTTCAGCTTCACTAAGTCTGATAGCGACCGGTATCTATCAGTCAATCTTACCAACAAATTTTCAGGTTATGGAAAGAAATATCAGTCCTGCACTTCCAAATTATACTGCTGTAGGATTTGAAGCCAAGGTTAATGCTTCTGAAGGTGCCGATTTAATCATTGTTAATCCAAATACTACTCCATACACGATAAAACTAAAATTGGACAACAAAGATTTAATCGTTACGCTTACGGGACAACCGTTCCTTTACGATTATAAAATTATCAAGAAAGATGAACAACAATTAAAACCAAAAACAATTGTTCAATATAGTCCACTACTACTTCCAGGCCAAACGAAGGTGCAAAATACAGGTTTAGATGGGCAAATTGTGAAAATCTTCCGGGAAACTTATTCAGGTGAGCAAATGATTAACAGTGAATTATTATCAGAGGATTATTACGCACCTGTCTATACGGTTGAAGTACATGGGTTAATAGGAACACAACAGGCATCGGCAGAAACACCTACCACGGCAACAACTAATCCTACTGGAGTTCCATCAACGCAGCCTTTAGAAATGAACAAGCAGAATTCGGATGATGACCTTTGGGGGAAACTAAATGAACAACCAAAATAATTTAAGTAGTGATATAAAATGAAACAAAGCCGTAGAAGACTAGGAGATTTGTTAATTGAGGAAGGGTTAATTACCCCAGAACAGCTTCAAGCTACATTGGATGAAAAGGCTCCTAACCAAAAAATAGGTGATGCGCTGCTGCAAAGAGGCTTAATTACGGATCAGCAGTTGGCAGAAGTTTTGGAGTATCAATTAGGAATACCGCATATTAACTTGATGCATTATCCCTTTGATACCAATCTTTTTTCACTTATATCAAAAGAAACAGCTAGACGTAATTTGATTGTTCCTTTAAAAAAAGAAGGTAATAAGCTTTATGTGGCCATGGTGGATCCGATGGATTTCATCGTCATTGATGACCTTCGTCTTTCAACTGGCTTTCAAATTGAAACGGCCATTGCAACCAAAGAGGGTATCTTAAGGTCGATTAATAAATATTACAATATTGACGAAGGTCTTGAGGAACTATTTGATGAGCTTACCCCTAGTGAACGCGGGCGTGACGATGATATAAATGACCTTGATTCACCGATTGTGCGTCTAGTTAATCAGATCATAACCAATGCGGTTATTCAGAAGGCTAGTGATATTCATATTGATCCTCAGGAAACGAAGGTGGTTGTTCGTTACCGTGTTGATGGTGTGCTTCGGATTGAACGTGTATTGCCTCGACATATGCGCAGCGTGCTAACCGCAAGGGTTAAAATCATTTCCAATCTTGACATTACTGAGCACCGTATTCCACAGGATGGACGGATTAAGATGAACCTGGATTTCCATCCTGTCGATCTTCGCGTGTCTACCCTGCCGACAGTTTACGGTGAGAAAATTGTTATGCGGATATTGGACATGGGTGCGGCTCTAAATGATTTAAACAAAATTGGCTTTAATGCTCTTAATCTTAAACGTTTTTCAGAGATGATTGAGCAGCCGACAGGGATTGTCTTAATTACAGGACCTACTGGTTCTGGTAAGTCTTCAACCCTTTACGCCGCTCTTAATCGTTTAAACAGCGAACAAGTGAACATTATAACCATTGAGGACCCAGTTGAATATCAGCTTGAAGGAATTAATCAAATTCAGGTAAACACGAATGTGGGAATGACCTTTGCGGCTGGTTTACGGTCGATTCTTAGGCAGGATCCAAATATTATTATGGTCGGTGAAATTCGTGATAAAGAGACTGCCGAGACTGCCGTTCGAGCTTCATTGACTGGACATTTAGTGCTCAGTACACTGCATACCAATGACTCCTTAGGTACGATTACGAGGTTAATTGATATGGGTGTTGAACCGTTTTTAATTGCGTCCTCTTTAACGGGAATTGTTGCACAACGGTTAATTCGGAAGGTATGCCGTGATTGTGCTGAGGTTCAAGAAGCGACTAAACGCGAAGTTGATATATTTGCTCGCCGGGGAATGAAAATTGAAAAAATCACACGCGGTAAAGGCTGTCAATCTTGTAATATGACAGGCTATAAAGGACGTGTTGCCCTTCATGAAGTGCTTGTTTTGAATGATGATATGCGCAGGATTATTATGAATGAAGATTCAAATCATAAATTAAAAGAGCATGCAATAAAAAGTAAAACCATCTTCTTGATTGATGATGGACTATTAAAGGTAAAACAAGGGTTAACTACAACAGAAGAAGTATTGCGTGTAGCTATCTTGGAGTAGGAGAGCAAACATGATGAAAGAAAAAATTGAGAATATATTGCGGGCGGCACTTGAATTTAAGGCATCCGATATCCATCTAACTGTAGGGGTTCCCCCCGTTTTTCGTATTAACGGGGATATTAAACGATATGGAAAGGACATCTTGCTACCAGCAGACACAGAGGAAATTGCAAAAATAACCATCCCGGAAAACATGTATGATTTATTTAAGGAAAAAGGAGAGCTCGATTACTCTTATGGTCTTCCAGGAGTGTCACGTTTTCGTGTTAATGCCTATCATCAGCGGAAAAGTGTGTCATTAGCACTAAGGGTAGTTGCTTCCAAAACGCCAACCCTCGAAGATTTAGATTTGCCGAGGATTATTTCAGACCTTGTCGAGAAACCACAGGGATTAATTTTGGTCACAGGACCAACAGGTAGTGGTAAATCAACTACGCTTGCCTCGATGATTGACTATGTGAACCGAACAATGCGTAAGCATATTGTTACGTTAGAAGACCCGATAGAATATCTGCACAAGCATGCCAACTCAATTATTGACCAACGTGAAGTTGGGTTTGACACGAAATCCTATGCTAATGGTCTAAAGGGGGCACTCCGACAAGACCCGGACATCATTCTGGTAGGGGAAATGCGAGACCTAGAAACCATCGGTATTGCGATTACAGCTGCAGAAACAGGTCACCTTGTTTTGGGGACACTCCATACATCTAGTGCGCCATCAACGATTAACCGTATTATCGATGTGTTTCCACCAGCACAGCAGCCGCAAATTCGGGTTCAATTGGCCTCGGTATTAGTAGGTGTTATTTCACAGCGGTTATTCCCTACGGTTGATAAAAAAGGTCGTAAAGCAGCTACTGAAGTTCTTGTTAATAACCCGGCAATTGCAAATTTAATCCGTAATGAAAAAATTCACCAGATTCAAAGTACAATGCAAACGTCGCGTGCTCAAGGTATGCATACACTTGAAATGAGTATAAGAGATTTAATTGATCGTAATCTAATCCAAAAAGAAGCAGCAACCAAATACCTACAAGAAAAGATGATGCTGGATGGCTAGATTTAAATATTCAGGACGTGACAAACGTGGGAAGAAAGAGGGACAAGTTACTGCTGCTTCCAGAAGAGAGGCAATGGCAAAACTAAAGGAAGACGGAATACGTGTAATTGAAATGACCGAGGTTCCTGAAACCCTGCTTACAATGGAACTGACAATCGGAAACCCAGTAAAGCTGCAGCATTTTGTCATTTATTTACGGCAGTTTGCTACGTTAATGAAAGCTGGTGTAACAGTCGTTGAGGCTACTGAAATTCTTGCAGTCCAAACTGAAAGTAAAGCATTGAAAAAGGCATTAATAGCAGTGGAGCAAGACCTGCGCGAAGGAAACCCATATTCAGATTCAGTAGCAAAACATAAAAAGATTTTTAACTCGATGTTTATTAACATGGTTAAAGCGGGCGAAGTTGCTGGAAATATGGATGAAACACTGGAGAAACTAGCAGACGATTTTGAGAAGCAGCATGATACAGTGTCAAAGGTGAAGTCTGCATTGACATATCCTGCAGTTATTGGGGTACTTGCAATAGGTGCTGTTATCTTCCTACTAGTAGGAGTCGTTCCAACCTTCGTTACAATGTTTGAAGATATGGGAGCTGAGCTTCCAGGGATTACGAAATTTGTCTTAAGTGCTAGTGGATTTATGCAAAAGTTCTGGTGGCTAGTAGTCCTGATTATTTTTGCATTTATATTTGTAATAATTTATATGAAGAAAAATAAAAAAACAAAGTATTATTTAGATTACTTCCTTTTACGTATGCCGATATTTGGCAATATGCTGCAAAAGGCTGCATTAGCACGAATGATGCGAACGCTTAGTTCTCTATTCTCAAGTTCCGTTCCTATTTTGCAAGCGATGTCGATTGTTGAAAAGGTTGTAGAAAATGAAGTGATTGCCAGAGTAATTCGAGAGTCTCGGGGTTCTCTTGAGAAAGGCCGCTCGATGACAGAACCAATGATGAGTCACTGGGCATTTCCACCACTAGTGACTCAAATGATATCGATTGGGGAAAGTACAGGGGCCTTAGATTCGATGCTGTCAAAAATTGCAGAGTTCTATGAGAAAGAAGTTGAGCAAGGAACCGATCGGCTAAAATCCTTGATTGAACCAATTATGATTGTTTTTCTAGCGGGCGTAGTGGGTGTAATCGTACTTTCTATCATGATGCCAATGTTCTCTATGTTTGACCAAATGAGTTAATGTTACAAAATATCAGCAAATATTACAAATACGTTAAAATCAAGACAGGATACGATAAAATTCTCTTTTCTTTATCTTACAATTATTGTATACTCATAGAGAAATAATACTAGGTTCATAGAACCAAAAGGAGATGTAAAATGTTAAAAAAACTAGGTTCAAAACTTAAAGAACAAAAAGGTTTTACATTAGTAGAATTACTTGCAGTTATTGTTATTTTAGGAATTATCGCAGCAATTGCAATTCCTGCGATTGGAAATGTTATTAATAATTCTAAGGAAAAAGCTGCTGTTCAAGAAGGGTTACAAATTATTAATGCTGCGAAATATTATGTTTCAGACGTAAACCCTGATGCAGCTGAATTAGCATTACTTGGTACAAAAGCCACTGGATTAGATAAAGCTAAATTAGCTCCATATTTAGATCGTGTAGAAGATGATGGATTTACTGTAACAATTGATAGTACTACAACTGCTGGAAAATTAACTTATTTAATTGTTGATCACGAATCAAATGTTGTTGTAAATGGCAGTGTTGACGATAAAGATGTCGAAATTGCAGAACAAGAATTAGTTGATTGGGAATAAACCTAATGATAACTAGTTTGACTTTCTTCTATGGATTAGTATTTGGCTCTTTCTTCAACGTAGTGGGTCTAAGAGTACCATTGAAGAAATCAATTGTCGCCCCTCGTTCGGCATGTCCAACCTGTGGGCATCAATTAAAACCTTATGAACTTATACCAGTAATTTCATTTTTGCTCCAAAAAGGGAAATGCCGCGGCTGTCAGTCGCGGATTTCTCCTATCTATCCGTTTTTTGAATTATTGACTGGCATTTTGTTTGCAACAGCACCACTTGTAATTGGATGGTCCGGAGAGTTAGTGGTAGCACTTACGCTAATTTCAATGTTTATCATAATTGTTGTATCTGATATTCACTATATGATCATCCCTGATAAGATCTTAATCTGGTTTGCAGGGATTTTTTTATTGGAACGAATTGTTTGGCACCTCTCACCTTGGTGGGATAGCCTCCTTGGCGCTATAACTGGTTTCGTGCTTCTGCTCATTGTTGCACTTGTTAGTAAAGGCGGCATGGGTATGGGTGATGTTAAATTATATGCAGTACTGGGATTTGTCCTAGGTTTTAAACTAGTACTTCTATCTTTCTTTTTCTCTACATTATTTGGTGCCGTCATTGGCGGTTTGGCACTGCTTTTTAAAATTGTTAAAAGAAAGCAACCGATTCCGTTCGGTCCATTTATTGCAGCCGGGACACTGACGGCTTATTATTGGGGTTCGGAACTCATCGACCTATATATACAATTTCTTAATACAGCTTTTTAAGTAAGGGGTAATAAATATGGCATTTTCCCTCTTTTCATCCAAAAATCGAATCGTTAACCTGGTGGTAAATGATCATTCAGTTCGTTTTGCTGAATTAAAACAAGCGAACCCCCCTGCTGCACAAAAATGGTGCGAACGCTTCCTTCCCCCGGGTGTGATTACCGAGGGCAAGATTACAGATATTGATTCATTAGCAAATATACTGGAAGAGTGTATTGATGAGTGGAAAATAAAAGGGCGTCAGGTCCGATTCCTTGTACCTGATCCACTTGTGATCATCCGTAAAGTTTCCATACCAGCGGATATTCAGGATGATGAAATCAAAGGATACCTATATTTAGAACTTGGATCAAGTATACATCTTCCTTTTGAGGAGCCTGTCTTTGATTATTTTCCACTCACTAATAACGGGAAGACAAATGATTTGCTTTTATTTGCTGCCCCAGAACAATATGTCATGGAATATGCAGAGTTATTCTCTAGTCTGAAGCTTAATCCCATTGCAGCAGATATTTCACCACTTGCATTGTATCGTTTATTTTATCAACTCGGTCAAGCGAGGGAGAATGATGTATTGTTTACAGTGCAATTCGACTTAACTAGTGTTAACTTATGTATTTTTGAAGAAACCGTTCCACTTGTCATGAGACAGTTTCCACTTCCTTTTGATATGGAGAAATGGGAGATTAAACAGGATAATCTAGGATCAATGTTATTCAAATACACTGGTGACACGAATGATTTAGTTCTCCAGTTTGAAGATATTTTGAATGAAATTAGCAAGTTAGTCGATTTTTATCGATATACGCTATCCAACGAGAAAAAGGATATCACAAGGTTTCTTTTACATGGTGATCATCCAATGTTATCGGCGATTTTTGATGAAATGAAAGAAAGATTTGAGATTCCTGTCGATCAGATTGAACTTGAAGGAATTGAAAAGGGTAAAACAGGAAGCGTACCTGCTAATCTATTATTATCATTAGGTCTCGCTTTAAAAGAGGTGAAATGATGTTAGTAGAAATTAACCTGCTTCCCCAAAAAGAACCGAGAAAAACAAGCTTTTTTATTATTATCGCTGCAATGGCAGTTATTTTTCTAACCCTAGGAACTTATTATTTCTTCCAAATCCAATCAACTAAAAGTGATATTGCAAATATCGATAGTCAAATCAAGATGACAAAGGATTTGGCTGCGATAGAAGAAAAAAATGCAAATAAAAGTGAATCACAATTATCTATTACACTTCTAAAAAGCGCTGTGGAATGGGCGAATAGCTATCCCATTCAAACCATTCCTGTTATGCAACATTTGACAGGGTTATTGCCTGAACGTGGTTTTATCCAAACCTTTGCGTATACAGAGGTTGGCACTGTCACTATTTCCGTTCAATTTGATAACGTAAGAGAAGCTGCTTTTTTCTTAGAAAATTTAAATGAATCTGAATGGATTGGTGACGCTAATCTAAGTTCTCTGACTGCCAAGGAGCAAGAAGAAAGCAAAGAAGCAGTACCATCAACAGTCACTCAGAGTACTGACGGACAACAAACTAGTACGAGCCTAAATAACCAATCGATCGTTGTCACAACAGACCCGAATAACCCAAATAGTATCATTATCACGCCAGTTGATCCGAATACAATCGCTGCCCAAGAAACAACAACAGCGGCTCAACAGGAACAAGTGGATGTATTACCAAGGTATATTGGACAATTTGAGATTAAGTTTAATAAGGAAACGATTAAGAAGCTACTCAGTAAAGGGAGCGCAGATGAGAAAGGAGTGAAACAATCATGAAACTAAGTTTTTCAAAAAAGCATAAACTTAGTTTATTGATTGGCATTCTACTCATTGTTTTACTGGTTGTCTTTGCGCAATTCCTTAAGCTTTCACCACTGAAATCTGACTTAGAAACGAAAGAACAAACACTTGCCTCTGAGAAAAAACTACTAGATGTTGTGAGTGAAAAAAAACTGGATGAAACAAAACAGGTAACAGAAGATACTAGAGAACTACAGAAAAAGGTTCCCGTTAGCCCTTTACAGGAACAGTTTATTTTAGACCTTGAAAAGGCGGAGAACGTTTCAAATAGTAAGATTATCAGCATGAGCTTTTCAAAAGATGCTGATGTACCAATTGAGGCTGAAACTCCACCTGCTACTGAGACTGCTGAGATTACAGAAGTTCCTGAGGTTAAAACCGTTCAGGAAACACAAGCAGAGCAAGCAGCTCCCGCACCTACATCTGGTTTAAAGAAATTGACTGTGAATCTAAGTGTTGAATCACCTAAGTATGAAGATATTGAGAAGTTTATCGCCACACTTGAATCGTTAAAGCGAATTGTTGTGGTTGAATCGATCAATTACACTGGTGGAGAAGAGGTTACAACACTTGATCCTGAAAAAGTTAACGAACCTTTATCTTATACCCTTACGGTATCTGCTTATTACCTGCCAGGCTTAGATGATTTAATTGCTGAGCTTCCAAAAATCGATGCTCCGGAACCAGCCAATAAGAAAAATCCGCTAAATGCATTTTCAGATGTTAGTGAGAATTAGCCTTCTAAATACACAGTACAAAGGGTTATTACTATGAAAAAATTATTTCATTACAATGAAAAAGGATATTCTCTTATTGAAGTGTTGGCCGTCATTGTGATTTTAGGTATTATTGCGTCCATCGGTCTTGTTTCAATATCGAATGTTATCGCTGTTTCAAAAGACAAGACCTTTGTGAATAATGCATTAGCAATTGTACATGCTGCTGATTTGTACCTTAATGATGAAAAATTAGAAGATATATTTAGTGTTTCTAAAATTACTTATCAGGATTTATATAATTTGAATTACTTAAATGAATTCTCTGATCCTGATACAGGAAATGCATTACCTCCATCACCTTCAACGTATGTTGATGTAATTGATGGAAAAATATCTAGGGTCTGTCTTAAAGGAATTAACCGTAGCCTCTGCACTCCGGTAGATAATATCACAGTAGACCAGATAACAATTAATTAAATAATTTGACGAAAGCATTCGATAACAAGACGACAAAAGTCTTGTTATTTTTTTTTGCCAATATGATAGGATGGTAGAAATTAGCTATCGGTAGAGGGAGGAGCACGTGTTAGTGGACAAGCCGAATCGTGGCAATACTATTAAAATAAAGTTAAATGGGGAAACTCAAACATATTCAGAAGAGCCGATTCAAAAGCAAAAAAAACCTAGTAAAGATTCATTTGATAAAGTGATAAAAATCGACGAGGATTTCAATGATCAGGATGTATTTTTCGAAACTGCCGCCGCAAAGGATCCTATCGATGATGAAAGCTTTGATTGGATTATTCCTGAGTCTTCAGAACATGACATCCAGGAATATAAAATTGTTAGCAGCCATCATCAGAAAAAGGCTGGCAGTAACAAGCCTGTTTCGTTCTCTACCTTTTCAAAAAAGAGCAATGGAAGCATGTTAAAATCCATTTTAATCACAACCCTATTTGCCATCCTAATTGGGACGAGCCTCGGAGCGCTTATGCTTAAGCTGGTCAATAATGACAGCAGTAAACCAGCTGTTATTGAGCCAGTGGTCGTAAATAAGGGAACAGAGAAAGGCGAAGAAACCCCTGGAGGGAAAAACACCTCTATTGTCCTAGAGGCGCAAACTGCGTTTATTGTCCAAGGTGGAGCTTTTTCGACCGAAGGGAAAGCGAATGAAGCAGCTAGCCAGGCAAAGAGTATTGGTGCACCTGCACAAACGCTGCTGATGAACGATAAGGCGTTTTTGTTTCTAGGTGTGGCTGACTCAATTGAAACAGCGAAGCAACTCGAAGGACACTATGAAGCAAATGGCTTTGACGATGTACTTCCGAAACAAATACCAATCGCCGAAAAGACGGTTTCCGGTATAAATGAAAGTGAGAATAACTTCTTAGTGGCCGCACCAGCCATTTTTCAAAAGCTGTCAAAAGTCACTTCAAATGCAATTGTTTCTGGAAATATTTCATCCGATTCTAGTAAAGAAGTCACGAGTTTAGGAGAGCAGTTGAAACAAAATCCAGACTTGAAGAACGAGCAAGTAAAAAATTTAAGTGGTGAATTATCGGGTGCTTTAGAGAAGGTTAAAGCATTTCAAGCTAAAAAAAATAAAGCTAGTTTAATGGAAGCACAACAGCATTTATTGAACTTTTTAACGGTCTATTATTCCTTATAGTCGACAAAAGCTGATATTTTCCGGGAAATCATTTTCCGACTCAAGCCTGTCATAGCCTGACAGGCTTATTGTGGTGAAATCTTACTATTTTTAATTGACTTTATATATACCTCTGCATAATCTGACATTTTTCTTCGAACTTTAATGATATAAAAATTGTTTGGTTCAACAAATTCTGATACGATTAACATGTATCTCCCTAAATGATGCAAAAGGTAAGGTGATTGAATGCAGAACCTCATTTTAGCCTCTTCTTCTCCACGGCGAAAAGAACTTCTAGAAAACCTCCGATTAACATTCACAGTTTCCAGCAGTGAAGTAGATGAAAGCTTTGATCCAACGCTTTCTCCTGAGGACGTAGTAATGGACCTTGCCAAGCGAAAAGCACAGGTAATTTTTAAAGAAAATCCCGATTCATTTGTCATTGGTTCCGACACGATTGTCGTTGTTGATCAGCAAGTGTTAGGGAAGCCCACTGACGAGGCAGATGCCATGGGAATGTTAGAAAAGCTTTCAGGTCGAAAGCATGACGTTTACACTGGCGTATCCATCCTGTCTCCGAATGGAACCGCACGTTTTTATGAAAAAACAGAAGTTTGGTTTTGGGAGTTAACGGACAAGGAAATCAAGTCATATGTACAAAGTGGTGAACCGCTTGATAAAGCAGGGGCATATGGCATTCAGCAGCTAGGAAGCATGCTTGTCAAAAAAATTAATGGAGATTATTTTGCGGTTGTCGGCCTGCCGGTTGCGAAGACCTATCGCGAATTAAAAAGGCTGGGCTACCCGTTGTCGTAACAGCTAGTTCTTTAACTCCCTATTATAGGGAGGAAATAGAATGTCCACTAATTCTTTAATGATCCGTGATTTTCCCCAAGATGAAAGACCTAGAGAACGATTTATTCAGAATGGTCCTGAGAGTTTATCGAACCATGAACTTATTGCAATTCTGCTCAGAACTGGGACTAAGGATGAATCGGTTCTCCAATTATCCAATCGTTTGCTGACAAATTTTGAAGGATTACGGTTTTTAAAAAGTGCCACATTACAAGAAATGACAGAAATAAAAGGTATTGGGCAGGCTAAGGCGATTCAAATTCTCGCTGCCGTTGAAATTGGCAGAAGGATAGCAAATTTAAACTATACAGACCGCTATGTGATTCGCTCACCTGAAGATGGTGCCAATTATGTGATGAATGATATGCGCTTTCTCTCACAGGAGCATTTTGTTTGTTTATACCTCAATACGAAAAACCAAGTTCTCCATAAACAGACGATCTTCATTGGGAGCCTAAACGCCTCGATCGTGCATCCACGCGAGGTTTTTCGCGAAGCTTTGAAACGGTCAGCAGCCTCTATCATTTGCCTCCATAATCACCCTTCTGGAGACCCAGCTCCGAGCCGTGAAGATATCGACGTCACGAAGCGACTGGTGGAGTGTGGGAAAATGATCGGAATTGATGTTCTTGACCACCTGATCATCGGTGAAAATAAATTTGTCAGCCTTAAGGAAAAAGGGTACTTATAATGCTATGATTTTATTTGACGTTAGGATATAATAATGGTTATGATTTTTAGCACATCTTTCGCGTAAACGATATAAAGTACTAGAAAAAATACATGCATGAAAAGGTAAATTTACTTACCTTTAGCTATTTTCGTATCAGAAAGGGAGATACAATTATGTTTGGAATTGGGACAAGAGACCTTGGAATTGACTTGGGAACAGCAAATACCCTTGTTTATGTGAAAGGTAAAGGGATTGTATTAAGAGAGCCATCCGTTGTGGCTATGCAGACTGACACGAAGGCGATTATTGCCGTTGGTAATGATGCCAAAAACATGATTGGACGTACACCAGGAAATGTGGTTGCGATGAGACCCATGAAAGATGGGGTCATTGCTGACTTTGAAATAACTGCGGCCATGATGAAACACCATATCCGTCAAGCAATAAAAAGTAAGGGCATTTTCTCAGGTAAGCCATATGTAATGGTATGTGTGCCATCAGGGATAACAGCTGTTGAGGAAAGAGCTGTAATTGATGCCACACGTCAAGCTGGTGCTAAGGACGCCTATACGATTGAAGAGCCATTTGCAGCTGCTATTGGTGCCAATCTGCCCGTTTGGGAGCCAACTGGCAGTATGGTAGTCGATATTGGCGGCGGTACAACCGAAGTGGCGATTATTTCGTTAGGCGGTATTGTGACGAGCATTTCGATTCGAGTTGGTGGAGATGAAATGGACGAGTCAATCGCTTCTTTTATCCGGAAAAATTACAACCTCATGATTGGTGAACGTACAGCAGAGGCAATTAAAATGGAAATTGGTTCTGCAGGTGACCATGAAGGAATTGAAAATATGGAAATTCGCGGACGTGATTTATTGACGGGTTTGCCAAAAACAATTGAAATCACAGCAAAAGAAATCGCAGTTGCCTTAAAAGATACGGTGTATGCGATTGTTGAGGCTGTGAAAAATACATTAGAAAAAACGCCACCCGAGCTGGCTGCAGATATTATGGACCGGGGCATCGTTTTAACAGGCGGAGGAGCCCTGCTCAGTAATCTGGATAAGGTCATTAGTGAGGAAACCAATATGCCTGTTCTGATCGCCGAAAATCCGCTTGATTGTGTAGCAATCGGCACAGGAAAGGCCTTAGACCATATTCAACTATTCAAAAATAGAGCCAAGGATTCTAGATAACTAATTATGTGAAAAATAGAGGTGTATAATCATGCCACAGTTCTTTTTGAATAAACGATTGATCGTTTTGCTAGTAAGCATTATTGTTCTCGTGGCATTGATTGGGTTTTCGTTAAGGGAGAGAAGTAAACTATCCTGGCCAGAGCAGTTCTTAAAGGATACTGCCGGCTTGGTTCAATCCCTGGTTTCAAAGCCTGCTCATTTAGTTGCAGGTTTCTTTGAAAATCTCCAGGACTTGCAAAATACATATGAAGAGAATAAAGAATTAAAATCACGGATGGAGAAACTTGTTAGCCTTGAAGCACAGGTACAGGAGCTAGAAAAGGACAATAAAGAGCTGCGTGATATTCTCGGTGAAGAAGAGACCCTGAGAGATTTTGAACCTTTACAAGCAACTGTAATAGGTAGAAACCCTGATCGTTGGCATGAAATGATTATTATCAATAAAGGTAAAACAGATGGAATTAAAAAAAATATGGCAGTTGTTACTGCACACGGATTGATTGGGAAAGTAAAAACAGTCAACCAGTTTAGTTCAACGGTTCAATTGTTGAGCGCAATGGATCCGAAGAACCGGATATCGGCCATCGTCCAAGGCGAAACAAATGTAAATGGACTTGTCGAAGGCTACGATAAAGAAAAAAAGGCATTATTAATAAAAGCGATTCCTTCAGGAGTAGAAATTAAAAAAGGACAAAATGTTATCACCTCTGGTCTAGGCGGTGTATTTCCACAAGGCTTGCAAATAGGTAAAGTCATTGATGTGATGCCAGACCAATACGGACTAAATCAAACTGCTTTAGTTGAACCAGGTGCTGACTTTTATGATTTGGAAAACATCATTGTGATTACAAGAAAAATGACTCAGCCTACTATTGAAGAGATGGGTACAGGGGAGGAGGGGGATTTGTGAAGAAACTCCTGCTTCCTCTTTTGTTTCTATTCCTTTTTCTTTTAGAAAGCATATTTGTCCAATATGTCCCTCCAAAGGTTTTTGGACAAGATTACATTTTAGTCCCTCATTTTCTATTCGCAGGAATACTGTTTCTAACGATCTATAGTGGCAGAAAATATGGGGTTATTTATGGTGCTATATTTGGGCTGCTGTTTGATATCATTTGGATTGAGATTATCGGTATTTACTTTTTCCTATTTCCAGTCATTGCGTACCTTATTTCAAAAATCATGCATGTCCTTCAAACGAATATTATTGTCGCATTTCTTGTGTCTTTAGTGGGAATAGCCTTACTCGAATTAGGTGTCTATCAAATGGACTTTCTAATTCATATCACAACACTCGAATTTATGAGTTTTTTGAAGATGCGTTTTTATCCTTCGCTCATTTTAAATGCAGTTTTTCTCCTAATTGCTAGCTATCCTTTTAAGCGTCAGTTTGAAAAATTTGCAGAAAGCTTAAGAGATGAATGATTAAAAAAAGGAGAATACAGGAAGCGTGTCGAATTGTATAATAAAAGTGTGTCTCTGTGCTTATTGCGTGCCTAATTTCTGCGGCACGAATGTGTTTCTTATTATTTGAGGTGAGTTTTCTCCATGAAAAAGCGACAAAATGTAACGATTAAAGGTACGAAGGATGGAATTGTCCTTCATCTTGATGATAGCTGTTCCTATCAGGAACTCAAAAAGGAGCTCGATGAAAAACTTTCGGCAAACCAAAGAACTCAAACTGAACGTCATTTAACGCCTGTTAAAGTCGATGTTGGTAATAGGTATTTAACTGACGTTCAGCGAGAAGAAATAAAAGACCTCATACGTCAAAAAAAGAATTTAGATGTAGATGATATTGAATCAAATGTCGTATTAAAAGTAGATGTTGAGAAGCTTAAGGCGGAAAACGAAGTGGTTACCGTTGCGCGAATTATCCGGTCAGGACAGGTTTTAGAAGTCCCAGGAGATTTATTGTTAATAGGGGATGTAAACCCAGGTGGAACCGTTATTGCAGGTGGCAATATTTTTATCATGGGTACCTTAAAGGGGATCGCTCACGCTGGGGTTTTTGGAAATGATCAAGCGGTTATTACCGCTTCCAGTATGCAGCCTGCACAACTTAGGATACATGATTGTATCAATCGTGCACCTGATAAAGCTGAAAACAATGAAAAGCGTGAAATGGAATGTGCTTACATAGACGATACCCATCAAATCATCGTAGATAGATTGCAAGTTTTAATAAATTTAAGGCCTAATTTAAATAGATTCGAAGGGGGACATTAATGTGGGAGAGGCAATAGTAATAACATCCGGTAAGGGTGGCGTCGGAAAAACCACGACTTCTGCTAATATTGGTACAGCGCTGGCCCTTCAAGGCAAAAAAGTATGCTTAGTGGATACGGATATTGGCCTTCGAAATTTAGATGTCGTAATGGGGCTGGAAAACCGAATCATCTATGACCTTGTGGATGTGGTTGAAGGTAGATGTAAAATCCATCAAGCACTCGTCAAAGATAAAAGATTCGAAGATTTATTGTATTTGCTACCAGCGGCGCAAACGGTTGATAAATCAGCTGTTAAGCCAGAACAAATGCAAAAACTTATGAGTGAACTGAAGCAAGACTATGATTATATTATTATTGATTGTCCTGCAGGAATTGAACAAGGCTTCCAAAACGCTATTGCCGGTGCAGACCGGGCCATCGTGGTAACAACTCCTGAGGTATCGGCTGTACGAGATGCTGATCGAATCATTGGTCTGCTTGAGAAGGCAAATACCATTGAGTCACCAAAATTGGTCATTAACCGAATTCGCAATCATATGATGAAAAGCGGCGATATGTTAGATGTCGATGAAATCACTGCCCATTTGTCGATTGAGTTAATTGGCATCGTTGCAGACGATGAGGAAGTCATCAAAGCCTCTAATCACGGTGAACCGATTGCCTTAAATCCAAATAGCAAAGCATCCATTGCTTACAGAAATATTGCACGACGCATTCTAGGCGAATCTATCCCATTGCAGCCACTAGAAGAAGCAAACAAGAGTGTCTTTGGGAAAATCAAGAAGTTTTTTGGCGTAAGATAACCTAGTAGCCTGTCACATTTTTATGTGGACAGGCTATTTTTATGTTTGTGATTTGGGAATATTTGGCTAAATGTCCAAAACTGGCTGAAAAGTGTCCAAAACTACTTAGAAAATGTCCAAAACCACCTGAAAAATGTCCAAAACCCTAAGAAAAATATCCAAAACCCTTAAAAATTGTCCATAACCGGAAATCCACCTAAATAGAATAAATATATACCCCAGTCATACTCAGTGAGACAACCACATAGACTTGTACAAAAAGCTGTCTAAAGGTTGGTGGGTATATTGCGGTCAACACCAGAGGAAATACGGCGACGCATTGCAAAACGAAAAAAGGAAACAGGATCGACATCAAGAAAGGGCCCAGAACGCGAAATAAACTGGCCGGGGGATGATGAGAAATACGGTTTTAATCATTACTCCTCCTACGAAGCCGGTAAGGATGATGTTATCCACCCTTTATTTAAAAAGGAAGTTTTCATCTTTAAGATTCTGGCGTCGGCTGTTTTATTTCTTGTCATTGCTATTCTATTTCGCGAAAATTCTTCTACATTTGCTCCAGCGAGGGATTTTGTCATGAAAACGATGGAACAGGACTTTAAATTTGCGACCGTATCTAAATGGTATGAAGATCAATTTGGAAAACCATTGGCTCTCCTGCCATTTTCAGAAGATGGAAAGGAAGACGAAAAAAACGTAGTCGAAAAAGACCGTGATGTGCCTGTTTTTTCAGGGAAAGTCCTTGAAAATTTTGAAAAAAATGGACAGGGGATCATGATTGAAACCACAAAAGCGGCACCGGTCGAAGCGATGAATGAGGGGAATGTCGTGTTCGCGGGTGTGAAGGAAGATACAGGGAAAACCGTTATCATCCAACACCCTGATCAAACGCAATCTACTTATGGTAATCTAGATGAAATCAAGGTTAGTTTATATGAGTTTATTGCAACAGAAACCGTGGTAGGTACAGCCTCAGAGTCCACCGGGGAAGACAAAACAAAGGGAACCTATTATTTTGCAATAAAAAAAGGTGATAATTTCATTGACCCGATTCAGGTGATTCGCTTTGAGTAAAATCATACAGTTATTACAACATGTTCATATCCATCCGTTGTTATGGATTGTCATCGCGATTTCGATTGCTACAGCACATTTCCTCGAGTTATGCATGTTAATCGGCATTATTTTTGTACATGAAATGGGGCATGCTGCTGCGGCTTCTTTTTTTTCCTGGAGAATTAAGAAAATCACCCTCCTCCCCTTTGGAGGGGTAGCTGAAATGGAGGAGCACGGGAACCGGCCTTTAAAGGAAGAGGCAATCGTCGTTCTCGCAGGACCGCTTCAGCACGTTTGGATGGTAGCATTTGCGTATGGACTATTAATTTTCGGACTAATCTCTGATGGCTTGTATCAATTATTTTTGGAATACAACATCATGATATTTGTCTTTAATCTATTTCCAGTCTGGCCACTTGACGGAGGTAAGCTTATTTTTATGTTACTATCCTTGAAAAAATCGTTTCCCATCGCACACAGGCTAACTCTAATGATCTCTTTTTTTAGTATTGGGGTCTTTTCGATACTCACACTCTTAGGTGCTCCCCAGCAAATAAATGTATGGATCATCGTCGCCTTTTTATTATTTTCACTGTATCATGAATGGAAGCAACGGCGGTATATCTTTATGAGGTTCCTACTTGAACGTTACTATGGTAAAAAAGACGATCTTCATGCCTTGGTACCTATTCAAGCAAATGAGCAAGACTTGTTAATAGATGTTTTAGAAAAATTTCAACGCGGCTGCAAACACCCTATTATCGTTGAGAGTGATGGCAAAGAAAAAGGGTTTTTGGATGAAAATGAGCTGCTCCATGCTTATTTTTCCGAAAAACGGTTAACTGATAAAATCAGCGACCTTCTTTTTTCTTATTAATTAGGTATAATATAAACACAATTAGTAATAAAGTGAGGATGCTGGTTTGGAAAAGTTAATTATAAATGCAGTTTCGCGAGAAAAGAGATTTGCTTACGTTAGAAATAATAAAGTTGAAGAGATTATTTTTGACCGACCAGAGGAACGATCTTTGGTCGGTAATATTTATTATGGGACTGTAACCAAGGTTCTCCCGGGCATGAATGCTGCCTTTATTGATATTGGCGAGGAGAAAAATGCCTATTTACATCGTGATGTGCTGGCTAAGTATGTATTATCACCTGAGCGGAGTATCGATAAAGAGAAGAAGAGTGTAACAACCTTTGTTCATCAAGGTGAAAAATTATTGGTACAAGTAGAAAAGGACGCAACAGGTACCAAAGGTGCAAGAGTAACAGGGATTATTGAGATTATGGGGGACAACCTTATTTATATGCCTCAAGGCCGTTATGTGGCAGTCTCTAAAAAAATTGTTGAAGAAAAGGATGATCTCCGCCGCTTTGGTATGCGAATGAAAACGGACGACGAAGGTCTTATATTTCGTACATCAAGCACTTCTGCGACCGAAGAGGAAATGGAAAATGAACTTAACAATCTTCGAGGTCAAGGAGCCGAATTGAAGGAAAAAACGTCCACACTTAAAAAGCCGGGAATCGTTTTTAAAAAAGATACTTTTACGGAAATGGTCTTTGACTCCATTTCTCAAATGCCTGATGGAGAAGTCATTGTAGATGATCTTTCTTTAAAAAAGATCCTCGATGGCAGATATCCTGATTTAAAAATCACCTATTATAGTGGCAAAGAAAATATATTCACTGTTCAACGCATCGAACATGAAATCGATAAGGCACTTAAGCGAATTGTCTGGCTCGACAAAGGGGCTTATCTAATCTTTGATGAAACTGAGGCGTTAACAATAATCGATGTTAATACCGGGAAGTTCTCAGGCAAAAATGATTATCAGGATACAGTGTTGAAAACAAATACACTAGCTGCAATTGAGATAGCCCGTCAGCTTAAGCTTCGAGATATAGGTGGGATTGTCCTCATCGACTTTATTGATATGAAAAACGAAAAAGACAAGCGGCACATTTTGGAAACGATTGAAACAGAATTCCAGAAAGATAGTACAAGAACAAAAATCATCGGTTTTACAGCTCTTGGAATCCTGCAGTTAACGAGGAAGAAAACCAAGGTATCTCTTTCGGAAGCGCTTCAGGTGAGATGTCCTGTTTGTGACGGTACAGGACGAATGCTTAGTGCAGAGACAATTGCATTTCGACTTGAGCGTGAGTTGATGGAGAACCGGAATTCAGACTTTGAAGCGGTATTAATCGAAACTACTAAGGATGTAAAAGATGCAATTCTGCCGCATATAGAAATGGTAGAAGAATGGATACATATGAAAGTGTATTTTTCAATTCAGCCATCCCCTCATCACCACTATGTTTTAAAACAATTTGGAAACCATGACGAGATAGCGCAAAAAGCTCGTGAATCCTATTGACACTAATGCCTATATCATGATAAAATTTCTAATGTTATGTTTGTAGCACCCGTGCTACAACCGCACGTAACAGGTATTAAGTCTAATGCGTAAGCTTAGCGCCTGTCTATGGCGAGTCTGAGTTTATAAGGAGGTGCAGTTATGTACGCAATTATCGAAACAGGTGGTAAGCAAATCAAGGTAGAAGCTGGTCAAGCTATCTACATCGAGAAGCTTAACGCAGAAGCAGGCGAAACAGTTACATTTGATAAGGTATTATTCGTTGGCGGTGAAGATGTAAAAGTAGGCAGCCCATTGGTGGCAGGTGCTACTGTTACAGCTCAAGTTGAAAAACAAGGTCGCGCTAAGAAGATCACTGTTTTCAAATACAAAGCGAAGAAAAACTACCATAAAAAGCAAGGTCATCGTCAGCCATACACTAAAGTTGTTATCGAAGCGATCAACGCGTAAGGTGTTGGGAACAGATGATTAATATTACAATTAATCGTAATGAATCCGGATCAATTCAATTATTTGAAATTTCTGGGCACGCATTTTTTGCAGACAGGGGTAAGGATATTGTCTGTGCAGGCATTTCTGCTGTCTCTATCGGTGCAATTAATGCTATCCATGAAATAACGGGTGTCACTCCTGATATGGAGATTGATTATGAAGAAGGTCGACTTCGTTGCGCAATCCCGGAAAACCTTCCGGTGCAAGAACAAGAAAAAATTCATATTCTTCTTGAGGGAATGTATTTTTCGTTAAAAACGATTGAAGAAGAATACGGGAAGCACATAAAAATAACCTTCAAAAAGTAGGAGGTGGAATAAATGTTATTAAAATTAGATCTTCAGTTGTTTGCATCTAAAAAGGGAGTAGGTTCTACAAGAAACGGACGTGACTCTCAAGCAAAGCGTCTTGGCGCTAAGCGTGCAGATGGCCAATTCGTATCTGGTGGTTCAATCCTTTACCGTCAACGCGGTACAAAGATTTATCCAGGTGAAAACGTAGGCCGTGGAGGAGACGACACTCTTTTTGCAAAAATCGATGGTGTTGTTAAATTCGAACGCTTTGGTCGTGACCGTAAAAAAGTCAGCGTTTATCCAACAGCTCAAGAAGCGTAAGCTTTCAGTGAAAACTCTAACCTGATTGGTTAGAGTTTTCTTTGTTAATGAAAAGGTAAATTTTACCAGTAACAACTCCAATTTGATCTCCTAAAAAGAGCCTCATACTGCCCCAATTGGAAAACATTCGCTAAAATTGCTTACTCATGGGAACTTTTTTGATATACTAACAGAAAATAGTTATTTCGACACTTAACCTAGGAGTGCGACAATGGATAAAGAATGGGATATCGTTGAAGTGCTGCGACACTCGCGGCATGATTGGCTAAATAGGCTGCAGTTAATTAAAGGAAACTTGGATTTAAATAGAATTGACCGGGCGAAAGAGTGTATAAATGAAATTGTAATCGAAGTACAACATGAATCGAAGCTCTCAAATGTTCACTTGCCGAGGTTTGCTGCCTTGCTATTAAAATCAAATTGGGAACAGCATTTATTTCAACTTGAATATGAGGTACTTAGTGATTCAGAAGCAGTGGAAATTTGTGACATGAATCTGTCGAATTGGACAAATTCCTTCTTTTCATGTTTGGATCAGGCAATTGAGGCATTTCAAGAAAATCATTTATCAATAACAATTCAACCGCAATCAGATGGATTTCGTTTCTTTTTTGATTTTAGCGGAATAATAATAAAAAAAGAACTGATTGAACAATTCCTGATCGGATCTGAAATAGATTTGATTGTAAAGGAATTTTCAGGAAACGAACTGGGTTTAGAAATTTTTATGCCGGTTTAATAGGCTTAGTTTGTCATCAGTTATATCAGGAGGACTTACATGTTTGTCGATCAAACGAAGATTTACGTAAAAGGTGGAGACGGCGGTAATGGGATGGTCGCGTTTCGCCGTGAAAAATATGTTCCGATGGGCGGACCTGCTGGCGGAGACGGCGGTAAAGGTGCCGATGTTGTTTTTGAAGTAAATGAGGGATTGCGTACCCTAATGGATTTCCGTTATCAACGCCATTGGAAAGCACCTCGTGGTGAGCATGGCATGTCCAAAAATCAACATGGGAAAAATTCCAAGGATATGATTGTAAAAGTTCCACCAGGCACTGTGGTCATGGATGCTGAAACAAAAGAAGTTATTGCTGACCTTGTTGAGAATGGTCAACGTGCTGTCATTGCAAAAGGAGGGCGTGGAGGAAGAGGAAATTCTCGTTTTGCGACTCCTTCGAACCCAGCGCCAGAGCTTGCTGAAAATGGTGAACCAGGTCAAGAACGCGATGTCATCCTTGAATTAAAGCTGCTTGCAGACGTCGGACTTGTTGGTTTTCCGAGTGTCGGAAAGTCCACTTTATTATCAGTGGTATCTTCAGCAAAACCGAAAATTGCTGAGTATCATTTCACAACGATTGTTCCAAATCTAGGGATGGTTGAAACCGAAGATAACAGAAGTTTTGTTATGGCGGATTTGCCAGGACTGATTGAAGGTGCAAGTGAAGGTGTAGGACTTGGCCATCAATTTTTACGTCATATTGAACGGACTCGAGTAATCGTCCATGTCATTGATATGGCTGCGATAGAGGGCCGGAATCCATATGAGGATTATCTGACCATCAATAAAGAGTTAGAAGAGTATAATCTACGCTTAACGGAGCGTCCGCAAATTATTGTTGCCAATAAGATGGACATGCCGGAGGCGGAAGAAAATTTGCAAAAGTTTAAAGAACAACTTCAGGAAGATTTTCCGATTTTTCCAATCTCTGCATTATCAAGAAAAGGCTTGAGAGAGCTATTATTTTCGATTGCAGACAAAATCGAGCAGACTCCTGAATTCCCACTCGAACATGAGGAAGAAGAAACAGGTATTAACCGCGTGCTATATAAGCATGAGGCAGACCCTGAGGCCTTCTATATTACGAGAGATCCAGACGGTGCATTTGTTGTTTCAGGTGAAAAGATTGAAAAACTGTTTAAGATGACGAATTTCCAAACAGATGAATCTATTCGACGTTTTTCAAGACAGCTTCGTGGTCTTGGTGTAGATGAGGCTTTAAGGAAAAAAGGTGCAAAAGATGGGGATACGGTTAAATTATTAGAATTTGAATTTGAGTTTGTTGAGTAGTAGAAATTCTAGCAGTAAGCGCCCAGCAATATTGAAAGGCTGGCGCTTACGCTTTTTGATAAGTAAATGAATTTGACTTTGAGAATTGTCTAGCTTCAGCGCCTAGTGGCTCTCAGGTCTAAGTCAATCCGTCAAGAGGGTAAAAATCAACCTTCTCGCCGGCTCGCCTTATGCCTGTCGCCCCTGGACAAGGCGCTTACGCTTTTCGTGTCAGGTGGGGTAGAGAAATGAAAAATGAAAAATTTGATAAGAAATTTTACTTAATTCGAGAAGATGTCTTGCCTGAGGCTATGAAGAAAACATTAGATGTCAAAGAAATGCTTGAAAGAGGAAAAGCAGAGTCTATTTGGGATGCTGTTCAACAAGTGGATTTAAGCAGAAGTGCCTATTATAAATATCGGGATACGGTTTTTCCATTTTCCACAATAGTAAAGGAACGATTGGTAACGCTCTTTTTTCATCTTGAAGATCGTTCGGGCACATTATCAAAGCTGCTTGGTGTAGTCGCCTCTTCTGGGTGCAATGTATTGACGATTCATCAAACCATTCCACTGCAAGGACGGGCAAATGTTACACTTTCACTGAATACATCTGAAATTTCAACCGATATCGATGATCTGCTTTTAGAATTGCGAAAGCTTGAATTTGTGGAAAAAGTGGAAGTGCTTGGAACAGGTGCATAGTAAATTTTTGCAGCTGATAGAGATTTTTGTTGGGGAGTGTGTGAAAACATGAAAGTTGGTTTTTTAGGACCAAAGGCAACATTCACTGAATTAGCGGTGAAAAAAGTTTTTCCTGGATTTGAGCTTGAACCGTTTCGAACCATTCCTGAATCAATGGATGCTGTTGTCAGTGAAAAAGTTGAAATCGCAGTGGTTCCAGTTGAAAATACTCTCGAGGGAACCGTTAATATTACATTAGATTACTTGACCCATGTGGTTCAATTGCCGATCGTGGGAGAAATCACCATTCCAATCAAGCAGCATTTAATGGTTCACCCGGATAATCGGGAAGACTGGCAGGATGTTAATAAGGTTTATAGTCACTCGCATGCAATTGCCCAATGCCATAAATTCCTACATACACAACTGCATGGAGTTCCTTATGAGAGTGTCAGCTCAACGGCTGCAGCAGCCAAGATGGTGATGGATCATCCTGAATTGCGTGTTGCCGCTATCGCGAATGAATTGGCAGCAGAAGAATACGGGTTGTCGATTGTTCAGCACGATATCCATGATTTCGATCATAACCATACTCGTTTTTTTGTTTTATCAGAACAAGGTTTGGATTTTGAGGAAATAAGCGGTTCCTCTCATTATAAAACAACCCTGATGGTCACCCTTCCTACTGACAAGGCTGGAACATTGCATATGGTGCTTTCTGCGTTTGCATGGCGCAAGATCAATCTTTCTAAAATTGAATCAAGACCGATGAAAACGGGGATTGGCAATTATTTTTTCATCATTGATTTGGAAATGAAGCTGGATGAGGTATTGATACCAGGTGCAATGGCCGAGCTTGAAGCACTAGGTTGTGGAGTGAGATTATTAGGCAGCTACCCATCAAAAATGGTTTAGGAATAGTAAAAGTACCGGGCATTTTTTGCTCGGTACTTTTTTCATAAATTTATTTTGGGAACAATGGAAGAATGATTGTTACCGTAATTAGGCAATCATGTTTTTAAGGGCACAATGGCTGCGAGATTGTTACCGTAATTTGGCGATCTTGTTTTTATGGGCACAATGGAAGCGAGATTGTTACCGTAATTTGGTGATCATGCTTTTACGAGCACAATCGGGAAAATCATTTAGTATTCAATTAAAAACCCTGCTTCCTTCAAAGCTGCTTCCGCTTTGTCCAGGGTTTGCGTACTGGATGCTGCAATGGTATGTAGATGAATTCCGCCGGTTAACTCTGATAATAACGAAGCATTCGTCGTTTGAAGATTATCGATAAATTGTTTGACCTCTTGGCGATTGGATACCATTATCGAGGCAGTTAAATCACCGTAAACCGCATGTTCAATTTTAACATCCTTCACCAACACACCATGATCAACAAGTAAATTTAGCTCTTTTAATGTATCTTCCGGTAAGTGTCTGCAGGCGATCGTTCGTTCAAAAGATGGAGTACCCGCGTTTTGCTTAAAATACAAATAGCCCTGGCTCGTTGCGATAATGGGTTCGTCTCTTGCTTTAAGGAGTGTAATATCTCCAACGATTACTTGCCTGCTTACATTCGTTTGAGCTGCTAATTCGCTTCCTTTAAGCGGAATTTGGCTGTTTTTTAACAGCTCTAGAATGAAAGCTCTCCTTTCATCGCCTAATATTTTTTTTTGATCCGTCATAATGCCCTCCTCGTTTTCCTATCTTAATATTCTAACACAGCCTTTTAAATTTTTTTACGATATCGACAATAGTTTCCCCAAGCGTTCTTACATCTTCCCTCTTGGTTGAATTCCCAAAAGAAATCCGGATAAACTCTTTTGTTGCTTGTTGACTTAAGCCTAAGGCCAGTGTCACCTTTGCGGGTGACTGCATACCAATTTGACAGGCACTGCCGGTTGAAATGGCAAACCCATAGCGGTTACATTCCAACATCATCCATTGTCCCTCAATCCCAGAAATGCGCAAACCGATAATAGACGGTAGCTGTGAGGAGGGATCAGCTTGATGGATATGGACGAATTCCTTAATAGGTTCAAGGGCCTCTACTAAGGCAGTACGGAGCGCAATGAAGTTATCATTGCTTTCAGTTATATGGTCATGTGTTTTTTGAGCAGCCACAGCCATTGCAGCAATTGCCGGAACATTTACAGTTCCGGGCCTGAATCCTCTTTCATGTGAACCACCTGGAAAAAATGGCCTCCAGGAAATCGCTGGGTCTACATATACTCCGCCCACTCCTTTTGGACCATAAATCTTATGCCCCGAAAAAGAAAAACTACTGACAAGAGGGGTAATCTTTTTTAAATCAAGTTTTCCAAACGATTGAACAAAATCGCTGTGAAAATGAATGTTGTGCTCCTTACAAATTCGAGCAATGCCTTCAATGGGCTGGATGGTACCAATTTCAGAATTGACATGCTGTACAGTTACTAATACGGTTTCAGGGGTGATCGAATTCTTTAATTCTTCCAAGTCAATAAGACCAGAAGAATTGAGTGGCAAAAAGGTAATCGTATACTCTTCTAACCGGTTGAGGACGCCATGAATGGAAGAGTGCTCAGCAAGGCCGGCAATAATGTGCTTCCCAGGCTTTTTAGGTGTAGATAGTAGTGCCTCAATGGCTAAAAAGTTTCCCTCAGAACCCCCGCTTGTAAAGTATAAGCCTTTTTTATTCACTCCTAATAGATTTGCTAGTTCTTCCCGGCAATTCTCTAGTAAGTCTTGTGCCTGTGAGCCGATATCATGGAGGGAGCTTGAGTTCCCGTAATACTCTGTTGAAGCCTGAACGAACACCTCTGCTGCATCGGAATCTAATGGGGTGGTTGCCGCAAAATCAAAATATATCATTCGTAATCTCCAATTCTTGAACTTTGATAGTGATCTAGCTCTAGACGCCTTCTGCTTTTCTAATAAAAAATTCTTGTATTTAGTTTAAATCTATGTAAATATAGATGTCAAGACACCTGTTAAACAGGAGGGTTATATATGATGACAAATGATGTGTTAATTTTAGGAAGTGGGATAGCTGCACTCCAGTTAGCCTCGTTTTTAAATAAGGATTTAAATGTGAGGATAATCACAAAGGGGAAGATTAGAACAACCAATTCTTATCTTGCCCAAGGCGGCATTGCAGCAGCTATAGGCGAGCAGGACCATCCTATGAAACATATTGCCGATACATTTGAAGCAGGAAGATATCATAATAATCGGGAAACGGTCGAGAAAATTATCACGGCTGCACCTCAACTCATCAAGTTCATTTCTGAACAAGGAGCTGTTTTTGACAAAGATCAAAATGGTAAGTTGCTATTAGGAATGGAGGGCGCACATAGCGAAAAGCGAATTGTTCATGGTGGCGGTGATGCCACGGGTAAAAATGTCGTCGAGTTTCTAATTAGCACGCTGAAGGATCATGTCACCATTGAGGAAGATGTTTTTGCTTATGAATTATTGCTGAATTCAGAGAAACGGTGTATTGGTGTTAAAGCAAAAGGATCTGATGGAACGATTAAGAACTATTATAGCCGGAATACGATTATTGCTACAGGCGGGTGTGGACAATTGTTCACTTACACATCAAATGCCCAAACCGTTAACGGTGATGGAATCGCCATGGCTTATTTGGCAGGTGCTGAAGTGGTCGATATGGAGTTTATCCAATTTCACCCGACGCTTCTTTATCTTAATGGTGAAACAAAAGGGTTAATTTCTGAAGCTGTTCGCGGCGAAGGTGCTATTCTCGTTACGGAGGAAGGAACTCCGATTATGGAAGGTGTTCATCCACTTAAAGATTTAGCACCAAGACATGTTGTTTCACAGGAAATCTATGATTATCTGAAAAAAGGCTGCAACATATATTTGGATATTAGTAAAATAAAAAACTTTAAGCAAAGATTCCCGTCAATCACCACAATTTGTGAGGAAAATGGTCTTCAATTGTCAGAGGGAAGAATTCCAGTTGCTCCCGGCAGTCATTTTTTAATGGGAGGAATCAAAACGGACCTTTTCGGACGGACTTCTATAAAAGGACTATTTGCGATTGGAGAAGCTGCCTGCACAGGATTTCATGGTGCTAACCGATTGGCTAGTAATTCTTTATTAGAAGGTTTGTATATGGGAGAAAAATTATCGAAATTGCTAAATAAGGCGGACCGTGAAGCTGTTGTTGGGACAGTGGTAACTCGTCCGAGCATTCCGCAAAAAAAGGTTGTTTTACCTGATAAACAGGACATTAAGAGTTTAATGATGGAACGGGTCGGGATTGTCCGAAATGAGGTCAATCTTAAAAAGCAAAAAGCATGGTTAGATGCTTTTAATGTCAATCAAATAAACGATATTGGCAGTTACTCATTGGGAGAGATGACAAAAGTTTTTATGCTGATAACGGCGAAACTGATTACCGAATCTGCTTTAATGCGAACTGAAAGCCGTGGTGGCCATTATCGAAGTGATTACCCTATCGAAGACGATGAACATTGGGTAAACGAATCAATTATTCATAAAAAAAGCTGGGGGATGGAGTCGAACCATGAACACATTGAAACTGCGCTCGCTACTTGAGCAATTTTTTATAGAAGATATTGGGGAGCAGGATATTACAACGGATTTAATTTTTTCAGATGATACAAAAGGGGAAATTGTTTTTCTCTCAAAGGATAATGGGATTTTTTGTGGAGAGGAAATCATTAAAACTGGGTTTAATTTGTTAAATAATGAGATTAAAACACAGGTGTTTGTGAAAGATGGCCAACCAATTGAGATAGGTCAAAAGCTTGCGACCACATCTGGAAAAATATCTGATTTATTAAAGGGTGAAAGAGTAGTTTTAAACTTAATCCAAAGAATGAGTGGGATTGCTACTCTATCTCAGAGAGCTGTTGCCACCCTTGATAGTGGTCATACAAAAATATGTGATACCCGGAAAACGACACCTGGGTTAAGAATGCTTGAAAAGCATGCGGTTCGCACTGGTGGAGGCTACAATCATCGTTTCGGTTTATATGATGGAATCATGATTAAAGATAATCATATTTCGTTTGCAGGCTCGATTTCGCATGCAGTGGAAAGTGTTCGAAAAAAAGCTGGTCATATGGTGAAGGTAGAAGTAGAAGTTGAAACGGAAGAACAGGTTAAAGAAGCTGTCAGCGCTGGTGCAGATGTCATTATGTTCGACAATCGTACACCAGAGGAGATTAAGGAACTTATTAAATTGGTACCATCGGGATTCATAACGGAAGCTTCAGGTGGCATTCAATTGTCCAATATAGCTAGTTATCGTGATACAGGTGTTGATTATATTTCACTCGGATTTTTAACACATTCTTATAAAGCACTCGATATAAGCGTCAAAGTTCACTGGGGCAAGGGGGAGGAATAATGATGAGTATTTTAGCGACAATGCAAAAAAATAAGCTGATTCCTGAAAAATACAAGCAAATGTCGAAGGAAGAATTAGAGGCAAGGGTAATTGAAGTGAAAAACAAATTAGGCTCACGTCTATTCATCCCAGGGCACCATTATCAAAAAGATGAAGTCATTCAGTTTGCAGATGCGACAGGAGACTCTTTGAAACTCGCTCAATTATCAGCTGAAAATACCGAAGCAGAATTTATTGTTTTCTGTGGCGTTCATTTTATGGCGGAAACGGCAGACATTCTCACAAATGATAACCAAAAGGTCATTCTTCCAGACATGCGCGCAGGCTGTTCAATGGCCGATATGGCGGATATTGATCAGACTGAAAAGGCATGGGAAATCCTGCAGGATACTTTTGGAGATACGATTCTTCCATTAACATATGTCAATTCTACGGCAGCGATTAAGTCCTTTGTCGGTGCACATGGTGGTGCAAGCGTAACTTCTTCTAATGCAGAGACTATGGTTAAGTGGGCGTTTACCCAAAAAGAACGAATTTTATTTTTACCAGATCAGCATTTAGGCCGCAATACGGCTGCGGATCTGGGTGTTAGCTTAGACGAAATGGCTGTTTGGAATCCGATTACCCATCAGCTTGAATACGAGGGTGAACCTTCAAAAATTAAAGTTATCCTTTGGAAAGGACATTGCTCTGTTCATGAAAACTTTACGGTTCAAAATATCCATGATACACGCAGTCAATATCCTAACATGACGATTATTGTTCATCCGGAATGCCGCCGAGAGGTTGTAGAATTATCGGATATGGCTGGTTCTACAAGTTATATTATTAATGCGATTGAAAAAGCAGAGCCTGGTTCTGAATGGGCCATCGGGACTGAGATGAATCTCGTTAATCGTCTAATCAAGAATCACCCCGATAAAAAGATTATTTCTTTAAATCCACAAATGTGTCCTTGTTTGACGATGAATCGAATTGACCTTCCACATTTAGTGTGGAGCTTAGATACGCTAGAGGATACCCATAACACGATTAAAGTAGCTGCGGAGATTGCTGAAAATGCAAAATTAGCGCTAGAGCGAATGTTAGAAAATGCTTGAGAATGTAGTAGATGCAATTTTAAAAAATTGCATCTATATTTATTTTCTAATGGTTGACTCATATTTTCCTAAAAAAAAGCATAAGTTTTTCTGAAGAATGTTAGCACTTTGCCTATCATCACATAGACTATATGGACTTATGCATAGGAGGGAAATCAGAGTGAAGATCCATATCGTACAGAAAGGGGATACTCTTTGGAAAATCGCCAAGAAGTACGGCGTGAATTTTGAAGAGCTGAAAAAAATGAATTCACAGCTCAGCAACCCTGATATGATTATGCCCGGTATGAAAATAAAAGTCCCAACTTCAGGTGGCACAATAAAAAAAGAAGTGCCTATGGGAACAAAGCCGGGGGCCACAATCAACTTAGGCGCCAAGAAAGAAATGCCGATTGCTGGGCAACCGTTTACCAAAGAGAAGCCAAAAGAAATGCCGATTAAAACAGCTCCAAAGAAGGAGGTTCCTATAAAGGAAGCACCTATAAAAGAGGCTCCAATTAAAGTAGTACCAGTACCGATCCCTGTACCAATTCCAGCTAAAGAAAAACCAGTAAAAGAAATTCCGATAAAGGAAGCACCTATTAAGGAAGCGCCGATAAAAGAGGTACCAATTAAAGAAGTTCCAATAAAAGAAGCACCAATTAAAGAAGTTCCGAAAACACCATACACTCCAAAAATGCCCCTACAAATCATTCCAGAAATCGATATTAACAATTATTATTTGAACAATATGACCAATATTGAGGTTAAACAGCCTAAGCTGCCGCTTAAACCTACTAACATACTTCCTGAAGTAAAAGTACCACAGAAAGAAAACCCAGTAATGCATGAGGAATCTCCAATGTATGAGCAGCCGCAAATGCAAATGCCTCAAGATTATTGTGTTCCAGTAACACCAGTAATGCCTGGATCAGGGTTTTGTCCGCCACCACCACAATGGTGTCCGCCGCCTCCTTGTCCACCAATGTCAATTATGCCATATCCACAAGTTCAAGGAGCAGCAATGCAACAGATGCCAAATATGTTCCCTGCTCAATCTGGACCAATGCCAGGTGTTGCTGGTGCAGAATTTATGCAGCATGGATTTGATGATGAATCTTCAGCCTTTATGCCGCAATTACCGTTGACAAACCCAATGCAAGGATCATATATGGAACCGACAGGCTATGGTCAAATGCAGGGAATGGGTCAAATGCCAATGGGCAGTCAAATGCAGGGAATGGGTCAAATGCCAATGGGCAGTCAAATGCCAGGAATGGGCCAAATGCCGATGGGCGGACAAATGCAAGGAACGAGCCAAATGCCTTATTTTGATGAAAGTCCGGAAGGTATGCATGTAGAATCACCAACTGGTACGGGTAAAAATTGGTTCAATCCTCAAACACAGGGTATGCCAGGAATGGGAGGACCAATGATGAACCCAGGTTTCGACCAGTCAGGAATGGGAGGACCAATGATGAACCCAGGTTTCAGTCAGCCAGGAATGGGAGGATCAATGATGAACCCAGGCTTCAGCCAACCAGGAATGGGAGGATCAATGGGTCAAGGTTTTGGCCAACCAGGAATGGGAG
>NZ_JBALNQ010000010.1:301899-304070 GCF_036961885.1 Neobacillus niacini | reverse complement strand
ACCAGGAATGGGAGGACCATATGGTCAAATGCCATACGGCTACCCACAAATGGGGCAATCTCCACGTGTAATGGGAGCTCAAGATTTTGAATCTCCAGATATGGGAATGCCATATGGAGGCGGTCAAATGCCTGCCATGCAACAGCCTTTCCCTGCTCAAGGGGGGGTACCAGTAGGAGCGGGTGGTGACTGTGGATGCGGTGGGCCAGAACCGCAAGCAATGGCACCAGCCTTTATACCGCCAACCCCTCCTATATACAGTGCACCGTATACAGGACCTGCAAATGTAGCGCAGCCACCGTACATGAACCCATATGGAATGGCCCCAATGGATGGGATGATGCGATACGATGATGAAAGCAATGAGTATGATTTTTAATCAAAAAGGAGACGATGATTACTTCATTCGTCTCCTCTCTTATTTACGTTCGAAATTTAAAGAAAATATTGTTGAAATGGTTCCATTTCGAAAAAATGTAATTTTGATAAAGACAGATAAAAATAAATATATGATAAAAGGATTTCAAACCAACAAACGCCTCCAGCTTCAAGAAGCATTCACGGCAACCCTTAGAAAAGAGGGATTTTTAAAAACTTATCTTTTTGTCCATCCTCAGTTAATCGACCCGCTCTTTTTTGAGGGGTCCTATTTTGGATGTATGGAATATATACCACCCAATAAAATCCCTTTTTCCTTTCATTCTCAAAAAAATATGTATGAGGGACTTGAGCTTTTAGAACAATTTCACTTTATAACCTCCACGTTTGAGACACGTTACCGAACTATAATTCCAAGAGGAATGATTTTTAAAAAATGGAGGGAAAGAAGAAAGACCTTTTCCTCAAATATTTCACATCTAAAATACTTTGTGAATGAAGCATTCATAACCGAATTGATGGATTGGGCAAACTGGTCTTTAACTGGTATGGATAAAGATCCTTCCCTTTTTATCAATGAACCATTTTGCGTCCTTCATGGTGATGTGGCACATCACAACTTTTTGCGTGATTCAAAAGGAATAGTACATCTAATTGATTTTGATTTAATTAGTATTGGTCCACCGTCCTTAGATTATTTACAATACGCTAATCGAATTCTTCCCAATTTGGACTGGTCAATGGATAGGCTCGCTCAATTTTCAACATTCGAAAAATTGTTAGACAAAAAGGAATTCCTGTTTGCATTAGCATTTCCTGCAGATATTTTTCGTGAATGGAACCGGCTAATTCGTGAAGGTTCCTATCGGGACCAAAACAAATACAACCATGTTATGGATTTAACGATTGGTCAGTTTTACTCTCGGAAAAGATTCGTTGATACTTTAAAAATGATGATGAACTGAATTTCATGGTCTATTCTGGCAGAATGAAACCCCCTCAAAGTTCACACCCTAATCGTGAGCATACTTATTATGCTCACGCATCATAGAGGGGGTTTTTCGCTTGAATTTGAAACAGTGGATGATTCCTCTGTCCGCCTTATTGGCTGTTGGGCTGTCAGGTTGTGCAAATGATGACCGTACTGCGATGGATAAAGGTCACAAAAATATAGGGCAGCCAGTTGGCTACTATTCCAATGAAAATCATAAAAATGGAACCAATGGGATGCCTGGGGACAATGATGGTCCATTCACAGAAATAATGGACCACACTCTTGGAGTAGAAAACCAAGGAAATAATGAAAGGCGAAGAAATTTTTTTAGTGAAAGAGATCGAAATGGAAATCCACCTAACCCGACAAAGCCGCTCGCAACGAATGATCAAAACTTTTTTCAACGGGATAACCGTTTTAGTACCAGTGATGCGAATTATCATGGTCATTTAAATCAAAGACTAGGAAATACTGGTACAACAACGAACCCAGAGTATCAAGATAAAGTAACGGAACAAATTAAAAGTAAGGTAGCAGACATTGACAATGTTCAGCAAGTTCGGTCTGTTCTTTATGGTAATTCTGTGATGGTTTCTGTTAAATTAGCCGATAATGCTCGAGCTGAGGAAACCAAAAGAGCCATTCAGAGTGCTGTTAAGCCATTAGCAAATGGGAGATCTGTTCAAGTTATCACCGATGATGGAGCACTTGGTCGTGAGGGTAACAGAAATAATGATTCCCAGCGTATGGAGTCCAATAGTCGCAAATAAAACGAATGGTAAAAAAAGTAATAGAGGCA